>DAOUFG010000179.1:0-18507 GCA_034430115.1 Thermoflexales bacterium | reverse complement strand
GTTCTCCAGGTTGAACTGGTCACCCACGCCGGTGCCCATCGCCGAGATGAGCGCCTTCACCTCTTCGGAGCCGAGGATTTTATCAAGGCGCGCGCGCTCGGTGTTCATGATCTTGCCGCGAATGGGCAGAATGGCCTGAAAGTGCCGGTCACGGCCCTGCTTGGCGCTCCCACCTGCCGAGTCACCTTCCACGATGAATAGCTCGCACTTGTCCGGGTCGCGTTCGGAGCAATCGGCCAGTTTGCCGGGCAGGGTGCCGCTCTCCAGCGCCGTCTTGCGGCGCACCAACTCGCCGGCCGCCTTGGCCGCTTCGCGTGCGCGTTGCGAGATCAAGCACTTCTCGATGATCTGCTTGGCCTCGCGCGGGTTCTCCTCCAGGAATTGGGCCATCATCTCGCGCACCACCTGGTCCACCGCCGTCTTCGCGTCGGTGTTCATCAGCTTCACCTTGGTCTGCGATTCAAACTGCGGCTCGGGGTGCTTGATGCTGACGATGGCCGTCAATCCTTCCAGCGTGTCTTTGCTGTCCAGGTTGCCGTCCTTCTCCTTCAGGATGTTGGCTTTGCGCGCGTAATCGTTCAGGCTGCGCGTGAGCGCGCTGCGAAAGCCGGTCTGGTGCGTGCCGCCGTCGGGCGTGTTGATCGTGTTGGCGAAGTAATATTCGCTGGAGGCCGTTGCGTCGGTATATTGCAGCGCCACTTCCACGCCGATCGGGCCCACCTTCTTGTCGGCCGAGATGACGGAGTGTAGCGCCTCTTTGTTGCGGTTCAGGTAGCGCACGAACGTGCTGATGCCGTCTTCGAAGTAGAAAGTGATTTCGCGCTCGTCGCGTTCGTCCTTAAAGACAATCGTCACGCCGCGCGTGATGAAGGCCATCTCGCGGAAGCGCTGCACCAACAGGTCGAACTTGAAGCTGTTGTCTTCGGTGAAGATGGTCGTGTCGCGCAGGAAGGTGGTGGTGGTGCCGGTGTCGTTGGGCTTGGTCTTGCCCACCGCCTGCACCGGCGAGGTCGGCTTGCCCTCTTTATAGACCTGCTTATAGATTTTGCCGTCGATGCGCACTTCCACTTCGCACCACGACGACAGCGCGTTGACCGCTTTCACGCCCACGCCGTGCAAACCGCCCGACACGGTATAGGCCCCCGTGCCGAACTTGCCGCCGGCGTTCAGGTTGGTCATCACCACTTCCAGCGCGCTGACGCGTTCGCCTTGTTTGTTGCGGAAGGTGGGATGCAGGTCAACCGGGATGCCGCGCCCGTTATCGCGCACCGTCACGCTTTCATCCGGGTGGATAGTGACCTCGATGCGATTGCACACGCCGGCCAGCACTTCGTCAATCGAGTTATCCACCACCTCGTAGATGAGGTGGTGCATGGCCTTGCTATCCTTGCCGCCCACGTACATGCCGGGGCGCTTGCGGATATGCTCAATGCCCTCCATGACCTGGATTTGCTCTGCGCCATAGGCGTTCGCGGCGTTGGTTCCCGTCACAGTTGTTGCTTCTGCCATCAACGTTACTCCCACAAAATAGGACTGGCGCACAAATATACGCTTGCGCGTGTGTGTTTTGTGCACCGCTTATGATAGATGTCTAGAACAGATATTCTATCATGAGGACGATCTTTTTTCGAGCCGCGCGCGAGCGGAATACGCGCGAAAATGCCTGGAAAACGAGGGGTTTGTGAGCGTGACGTCGTGCAATTGCGCGTTGTCACCTGCTATAAGCATGACCAGTGAGTGGAGCAGATCAATCGTCAACCGCAACCTGGAATCGGAAATTGATACAATGCTGGGCTATGTCAACCCAATCAACACGCATCGCACACGCCTGGCAAGGGGTGATTGCGCAATACCGCGAGCGCATCCACATCGCCACCGGCGTGCCGCCCGTGACGTTGCTGGAAGGCAACACGCCGCTCATCCCTGCGCCTGCGCTGGCACGCGCGTTGGGCGGCGGGTTCGACCTGTATTTGAAGTACGAAGGTTTGAACCCCACCGGCTCATTCAAGGATCGCGGTATGACGGCAGCCATCACTCAGGCAGTGGCGGATGGCGCGCAGGCAGTGATCTGCGCAAGTACCGGCAACACGGCCGCCTCGGCGGCCGCCTACGCCGCGCGCGCAGGGTTGAAGTGCGTCGTGCTGGTGCCGGAGGGGAAAATTGCCGCTGGCAAGTTGGCCGGCGCGCTGAGCTATGGCGCACAGGTGATCTCCATTAGCGGTTCGTTTGACGACGGCTTGCGCATGGTGCGCGAGGCCTCGCAACGCGCGCCGATTGCGCTGGTCAATTCGGTGAACCCTGCGCGCCTGCAAGGGCAAAAGACGGCCGCGTTTGAAATTGTCGATGTCCTGGGCGACGCGCCAGACTGGTTGTGCCTGCCGGTGGGGAACGCCGGCAATATCACGGCCTATTGGTTGGGTTTCCGCGAATATTTCGCCGATCAGGTCTCCGGCAAGCGCCCGCGCCTGCTGGGGGCACAGGCGGCCGGTTCCGCGCCGATTGTGTTAGGGCACGTGGTGGAGCACCCCGAAACCGTGGCGACGGCCATCCGCATCGGTAACCCGGCGCGTTGGCGCGAAGCTGCCGAAGCGCTGGAGGAATCCGACGGCCATATTTGCGCCGTGAGCGACGAGGAAATCCTCGCCGCCTATCAACTGGTCGCCCGGCGCGAGGGCGTGTTCTGCGAGCCATCCTCCGCCACCGGCCTGGCCGGGATGATGAAGGGCCTGCGCGAAGGCTGGCTGAATTTGCAGGGCAAGCGCGTCGTATGCGTGCTCACCGGGCACGGCCTGAAGGACCCCGACACGGCCATCCGCCTGTCCGCCGCGCCGCTCGTCATCGAACCCACCATCGAAGCGCTACTCGATGTCATTCAGCCTTGAGCATTGAAATTGGAGAATGAAGTATGAAGAATGAAACGTGAGAAGGTGATTGATGTATCCCTCTCACGTTTCACGTTTCATTCTTCAATAATATTCAAAATGATAAGTGTTCGCATCCCTGCGACCAGCGCAAACCTTGGCCCCGGCTTCGACTGCATGGGAATGGCGCTGAACTTATGGAATGAGTTCGAGCTGCATAGCATGCCCGGCGACGGCGACGTGTGCGTGGAGGCCAGCGGCGAGGGCGCTCACTCGCTGCCCACAGGTCCCACGAACCTGATCGCCCAGACGATGCTCGACGAGCTTGCGCGGCTGAATGCAGCAGATAATCTCCAATTCCCTGTCTCCAATCTCAAATCTCCAGTGACGAGTCGCCAATCTTATAAGATCATTTGCCATAACCATATCCCTTGTGGCAGTGGCCTGGGCTCCAGTTCGACGGCGGTGCTGGCTGGGCTGATCTTTGCGCATGGGTTGAAGCTTGGGTATGTGGACCCCAAGTCCGTGCTGCTGCGCGCGACGGCGGTGGAAGGGCATGGCGATAACGTCGGCCCGGCGCTGTATGGTGGGCTGCTGCTCATTTCTTATGACGGCAGCACGATTGTGTCACAACATGTCGCATTGCCACCGCTGAGGGTGGTGGTGTGCGTGCCCGATTATCACTTCCTGACCAGCGAGGCGCGTGCGGCGCTGCCCACAACGCTTTCGCGTCAGGATGCCGTGTTTAATATCGGCCGCGCAATGCTGGTGGCCGAGGCGTTGCGCAACGGCGATGCGACCCTGCTGGCTCGCGCGATGGCCGATCGCATCCACGAACCTTATCGCCTGCCGCTGATCCCCGGTGCGCTGGAAGCCAAACGAGCGGCGCTGGCGCAAGGGGCGAGGGCTGTCATTTTGAGCGGCGCGGGGCCGGGCATGCTGGCCTTTGCGCACGAAGGCCACGATTGCATCGGCCAGGCTATGCAGACGGCTTTCGCGCAGGCGGGGTTGAAGGCGCGGTATTGGGCCCTGGACGTTTCCGCGCACGGCGCAGAAGTAACCATCGCGATGTAGAATGAGCAAGCAGTAAATAATAATGTTCGCAATGTACCGGTTACCAGGCCGCTTAATTCTGAGTTTAAAGGAGCAACCCATGTCAGAGGACACCAATAGCCCCGAAAATGTGCTCGCTGAGACGGAGAACTTTGCCATCATCGAATTCCGCGAGGAGGATGACACGTTCTACGATATCGACTTCGGGATCGTCACCGTTCACCTGGACGAGGATGAGTACGAAGAGTTCCTGGATTTGCTGAAGCAATTGAAGAAATAAGCCCGATTATTTCTTCGCCTCAAGTGAGATCGCAGAGGCGACGCTGTAAAGCCAGCGTCGCCTCTCTTCGTTTTCAGTGCATCCCTCCTCCGTAAACTCAATCGACAGCGACTCCAGGGGCGTGCGCCACACCAGTTTGGTACAATACGCACCGATGTTCTACCGGTATCGTGACACACATTTATTGCGTGTGGGCGATCCTTTTTCACTCATCGTGACAAAAAAGCCTTTGGTATTTCCAAAGGCTTTTTTATTGCCCACACACCCAGTGCCAGCCGAGCACCCTCAGGAGAAAGATAAAAATGAACTCACTTGTAAATCGTGACATCCTCAGTATTGGCGACCTCAGCAAAGACGAGATTCAGAGCATTCTGGCGCAGGCAGCCGAATTTGAGCAGCGCCTGGCGCGCGGCGAACGGCACAACGTGGCGCAACTGTTGCGCGATTACATCCTGGCTACCGTGTTTTACGAGCCGAGCACTCGCACCCGCCTGTCGTTTGAAAGCGCCATGACCCGCCTGGGCGGGCGCGTGATCAGCGTGGCCGAGGCCAAGACGTCTTCCAGCGCCGCCAAAGGCGAGACGATTTACGACTCTGGCCGCATGTTGGAATCGTATGCCGACGTGATCGCCCAGCGCCACCCCGCCACCGGCTCGGCGCGCGCGCTGGCCGATGCCGCCTCGGTGCCGGTGATCAACGCCGGCGACGGCACCGGCGAACATCCCACCCAGGCGTTGCTGGACCTGTATACCATCCAGCGCGAAGGCGCCGGCGGCGATAACCTGCGCTCGCTCGACGGTCTGCACGTGGCGATGGTGGGCGACCTGAAGAATGGCCGCACGGTGCACTCGCTCTCCAAGGCGCTTTCGCATTGGAAGGTGACGCTGAGCTACATCGCGCCGCCGGAGCTGGCGATGCCGCAAGATGTGGTGGATTTCGTGCAGCAGCGCGGCGTGACCGTTCATCAAACCAGCGAGGTGACCGGCGCGCTGAAGGATGCTGACATTGCCTACATCACACGCATCCAGCAGGAACGCTTCGCCACGCCCGAGGAGTACCTGAAGTACAAGGGCGTGTACGTGATCGGCAGCCAGACGGTGGCGCAGGCCAAGCCGGGCATCGCCATCATGCACCCGCTGCCGCGCGTGGACGAGATCACCACCGACGTGGACGCGCTGCCCAACGCGGCCTACTTCCGCCAGGCGCGCAACGGCGTGTTCGTGCGCATGGCGATCCTGGCGATGGTGCTCGGTGCGGTGTAAGAAGAGATTGGAGAATAGAGATTTGGGATTAGAGATGTGTCCTTCTTACTGAGGGACTCACTGGTTGAGCTTTGAGCCGCCGACGTGTGCGATGAGTGCCGATAACGTCATATCAGCGTTTATCCGCGTCCATCGGCGGTTCCATCATTCGGAATTCTCGCCGCCGGTGCACGCAGATTGTATCCACTGGCAGCGCGCCAAATCTGCGTTCATCCATGTTTATCTGTGGTTTCATGAATCGGGATTTTCGCCGCCGATAAACGCAGATGAACGCGGATACTATCGTTCTTTAAATCTGTGTGCATCTGTGGTTTCATTACCACCCGTAAATCCACTGCGTAGCAACTCTCCCCGCCGATAGACGCCGGTGAACACAAATACTATCCATCAGCGGTTCCCAAAATCTGTGTTCATCCGTGTTTATCTGTGGTTAGATTCCTATATAGAATCTCCTTTCTGGAGGACGAAATGAAAATCACAGGCGCCGATCACACCAGTTTCACCGTTTCCAATCTGGAGCGCTCCATCGCGTTCTATCACGACCTGCTTGGCTTTGAGGTACTGAATATCCGCCCGCATATCACCAGCCAGTACTTCCGTGAGATTGTAGATTTCCCCGACGGCGTCATCAAAGGCGCGTACCTGGCGATCCCCGGCACGAGCCACAAGCTGGAACTCTTCGAGTACGTCCATCCACGCGGCACGCCGCTGGACACGCGCAATAACAATCCTGGTAGCTCGCACCTGGCATTCTATGTGGATGACCTCGCTGCGCTCTATGCAGACCTGAAGGCCAAAGGCGTGCGCTTCCGCTCCGCGCCGGTCTATATGGACGAAGGTCCCAGCAAGGGCGGTTGGGCCGTCTACATGCTGGACCCCGACGGCATCAGCATCGAGCTTTACCAACCCGCGCACTGAGCAGGGGGAGCCTGCTCGGAGTACCGAGCTTGGGAGAACCGGAGCAAGGGAGATATGGGAGCCTGCTCGGAATAGCGAGCCTGGGAGCGCCGGAGCGAGGAAGCAATGGGGAAAGCGCTCTTGCTCCCCCGCCCCCTTGCTCCATTTCACCCCCTGCTCAGTCCATCTCAATGACAGCGCCGAAGCGGCCCGTCTTGCCCTTCTCGGCGCGATGAGAGAACCATTCCGCCGTGTTGCTGGCGGTGCACAGGCCGGCGATTTGCACTTGGCTCACGCCTGCGGCGTTCAGTTGTGCCTGGGCGGCGCGCCATAAATCGACGTGTGGCTTGGTCGCCGCATCTCCTATCACAGGATTCGTGTCTGATTCGTGCCCATTCGTGTGAATTCGTGGATAAGTGATCACCGGCGCTGGCACGGCGGCCTGAATCTTGGTCGCCACATCTTCGCCCACCTCAAATTTGTCGGGGCCGATGGATGGGCCGACGCAGGCGCGGACGTCGTTTGGGTCGCAGCCATACGCGTCGTGCATGGCCTGCACCGTGGCCGGCAACACGCCCACCGTGATGCCCACCCACCCGGCGTGCGCGATGCCGATCACCTGGCGTTGCGGGTCGAAGAACAACACCGGCACACAATCCGCAAAGCGCAGCGTGAGCGCCAGGCCGCGCGTGCGCGTGATCATCGCATCGGCGTGCACGTCGTCCTGACCCAGGTCGGCCTCCGAAACGACGCGCACGGTGTTGCTGTGCACCAACCACGACGTGAGCGACTGTTCCGGGCGCATCGCCAGCGCCTCAAACATGCGCCGGCGGTTTTCGCGCACCGGCTCCAACGCATCACCCGTGCTGCGGCTCAGGTTGAGCGAGCAATAAATTCCCTCGCTCACGCCGCCCTGGCGCGTGAAGACGCCATGCCGCAGCCCTTTTTCTGCCAACGATTCGAACTGGTAGTACACCAGTGACTGATAACGACACTGTTCCATCGCGCCTGTATTTTAGATGACCGGCGAGATGCCCTTCGACGGCTCATCTATCGACAAGCTCATCCTTTGACAGGCTCAGGATGATTAAGTGAGGAGCTTGAGACGATCATGGTGAGCCTGTCGAACCATGCCCTTTCGTGTCGGTCGCAGTTTTGTCGGGCGCTCGTAGACGGGCGAAAGATAGAGGACGGAAAAAACAGATAAAGCAGAGAACGCGATTGCCTTCCGGCACCCTTGCTCCTCTGCTGCCCGCCTCTGTTTTATCCCCGTTCGCCTTCTCCCTTGCCCCCACGCGCCGGGCCGCGCGGGTCGCCGGCGTAGAAGTAGCGGATGCGCCGGGTGAGCGTTTCGTATTTGAGGGGCAGGGTGATGCCATTGCGCGCATCGTCGGGCACGTAGATCCACTGGCCGGCCAGTTGTTCGATCAGCGCGCGCGCCTCGGCGGGGATTTGGGACAGCGGAGGCGTTGCATCGGTGAGCTGCTCCAACTGCACCAGCCAGCGATCCCGATCCTCTTCGTAGGAGACGACGCACGCCTGGTAGGTCACCTTCACGCGCTGTTCATCGGGCAGCCGCCAGCCCATCGATACCGGGAATCGTTCAACTTGCTCGTGCATCAGGTCCATCCCTTTGCAGTTTATTGTTTCACCGCAGAGCCGCGGAGAACGCAGAGGTCTTATTTGTACCCTTTGCTTCTCTGTTTCTTTGCTGCTTGGCTGCTTGGCTGTTTATTTTTTGTCTTACCGCAAAGAAAGTAGGGTTATCCTCTCGGTTATTTTACTGCTGCGCCGCGCACGAAGATGAGCAGCTTGCGGCCAGCCTTCTTATGTGTCCTGGCTGCGCTCTTGAAGATGTCGCACGCGGTGGCCCAGTCTTCAGGCGCGGCCTTGGCGAAGGAACCCGCTGCGTCGAAGAGAATCAGCGCGCCAGCTTTGTCCTCGGCGGAGAGGTCATTCAAACATTCCTCGAAGGCGTCCCAGTTGTGCCCAAAGTAAGCCGGGAAGCGCAGCGCCTTGGCAAATGCCGCCAGGAAGGTGGCTTTGTCTTTGATGGCCGCCCCATCCACGACGTAGGGTTGCCAACCGGCCGCGCTTGCCTCATCGCGCAAACCCGCAGCTGGCGTGCGCACGAGCAGGCGGTACATGCCGGGCTTGTTCTCATTTAGCAGCGTTTGAAACCTGGTCATGATGTGATCACCCGCACGAACGTGGCGTAATGGTCTTCGGTGTAATAGATTTCACCTTTGCCGCCGGTGATGATGCGCCTGGCACCCCGATCCGGCGAGCCGGGGGTGATCACCGTGTATTCGTGATAGTAGTTGCTCGCCTTTTTCGGCAGGTAGCCCTCACGGTTTTGAAACACCACGCCATCTTGCGAATAGGGGAATGGGCCGCCCTGCGCGATCAAGTCCAGCGTGTCTCGCGCTTCAGGCGGCAAGTCGGCGGGCGTCACCACGCGGAAACCGTCGATCGTGTCGGGCAGCGCCGTGGCGGTGACGGTTACCTTTGGCGTGCGGGTCGCTTTGGGTGTCTTCGTCGCCTTGGGTGTTTTGGTGGCTTTAGGCGTTTGGCTCGCCTTCGGCGTGCGGGTTGGCTTAGGCGTCTTGGTCGGGTTGGTGACCTGCGCGGACATGGCGGTGGCTGTCTCGGTGCTGGTGGCCGGTGCCGCTGTCAGCGTTGGCGGTTGGGGCACCGTCGGCTCCAGCGTGGCTGTGACGATGTTGACCAGCCCGCCGCAGCCCGTCAGCCACAGGCTGGCAAAGAGCATCACGACGAGCCGGACGATGGACCCGCGCCGGATGTGTTGGATGAGGCGTTGAGCAATCACGTGGACGATTGTAGCTGAAGCATGGTTTCACCACAGAGGGCAGGAAATCCTGCTGTTTCTTCGCTTCTTGGCTGTTCGTTTGTTCAAGCTCAGAAAAGGTGCGTCAAGAGCACGCGCAGGCCGATGGCATTCAAGATCACGCCGCCGACCACTTCCATGCGCTTGCCGAAGCGCTCGCCAAGTTGCTTGCCCAACAGCAGACCCACCAGCGACAGGCCGAAGGTGATCACCCCGATGACGATGGAGGGATAGATCACGTCCACTTTCAACATGCCGATACTCAGGCCGACGGCCATCGCGTCGATGCTGGTGGCGACGCACAGCATGATCATCCTCCGCCCGCGCGAAGGGTCGCACGCATAGCACTCGCTCTCGGGGTTCAGCCCGGAACGGATCATGTTGATGCCCACATAACCCAACAACACCAGCGCGACCCAATGATCGATCTCGGAGATAAACGTCGCGAGCGTGTTGCCGGCCAGCCAGCCCAATAGCGTCATCAAGCCCTGGAAAAAGCCGAAGTGAAATGCCAAACGGATGCGCGAACGCCGGACAGCCGAGTGGGGAGTGGTTCCGACACCGATCGAAACAGCGAAGCAATCCATTGCCAAACCGATCGCGATGAAGACAACAGTGAAAAATGCCATGTGCTTATAATGAATCTCCATTATCCACAAAATTTGAGAGGAGAGGATGATGTCCACTGTAAATAACACACATGGCAACGGACGATTTGCCAATCGCCCAATGCGTTCGGATACGATCAAGAAGGGCATGGAGCGCGCCCCGCATCGCAGTTTGTTGCGCGCTACCGGCGTTAAAGAAGAAGACTTTGGCAAGCCGTTCATTGCGATTGCCAACAGCTATATCGACATCATCCCCGGCCACGTTCACCTCGACAAATTCGGCCAAATTGTCAAAGAGGCGGTGCGCGCGGCGGGCGGTGTGCCGTTCCTGTTCAACACCATCGGTGTGGACGACGGCATCGCCATGGGCCATGTGGGCATGAAGTACAGCCTGCCCAGCCGTGAGATCATCGCCGACAGCGTGGAGACGGTGGTCAGCGCGCATCAGTTCGACGCGTTGATCTGCATCCCCAATTGCGACAAAATCGTGCCCGGCATGTTGATGGGCGCGATGCGCTGCAACGTCCCCACCGTGTTCGTCTCGGGCGGCCCGATGTATGCCGGCAAGATGAACGACGGCACCGCCGTGGACCTGATCTCGGTATTTGAGGCGGTCGGCTCGGTATCCACCGGCACGATGACCGAAACGCGCCTGGCCGAGATGGAGCGCGTCGCCTGCCCCACCTGCGGTTCGTGCAGCGGCATGTTCACCGCCAACTCGATGAACTGCCTGTGTGAGGCATTGGGCATCGCGTTGCCGGGCAACGGCACGGCGATGGCGCTCAGCCCGGAGCGCGAAGCGCTGGCGCGTTGGGCGGCCCAGCAGGTGCTGTGGCTGCTGGAGCAGAACATTTGCGCGCGCGACATCGTGACCGAAAAGAGCCTGGATAACGCCATCACGCTGGACGTCGCGATGGGCGGCAGCTCCAATACCGTGCTGCACACGCTGGCCATTGCCAATGAAGCGGGCATCGATTACCCCATCTCGCACATCGACGAGATCAGCCGCCGCACGCCCAACATCTGCAAGGTGTCGCCCTCCAGCGCCTATCACATCGAAGACGTGGGCCGTGCGGGCGGCATCAGCGCCATCATGCACGAGCTGAGCAAAAAGCCGGGCGCGTTGAACCTGGATTGCATCACCGTCACAGGCAAGACGGTGGGCGAGAACATCGCCGGCTGCGAAAGCAAAGACCCGGCCTGCATTCGCTCGTTGGATAATCCCTACAGCCAAGAAGGCGGCCTGGCGATCCTGTTCGGCAACCTGGCCCCCGAAGGCGGCGTGGTGAAGGCCGCCGGCGTGAAGCCCGAAATGATGACCCACACCGGCCCGGCGGTGATCTTTGAAAGCCAGGAAGAAGCCGGCGAAGGCATCCTGGCGGGCAAGGTGAAGGCCGGTGACGTGGTGGTGATCCGCTACGAAGGGCCGAAGGGTGGCCCAGGCATGCAGGAGATGCTCAGCCCTACGTCATACCTGATGGGGCGTGGCCTGGGCGGCAGCGTGGCGCTCATCACCGATGGGCGCTTCTCCGGCGGCACGCGCGGCGCGTGCATCGGGCACGTCAGCCCAGAGGCGGCCGCGGGCGGGCCGATTGCCTTGATCGAGCCAGGTGACCTGATCACCGTGGACATCCCCAACCGCGCGTTGACCCTGCACGTGGACGATGCAGAACTCGCGCGCCGCAAGACGAACTGGAAGCCGGTGGTGCGGCAGAACCTGCCTCGCTACCTCAGCCGCTACACCAGCCTGGTGACGAGCGGCAGCCAGGGCGCCGTGTTGAAGTGAGCGTGCCGCGCGTTTGATTCCGGGATGCGCATAAAGAAACCCGGTATCTCAAGCGATGTACTCATCGCCAGACACCGGGTTTCTGATTATTCGTGCTCATTCGCGCAGCTTCGCGGATGGATGATCGCCCACCGGGCGTAGACCGTCTGGCCGAGAAAAGTTGTATCGTTGTGAGCGATGATAAGACTGACCGACTTGCTCGCAGCGACGACACACACACTTCAAACGGCTCCTTCTCCGGCGGATTCCTTCACTGGTTTCTGCTTTGATTCGCGCCGGGCTCACCCGGGTGAGCTGTTCGTGGCGCTCAAGACCGACCGCGGCGATGGGCACGACTTTGTCAACGAGGCGCTGGCGCGCGGCTGCACCGGCGCGCTGGTGGACGAAGCGCGCCTGCCCATGCTGGATATGGCGCACCAGGGCCTCCCGCTCATCAGCGTGCCCGACACGTTCAAGGCGCTGAGCGATTACGCCGCCTACATCGTGCACAAACGCCAGTTGCCCATCGTCGCCGTCACCGGCACAGTGGGCAAGACGAGCACGCGCGAGGCCATCGTGGCCGTGCTCGCGCGGCGCTATCACGTCTTTCGCAACCAGGCTAATTTCAACGGGCGGCTGGGCGTGCCAATCGCCCTGGGCGCGCTGGAAGACGACCATCAGATCATCGTGCTGGAGATGGCGACCGACGCGCCCGGCGAAATCCGCGAACTGACCGCCATCGCCCCGCCGCAGGTGGGCATCGTCACGCGCGTGAGCGAGAAGTACCTGGCCTATTTCGGTTCGTTAGACCGGATTGCCCAGGAAGAGGTGACGTTGATCGAAGCGCTACCGCCCACGGGGCTGGCGATTTTGAACCAGGACGACGCGCGCGTGTGGGACATGCGCCGGCACACGCATGCGCAGGTGATGGGCGTCTCGGCAAGCGCGCCGCGCGAACTCTCGGCCGCCATTGCAGCGCAGGTGGGGCGTCACTTCGACGTGCCCGAGGCGGAAATCGCTTCGGCATTGCAACATCTGCCTGCGTTGGCCGGGCGCATGCACACGTTGCGCGGTGTGAACGGCTGCAGCTTGATCGACGATACCTTCTCGGCCAACCCCGCCTCCACGCGAGCTGCGCTCGAAGTGACGATGGGCCAGGCGGGCACCTTCCTGGTGCTGGGCGACATGGATCAATTGGGCGACGAGAGTGTGCGTCTGCATCGCGAGGTAGGGACGTTCGTGGCCGCTCACGCGGGCGCGCATACGCACTTGGTGACTTATGGCGAATTGGCTCGCCACATCGCCGATGCGGCATTGGACGCCGGCATGCCTCCCGCCCGCGTTTGCACCACCTATATCGTGCGCGACGCCATCGACTACATTCGCCAGCGCGCCCACGCGGGCGACGTGGTGCTTGTGAAGGGCGATACGAGCGCGCGCATGGAGCGCATCGTGGCGGCCTTGCTGGCGAACCCGGCAGATGCCCGGCTGCTGGCGCGCCAGGAACCGGGTTGGGAGTCGGTGCGGGTGGCCAAACCGGCCCGCCCCACCTGGCTGGAAGTGGACCTGGATGCAATCGCGCACAACGTGCGCCAGATCAAGCAACTCGTCGGTGAGCACGTGACGCTGATGGCCGTGTTGAAGGCCGATGGCTATGGGCACGGCGCCGTCAAAGTGGCGCGCACGGCGCTCAATAACGGCGCCGGTTATTGCGGCGTGGCGTCGTTGAACGAGGCCACTGTTCTGCGCGCCGCCAACATCGACGAGCCGATCCTGATCCTGGGCTACACGCCGGCCTGGCACGCGCGCGAGGCGTTGATGCGCGACGTGACGGTGACGCTCTATGACATGGACATCGCGCGCGCCTTCTCGCGTGCGGCGTTGGAGCTGCGCCGCACCGCCAAAGTGCACATCAAGGTCGATTCGGGGATGGGCCGCCTGGGGCTGCTGCCCGATCAGGCGGCGGCGTTCGTGCGTGAGGTGGCGCAGTTGCCGGGTATAGAGATCGAAGGCATCTTCACGCATTTTTCGTGTGCCGATTCAGACCCTGCCTACACCCACGTGCAACTGGAGCGCTTCCTGGGCGTCATCCGCGAGATTGGCGATTGGCGATTGGGGAATAGAGATTGGAGATTGGAGATTCAAGATTCATCGCCCACGGCTGGATCGTCAATTCGTTACTGCCACGCTGCCAACTCCGCGGCCACGCTCACTATGCCCGAAGCGCGTCTGAACATGGTCCGCGTGGGGCTGGCGACTTACGGCCTCTCGCCCTTCGCGCCCGCGCCATTGCCGCCGGAGGCTCAGGCGTTGAACCTGCGCCCGGCCCTGGCCTGGAAGACCACGCTCGCACAAGTGAAGCGCCTGCCGGCCGGGCACCCTGTCTCGTATGGGGCGACTTATCACTGCCCGACGGATCGGCTGATCGCCGTGATCCCGGTGGGCTATGCCGATGGCTTCCGGCGCGGGCCGGCGAACTTCGGCGAGGTGCTGGTGCGTGGGCAGCGTGCGCCCATCGTTGGGCGGGTGTGCATGGATCAGACGATGGTCGATGTGACCGATATCCCCGGCGCGCGCACTGGCGACGAGGTGGTGCTCATCGGCCACCAGGGCGGGCAGGCCATCACCGCCGAGGATGTGGCCGCGCGCATCGGTACGATCAACTATGAGGTCGTCTCGGCCATCCTCCCGCGTGTGCCGCGCGTCAGTTAGAGGGAGATTTGAGATTAGGGATTGGAGATGAGAGATTAACCACGGATCTCACGGATTCATACGGGTGAGTACGAAGCCGTGATACCCGCGGCAGATTGCAATCCAAAATCGGAAACCGAAAATCACAAATCGCTATAGATGCCGCGATACTGTTCCGGCAACATCCGGGCGATGACGCGCATAAGCCGATCTGTGTTCTCTTCGTGGTTCAGCGCCGGGTCCATGCGGTAGGGTTCACCCACACGCATGTAGACGTCGGTGCGGCGCAAGTGGCGCAGGTTCCGGCCAATCTGTTCCACGCCCCACTGCGCGACGGGCAACACCGGCACGTTTGCCTTGGTCGCCAGGTAAGCGACGCCGGAGCGGCCCTTCTGCAAACCACCTGTGCGGCTGCGCGTGCCTTCGGGCGACATGCCCATCACGCCGCCGCGCTGAAGCACGGCCAGACACGCGCGCAACGCAACGCGATCCACCTCGCCGCGCTTCACCCAGATGCCGCCCAGCGCGTTGAAGAGCCATCGGATGGGCAGCACCTTGCGCCATTTATCGGCTGCCAGCACCGTCAGGCGTGTGCCGGCGGGCGACATAGCCAGGATGAGCGGGGGGTCCCAGCTTGTCAGGTGGTTCGTCGTGAGGATGAATGGCGGCGGTGTCCTCAAGTTTTGCGCGCCCTCCACGTGTACGCGGGCGACAGCACGAATGAGCAACTGGGCAATCCAATGTACCAGGGAGTAAAACATAGTCAACGTGTCAACGAATAAATGGGTCAACGAATCATCTGGCGTTCATTATACGAGCCGCGTGGGTTGAACGCGGTGGTCAGGGTCAATGTATTTAAAGCCCTGAGTACTCCGCAACCACGCCAGGTGGCGTGCTGGGGGAACTGTTTCGGTGCTACACTGATATAGAAACTCGTTGGAGTGGTGTCTATGGAACTCTCCGAACAGCAACGTAACACCTTACTGGACCTGGCCCACCAGACGATTGTCCAGTATCTCAAGACGCACGACATCCCCGCGCTGCGCCCGGCCGACCCACAACTGGCGCAACCAGCCGGCGCCTTTGTCACGCTTTCGCGGCATGGTGACCTGCGCGGTTGTGTGGGGCATATCATCGCCGATTTGCCGCTCTACCAGGTGGTGCAGCAAATGGCCATTTCCGCGGCGGAATATGACATGCGCTTCTTGCCGGTCACGTTGAACGAGATGGACGACATCGAGATTGAAATCTCGGTGCTTTCGCCGTTGGAGCGCGTGCAGGATGTGCAGGAGATCGAGATCGGCAAACACGGGCTGTTGATCACCAAAAGCGGGCATCGCGGCCTGCTGCTGCCGCAGGTGGCCACGGAACGTGGTTGGAGCCGCGAGACCTTCCTGGAAGCCCTGTGCGATAAGGCCGATCTGCCGCCTGGTAGCTGGAAGCACGGCGCTACGCTGCAACGCTTCAGCGCGTTGATCTTTGAAAAGCGCTTCAAGATGAAGAACGCATCACAAGATACGCCTCACGAGAAGTGAAGCGTGAAGATCATCCTCTAAGTTTATACAAAACGCCGGACCTGATGACCAGGTCCGGCGTATGTGTCGATATGGCGCCTTGCAGGTTTACCCCGGGCGAAAGTAATCATGGTGAGCCAGTCGAACCATGATTACCCTTCGACAAGCTCAGAGCGATTGCTTCCTCATGTCATTCCGTAAGGTGCTCTAAGCCTGGACGCTGAACCTGCTTAACGGGTGATGCCAAATCCGGCGCTGGCCAGGTAGGCGGCGCTCTTGCGCACGGCCTCGAACATATCGGTGGCGCAACGATCCAACTCCACGATCAACCACTGCAAGGTCGATTCGTCGGCGGCGCCGATGACGCTCTGCCAGTCCATCTTGCCCTCGCCGATGGCGGTCATGGGCAGGTTGCGATCCAGTGGGCCGTCCTTGATGTGCAACAGCGGCATGCGCTTGCCATACTGGCGCACGATGCCGGCGGCATCGGAGCCGCCCACGTTGCACCAGTAAGTGTCCAGTTCGGAGAAGGCATCGGGCGCGCGCTCGATCAGCGTCTGATAGGGCGTCTTGCCGTTGAAGGTGTGATCAAACTCCCAATAATGATTGTGGAAACCAAAGCGCAAGCCGTGCGGCTTCAGCAGTTCGGCAGCGCGCTGGAAGTCGTCGGCGGCTTTGAGCGTGTCGCTCTCGGTGGTGAACTTGTCGGGCCCGTACCCGGCTACATGGAAGGTATAGCCCAGGGCGCCGGCCGTATCGACGATTTCGTTCACCGTCTGCGGCGTGGGCAGCGCGCCGTGAATCGAGCTGACCTTCAGACCCAGGTCGTCCAACACTTTGCGCACGTCTTTGGGGGCCATGCCGTGCAAGCCGGCCGGCTCCACGCCGACGTAGCCGAAAGAAGCGATCTTCTTCAACGCGGCTACGAAATCACGCGCGGCCTCTTCACGAACGGAATAAAGTTGAATGGAAATAGGGGACTTCTTCATGGATTTACTCCTTGATGTCGAACGCGAGCGCTGCCGCGCCCATCAGGCCGCTGTCGTCGCCCAGTTGGGCGCGCACGATCGGCCGGCCGCGATAGGGCGGCATGACATACTTCTGAACTGTGGCGCGGATCGGGTCGAACAGCATATCGCCCATGAGCGACACGCTGCCGCCGACCACGATCATGGCCGGGTCGAACAGGTGAAACACGTTCACGAACCCCAGCCCAATCACGCGTGCCGCGTATGCGACGATTTGCAGCGCCAGTTCGTCGCCCGCATGGGCGGCGTCGCTGACCTCTTTCGCCGACACGGCCTCGATCTTGCCACCGGCCAGGTCGAGGATGCGTGAGGGTGTCCCTTCACGGAGCTTCTGCTGAGCCAGCTTCCCGATGGCTGTGCCCGATGCCAGCCCTTCGAAGCTGCCCGGCACGCCGCCGTGCAGCCAACTGGCGTTGATGTCCATCACGGTGTGGCCCACTTCGGTCGCCTGGCCATTCATCCCCAGCACGAGCTGGTTATTCAAAATGACCCCCGCGCCGATGCCGGTGCTAAGCGTGATATAGGTCATATCCTTCACGCCGCGCGCGGCGCCGAAACGCTGTTCACCTAAGGCGGCCAGGTTGGCATCGTTGCCGATCTCCACCGGCAGCCCAAGCTCGCGGCGCAGAATGTCGCGCAGCGGGACGTCGAGCCAGCCGGGCAGGTTGGGCGCGTACATGACGACGCCGGTGAAAGGGTTGAGCGGCCCCGGCGATGCGACTGCCGCCGCACGCACCTTGCCCGTATCGGGCATTACTGTGCGCATCGATTGCGCAATGCGCCCAATGACAGCTTGGGGCCCTTCTGAGGCCAATGTGTTCGTTTTGACGCGCTTGAGGATCTGACCATCTTCATTGCACAGTGCAGCGCGGATGCTTGTGCCACCCAGGTCAACAGCGATAACTTGCTCCGTAGTCATAAGCCTATTGTAGCCACAGGGCGGAATCGCGCGAGTGTCTTTTGGCTTTCTCACACAAAGAAACGAAGCTTCAGCTATAGAAAAGCCCCCGCAAGGTTTCTGCCTGCTTGCTCACCAGGGCTGTGATGGTGGGGCGGCTGAGTGAGCCGCGAGTCATAACCCTGAGAACTAGACGAACGCGAGGTTTTATCCGCGTTCATCTGTGTTTATCGGCGCTTAATTTCCATCGAACCGCAACGTCTCGCGCGTGGCGTAGGGGTCCGCGCCGATCACACGTTGGGCGAAGATGTCCATCGCCCCAAAGTCCGATGAGACCGCTCCTGGCGCACCGCGATCCACCATGCGCGCGATGACGGGAAAGCCGGACCAATCCTCCACGAGAGAAACCCGTGAGGTCTCGCAGACCTCACGGGTTTGTGGTTCGTATAGCGGCGGCATTAACACGGCGATGTCGAAGCCGCGCAGTTGGGCGCGCTCCACATAGGTGCGCAAGACGTCGTGCAGGGCATCTGCCAGCGCATCGTCGAAGGCGGGTGCCAGTAGCCACATATCCCCTGCGCGCACCGCCGAGAGTGACACCAACCCGCGCACGCTCCCGCGCGTGAAGCCCAGCCCCACATCTGCGTGGGCGGCATACAGGTCATCGAAGTAGTTCGTGCCATACTGCGCCCGGTAGCCCAACGCGGCGCGATGCAGACCTTCCACCATCGCATAGTGCGAAGAACGCGCCAGCCCCAGTTGTGCGTGCGCGTGCGGGATGGACGCGCCGCCGGCCGGCCCG
>DAOUFG010000178.1:0-60058 GCA_034430115.1 Thermoflexales bacterium | reverse complement strand
ATCAAGGGCAAGCGTTTCACCGCCGCGCTGGACCAGGCTTACCTGCTCAAGGTGCTCCAGGCCGGCGCGGCTTAAATTTCCAAATGCAATCGCCCTAGGGTGACCGGAGAGACCGCCACGATCCTGATGAACCTGGTGTATGAGTATGACAGTGTGGACAACGTCAGCACGCTGAGAGATCGTTCGCCCAGCCAGGGGAATACGGAAGCCTTCACTTATGATCCGTTGGATCGCCTGGTCAGTGCGTCAGGGGCTTACGCACAGAGCTACAGCTACAACGCCATCGGCAACTTCGTCAGCAAGGCGGGTGTCACGCAATCCTATGGCGCTACCCAACCACACGCCGTCCGTTCGCTCTCGGATGGTTCCTCGTTCCAGTACGATGCCAATGGCAACATGACGCAACGCACGGAGATGAGTGGGACGCAACTCGTCACCTACCAGCAGCAGTGGGACATCGACAATCATCTGGTCGTGGTGACGAACACCACCACCGGGCAGGTGACACAGTATTTCTATGATGCGGACGGAACCCGCGTCAAGCGCATCGGACCGCAGGGCACGACCGTCTACGTGAACACAGACTATGAGGTGACTGGCCCGTCGCAGATGGTGGTGCCCCCGAGCACACTCCCGCCGACGTACACGCACAAGCTATATCTGCCGGTGGTCTTCTGCTCAGGCTGCAATGGCATCCCTTCCCTGAGCGAGCCGCTGCTGAACCTGGCTCCTGCACGGGTGACCTATCGCTTCAACAGCCAACAGGTGGCCGTGCGCGAGGACGTCACGCTTACGTTTGTCTATGGCGACCATCTGGGGAGTGCCAGCCTGACGGCTGATGCTAGCGGCGCAAAGATCAGCGAGATGCGCTACTACCCGTATGGCGAGGTACGCTACACCAGTGGGAGCTTGCCTTCTGAACGCACGTTCACAGGTCAGAGGGCCGAAAACGTGGGGGCTGTCGGTAGTCTGATGGATTATGGCGCAAGATTTTACTCGCCCGTGCTCGGGAGGTTTATCTCGGCGGACAGTATCGTTCTGAAACCGGGTGCATCACAGACTCTGGATCGATATGCCTATACTTATAACAACCCACTCAAATATACCGACACCACAGGACATTGCCCATTCTGTGTCACAGCTTTAGTTGGTGGCTTAATAGGCGGAGTCGTATTTGGTGCCACATACGCAGCAACAAGTATTTCGTCAGGGCATTTTGATGCGGGTCAGTTTGCTATTGCTACGGCAGCAGGCGCTGGGGCCGGTCTTCTCATTGGTTCAGGATTAGGTATCGTGGCGGGATACACAGCCTTATCTGGCGCAACTGCAATTGCACTTGGTGGTACCTTGATTGGCGCAGGCGTCGGGGCAGGATCATCAGGTGAGGCTTATATGTATACGCAAAAATATGTAGCACAGGACCAATTTGACACAACTGACTTCCTGGCGACATATACCGCGAATGGACTTGGCGGCGCTGTAAAAGGTTCACCTTTGGGCAGAACTGTGGCTGCGCGCATCGGCGTTGACACTCTAACCGGAGCTACGCAAGCTGCATTGTCGGACATGGGTCATGGGCGCAAAGTGAATGGGCTAAACATGATTGGTGAAGGAGTAGTGTATGCAGGTGCATCAGCCCTTTCGGAAGGCTGGAATGCAGCATGGCGAATAAAAGCCCCCAATCCATTCTTACCTAATACGAGTGTGGGTGCTCCCAGATCAAGAATCGAGCCTCGCATATTGTCCTCCTACATACTGGAGTCATCGATCCGAACAACAGTCGTAACATTTGGGAGGTCATTCGTTATCTCTTCTTTAGGAAATATTTATGATTACGTGGACAGACTTATACACGGCAGCCGCTAATGATATACACAATGTTGTAAGTACATTACCGCTTAGTATCCTGACTTGGGTTATGGGTTATATTGGACAGAGATTGACAACAACGGAAAATTTAATTCGCATGCCTTTTTGGCTATGCCTATTATGCGGTGTTCCCAAGAGACATACAATATCTCCCTGGCCCACCGTATTTCAATTATGTTCCATCGTTTTACCGTTCACTATGTTCATAACAGATATTTTCTTTCCTGTTACTTGGCGTAAGTTGGCTTTTAATATCTTTTATGTAGTTTATGTGACTGTCATGCTACTGTGGATGCGTGTGATGAACCCTTCCCGATAAGGTGGCGTCTTTCATCCACGGAGCATCGCCTAGCGTTAGCCAATGATGAACAGGAGCCGGGACTATACCTGGCTCCCTTCTTGCAGGAAGATACGAATCAGCAGTAGAAAGCATTTACAACTCCATCTGCCAATCGTCGCGTGTGCGAGCAGTGACGGGAGTGGTAGCCCATCGTTGGGCATCCCGATGATGAATCTGGCCCCTGCGCGGGTGACCTATCGCTTCAACGGGCAACAGGTAGCGGTGCGCGAGGGCGTCACGCTGACGTTTGTCTATGGCGACCACTTGGGGGGTGCCAGCTTGACGGCTGATGCTAGCGGCGCGAAGGTCAGCGAGATGCGCTACTACCCGTATGGCGAGGTACGTTTCAGCAGTGGGAACTTGCCTTCTGACCGCACGTTCACAGGTCAGAGGGCCGAAAACGTGGGGGCTGTCGGTAGTCTGATGGATTATGGCGCAAGATTTTACGCTCCCACACTAGGCCGTTTTATCAGCCCAGATACGATTGTTCCTAAACCCAGTGACCCACAATCGATCAATCGCTACACCTATGTATTAAATCGTCCATTGACAGGTAATGATCCTGATGGTCATTGCTTCCCTGTTTGTACAGCTCTCATTGGAGCAGCTATTGGAGCGATTGTTGGGAGTGGCAGTTATATGATTGCGATGGCAGTAAGTGGGCAGGAAATACGGGCTGATCATGCCTTACTGGCTGCTGGCGCAGGTGCATTAGCAGGTGGGTTGATAGGCACAGGTATTGGTATCGCCGCTATGGCACCAGTAGGGACGGCAGCGGCAGCAGCTACTACCCTAGGAGCAACACTAGTAGGAGGTGGTATCGGTGCGGGTGCGGCAGGCGAAGGTTATATTCTTTCACGTCCTATTGAGCAATGGGGGGTGACTCAGGCGAATTTAAGCCATCAGAATTCACAGCGAATGTCACCACAGGTTTGGTTGATGGCATGATAAGCTCAAGAGTAGGGCCAATCGGTCGGTTAGCCTCAGGAACACTCATTGGCGGTACTGGTACTCTAGCCCTAACAGATGCTCTTGAAGGGAAACTGTCATCCTCAAAGGAATATCTAGTAGCAACAGGCATGGGGCTGTTAACGTCCTCATTTACATATGCAATGCAGAAACGCGTGCCTGTGACTTACGCCCACGATTCAAACGCCCCATATACGTTTGGTGCACGGAGTCGATGGTTAAATAAAGCTCAGCAAGGATGGGAGAATGCCAGTCGTTATATGAGCTGGTGGAATCCATTTGGCGAGTTTAGTAGAGGGTCAACTGTCTCAACAGCGACTAATTGGTTCCAAAGCTGGGTTAGCAAGTTAACTACACCATAGAAACCCATAGATGCGCATCCCAAAGTGATTTATTCGGCAATTTTGTATCTTGCTTGTAATATTTCACTCAACTTCAGCGGGCTTAGCGACTGGAACCCCGGTCGCTAAGCTTGTCAAGAATTTGTCTGCTATTCATAAATATGCATTTAGATCGCACGGGCTAATGAAATTGGCTCGTAAGTCGCACTTTTACTTTAGATACTTCTAATTTAAATACACATGGTCAATCTTTTTTTGTCAACCCTGAAGGCGTTTTCACCCCTCGTTGCGTTTCTATGGATAACTGGTTTTCTTACCTCAAAATTATCCAAAAATCGAGTCCGGTTTCCGACGTTCCTTGCCGTGTTGTGTGGTTACCCTCACAAGGGATCATATGTAAACCTTCTTGGAGCTTGTTGTCAGCTCACTGCCTATATTCTCCCTGTGGTTGCGACGTTAATAGCGTACTTTGCGGGCAAGGGGCTAATCGTATACCTTTTAGTCATGTTAATGGTAATGATCATTCCAATGTTCCTATATGTCCTATTGCAACGACTGTTACAGAGCGACCACATCAATACGCAGTAATGCGCTGTAGTGCAATGAACATTAGTCAAGCAATCGAGACTTCGATACGGACAATTCCGGCATCAGCGATTATATGGGGGTTTGGATACTTATTTCAGAAAGTAGCAGGCGAGGGTGATATACAGGCACCACGTTGGTTAATCTATTTATGTTGCCTCAATGAACCTAGACGAGGCATCCATAGTTATGCTGCAGCTGTGCAAATTATGGCTTTGGCAATACCGTTTATGAAGCTGGCGGACTGGCTTGTAGCTCCCGTGCTAAAACTACCCGTCCCTGACACTGTGTTTCGAGTAGGCACCGTCGCTGTATTTCTAATAGCCTTATTATTACTGCGTATATTGCCGCACAGTAATAATTAATACGAGTCAAAAAGATAATCCCTCGGTAGGTCACCAGCGCAGGAGCGGGTGACCTATCGCTTCAATGGGCAACAACACTGGGCAATTTACTACAACAATGAGTCTGTCCTGAAGAATTATGCTAGATTTACTCCTTACGTCGCTCAGAGCTTATGGGTTATACATATTTATGGTATGGGGAATGGGATTCCTCTACTCAAAAATGGCTAGAAATCTGGTCAAACTTCCTAGATGGCTAGCTATCTTGTGTGGATATCCGCATAAAGGTAACCTTGTAAACTTCCTAGCGGCATGTTACCAAATTGCTGCATTTCTCATGGTGCCGGTGTGTATGATCAGCCTGCATATCGTGGGACAAGGCAAATCCGCGTTAGCTATCAATGTAGGAGCGATGCTACTCATGCCTCTATTAGTCGCCTTTTTGTTACGCGGGGTAACGGCTAACAAGCTAGATATCAGATAAAAAGGAGAGGCCACTTTTCTAAAGAATTCGGTGGGAGCCGGGCATAGTCCCGGCTCTCTCTTTTATGTACTATTCTGATTACTGCGCGTCCTTACACTTGGGCATAGAAAGACAGGGCGAGTTAAGTGGCTAGATTGCCCTGTCACTAAGGTTTACCCAGCTATATCAATTCGCGGATTCTTAGCTTCCCTTCAAAGTGTGAGGCATCTGACGGGTTCCGAAGGTACGCGATGGTCTCACTGTCATTCTCCACCTCATACCATCCGCGATGGACATGGGGCCGGGGACCGAGCATGAGGTTGCAACTGCGATTGTCGCTCTTGTCGCCATTCACATGCCCATCTGTTGGGTAAGTTGGTTGACCTTCGCATATGGCGGCTAATATCCTTCAAATATCGAGTGCCCTGACCGTCGATCAATTCCGGCTAAACCCATTACAATACCCCCAACAAAGTCATGGGCATTATCCAAATCCACGCCAGCATCGCCACGACCGTGATGCTCTACAACACGGTGGTCAGCCTTTGGGGCTTCTTGAAGTTTTTGCGCGGGCAGGCTTATATCGACGGCAATTTCTGGGGCGGCATCGCGATCAGCCCCATCCTGGGCGTGGTGCAGGCCATCCTCGGCCTGGTGATGCTCGGCATGGGATTGGGCTCGGCGGTCCGGCTGGTGCACTACCTGTATGGTGCGCTGGTGGTGATCGCCGTGCCGGCCACGTTTGCGTTTACGCGCGGGCGTGACGACCGCGGCGCGCTGCTGATCTACTCCGCCGTCCTGCTGCTCACCGCGATCCTCGGCCTGCGCGCCTACATGACGGCCACCGGCCTCACCTTTTGATCTTATCTTGACCTTATCTGTGGTACAACCCTCACCAGGAGAGAGACAACATGGCACTACTCGGAATTGACCTCGGCACTTCGGGCGTGAAAGCGCTTTTGATCCGCGAAGACGGCACGTCACTGGCCAGCGCAACCGTGGAATACCCGCTCAGCACCCCCCGCCCGTTATGGAGCGAACAGGAGCCCGCCGATTGGTGGCGCGGGACCTGCGAGGCGATCCAGGCCGTGTTAGGCAAGGCCAATCTCCCTGCCTCGGAGGTGCGCGCCATCGGCCTGAGCGGCCAGATGCACGGCCTGACGCTGTTCAACAAGGACGGCCAGGTGTTGCGCCCGGCTATTCTGTGGAACGATCAGCGCACTGGCGCGCAGTGCGACGAAATCACTCGCCTGGCGGGCGGCAAACAGCGCGTGCTGGACCTGACGGCCAATGTGGTGCTGCCCGGTTTCACCGCGCCAAAGATTCTGTGGGTGCGCGAGAACGAGCCGCAGATTTATGCGCAGGTGGCTCACGTGCTGCTGCCCAAAGACTACATCCGCTACAAGATGAGCGGCGAATTTGCCACCGAGGTGAGCGACGCGAGCGGCATGTCGGTCTTCGATGTGCGCCATCGCACCTGGTCCGAAGAGATGTTGCGCGCGCTGGACATCCCGCGCGAGTGGATGCCACGCTGCGCCGAGTCGCACGAAGTGACGGCGCGCGTGAGCGAAACCGGCGCCAAAGCGCTGGGTTTATCCGCCGGCACCCCAATTGTGGGTGGTGGCGGTGACAACGCCGCCGGCGCAGTGGGCAATGGCGTGGTGCGCGAGGGCATCGTCTCGGCCAGCCTGGGCACATCGGGCGTGGTGTTCGCCTCGTCCGAGAAGTTCGTGATGGAGCCGGAAGGTAAATTGCACGCCTTCTGCCATGCCCTGCCCGATACGTGGCACGTGATGGGCGTGATGCTTTCCGCCGGCGGCAGCCTGCGCTGGCATCGAGATACCATCTCGCAAGGACGAAGAGATCAGAGATTAGAGAATGGAGATTCTGGGAACAACCCCAAATCTCAAATCTCTTACGATGATTTGATGTCCGACGTGGCCTCCGTTCCGCCGGGCGCGGAGGGTCTGATCTTCCTGCCCTATCTGACCGGCGAGCGCTGTCCCTATCCCGACCCGCTGGCGCGCGGGGCGTTTGTGGGGCTGACTCTGCGCCACACCCAGGCGCATCTGACGCGCGCGGTGGTGGAGGGCGTGACCTACGGCCTGGCCGATTCGTTGCAACTGGTCCGCGACCTGGGCATCCGCATCGATAGCGTGCTTGCAATCGGCGGTGGTGCCCGCAGCGCCGTCTGGCGCCAAATCCTGGCCGACGTGTTTGAGACGGAGATCACGCTAATCAACTCGTCGGAGGGCGGCGCGTTCGGCGTGGCGCTGCTGGCCGGTGTGGGGGCGGGTGTATGGGCCGATGCGCGCCAGGCGTGTGACGCAACCTTGAAGGTGACCACGCGCGTGGAACCTACCAAAGATGCCGCCGCGCGCCGCCAATATGCCGAAGCCTATGCGCGCTATCGTGAGCTTTATCCAGCGCTGGCAGGAGTATTTGCCAAACTATGACGAAGATCGTTAGAGCAATCGTCCGCTACTTCAAGAAGCGTTTTGCAGGCGCGCAGATCAAGGTGCGCCTGCTGGCCATCGCGGCGTTCGCCATTTTCGCCTTCCTGGGCGGGAACGACGCGGTAGACATCGCCAAGTCGATCTCCAACCCCGAGACGACGGCCAATACGCTGGGGGTGACCACGCAAGAAAGCACGCTTCGGGCGGTGATCGTCCTGTTGCTCAGCGCGGTCATCTGCGTCGCCAGCCTGGCCACCATCGTGGGCGCGATGCAACGCACGACGCTCCTGCGCGGTTGGATCGTGGTGACCGTCACCTATGTCCTTTACGCGCTGTATCATCTCTCGTTCGCCATCGTGCAAATGCACGGCAGCCAGATTCAGGCTTTCATTCCAGGGGCCGTCTACCTGTGCCTGGCCGCTGCCGCCTATAGCTTTGGGCGCCAGGCCAGCCGCGCGCTGGACCCGGTCGTGCATTGATTTTCGATTTTGGATTGACGATTTCCGATTCGTCCTGGTGAGATCGAAGGCTTTCTAATACGAAGATCACAATTAACACAAAGAAACAAAGAGCACGAAGTTTCAAAAATCTCTATTCTGCCAGGGCGCTGCGCAGCAGCTTCACGCTATCAGCCACGCTGGATTTGTCGTTATACACGGCCGAGCCAACGACCACGATAGATGCGCCGGCATCGCGCACTTCGCGAATGGTGTGCAGGTTCACACCGCCGTCCACTTCCAACTCCGCGTGTGAGCCGATTGCATCCAACATCTGTCGCACGCGCGCGATGCGCTTGGTCGATTGGGGGATATATTTCTGCCCGCCGTAGCCCGGCTCCACCGACATGATGAGTACCAGGTCTACGAATGGCAGGACTTCTTCCAGCATCGTCAGCGGCGTCAATGGATTCAGGGTGATGCCCACTTGCATCTGCAACTGCTTGAGTTGTTGAATGGTGGAATAGAGGTGCGGGCAAGTCTCCACGTGTACGGTGATGCGCGACACGCCCGCGTTTTTGTAATCCTCGAAATACCGCTCCGGGCCGTTAATCATCAAGTGCGCTTCGCAGGGCAGCCTGGTGCTGCGGCTGACGGCAGCGCAAACCATCGGGCCAAAGGTGATGTTTGGCACGAAGTTCCCATCCATGACGTCCAGGTGAATCACGTCCACCTGGGCCTGTTCAGCTTCTTTGATCTGTTCGCCCAGGCGGGCGAAGTCTATGGTGTAAATAGAAGGCGCCAGTTTCATGCGGCTATTATCTACACAATCCGCTCGATGCCTGACACAAAGAAACGTGAGGATAGGCTGAAAAATGAAACGTGAAACGTAAAAAGGCAGCCGGGTCGCCTTTTTACGTTTCACGCTGCATGTTTTTAAGGTTGTGTCACCGGCACCGAAGCAGTATCCCCTTCCACACGCACATAGGGCGCGGATACCCACCCGGCGGAGTTGTGGATGCGTATCTGCCACCATTCCCCGTCGGCCGATTTGCCGATGATGAGGGCCGATTGTCCCGCCGTCAGGCGTGTGATGATGCGATAGTCCGTGCCGGGGCCGCTGCGCACATTCACCACATCGTGCGGCGGCACGATGGCCTGCGTAGCCGGTGCGGCATTGATAGTGGGCACCGCCGATGAATCTCCGCTCACTTGCACGAACTCCGAAGCCACCCAGCCGACTTTACCCTTGAAGGCAACTTGCCACCACTGGCCGTCTTGCGTCTGGCCGGTGAGCGGGGCGGATTCTTCCTGCGCCAGTTGGCCAATCACCGGGTAGCGCACGTCGGGCCCGCTGCGCACGTTCACCAGGTCGCCCAGCGGCACGCTGATGCTCACGCCGGTATCCGTCACCAGTGTGCTGGCGGCGGCGGGCAACGCTTCGGTGAGTGTTTCGGTGCCTGAGATGACGACGTCATCCGGCAGCGGCGTGGGCGTGAGCGCCAGCGTCGGCGTGGCCGGCTCGCTGGATGCCACGCTGGGGTCCATGATCTCGTCACTGCCGCGCAGGGCGAGCACGTAAGTGTCGTCGTAATAGCAGGTTTGGAAGTCGGGGCCGACGATGATGCGATAGCGCGGGCCGTCCTTCGTGGGTTCCGCAACGATGTTGGCTGCGTTGATGCCGAAGGTGCGTTCCAGAAGCGGGATGGCGCTGCCTTTCTTGGTGGTGGTGTAATCGACGACCATCGTATGGTCATATAGCTTGTCGGCGGCTTTGATGTCCGTCACGTGGAAGCCCAGTTCGTTCAAACGATCCACCGCGGCGGTGCCGAAGCCGGGGTCGTTTGTGCCGTTCCAGACTTCGATTGGGATGCCGTCATTCGGGCGCTGGTTCAGCGCCACACTGAGCATTTGCTGAATGGTCGCTTCCCAGGTGCTGCCTGTCTTGGGGGTGGAGTCGGTGTCCAGCACCGCGCCGTTTGCGCCGCCGGCATCCAGGAAGCGGCTGCGGATCATCATGTCGTCGAAGCGGTCGGCGATGCTCATGAAGTAGAGCAGCTTATCGATTGGAATATCGGTCTTGACGTATTCCTGAAACTGGTTGAGCAGTTCGGGGAACTTGGGGATCGCGTTGATCTGCTTGGCCTTGGAGAATAGCGCGCGCACGATGCGTTGTTCGCGCCGCCCACGATCCACGTCGCCGCCCGGCACGCCATAGCGCGCGCGCACGAATGCCAGCGCCTGCAAGCCGTTCAAGGTATAAACGCCCGGCTTGGGAATGTCGATCGTTTGGGTCGGCACGCGCTGGCCCACCTGCCAGACTTCGCCGGTGAACGTATCCACGTACTTCTGGGTCACAACTTGGGTGTTGCCCATGTAGTAGGGGTCTTTGGGGAACACGTGATACAGCCGGCAGGTCGCGATTGTGTCCACGCCGCCCAGTGTGTCCACCGCCTTCACCAGCCCCTCGAAGTTCACCATCGCGTAATAGTCGATCTTCAGGCCGAAGTTGTGCAATATCGTCTTGCGGAACAGATCGATCCCGCCGATGCCGTAGGCGGTGTTGATCTTCTGCGTGCCGACGCCTGGGATGTAGGCCGGCCAGTCGCGTGGGATGGAGAGCAGCGTCACCGCGGGGATGTCGGGATTGATGCTGGCAATCACGATCACATCCGTGTTGTTAAAGCTCTTGGACGGGCGTTTATCCACCCCCAGCAACGCAATATTGATTGTGCCTTTGGGCAGTTGTACCACAGCGGCAGGGACGGGCTCGGTGTTGGCTGGCGCCGGTGATGCCAGGGTGGGCTGCGGGAGAGCCAACGCCAGAATGAGCAGGACACCAGTTGCCAGACGCCAGTTCGACGGGATTAAACGCCTTAACAAAGAGTGAATAATATCGGTAGACATGCTCTTGAATCTTCCACTGCGATTTTTGCGTAGCACAGTGCCCCACACGACCGTAAACTGTGTGCCTTCGATTGTAATACACCGCCCAGAATTGACGAAGGGTGAACGGCGAATAGCAAAAACGCTGTGAAATGGGAGGTTAAGCGGCGAAGATCATCATGCCGAGAAATAGCCCCGCTGCGCTAGCCACCGGCACGAGCAAGTTATCCAGCCCCCAGGGGCTAAATGCTTCCACCGTCGCGGCAAATGTAGCGGTGATGAGCGCAATTGCGCCCGTCACAAGCACCGGCATGTTCACCTGCGCGGGCTGCCAGAACACCAGCAGCGCCGCCCACACGGAGATGAACGACAACCCAAACATCGCCAGCGTGCCCTCCCAACTGCGCGTATTTCGCAGGAAGGTATATTTGTGCTTGCCGATGGTGCGCCCCAGGATCGCCGCGAAAGCGTCGCCCCAGGTCATGGGCATCAACGCCACGGCGAACAGCCCTTTCTTGGCGGGGTCGTCCATGCTGAAGAACAGCAGGATCATGGCTACGAACGAAATAGGGAAAAAGACCGTGCCCAGGTTTGAGCGATCCTTTAGCTCCATGGCCTGAAACAGGCCGCGCCGGTAAGAAAGATAGTTCAGCACCACAAACACCGCCGGCGGGATGACGGCGAACCACTTGTTCTGGAACAGCCACGCCGTGCCCCATGACCACATGCCCACGCCGACGTGCACCACCTTACGCGTGAACTCGGCTTCAAAATGGAACGCTTTACGCAATCCCTCGGCCAGCCCCAGCACGATGAAGACGTAGATGAAAGAGATAAGCAGGGCGAGTGGGTCTGTCATCAGTTGTTGTGATGGTCAATATTCGTCGTAGTCGGTTTCAGGGTAGGTGATTTCGTCGGAATCGTAGGGTTCCTCACCGGGGGAGGTGTCGAGCGTGGCGTTGACGTCGCCCAGGCCATAGAGCCTGTCCAGGCTGAGTTCCGGCATCACCGTTTCGGTGGAGTGCAGCGTCATCGCCGCGGCGCGCAGGCCCAATTGCAACGACTCGGCGATGCCGATATTTTGCAACTTGCCGAAGATCAGCGCCGCCGTCAATGCGTCGCCGGCGCCGGTGGCATCCACAATCTCCACCTGCACGGCGGGGAACTGGCCTGTCTCGTCGGCGGTGGCATAGCACGCGCCGCGTTCGGCTTGTGTGATCACCGCTGCGCCGACGCCCAACCCAACCAGCGCACGGGCGGCTGTAAGTGTTTCGGCCGAGTTCTGGATGAACGGGCAATCTAAAATTGCGGCTGCCTCTGCAATGTTCGGCGTGATCAAGTCCAGCAGGCTTAGGTGTGGGCGCAGCCGCCAGGCCCGTTCGGTGGAAGTCGGGTCCACATAGATGGGCTTGTGATATTCGCGCGCCAGTTGGATCGCCGCCAGCAACGTATCGTCGCTGAGGTTCATATCCATCGCCACCAGGGCGCATTCACGGAAGGCGTCGCGGTTCAGGCGCAGGTAATCGCGCGTGACATGTCGCAACACCCGCAGGTCATCCAGCCCGAAGAACAGGTCTCCGCTCTGGCTGATCGCGGCCATATAGGTGCCGGTGGTGGCGTGTTCGATGATCAACGCGCGCGAAACGTCGATGCCTACGTCTGCGGCATTGTTCAGAATGTCTTCACCGGCATAGTCGTCGCCGACGGCGGTGAGCAACGTCACCGGCACGCCCAGGCGGACGAGGTTCTCGGCGATATTGCGCCCTACACCGCCAACGCTGCTTTTGATGGCGGAGGAGTTACTGGTGCCCGCGATTGGCTCCGCGAACATGCGGCCTTTGATGTCCAGATTGGCCGCGCCGATGACGAGTACGCCTTCTGGCATGGTGCCTAGTTTAACTGGTTTTACAGATTTAGTGGAAGGATGCCAATTGCAGGGCAATCAGCGTGGCAATCGCTGCGACGACGCCGAACTCGATCAGCACACCGCGCGTCAGGCGATCTTGGAAATATTGTTGCGCCAGGCCGGTCATGACGTACAACACGGCCAACAACAACACACCTGCGCTCCAGTTTGAGATGTTCCAATAGTTCAACGCCCAGGTCGCCTCGCCCACGATCAGCCCGACTACCAGCGAGAAAGTGGCGGCGGTGCGCAGCCCGATGATGTGAGGGGCCATCAGGTCCAACGATAGCCCGAATGCTACCACCGCTGCAATGGTGGCGCTGATGACGCTGCGCTCGCGCGAGCTATAGATGAGCGCGAACAGGCCGAACGCGATGACGTAGCTGACGCTTGTCAGAAGCAGGCGTGCGACGGCATAGCCGTGCGCATAGGGCGAAAGCGCCACGTACTCCGCGGAGACCAACGTCGCGATGGCGATCACGCCGATCAATAGCACCGCGATCCACAGCGGCCAGGTTGGGATGCGCGTGAGCAGCCAGGCCACCGTCAACGCGGCGAAGCCGGGCGCCACCCAGAAGGGGAAGAGATAGGGGATTTCGCCGCCGTGCACGTCGGGGTGGTCGCGCAATACCCAGTCCACACCGGCGCAGGTGAGCACCGGCATAAGCACCAGGAGCAGCGAATCCGCCGACAGGTTGATAGAAAGCGCCGAGCCCAGGAAATTGGCCGTGGCGCTGCGGGTGGGCAGTTCCACCACTTCCAGGGCGACCGGCGTCAGGGCGACGAGCGCCGCCAGCACCAGCACGCGATTGCGCACTGCCCCTGCGTTCAGGTCGATTGAATCGTTCGTTTGTGTAATCTGTGCCATTGATATAGGAGATTAGGGATGAGAGATTGGAGAATGAAACGTGATGCATGAAGCGCTGCATGATGCCAGATCCTTCTCACGTCTCATTCGTCACTTTTCACCCGGCAATCTCCAATCCCTATTTTCTCCAAACTTAATTCTCTATCATTCTGCCACTGCCGCGCGTAGCAATGATTTGCTCGCCGGCAAAGGCAAGCCGGCCGCGCACGAAGACGCGCTTCACCGCGCCGCGCACGCGCCAACCGGCAAAAGGCGTCCAGCCGCACTTGCTGAAGATTGGCCGTTCACCGATCACCCATTCTTCGTCTGGGGCCACCAACGTCAGGTCGGCGTCGAAGCTAGGAGCAATTTTACCCTTCGCCTCAATGCCATACACCGCCGCCGGGCCTTCGCAACACAGCCGCGCGACGTCGCTGAGTGCCAGGCGCCCTTCGTGCACGGCGGTGAGCAGCAGCGGCAGCATCGTCTCCAGGCCGGGCACACCGCTGGGTGGGCGGGCGCTTTGCTTCTCGGCCAGCGTGTGCGGGGCGTGATCGGTGGCGATGCAGTCGGCCACGTCGAGGTTGGCCCATAGCGTGGCTCTGTCGTCATCCTCGCGCAGGGGTGGGTTCATCTGATAGAGCGCCGTGGGTTGCAGGGCTTTCTCGTCATGCGAGTCGCCTTCTTCGTAGGCATGGGTCAGGAACAGGTAGTGCGGCGCGACTTCGCACGTCACCGGCACGCCGCGCGCCTTCGCGTGGCGGATGATGTCCACTTCGCGCCGGCACGACACGTGGCAAATGTGCACCCGCCGGTTCACCTTCTCGGCCATCGCCACGGCGCGCGCCACCTCCACCTCCGCTGCGATGATGGGCCGCCGCTCGCCGTGCTGGCCAAAATAGCGCACCGCCGGTTCGTGCTCGGCGTGCACGGCGATGACGCGCTCGTGCGGGTAGTGCAAAAAGTGCTCATACTGCGGCTCAAAATCTTGCACCAGCAAGTCGCCCGTACTGGAGCCCATGTACATCTTCAGCCCACACTCGCGCAGGTCGGGGTTCTCCGCCTTCACGCGCTGATTGGTGTTGGTTGCGCCGAGGAAGATGCCATAGTCGCACACGGCGTTTTGCTGCGCCAGTTGCAGGCCCATCTCCAGCGTGGCGCGGTCCACCAACGCGGGCGAGGTGTTGGGCATGGCGAAGATGGACGTGACACCGCCGGCCAGCGCCGCGCACGTGCCGGTGTAGAAGTCCTCCTTCTGCTCGCCGCCGGGCTGGCGCATGTGCGTGTGTACGTCGATCAGGCCGGGGAAGAGCAAAAGGCCAGAGGCGTCGATGATTTCGAGATTGGGGATTGGGGATTGGAGATTGGAAGTAGGCGGCGCGACCGACACGATTTTCTGGCCGTCGATCAACACATCGGCGGGTTGGACGCCGGTGGAAGTCACGAGTTGGGCATTCTGAATGAGTATCATAAGAACAAAACCACGGATGACACAGATTTCACAGATTTGAATTTAGCAGATGCGACGCCAGTGCTCCAAAGATGGCGCACCAAAATTAAGAAGCAACCCGACACGGATGCCTGTCGCACGCAGGTAATTGATCAATTGGGCTTCATCCACCTTCGTCAACATCTTGATCGCTTTCAATTCCACAAGGACTTTGTTATCGATCTCCATATCGGCGACAAATTTACCGGCCAGAATCGATTTGTAGTGCACGGCCAAGATCTTCTGACGCTCAAAGACGACGCCTCTCAAGGTTAGCTCGTGTGCAAGTGATTCTTCATATACCGATTCGAGGAAACCAGCCCCAAGAATTTTGTGTACCTCCATCGCTGCGCCAATGACCTTTTGTGTCACTTCGCCATATAACAACGTGGGCTGAGCGGTGATCCCTTTCATGATGTCCTTCTTACAGATCCTGGTGCGAACCTCCGATGTTTTTCAGGCTACTAAGTTCTTGGTGCCCCAACCTAATCTGTGAAATCCGTGTCATCCGTGGTTTATATCTCCAATCTCAAATCTCCAGTCTTCTCCCCGTAGGCCCGCGATGGAAGTGCCCAAAGTCGTGTTTGTGATCGAGTTGGTCGAGGGTGAGCACGGGGCCGTCGACGCAAACGAGCACGTCGTCCAGCGCGCACTGCCCGCACACGCCAAACCCGCACTTCATGTAGCGCTCTACGCTGAGTTGCCCATGCCAGCCCTGCGCGCGGCACAGCTTGTGGAGCGCCACCAGCATCGGCTCGGGCCCGCAGGCATAAATGGTGAGATTGGAGACTGGAGATTGAGGATCGTCGAGGAACGCCTGCCGGATGGCCTCGGTGACGAACCCTTTCACGCCGCGCGAGCCGTCGTTGGTGCTGAGGAGTAGCCGCAGGCCGAGCGCCTCGAAGCGGTCGGCATACAGAAGCTCGTCGGCGACGCGCGCGCCGATGGCAACCGTGACGTCCATGTGATGCGCCAGGGCCTGCTGCGCCAACGTGTAGAGCGGCGCGCCGCCATAGCCGCCCGCCACCAGGAGCGCCGGGCGGTCCTGCTCCAGCGCATAGGGCCGGCCATAGGGCCCGCGCCAGCCCACGTAATCGCCCTCGTTCAGTTCGTGTAGCGCGGCGGTGGCCGAGCCGACGCGCGCCACGCTGATGGTGAGCGGGCGCATCCCGGCGATGCTCATCGGCTTTTCGTCCACGCCGGGGATCCACAGCATGATGAACTGGCCTGGTTGGGCGTCGATATCGGTGTCGAAGACAAACGTTTTGACCAGCGGCGTCTCGCGCCGGATTTCTACAATGCGCGCGCTGCGCGGTAATTCCAACGCGGTATTGGGTGATGGTTGACGGGTAATCGATGATGGATCGAAGTGCTGCGGTTGTGCCGAAGACATATGGCCTCATTTTAACCGAGGGCGTTAGCTGCCTAACACAAAGCAGAGCAAAATTCACACGAAGCAACAAAGAAACAAAGATCACAAAGAAGCCTAATATATCCTGGGTGTTCTTTGTTGCTTCGTTTCTTTGTGTTAGTCCTATGTGTAGCCCGTACAATTGGGCCATGACACAAGTTCCCATAGAGCTACTCGGCAGGCTAAACGCCCGCATCGAATCTCAGCGCGAGGACATCATCCGCTTCATGCGCGAAATCTGTGCCATCCCCAGCATGGAATCGCAGATTCACGACGTCGGCGAGCGCATCATCGCCGAGATGCGCAAGCTGAACTTCGACGAGGCTCGCTTCGACGTGATGGGCAACGTGTTCGGGCGCATCGGCCACGGCCCGCGCGTGATCGTGTTCGATTCGCACATCGACACGGTGGGCATCGGCGACCGCTCGCAGTGGGATCACGACCCCTTCCAGGGCGTGGTGCGTGATGGTGTGCTCTTCGCGCGCGGCGCATCGGACGAAAAGGCCAGCACCCCCGGGATGGTCTATGGCCTGGCGCTGGCGCGCGAATTGGGCCTGCTCGACCCATCCGCCTGGACCGCCTATTTTTTCGGGAATATGGAAGAGTGGTGTGACGGGATTGCCCCAAACTCGTTCGCGGAGAACGACCCGAAGGTGAAGCCCGACTTCGTGGTCATCGGCGAGCCGACGCGCATGCGGGTCTATCGCGGGCACAAGGGGCGCGTGGAGATGAAGGTGACCGCCAAGGGCCGCAGCGCGCACGCCGCCAGCAACTTCCTGGGCGATAACGCGATCTATAAACTGTTGCCCATCATCGCCGGCATTCGCGACCTGGACCCGCACCTGCGCACGCACGAATTCCTGGGCAAGGGCACCATCACCGTCACCGACATGAAGGTGAGCACCGCCAGCATCAACGCTGTGCCCGACGAGGCCACCCTCTATATCGACCGGCGCGTGACCTTCGGCGATACGTTGCAGAGCGCGCTAGCCGAGGTGCAGGCGATCGTCGATCAAACCGGGGTGAAGGACGTCAAGTTGGAAATGCTGCAATACGACGAACCGAGTTACACCGGCTTCAAGATGGTGCTGGATAAATATTTCCCCGCCTGGGCGCTGGAAGAATCGCACCCGCTGGTGCAAGGGGCGCTGGCGGCGACGGAGGCGGTGTTCGGCCAGCGCACAGCGACGGGCAAATGGAACTTCAGCACCAATGGCACCTACTGGGCCGGCAAGGCGGGCATCCCCTCCATCGGCTTTGGCCCCGGTGATGAGATTCACGCTCACACCGTGATCGACCAGGTGCGCCTGGACGACGTGGTGCGCGCCACAGCCTTCTACGCCGCACTGCCGGCGTGCTTGTAGAGATTTGAGATTAGGGATTGGGGATAGACCACGGATTGATGGTTAGAGACCCGATATCTCGCAGATATCGGGTCTCTAACCATCCTTCGACAGGCTTCGACAGGCTCAGGACGATCATGGTGAGCCTGTCGAATCATGATCGTCCTATATGTTCCCATCTATTCATCCGTGTCATCTGTGCAATCCGTGGTTCATTCCCAATCTCTAATCCCCAATCTCCTTATCAAATCTGCCCGATAATGATGCAGCGATGACGTCCAAATCACTCGGCTCTAACCGCCAATCTCCAATCTCTATTCTCCGTTCTCCCGCCTTTTGGCTCAAGGCCCTGCTGGTGATTGCGCTGGGTCTGCTGGCCGCCCCGCAGTTGTGGTATCCGCTGGGCTTCGACCAGGCCGTCTATGCGGCGTGCGGCGACGTGATCCGGCGCGGCGGCATTCCCATCCAGGATTGTTTCGAGACCAAGCAGCCTGGCGTGATGGTGATGTATGCCATCCCGATGCTGGTGTCGCTCGCGCCGATGGCGATTCACGCCTTTACGCTGTTGTGGACGGCGCTGACGGCGGTCGTGATTGGCCTGACGGCGCGCCGCCTGTTCCAGCTTGCCGCGGCCTGGCCGGCGGCGCTGCTCTATTGGCTGGCCTATGCGGGCATCAATTACTGGTCCATGGATCAGGCCGAGACCTTTGCGAACCTCTTCCTGGTCATTGCGCTTCTGGGCGCATGGCTGGGCAGCCAACCCTCGCAGCCGGCCTCCAATCTCAAACCTCCAATCTCCCGCATCGCGTGGCTCGTCGTCGGCGGCGTGTGCATCGGCATCTCATTCTGGTTCAAATACGTCTTCGCGCTGATCGGCATCCTGCTGGCCGTGTGCGTCCTGGTCCGCGTCTGGCTGCGCACACACTCGCTGGTGCACGCCATTGCGCCGGCCTTCCTGTTCGGCATCGTAGCCCTGGGGGTGGCCGGATTGGGTGCGCTGTACTTCGTGCTGAACGGCGCGTTTTCGGCGCTTGTCTCGCAGTTCCAATTTCTGCTGGCGGCTTTCCCATTGGGGCCGGCGCGCACGCTGCCCGAAATCCTGCAACAACTGGCGCGCTTCTTCAATAACGGCGCCGACGTGACCGGCGACTTCAAAGCCACCGTGCCGCAGTGGATCATCCTGGGCGGTGGGTTCCCGCTCATCGCGCTGCTGGCGCTCAGCGGTCTGTGGCACTGGGCTCGGCGCGAGGCGATGCTCCCGGTCTTTCTGCTGGCCTATTTCCTCGCCGCCGCGGGCATCGTGGTCTGGCAGGCCAACTACATCCAATATCACTACACCATCATGCTGCCGGCGTTCGTGCTGGCAGCCTCATCGATTTTTGATTTTCGATTTTCGATTGCCGATTTCCGATTCAAGCGACCTGCGCGCCTCTTGCAAGCTGATTCACAAGGCAAAGGAGCCAAAGTCTCGAACCTCCAATCTCCAATCTCCTCTGCGCAGCAATCGTCAATCGTCAATCTACAATCGCTAATTGTCATCATGCTTCTAGCGTCTTCAGTGCTTTTGCTGGCTGTGCGCATGCTGCCCTGGTTAGACGATTGCTACCAGAACGTGGTCGTGCGCGGCAAGAGCACGCGCGATATTTACGCGGAAAGCTATGTCGCGCCAAATGTGCCGATGGCCGAGTACATTGCCAGCCACACCCAGCCCACCGATACGATTGCCATCTTCGGCGACGCACCGTGGGTCTATACCCTGTCGAACCGGCGCAATGCCACGCGCTTCTCGTTCATCAACCTGTGGCTGCGCAAGCGCGAGGCGGTCACCTACCCGCTCTTCACCGGGCAATACCTGGCGGGCCTGGAGCGCAACCAGCCGGTGTACTTCATCCTCACCAAGGCGGACTTCCCCTGGCCGAACAATGATTACATCCCCGACTACAAAGCGGCGACCGATATTTATCACTACGTCGAGAGCCACTATGCCTATGAGGGCGAGGACGGGCCGTTCTTGCTGTTCCGGCGCAAGTCGTGATGGAGATTGGGGATTCAGTAAACCACGGATGACACGGATTTCACAGATGAATCGTGACAGTATCGTCACGTAAGCTGTGGTTTGCGCCATCTTGGATGAGGCGGAACTCCAGGGATAAATCTTAATCCGTGTCATCCGTGAAATCCGTGGTTATTCTCATCTCGAATCTCCAATCCCTAATTCCCTCTGATCTCAGATGTGCCAGATAATGATGAGCGCGATGACGTCCAAATCACCCATCTCCAGTCTCAAATCTCCAACGACCTGGCTCAAAGTTCTGTTCGCCATTCTTCTGGCAGTGCTCGCCCTGCCGCAACTGTGGTACCCGCTGTGGTTCGACCAGGGCGCCTTTGCCGCCTGCGCTGACGTGCTGCGCCGGGGCGGGGTGATGTTCCGCGATTGCTTCGACGTGCGCGGCCCGGCGGCGGCGGTGGCCTATCTCATTCCGCGACTGTTCTCGGCCTCGCCGGTGGCGATCCACCTCTTTGACCTGTTCTGCCAGGCCCTGACTGCCCTGCTGCTTGGGCTGCTGGCGCGCCGGATGTGGCATCGCCCGGCGGGCATCGCCGCGGGGGTGCTGTATTGGTTGCTCTACACGAGCGTGAACTACTGGGCCACTGCACAGGCGGAGGGTTTCGCCAGCTTGTTCTTCGTGCTGGCGCTCTATGCGGCCTGGCGCGGGATGGAAACAGAGAGTGGGAGATTAGAGACAGGGGGGCGCCGTCATTGGTGGTGGATCGTGAGCGGCGGATGCGTCGGGGTGCTATTCTGGTTCAAATATCCCTTCGTGTTGATCGGGCTGCTCCCGGCGCTATTTGTTGTTTTCGTCCGTTCCGGGCAACCGGCGAAGACTTCAGGTCTCACTGTACACGCATCGCCAATCCAAAGTCTGAAATCTAAAATCCAAAATCTCCAATCCCCAATCTCTTTCTTTCTGGGAGCCCTGGCCGTTCTCATCTTGGGCCTGCTCTACTTCGTATTGAGTGGCGCCATCGCCAACCTCGCCACTCAAATCTCCTATGACGTGGTCACGTTTAATAACGTCTCGCTCGCCTACCGGTTCGAGTGGCTGCGCAGCACATTCTGGGAAGAAGTGCTGGCGTTCGTCAACTTCGGCAACACGCCCACGGCGGGATTTAAAGACACGGTCAGCCAGGTGAGCATCTTGGGGCGCGGCTATCCATTTGTCTTTCTGCTGATGGCGGTTGGGGCGCTGTGCGGGCTGCTGCGCACTGGCCGGCGCAAGGCCACCGCGTATGCGCTGGGTTACTTTGCACTCACCGTGCTCATCGACCTGTGGCAGGGGCACTTCTATCGCTATCACTTCGTGATCGTCCTGCCCGCCATGGCGCTCCTGGCAGCAGCCGATTTTAGATTGCCGATTTTGGATTTCGGATTTTGGTCGGCCCGTTCGGGTTCCAGCGCACGCACATCAATCGCGGACCCACAATCCCCAATCACTCATCTCCAATCTCCGATCCCCAATCTCCGATCTCCTAATCGTCAATCTGAAATCGTCAATCTAAAATTGCTAGTCCCACTCATCCAGTCTGTGCTGTGGCTGATGGCCGTGCTGGGCCTGGGGGCCAGCATGCTGCCCTGGGCACACGACGCGCTGGATAACGCCCTGGTGCAGCACAAGCCACCTGAGACGCTCTACCTGGAATCGAAGCTAGCGTCCTATTCGCTGGTGGCGCAAGCGTTGGCCGATCAAACCTCGCCGCAGGATCGCATCGCCGTGTTCAGTGATGTGCCGGCCCTCTACCCGCTGGCGGGCCGCCTGAGCGGTACGCGCTTCCCCTATGTGCGCCCTTTGCAAGAAGCTGCCAGCCCCGCGCTGCGAGACGAGTTGGCCCAGCAATACCTGGCCGACCTGGCGCGCAACCAGCCGCGCTTCTTCGTGCTCACCCAGGCCGATTTCCCCTGGCCCGGGGCCGATTTCATCGACTTGTGGAAGTCGTTGCCCGCGATTCACCAATACGTAGAGCAGAACTATCACTACGTGGGCGAAAATGGGCCGTTCCTGCTCTTTGTCAGAAATGGGTCGTGAAAGGGCACAAGGACGAATATGCCACTGGTGAGCGCCGAGACAAATGCTCGGTTCGCCAGTGGCCTTTCATGTGAGAAGCCGCGCGTGGGTTTACGGCTGAGCGGAGGCGCCGGACGGGGTGTTCGGGTTGTTCTTCTTGGGCACGTTGATGATCTTTTGTTTGTAGTCGGTGACGAAGGCATTTAGCTTCTCCAGCAGTTCGTTCCATTCGTCACTTTCCAGCGCCTGGTCCAGGGTCGTGCGGTCGGGCGCTTCCACCACCGTAATAATCTGAGGGCCTTCACCATATACCGTGTACCATGCTTCGGAGGGGCGTGTGCCCATCTTCGTGATGCGCGGGGCAAACTCCTGCACCATGAACTCAAAATATGCCGGCTCCTCGTCTGTTTTGATATTCCAACTCATGATGAGCTTGACCATTCCATCACCTACTTACATTGCTGCGTCAATTTCTGCAACTGTTGGTTGAATGAGTCGTCGGCCACGTTAAAGCTGTTGATCTTTTCAATGGTCTTCATACAACCGGCCTTATCGCCTGTGGCGCTTTGTGCCTGGGCAAGTGCCCAATAGACGTAAGGGTCGGGGGCATTCTGTGTCAACTCCACACCTTTCTGTGCGTTTTGCAATGCCTTCGCAGGATCGTTCTTGATTAAGTACACGTTCGCCAGACCGATATAGGCAGCGCCCAGGTTGGGGTCATCTTTCACGGCTTCTTCGAACTCGGCTTGTGCTTTGTCCAATACATCGGATGACTCCGTTGAATTGCGCTGAATGTAAATCGTGCCCAGGATGTAATGCGATGTCGCATCGCTTGGGTTGATCTTCAGCGCCTGTTCCACTCGTTTTTGCGCTTCATCATATTGGCCTGTCTTGTAGTACACGGTTGCCAGGTTCGTGTAAGCAGAATCGTAGTTTGGGTCCAGCTTGATGGCCTGTAGATATGCGTCCACCGCCCTGGTAAGGTAACTTTGGCGCAATTCCGTCGTTGTTTGTGTGTCGGCCATCTGGTTGTAGGTGTTGCCCAATACCCACTGAGCCTCACTACTCTGCGGGTCTGCCGCGGTGGCCGCCTGCGCCTCGCGCAGGGCGTCGTCAAACTTGTTTGCTTTCAGCGCGCTCTTGGCTGCATCGATGCGCGCCTGCGTCGCGGCGTCCGCGACGTGCGCCGGTGTGACCTGTGGCGTTGGCGTTATTACTGGCGCTGCACTGCTACAACCGGCCAGCCCTATCCCAATGCTGAGCGCGAGTGTGACGACCACAGGGCCGAATCGATGCCTGGCAGATTGAGTTGATATCACTGTTTTACCTCAAGCAGGATGACCTGGGTATCTTCGGGCAAGCTGGAGTGGGCCACCTTGAGCGTGTCTTGCGTCTTGGCGTCGCTTAGCCCCATTTCTTTCAAGAATTTGTTGACGCCGTCTAATTTGCGCCCTTCAGCCCCAGAGCCCACCTTGTAGTTCATCGGCACGACGATGCTTGGCTCGATCAGGCTGACGATTTCGCTGGCCTGTGCAGCGTTCAAACTATCACCGCCGCCTACCGGCACTAGCAACACGTCCACCGTCTCCAACGCTTCGACCTGCGCCTGCGACGGCACGAAAGATAGCCCGCCCAGGTGCAACACGTTCACGCCGTCGAAGTTGAACGTATAGACGGTGCTGTATTGAGGTGCGCCACCCTTCTTCGCTTCCGGCTTCATCGCCACGCCGGTGATGAAGACGCCGCCCATCTCATATTCACCCGGCCCGCGCACGATGCGCACGTCGCCGCGTTGCGCGCCGACGATTGCCGCGATGTTGTTGTGTGCCGGACCGTCCCGGCTGATAGTGACAACATCCGCCCGCAATTTAGGTGGTTCCTGGCCTGTGCTGGCGTCAAACGGGTCCGTCACCACGGTCAGTGTGCCGCGCTCGGTCATGCGGAAGCAGTATTGTCCGTGCCATGTGATTTCCATGTCTGCATTGTAAATGAAGAAGGATGGAAAAGAGGGGAGAACAGCTTCGTGCAGTTTGGGAATGCGTTGATGGATAAAGGATGATCCCCCGCGCACTCCCCGTTGCAATCCTGGAATCGGTTCCCAGGTATGCTGCATTTCGCAGCGCCCCCCTCAAACCACGATCACGGAACTAAACGTTGCCAACCGGTTAGTTGGTTTCCAGCATTCGCGCGCGGCCTGCCAATGTACGCACTAGTTGCCCTACTGCCGTTTGCACGCGCTTGAACGGCGGTTTGGGCGCAAACTGCTCGGCATAATCCGCCGCAGCGACATCGGGTGAGATATCGCACCCGCACTCTTCGCGCAAAAAGTGCTTGTGGTCGATGATCCACAAGTACAGGTCCGCCTCGGTGCGCCCGGGGAACTCCTTCAGGATGTTCTCTTCTCGCACCGCCTTCACGATCGGCATATACACGTTGTCGTACCAGTCGGCCACGGCCTCGTCTTCGCCGATGTCCCGCTTCAGATCCAGGCCCATGAAGTAGCGATGCACTGCGATGTGCTCGATCAGCCGTTGGTAAGCGCCGCCGATGGAGAAGCGGATGTTCTGCTCGGGGCGCAGCTTGTCCAGTTGCGTGCGCTCCAGGAATTCAGCATATTCACCCAGGATCGCCAGCGAATCGGCGTTGAGGTCTTCCGCGGTGGGCGGCACGCGCGTCATCGCTTCGTTCACTTCGGCATCGATGTAAGTGGCGCCATGCTCACGCGCCACCGAAACGCGGTGGTTGCCGTCGAGTACAAAGTACACGTCGCCCACCTTGTAGAGCTTCACCGGTGGCAGACTGACGTCTTCGTAGAAGGCACGGTTGATCTTGCGCCAGCGCGTGCTGAGCGCATTCGTGGTGGGCAAGAAAGCGTTGTCGAAATCGTGGTACCGTCCGACGCTCCCCACAATTTTATCGATTGGCACCGTCTGTACGCCACGCGCAACCAACCCCCGCAATCCCAATTTATCTTTAACTTCATCCCAAGCCAGTAAATCACTTTTACGGCCGGAGACCAACCCCAGCACGGCGCGCATGAAGTGTTTCGTGCGTGCGCCGCTGAAGTCCAGCTGGTCTTGCGCCGTTATTTCATTCCATTCGTTCATGATTGGCACCCACTATAGCAGTAACGGGTTAATCGGTGATTAAACCGACCAACCTTAAAACCTCTCACCGTTTTGCTTATTTTCGGGCTGGCGCGTTCAGCGGCCTTCACGGCCACATAAGCGACGCGCAATAAGCCCGTTCGATGTTCAAAGCAAGGGATTCCCACTCTCAGAAGCCCCCAATTCCCCTGATTTTACTAAACTGGTTGACAGGAATTCCTGAGGGTGTTACTTTTCCAATTGCCTGGGAAATGATTTAGCAAATCGTGGATGATATATGTGCAAAGCCACATTTGCGGCATTGGGAGTAGCCATATGGAATTAATGGGCATTTGTATTGTTTCGAGGCAAAGAGTTCATTTGCCATGCACCGGCTACATGAAGGCATGTCCCATTGCACCCACTCAAAAATGAATGCGCGAGTCGTTCATAAGGAGGTATGTCTATTGCCCAAGCGACTGATGAAGTTTCAACCTCTTCCGATTGGGAAGCTTTATTAGATGATGTTATTTGTACAGGTTATGAGATGAGTAAGGAGACAGAGAAGCTATGAAAACCCAGAAGTTTACGCTTGGTTCACTTGTCATTACTGCAAGCATGATTCTGGCTGCTTGCGGAAGTGCGACTCCCACCGCCGCCCCGACAACTGCTGCTGCGACATCCGAACCCACGACCGCCGCCGCTGCCGCCGCAACAGATACCCCAACGGAAGCATCTGCTGCAACGGATACGCCTGCCGCGGCTGCAACCGACACACCCGCTGCCGAAGCCGCTGCCACCTCGACGGCGACAGCCGAACCGACAGCCACCACGCGCCCAGGCGCGACCAAGATCACGATCTGGCATCAGTGGGATGGCGCGTACCTCGATGCGATCAAAGCCGCCTTTGCGGATTATGAGAAAGCGCACCCGGATGTGCAGATTGACCTCTCCAAGCCAAACGACGTGCAGAATGCTTTGAACGTCGCAATCCCCGCCGGCCAAGGCCCCGACATCATCGGTTGGGCCAACGACGCAATCGGCAACCAGGCGCTCAAGGGCAACATCGTTGACCTGGGTAGCCTGGGCATAGATGAGGCCTATCTGAAGAGCATTTACGAGCCAGCCGCCGTGGCTGGCGTGACGTGGCAGGGCAAGATCTGGGCGCTCCCCGAAACGGAGGAAGCTATCGCATTGGTCTACAACAAGGACCTGGTCACCGATAAGTATCTGCCCACCGACCTCAAAGACCTGCTGACCAAGGCTACCGCGTTCCAGAAGGACACCGGTAAGCCGCTCGTGTGCAACCAGGGCTTTGGCGCCAGTGACGCCTATCACGTTGCGCCCATCTACTTCGGCTTTGGCGTTCCCAGCTACGTGGACGAAACCGGGCAGGCCTACATGACCACGACGGAAGCCATTCAGGCGGCGCAGTGGCTGGCTGACATGTCCAAGGTGTCTTTGAAGGAAAACAGCTACGACATTTGCAATGCCGCGCTGAAGGAAGGCAAAGTGGGCATGTGGTGGACCGGCCCATGGGCCATCGCCGCGATCGAAGAGAATAAGGTCAACTATGGCATCCTGCCGATGGGCAAGCCGTTCGTCGGCATCAAGACGATGATGATCAGCAAGAACGCGGTCGATCGTGGCACGAGCAGCATCGCGCTGGACATCATCAAGTATTACACCAGCGCCGACGTGCAAAAGAAGCTCGCGCTGGTGAATAAGACGATCCCTGCGCAGACGGCCGCCCTGAAGGATCCGGACGTGGCGAAGCTTGCTTCCGTGGTCGGCTTCGGCGCAGCCGCAAATGTGGGCGTCCCGATGTCCCCGTCGCCGTTCTCATCGGCGCAGTGGGACCCCGTCGGCAAGGCCAGCACGGCTGTCTGGACCGGCGCGCAGGCCCCCGACGCGGCGATGGCTGATGCGCAGAAGGCCATCGACGACGCCGTCGCCAATATGAAGTAAGCCTTTCAACGCTCATCATAGGCGGGAGAGCTTGAAAAAGCTCTCCCGCTTCCCCGGAGGTTGCCATGGCTGGATGGTCTGGTCGCCGCACAAGGTTGACGATCATTCTCTTTTTGCTTCCCACAATACTGGCAGTACTCGTCTTTAACGTTTATCCCCTTATCCTGAATACTTACACGTCGTTCACCAACCGAAACCAGTTCCGGCCGAACCCAGATTGCGCCAACGGGCTAAACGGCGTTTTGGACCCGCTCTGCTGGGGCGTCTTTAAGGCCCCGACCGGATTAGGCAGCCCCTATCGGCTGCAAACCCCGCTGCTGAAGAATTACGACACGTTGGCCGGCAAGTTGCTCAGCACCAATAGCCTGCTGGCGCTCTTGAAAGTCGTCATCATGGTTGCGCCGCTGGTCGTCGCCTCGAAAGTCAATCAGCGCCTGGACCGGGGGGTGACCAGGCCCATCTCATCCGGGCTGGTCTGGCTGATCGGCATCGGTGTGCTTGTCGCCCTCGCGGTGATCCTGGACTTTTTCGGCACGCTGAACGTCTTGATGGCGACGGGCGATTTCGTGGTGGTGGTGGCGCGCACGCTCCTGTTCGTTATCTTGCGCGTGCCGCTCACTTTTGTGCTGGCATTGACGCTGGCATTGATCTTGAACGATAGGACGTTGAAGGGCAATACCTTCTTCCGCACCATCCTGTTTTTGCCCTGGGGAGCGTCCTCGGTCGCGATTTTGATTTCGCTGGTCTGGCAGTTTATCTTCCGCGAGCAAGGGGTGATCAATCAGTTATTGGCGGCCTTGTTCAGCATCAAAGGGCCCGTCTGGTTGAACAACCCCACGACCGCGTTCGGCATCATCGTGCTGGCGGATATCTATTTCTCGTTCCCCTTCTTCATGGTGGCCATCCTGGGCGCTTTGCAGTCGATCCCTGCCGACACGTATGAGGCGGCCGACGTGGAGGGCGCAAATTTCTGGGATAAGTTGTTTAGCATCACGCTGCCCTTGATTCGCCCGGCGATTTTGCCGGCCACCGTGCTCACGTCGATCACCGCGTTTCAAATGTTCGGCACGGCGTTTGCCATCACCGCCGGCGGCCCGCAGACCGGCGCCAGCACCCCAGGCGCGACGGAGTTTGTGATGATCTACGCCTACCGGCAAATCTTCCAGTTGCAGAACTATGGCATCGCCACGGCCTTCGCGGTCATCATTTTCATCATGTTGTTTGCCGTAACGCTTTGGAGCCTGCGCCTGACGCGCATTACCAAAGGAGTGTATGAATGAAGCGCAAAACCAGACTCGGCGTTCGCGTGATTCAATATGCCATCTTGATTGCGGCGTCTCTGTATGCCTTCTACCCGATTTGGTTCGCCGTACTGGCGTCGGGGCGTAGTGGGGATCGCCTCTATACGCTGAACCTGGCGGGCATGTTCTTCCCGACCGAGTGGACGTTCGAAAACTATCGCACCATGCTGTTTGACCGGCCTTTCCTGACCTGGTTAAAGAACAGCTTTGTCGTGGCCGGCGCGACCACCGTGCTTTCGCTGCTCATTTGCACCTCGTCGGCGTTCGTTCTGTCACGCTTCAAGTTCAAGGGGCGCGAATTCTTCCTGATCTTCCTGCTGGCGATCCAGACCTTCCCCGGCCTGCTTTCGCTGGTGGCCATCGCCCAGTTGTTGACGGCTTTTGGCCTGTACGGCAAGCACATCGGCCTGGTGCTGGCTTATACCACCGGCACGTTGGTGTTTTGCACCTGGAACATGAAGGGCTACTTCGACACCATCCCCATCGACCTGGAGGAAGCGGCCATGCTGGACGGCTGCGGCCCGATTCAGGCATTTGCGCTGGTGGCCTTGCCGCTGGTGCGCCCGGCCCTGGCAGTCACGGCCATCCTGGCTTTCCTCTCCGGCTGGGGCGATTTCATCTTTGCCTCGGTGCTGGTGCCTGCGCCCGATAGTTTGAAGCTGGCCGTGCCCGCGCTCTATGAATTGGCGAACAGCGTGAGTGTGCCCTGGGGCCAGTTCGCCGCCGGCGCCGTGATCGTGGTGCTGCCGACGATCGTTGTATTCTTGCTTGCCCAGGGTGCCTTTGAAGCCGGCCTGACCATGGGCGGCGTCAAATGATGGATGATTTTATTTTCGGCACTCTGGCCGACGATGAGAAGCGCCTGGCCTACTTGCGCGCAGCCTGGGAGGGCGTGACGCATCGCCAGGCCCGCTCGCCGCGTGACCCGGCACCTGAAGCGCCGATCAACCTGGCGCTGATGGCCGGCCCGGCCTACGCCGGTGAGCGCGCCTGGGTCTACTGGACCACCGACGGCAGCGACCCGCAGGGCGAACGTGGCGTGGCGACGAATGGGTCTGCCACACCGCTCGTGCGAATGGGCGAAGAATGGAACGTGCTGCTGTGGGACTATCAGCGTCGCTTTGCCATTACGCTGCCCGGCCAACCCGCCGGCACCGTGCTGCGTTACCGGCTGAGCATTGAAGCGCCCCAGGGCGAAGTATTCGCCGACGGCGGGGCTTACTACGCCTGTTACATCGCCGATGACCCGCCGCCTGCCTGGGCGCAGGATGCCGTGATCTATCACATCTTTGCGGATCGTTTCTTCCCCGGCGCAGGCTGCACGTGGGCACACCCCGCCGACCCGACCGGGTTCTATGGCGGCACGTTGCGCGGCATTGTGGAGAAGATGGACTACCTGAGTGGCCTGGACGTGAACGTGCTGTACCTCAGCCCCGTCTTCCCCAGCCCCTCGCATCATGGCTACGACTCGACCGAGCTATTCGACGTCGAACCGCGCCTGGGCACGCGGGCCGACCTGCGTGAACTTTTGGATGAGGCGCACCGGCGCGGGATGCGCGTCATCCTGGACTACGTGCCGAATCACATCTCCAATGAGCACTCCATCTTCCGCCAGGCCGCCAGCGACCCGCATAGCCCATACCGCGATTGGTTCACGTTCACGCACTGGCCCGACCAATATGCCAGCTTCTTTGGGGTGCGCAGCCTGCCACAGGTGAACCTGCGTTACCCCCCGGCGCGAGATTACATGCTCGACGTGGCCCGGCACTGGTTGGCGTTTGGCGTGGATGGCTATCGCGTGGATTACGCCATCGGCCCCACGCCCGACTTCTGGGCCGAGTTCCGGCGCGTCACGCGCATGGCGCGCCCCGATTGCTGGACCTTCGGCGAGGTGGTAGATCCGCCGGATGCGCAACTGGCCTTCGAGGGCGGCCTGGATGGTTGCCTGGACTTTCTGCTGTTGGAGGGTCTGCGCCAGGCGTTTGCCTTTAGCCGTTGGGATGCCGCACACCTGGCCGCCTTTATCGATCGCCACGAGGCTTACTTCCCGCCCACCTTCACCCGCCCATCCTTCCTCGATAACCACGATATGAACCGCTTCCTCTGGGCGGCGGAGGGTGACGTGCGCCGCCTGAAGTTGGCGGCACTGTGCCAGTTTAGCCTGATTGGCTCCCCCATCATCTACTATGGCACCGAGGTCGGGTTATCGCAGCAGCGCGACGTGCGCCAGGCGGGGTTTGGCCGGCCGCATGAGTCGCGCCTGCCGATGCTGTGGGGCGGGGAACAGGACGCCGGCCTGCATGACTATTACCGGCAGTTGATCGCTTTGCGGCACGCGCATCCGGCGTTGCGCCGTGGCGTGCGTGAGACGCTCTATGTGGATGCCCACGTTTACATCTTGAGCCGCCTTGAGCCAGGCTCCGGCGGCGAGCGGGTGACGACGGCGCTGAACCTTGCTCACGAATCGCTGCAAGTGCGCCTGCCGCGTGCATTGGGCCGGGTGTTGATCGCCACCGACGACGGATGCCGGGCGCACCAGGAAGGGGACCTGACGGTTCTCTCGCTCTCGCCACTGGGCGGTGTGATGTTGGGTAGCCCCACCCGCGAGATGGATGCCGGACAAAACACATAAAGGCGTGATTGGGATGGATGCGCCTGTTCTTTGTTGATACAGAAGATGTTGGGTGGAAGAGGCTTGCATGTTCCTCCCCTGCGGTACGCCGCGGGAGAAATTAGGTGGGGGCCTTTGCTCCTACTCCACATGTCATGTAATGTAAGCCAATTGTCCTCGTTCGGAGTACCGAGCGGGAGAATATCGTGTTTTCATCCCAGCAGTGACAGGAGAGTTTAGAGCGGTTTACAAGTGACTAGAGCTATTTGCAAGTTGAAGCAAGGTGAAACGGAAATGCCCTTACCTCTCCCCTGCCGATTCGGGGAGGGGCGCTGAGTACAGCGCTTGGGGGTGAGGTTGGTTCATCCTTGCTTTCAATTGCAACGTGCTATAGAGGGTCTTCCATGCGACGATTGTTTTCATTTATCGCGTCGGTTTTGTTACTGGCCGCCTGTATTCCATCCACCGCGCCCACGTCAACCCCCTCGCGAGTGCCAACACCATCGCCTGTGCCGCAACCCGCCGTTTCCTCTACATCCGTGCCGACGGTGACGCCGCAAGCCGGCAGCGCAGCGTGGTGGGACGACACGGTGTTCTATGAAATCTTCGTGCGCAGCTTCTACGATAGCGACGGCGACGGCATTGGCGACCTGCAAGGCGTCATCGCCAAGCTGGATTACCTCTCTACGCTGGGCATCAAGGGCATTTGGCTGATGCCCATTCACCCATCGCCCTCCTATCACGGCTACGACGTGACCGACTATCGCGCCATCAACCCCGACTACGGCACGCTGGACGATTACAAACAACTGCTCTCCGAAGCGCACAAGCGCGGCATCAAGGTCATCCTGGATTTTGTGCTGAACCACACCTCGGTGCAGCACCCCTGGTTCATCGCTTCACAGGATCCAGCCTCCGACAAGCGCGATTGGTACATCTGGTCCGACACGGACCCCGGCTACTTGGGCCCGTGGGACGAACAGGTGTGGTATCCCGGCCAAAGCGGCTACTACTACAGCGTCTTTGATAAGGGCATGGCCGACCTGAACTATCGCACCCCGGCCGTCACGCAAGAGATGGAGGCGACGGCCAGCTTCTGGTTACACGACGTAGGGGTGGATGGGCTTCGCCTGGACGGCGCGCGACACCTGATCGAACAGGGCCGCATCCAGGCGAACACACAGGCCACCCACGATTGGTACAAGCAGTTCTATACCTTTTACAAGGGTGTGGCCCCCAGCGCGATGGTCATTGGGGAGGTATGGGACACCGCCTTTGCCACGGTGCCCTACGTGCAAAACAAAGAGATGGACCTGGTGTTCAATTTCGACCTGGCCGCCTCTTATATGGCGGGCGTCTCCAGCGCCGATGCGACCAAGCTCAACGACGGCATGAAGTTTGCCATCACTTATTTCCCGCCTGGGCAATATGGCAGCTTCCTCACCAATCACGATATGGACCGCGTCATGTCGCAACTGGGCGGTGACGAAGAAAGGGCCAAGACGGCGGCGGTGCTCTATCTGACGATGCCGGGCGTGCCGTTTATCTATTATGGTGAGGAAATCGGCATGCTGGGCGCCAAACCCGACGAGATGATCCGCACGCCAATGGAATGGTCCGCCGGGCCGAACGCCGGGTTCAGCAGTGGCACGCCCTGGGAGCCGCCCAACGCCGATTACCAGTCGCGCAACGTCGCCGCGCAGGAAGGTGACCCAAACTCACTGCTGACGCTCTATCGCGCGCTGGTGAGCTTGCGCAACGCGCACCCGGCCCTGCGCGAAGGCCAGTGGTACGCGGTGGATTCAGGGAACGGGGCGGTCTTCGCTGCGTTACGCGCAACGGACGGGGAGGCCATCCTAGTGCTGTTGAACCTGAGCGACGCGCCGGTGCAAGATTACAGGCTCAACCTGTCGAATGGGCCGCTACAGGGGCAACGGAGTTTGCAGGCGCTGCTCGGAGAAGGCTCCTTCAACCCGCTCACTGCGAATGCCGGCGGTGGGTTCACCGACTTCGTGCCGCTGGCTGCGTTGCCGGCGCATGCGCGGCTGGTGGTGGCGCTGAAGTAGACGCACGGCCGTGCACCCCTACAGTTGCTACAATAGTTCACGTGGAAACTCGAGCTGTCATCTCGGATTTGGCTAAATGCTTCCCCGGCACATCACAGGTGTGTCTGGCCTACTTGTTCGGCTCGCGTGCCAGTGGCAATATTGGTCCCCAGAGTGACTATGACTTTGGGGTGTTGCTGGATTATGGTTCAGATATCCCGGCTAACCGTGATGAGTTAATGCACGTGCTTGTGACGTTCCTGGATACTGAGCGCGTGGATGTGATTATCTTGAACGAAGCGCCTATCGAACTGGCGTATGCGGTGATCGCGCAAGGCGTCGTGTTATACCAACGCGACCTGGCAACGCGCGTCGAATATGAGGCCACCGTTATGGGGCTGTACGGAGATTACCTGCCTGTGCTGCGCCAGCAACGTCGCGAGATTCTCCAGGGAGACGATTATGCAAAACGAGTTCAACGGTATCGAGAAGCGCTTGGACGAACTCAGCGAACGCTTAGCCAGATTACAACCCCTCACACAAAAGACCAGGCTTGAATTTGAGCAGGATGCCTACCTGCGCGATATCGTCGAACGCAATCTAGAAGTTGCCGCGCAATGTTGCATAGATATCTGCCACCGCATCATTGCCCTGGAAGGGGCGCCAAAGCCGGTGGATTATCGCGCCGCTTTTATCAGTGCAGGCTTACTGGGCGTTCTCCCATCTGATTTTGCCCGACGCCTGGCACCCATTGCGGGGTTCCGGAACATCCTGGCGCATGAGTATCTGACGGTTAACTGGGATGAGGTCTATCGCAATCTACAACGGCTGGGGGACCTGGAACAGTTTGCCGACTACATTCGTCGTTGGTTGCGCGGGAAATCCATCCCTGCAAACGAGTAGGGGCGCATGGCCGTGCGCTGAGCATCGAAATCAGACAGATGTCAAGTGATCTTGAGGTGCATCACGAGAGCGCTGCGACGAACTGTTTGCCCTTCTCCGTCAGCCAGTAGGTGGCGGTGGGGAACTTTTTGTTGCTGTCGATCAGCCCCTGCGTCACCAGGTCGTCCACCACGCGGGCAGGGATCACCTCTTCCGGGCCTTCCAGCGGGTGCAACTTATAGACCTTGTGCCCCTCGATGTCGCGGTGTGATTTCAGAAAGCCTGTTCCCGAGATCACCAGTAGAACGTGCGTATGTGTGCCGAGGAGTCGCATCACAACCAGATAATCGGCTCAGTGCTGAGCAAGTGGCTCACCTCAATGCCGTCGTCCAAGTCGTCCCAGTAGATGGCAAACCCACCCGGCTCAATATGCCAGTGGCTTCGTTGTTCTGGCGTGGCGTTCAAAAGCCATCGTAGCCATGCTACCTTCTCAAGGGGAATACTAATAGCACGGCCATTGCTGAGAAGAATGGAGAGATCGTTCACTGAAAAACGTGCACTTATGGCGGCCATATCTTTATCCCAATTGTTCGACATACTCCTGAAGTTTGCGCGGGCTGATCTTGACGAAATCTTCTTTGATGATTTCGTCCATCTCTTCCTTGCTCAACCGAAAGCTCAGAATCTCCAGCGCATCCTCGGGCGATTGGCCATAAGCCAGCTTGCGCTTGCCGTTCTTGAGCGCGAACAGGTACATATAGTGCGGGTTGGAAAAACTACTCATATCGATTTTCGATTTCTGATTTTAGATTGACGATTGACGCTGGGGATTTGGGATTGGAGATGATAGGGGTCCATAATCTCCATATTACCAATCTCTAATCTCAATCGAAAATCGGCAATCCAAAATCTAAAATTAATCAGGCTTTTGCCAACGAATCCGAAAGCACGCCGTTGCGACGGGCATATAGCTCCGGCAGGCCCTTATTCACCTCGTCGTCATACTTGCCGGCCAGCAATTCGCGATAGAACTGATAGTCCACCCCCTTCACCTTCTCGTCGTCGGGGAAGCGGTGATAGTTCTCCTTGGTCATGCGGCTCTTGCCCTCGGCGATAAGCTGATCTCCCAGCGCCGAGCCGGGGTAGGGCGCGTAGAACGAGACGGACGGCATCACGCGGCGCATGTATTTGATCATGCGCATCGTCTTGAAGGCGTCTTCACGCGTCTCACCGGGAATTGCCACCATGATGTTGGACCAAAACACCGGCGCTTGCTTACCCTGGCGCTCCATGTCGTCGCCGATCTTGTTCAGCAGGTCGATGGCGAAATAGTTATCTTCCTCGGTGCACTCTTTGTTCAACAGCTTCAGCACGCGGTCGCTGCCCGATTCGAAGCCGATGGAGATCATATTCCAGTTCGTCTCGCGCACCAGCGCCTCGAACAGGTCGGGCCATTGGCGCACCGTGTCGGCACGGGCGGCGGCCCAATAGGGCCACACCTTGTGCGCCCTGCGCGGATACTTCTCAATCCATTCCTTCAACCAACTGGGGTTCTGGAAGAACATCGAATCGTGGATGACCACCGAGCCGACGCCGTATTTGTCGTCCAGCATGTTCAGTTCTTCGATCACCAGGTCCACCGAGCGGCGGCCCATGTTGGCGATGTAAGAGCTTTCATTGCAGAACACGCACGACCAGGGGCAAACGCGGCTGGTGATCATCGTCGCCACCGGCCCCGGCCCCCAGCCGCATTCCGGTTCCAGCGGCCAGTTGAACTTGCGGCGCAACTTAAAGCTGGCCGGCTTGGGCCACAGCGTCCGGTCGATCATCGGCCACTCGTCCATCGATTTGGCTCCCACGCCCAGCACCACGCGCGGGAAAGCTTTGGGGTCCTTCACGATCTCGACGATGGTCTTTTCGCCCGGCCCCTGGCAAATGTGGTCAAACTCCTCGACGGCCAACATTTCGTCCAGCGCGACCGTGGCGTGCAGCCCGCCCGCGACGACGGTGCCGTGCGGGTTCACCTCTTTGAATATTTTTGCCGCGCGATAGGCCGCCGGGAAGGTGTAACTGCGCACATTCATAATGAGCATGTCATAGCCCTGCATCTTGCGGCGCACCTCGTCCCACGAAGTACATTGGCGCGTGGAGAACATATCCGTCATCACGCCTTGCTGGTGCAGAATGGTGCGCAAGAGCCCCAGGCCGTGATCTTGCCACTGCTCATGTGGCCCGGCCGGGTTTACCAGGTCGCCCAGGTCGCCCAGGTCCAGCCACAGGCGCGGGTATTTCTCTTGTTTAGGGCCGAAAAGTCTCATCATGCGTTATCAACTCCTGACTGTCATGCTTATCGGATTGTACCAACCTGCGTCGCCGGTTTCCCACGCTGCCACAAGGCGATTGACCGGCGACCTTCCTCGGCGGGAGCGTTGGTAGAGGCGACTGTTGCCGGTGAGGTAAACGCTGTGGCGTCGGGCGAAGGGGGCCTGGGTGTGCTCACGGGAATAAAAAAAGGACGCCGAGCAGCGCACGGCCACCCGACGTCCTGGATGATGCGAGAGATGCCTTTAGTGACAATTGCAGCCCGAGCCACAACCACAGGCCTCATCGTCGGCGCTGCCCGAATCCTTGGTGCGGAAGGAATTGCCGCAACCGCAGGAAGACACCGCGTTTGGATTGTCAATCTTGAACCCGCCGCCCATCAAACTTTCCACGTAGTCGATCGACGCACCAGCCAGGTACATCATGCTGGTGGGGTCCACGAACAGGTGCACGCCACTCTGGTCGATGACGGTGTCGAAGTCGCGCGCCTTGGCTTCGAAGGCCATCCCATATTGCAGGCCGGAGCATCCGCCGCCCGCCACGAACACGCGCAAGCCGTAGTCGGGGATATTGCGCTCTTGTAGAAGCTGCTGCAATTTGCCCTGCGCGGCAGGGGTCAATGTGATCGTTGCGGTCTCTTCCACAGGGGTTTCTTCGACCTGAACTGTTTCAAAAGCTGTAGTCGCCATTCTCTCTTTCAACTCCTCAGGCCAATCAATCTATAAAGACGATGGGCATTATCAAAAACACGTTCAAGATTGTATTTAAAACTCAAAGACTGTCAAATCTTACATCACGTAGCAGCAGCACGTGCCGCCGGCGCTCAATCGCTCGCGGCGCGCCGGTTCTGCGCCCAGCAGTTGCGTCACCAATTGAAGGTCCATGGAGCACAGTTCGCCGTGTTCGTGGCTTACTTCGTGGTAAGGACAATTGTGCGTGCGCAAGATGTATGCGCCGTCGGGCTCTTGCAACCACTCTGCGGCGTAGCCGCGTGAATTCAGGTAATCCACCGCTGCCTGTAAACGCTGCTCGCGCGGTGCCTCGGGGCCAGGGATGGTGGCTTCCACAGCCATCCGTGCAGCGACGTTGCCCAGGATTTGTTCCATCTGCTCCGCCGGCATACTGCTGCTGATCTCGGTGAGCATCAGGTTCGTGAATGACTGGTAATTCTTGGGGAAGAATGCAAGCGCGGCAGGTGTTAACTGGAATGTGTATTGTGGGCGACCAGGGGCGTCGCGACGACGAACCTCCGGCACTTGTACCAACCCCTCGCTCTTCAAGATATCGAGATGATGCCGCACAGTGACCGGCGTCAACTCCAGTTTGGCGGCTAGCTCTTCTACGGTTAATATTTGCGCATCCCGTAATAGCTCCAGGATACGCTGTCGAGTTGCTTGCATAATCTGTATTCTAAGAGAACGAGAGAATTTGTCAAACAATGGTCTTGTTTATTTGACGCTTGTGAAAAGCGTCATTATCATACATTGGCGATGTATAATCGCTGCCAAGTAATGGCTGGTACTATACACGACCCGCTTTACTGGGATGATGCATATCCAATCGCCCTGCTCCTGAAGGCGGCGCACCCAGAAGTAGACCCGACCGAACTCGATTATCACGTACTACATGGGTGGGTCATTGGGCTGGAGGCATTTGCAGACGATCCAAAGGTAATCTACGTTGAATGGCTCGAACGGATCCAAGCTGAGTGGGTGGAAATAGAGTGAGTGAGCGTTTATGAGTTTGGAGGGTGTTCAATGGCTGATGCAGAGATGACTCTGCCGGGCGATGGCGCAGATGAGATTAAGAATGATCCGCGCGTCCCGCCGGAACTGGATAGGAACGTTTTTATCACGACGCTGGATAAGATTTATAACTGGGGACGCAAACGCAGCATGTGGCCCATGCTCTTCGGGTTGGCTTGTTGCGCGATTGAAATGATCTGTACCGCGGCAGCCCGCCACGATTTGGCTCGCTTCGGGTGGGAACTGATGCGCCCCAGCCCGCGCCAGGCCGACTTGATGATCGTTTCCGGCACTGTAACGAAGAAGATGGTGCCGCAAATCGTGCGGCTCTATAACCAGATGCCCCAACCGCGCTACGTCATTTCTATGGGCGCGTGCGCTACGGGGGGCGGCCCCTTTAAGGAGGGGTATAACGTCGTTTCGGGCATCGATAAATTCATCCCGGTGGACGTCTACATCCCCGGCTGCCCGCCCCGCCCGGAAGCGCTGATGCACGGTTTCATCACGTTGCAAGAGAAGATCGACAAGCAGTCGGTGCGCAGCGTGCCCTGGTATGCCCCCGGTGAGGATGACGTGGTGCCTGTGCCGTTGCTTGGGCCCGACGTCGTCGATATGCGCCGGGCGGACGAGATTGCAGAAAAGACAAAAGCATTCGGTTAAGTTGTATTGGTTGTCGCGCGCTCGGCTCACGTGAGTGAGCGCGCATGGGATATATTTAGAAATGGCAGAAGCAACTACAACCCCCCCGGCGGCCAGGCCTGCCCCTGCGCGGGCCGAGAAGAAGCCCGCCATCACGCTCGCGACCCTGACGCCCGAGATGACGGCGTTGCAACAGCACTTTGGCGAGAGCCTCATTCAACCTGCGCCTTTTGAAGGCGTGTTGGTGACGGATGTGTCGAAGTTGCCGGAGGTGGCGCTCTTCCTGCGCGACGAGTTGCACCTGGAAATGCTGGTCAACGTAACCTGCGTGGATTACCTCAAAGAGGGTTATCTGGAAGTGGTCTATCACGCACAGCACGTCGTCGGCGGCGCGCCATTGTGCTTCAAGGCGCGCGTACCCCGCGACGATTCCGTGGCGTTGCCTTCCATGACGCCGTTTTACGCGGGTGCGGAATTCCAGGAGCGCGAGATTTACGACCTTTACGGTGTGCGCTTCACGGACCACCCCGACCTGCGGCGCATCTTGCTGTGGGAGGGCTTCGACGGTCACCCAATGCGCAAAGACTGGCACGAGCCCTACTACGAGCAAGACAATAAGCCTTATGATTCGCGTTGGCCGGCCGGCGAGCACAAATTGGCTGAGGAACGCGTGCCGTGGCACGACAACGTGCAATACCCGCCCGGCTTCGACCCGAATCAATATCATGGCAACCCCGACGAGGGCCTGTATACCACGATGCAGAGCGAAGCGCCCACCGCCGGCGTGGCCGACATTCCCTTCCAGGAGACGGGCATCCAGACGGACGAATTGATCGTGAACATGGGCCCGCAACACCCCAGCACGCACGGCGTGTTGCGCATGGTGGTGAAACTGGATGGCGAGACGATCACCGACCTGAAGCTGGTGCTGGGTTATCTGCACCGCAATCATGAGCAAATTGGCGAGCGCAACACCTGGCTGCACAACATCCCCTATACCGACCGGCTGGATTATTTGTGCGGCATGCCGAACGAACTGGGTTATGTGACGGGCGTGGAAAAGCTGATGAAGCTGAAGCCCACGGAGCGAGCCGAGTATCTGCGCGTCATCATGGTGGAATTAACCCGTGTGGCCTCGCACTTCTGGTCCATCGGCTTCTTGCTGAATGACCTGGGTGCCTTCTACACCCCGGCGCTGTATTTCATCACCGAGCGCGAACTGATCCTGGACATCTTCGACCAGGTGACCGGCAGCCGCATGATGAACAACTATATGCGCTTCGGCGGCGTGGCGCGCGATTTATCGCCCGATGAGTTGGCGCAAATCCGCTTGTTGGTGCAGGAACGCCTGCCGAGGGCGATTGACGAGATGGAACGCCTGCTGAGCGATAACGAGATCGTGCGCGCGCGCACCATCGGCGTGGGGTATTTGCCTGCCGAGCGCTGCATCGCCTATAGCGTCACCGGGCCGGTTTTACGCGCTTCGGGCGTTGGTTACGACATCCGGCGCGCCGACCCCTATAGCATTTACGACCGGTTCGACTTCGACGTCCCCACGCTATACGGCGGCGACGTGTACGATCGCTACCGCATTCGCGTGCAGGAGATGCGCCAGTCGTTGCGCATCCTGGAGCAGGCGCTGGCGCAGATCGACCAGACCAAGCCCGGCGACATCCAGGCCGGCAAGAAGGCCTACATCCACCGCGTGCCGGCCGGCGAAGTGTATTCGCGCGTGGAAACGCCCAAGGGCGAACTGGGGTTCTACCTGGTCAGCGACGGCGGGCAGAATGCCTATCGCTATCATGTGCGCTCGTCGTCGTTCATCAACCTGAGCGCGCTGAAGGAGATGACCGTGGGCCAGAAGGTGGCCGATGCGGTGGTCATCCTGGGCAGCCTCGATATTGTGTTGGGAGAAGTTGACCGTTAGCTGGATTGACGATTCACGATTGACGATTGTCGATTCAAACCGGACAGAAAATCGTCAATCAACAATCATCAATAGGATACTAAAGATGGGTTTACTTGGAACTGGCATACTCAAAGGCCTGGGCGTCACGTTGAAGCATTTCGTCACGACGTATACCGAGGACTTTAAATATATCGGCAAGAAAGCCGGGCTGGAGCCGCGCCCCTTGCGGCGACAGAACCCCAAGAATCACGGGATCGTGACGGTGCAATATCCCGAGGAACGCCTGCCCCTGCCCGAGGCTTTCCGCTACCTTCCTTTCCTGGTGCGCGATACGGCCACGGGCGAGGAAAAATGCACCTCGTGCGGCATCTGCGCCAAGGTGTGCCCGCCCCAGTGCATCTGGATTGTGCGCACCGAGGACCCGGTGACCAAGCGTCCCGTGCCGGCACCGAAGGAATTCCACATCGATACGACGGTGTGCATGAACTGTGGTTTCTGTGCCGAGTTCTGCCCCTTCGATGCGATCAAGATGGATCACAATTACGAGATTGTCTCGCAGCATAATCGCAGTCACGAATTGGTGTTTGATAAAGAAAAGCTGCTCATGCCGGACACGTATCATGCCTCCATCCACCCGGCGGATTGGGCGCGCGAGTTGGAAGAGAAGGCTGCCGCAGAGGCGAAGAAGAAGGCCGCTGCCGAAGCCAAAGCCGCCGCAGATGCAAAGAAGGCGGCTGCCAAGGCCGCGCCTAAACCCCCGGCCCAGGAAAGCTGAGATTAGGGTATCGAGATTGGAGATTATCGAACAAGTCAGACTTGTTATAAAAAGTCTGACTTGTTTTTTACTTCGATTTGATCAAGCGCCCTACGTTGTTCTGAGGCTCTTTATAATGAGCAAAGCTCAGGACACACGTGACACACAAACTATATTGCTACGTTGATGAATCGGGCCAAGATACTCATGGGGCAGTATTTATTGTTGCAGTTGTCATCACGTCTGAGCAGCGAGAGTCGTTGTTGACGTCATTGGAACAAATTGAGCGGACAAGTGGCAGGGGTACTCGCAAATGGCATAAGACTATTCCACAGCGTCGCAAGGCTTATATCACGGCTGCATTGCATTTGGTGGATGAGCAGCGGTCGAACTGCCACATTGTGGTTGGTTTACGTTTTTCCACACTGGACTATCTTTCGCAAATGGCGGAGATAATTAGCGCTGCCCTCATGACGCAGCAGGACCACAGGGCGACGGTTCTTGTGGATGCGCTTGAAGCAAAAGGAGCCCAGATACTGGGTGCAAGGATGCGTCAAATGGGCGTGAATATTCGCAAAGTGCGTGGTATCAGACGCGAAGAAAACGATCCATTACTGAGGTTGGCCGATGCTATATGCGGGTTAGCGCGACACGCATATGAAAACGATATGGAAATGCGGGAAGCTATGCAAACGGCGCTTGCAAAGGGGTTGATCTCAATAGATCACCAATAAAAAACCACCATATTTGGGGTTCTCCCAAACAGAGGGTGGAGCAGCCTGATGCTTCTTACGAAGCCCTCCTGCCAATCGGGCAGTTCTTTGGCTGTGATTTACGAGAGCAATTATATCATTTTGCACTCTATGCATCTTTTGTTCGCCTGCGCCTCACATACACTGGTAGAATCATTGGACGATACAACGATGAGCATCATCGAAAAGAAACTTAGCGGACTTGAGAAGGTAAATAATGGCGTTAACTGAACAGCAAGTGCTCAATGCACTCTCGCGAGTGATTGAACCAGAGTTACATCGAGACCTCGTCAGTCTGAATATGGTGAAGAATCTGAACGTGACAGGCAACGACGTTGCGTTCAGCATTGAATTGACCACCCCGGCCTGCCCATTGAAAGATGTCATCGAGCGGGCCGCGCGCGCTGAACTGAATAAACTCCCCGGCATCGGCAAGCTGAGCATCAACTTTAGCAGCAACGTCGCTGCCAACGCGCGGCTGCAGGGGGCGTTGAATATTCCTGTGCGCAACATCATTGCCATCGCTTCGGGCAAAGGGGGCGTGGGCAAGAGCACCGTTGCAGTGAACCTGGCCCTGGCGCTGAGCATGACGGGCGCGAAGGTCGGCCTGTTGGATAACGACGTCTATGGCCCCAACATCCCGATCATGCTGGGCCTGCCCACCGCCGACATCACGCCCGACGGCAAGCACACCGTCCCTTCCATCGAACAACGCGACGACAAGATCATCCCGATGGAAATCCACGGCATCAAAGTGTTCAGCATCGGTTTCATCTACCCACCCGAAGCGCCGCTGGTGTGGCGCGGCCCGATGCTGCACAGTGCCATTCGCCAGTTCCTGCAGGATGTGGATTGGGGCGAATTGGATTACCTCATCATCGACATGCCGCCCGGGACCGGCGATTCGCAACTCTCGCTGGCGCAGGTCGCCGCCGGGGTGATGGGCATCATCGTCACCACGCCGCAACTGGTTTCGCTCAGCGATGCGCAAAAGGGCCTGGCGGCGTTTGAGCAGCTAAAAGTGCCCGTGCTGGGCGTGGTGGAGAACATGGGGCCCTATACCGACCCGAACACCGGCGCGCAGGTGGCGCTCTTTGGCGAGGGCGGTGGCCAGCGCCTGGCGACCATGAAAGGGGTGCCCTTCCTGGGAAGCGTCCCGCTGGACCCACTCATCCGTGTGGGCGGTGATAGCGGCAAGCCGCTCATCCTCTCGAACCCGGAATCGGAGACGGCTAAGCGATTCGTCGAAATCGCCCGGCAGGTTGCGGCGCGCGTGAGCGTTGTAAACTACCAGGATAACAACGTCATCCCAATTTCGGTGATTGGTTAGCGCAGGATTATTGAATGACGAACGATATCCCCACTCCGGGGCGCGTGGAATCATCTCCGGTGGCAGAAGGGGCGATGCCCCCTGCAGCCCCCGAGCCATCCATGTTTGATGCGCCGGAATGGATGCAAGCACAATCCATCAGGCAGGCGCCGGCGGAACTTAGGTTTGCCGGCGTGCGCTTTCAACGTGCCGGCAAAGTCTATCACTACCTGGCCGACAAATTCGACCTGAAGGTTGGCGACTGGGTGGTGGTGGATTCCGCGCGCGGGCGCCAGATGGGCCAGGTTGCATCGCTCAAGCCGCCGCGCGATACGCACGACCTGAGCGTGTTCAAGCACGTGGAGCGCCTGGCCACCGGGCGCGACATGGCAATGCGCCACTTTTATGAGAGTAAGGAACTGGAGGCGATGATCGCCTGCCGGGCCGAATCCAACGCCTTGCGCTTGCCGATTAAGATCGTAAAGGCCGAATATAGCTTCGACGGCCAGACGTTGACTTTCCTCTACTCCTCTGACCAGGAAGAGCGCGTGGAGACCAACGAACTGCGCCAGATTATGAGCCGGCTCTACCGCGCGCGCATCGAGACGCGCCAGGTCAGCCCGCGCGAAGTGGCCAAGATTGTGGGCGGGATGGGCGCCTGCGGCATCGAACAGCGCTGTTGTTCACGTTTCTTGACGGACTTCAGCCCCATCTCCATCAAGCACGCCAAAGAGCAAGGCCTGAGCCTGAACCCGCATGACATCACCGGCATGTGCGGGCGCTTGCGCTGTTGTCTCATCTATGAGTATGAGCAATACGTGGAGGCGCGCCGGCACCTGCCGAAGAAGAACACCATCATCGGCTCTCCCCAGGGGCAGGGCAAGGTGGTGGACGTGCTGCCGATGCGTGACTCGGTGGTGCTGCTGATCGGCGAAGGCGAAACGGCCAAGCAAGTCCTGGTGCACCGTGAAGAGATCGTGCCGTTGGAAGAGCTGAAGCGTTTGCAAGAGAAGGCTGCCAGTGGGACGTGCGACAGGCACGAAAATGGCGAGTGTACTTGCGGAAAGAACAAATCCGCCGAAGTTGCTGCGCCGGAGGCGGCAATTGCCGAACCTGCGGCCAAGGCGGAGGCCGTTGCGGGTGCGTCCGACGCCACGCCGAAGAAGAAGCACAAGAAGAAGAAACACAAGGCTGCGCCCGGCACGACGCAACCGGCTGCGCAGCAGCATCCAAAGCCGACGGAAGAAGCCGCAACCACCGGCGAACACAAAGGGTATAAACGCCCATTGCATAGCAAACGCCAGGCGTCCGCGCGGCGTGGTGACCTTTCGCAAGCCCCACACACGAGCCAGGGCAGCGAGAGCGAGCCGCCCTCCTCCACAGAGCCATCATCAGCCCCTCGACCTGTGCGCAGGCCACTCCGCCGGCCATTGCAGCGCAAACCGCCGGAACCTTAGTTAAGATGAAGGGCGGGTGGCAGGAGCGAATTCGCCTTCGGCCGGTCGCCTTTCACGACGAAGCATACTTACAACTAAATAGAATATGGACATTCTTGTTATCGTTGCGCATCCAGACGACCCCGAATTTTTCTGCGGGGCCACATTAGCTCGTTGGGCAGCCGAAGGAAATACGATTCACTACGCCATTGTCACGGGCGGGCAGAAGGGCACCGACCGGACGGATATCACCCCGGATGAACTGGCCGTACTGCGCGAGGTGGAGCAGCGTAATGCCGCAGCCGTACTCGGCGTTCACGACATTCGCTTCTTGCACTACGTGGACGGCGATCTTTATAACACGCTGGCGCTCCGCCGCGACTTGACGCGCGAAATCCGCCGTGCCAGGCCGCAGATCATCGTCACCACCGATCACCAGACGATCCATTCCGGCGCGCGCGGGATCAATCATCCCGATCATCGCACCATGGGTCTGCTGGTGTGCGACGCCATCTTCCCTGCCGCCAATAACCGCATGTTCTTCCCCGAACTGTTGGAGGAAGGGTTCCAGATGCACAACCCGCGTGAAGTCTATTTCGCCGGGCCCATTGCGCCGAATACGTGGGTGGACGTGAGTGATTACGTGTCAGTCAAGGCCAGGGCGGTGTGCCAGCACGTCTCGCAGATCAAAGATCCCGACCCGGCCCGCTTCGAGGCACGCTATCGGCAGAGCATGTTCCACATGACCGCCGACGGCAAGGTCACTTACGTGGAGGCTTTTCGCCGCGTGTCACTCTGAGTTAGTCGCTGAAATTCCTAACGCCGCTTTTGCCTCGATCATGTAGGGCGAGATGTTATCTCGCCCTTGCGAGTCTGACTGGGCGACTTAACAAGTCGCCCTACATTTGACGCTCTCGTCAGCTTCTTCTGGCAACTTATTTGGACATCGATGCCTTGGGGGCTGCGGAAACAGGGGAGAGGTGGCGCACCTTTGCTCCCTTTCACCCGCTCTCCCATGCCCCCACGGCTCCGAAGCGCTCTCACGCAGCGCCAAAGAATGCGCGCGTGTCGCCATGCCAGACGCGATAAGCCTCTGGGATGCGGGTGCGATGACCAGGGTCGATCTCGTTCTCCGGCGGCAATGCGCCCTCAGCGAACCATGCAACGTCTTTTACCTCGTGTGCGTGTGAGCCATGCCCGATCCGGCTCACGTCCAGCGGCTCACATAGAAACAGGAGTAGATAGAGCTGGTGTTGGCTGACTGCCCCGCAACGCCGCGAGTCATGCACGCCGACGAGCGCCACTGGCCGGCAATGCACCCCGGTTTCTTCCAACGTTTCGCGCACGGCTCCCTGGGCGGGCGTGTCGCCCACCTCGCACGCGCCCCCGGGCATGGCCCACAGGTTGTTGTCGCTGCGACGAATCAGCAAAATGCGCCCGGCCTGGTCGATCACGGCGGCATCGACCACCGAAAACGGCGTGCGGTGCGCGAACACGGTCGTGCGCAAGGGCTCGATTTGCTCCGGCGTCTGCCCCGTCGCGGTCGCCATCATTTCCATCGCAATGGTCTGTACTGCGCGAAAGTGCCCTTCGTCATAGATGTTGGAGGCGAAGAACAATCCCGTTGCGGAAATCTCGCGCAGCCAATCGGCCCAATAGGCAAGTTTTTGTGCAATGTTCATGGTTCTCCATTGTCGATGATAAGATTTAATCCTGGTTAAGGCGCCTGGCAAGGGGTGCATCCTGAGTTTGCCGAAGGACGACAGGCTCACCATGATTGGTTTTGTCAGTAATGCTTAGCTCCGCGTGGTGCATGATCCACGGTAGTAGGAGCGCTGCGGGGTGTAAAGGAAATATGTCAAAGGATCATTTTGAACTGATTCGTGAGCAGACGATTCCAGAGATTAATACGCGTGCGCGGTTGTATCGGCATATCCAAACCGGTGCGCAGTTGCTCTCTATGGAAAATGACGATGAGAACAAGGTGTTCGGCATCAGCTTCCTCACGCCGCCACCCGATTCAACCGGCGTGGCGCACATCATGGAACACTCGGTGTTGTGCGGGTCGCGCAAATACCCGGTGAAGGAGCCATTCGTCGAGCTTATGAAGGGGTCGCTGAATACGTTTCTCAACGCCTTCACGTATCCTGACAAAACGTGCTACCCCGTCGCCAGCCAGAACTTGCAGGACTTTTACAACCTGATCGACGTCTACCTGGATGCGGTATTCTACCCGCGCATCACGCCCGAAACGCTTAAGCAAGAAGGCTGGCACTATGAACTGGAAACCCCAGACCAGCCGCTCAGTTTCAAGGGCGTGGTGTTCAACGAGATGAAGGGGGCTTATTCGTCGCCCGATAACCTGCTGGGCCGTTACACGCAGCAGTCGCTCTTCCCCGACAATGCCTATGGCGTCGATTCGGGGGGCGACCCGGCCAGCATCCCCGACCTGACCTATCAGGCCTTCAAGCAGTTTCACGCCCAGTACTATCACCCGTCGAACGCGTTCATCTACTTCTATGGCAATGACGACCCTGAGAAGCGTCTCGAAATCGTGCAGGGGTATTTGAAAGACTTCGGCGCCATCGAAGCCGCGCCGCGCATCAAACTGCAAGCCCCCTTCAAAGAGTCGCATCACCTGGTGTATGGCTATCACGCGGGCGAACAGGACGGCGGCAAACCGCAGAAGAAGGGGCTGGTGACGATCAACTGGTTGCTGGACGACAACAGCGACGTGGAAGCCGCGCTGGCCCAGGCCATCCTGTCACACATCCTGGTGGGCACGCCCGCTTCGCCTTTGCGCAAGGCGCTGATCGATTCCGGCCTGGGTGAAGACCTGACCGGCGGCGGCCTGGAAGACGAACTGCGCCAGTTGAGCTTCTCCACCGGCTTGAAGGGCATCACGCCGCAAGATGCCAGCAAGGTGGAAAAGCTCATCCTGGAGACGCTCACCCAGCTTGTGCGCACCGGCATCGAGCGCGAGATGGTGGAGGCTTCGTTGAACACCGTCGAGTTCCGCCTGCGTGAAAATAACACCGGCTCCTTCCCGCGCGGGTTGGCGCTGATGCTCAGCGCACTGACGACCTGGCTGCATGGGGCGGACCCGCTGGCCCGGCTGGCCTTTGAAGTGCCACTGAACGCTATCAAGCAAAAGCTGGCCGCGAACCCGCGCTATTTTGAGGGGTTGATCGAGCAATCCTTCTTGAACAATATGCACCGCACCACCGTCTTGTTGCAGCCCGATGCCGGCGCCGGCGCTCGCCAGGAGGCGGCGGAGCGTGAGCGGCTGGACAAGGCTCGCGCCGCCATGACCGACGCCGAGGTGCAGAACATCATCGCCGAGACGCAGCGCCTGAAGGAATTGCAAGCCGCGCCCGATTCGCCCGAGGCGTTGGCGACCATCCCGATGCTGAAACTGGCGGACATCGATAAGCGGAACACGCTGATCCCACTGGAGATCAGCCAGGCGCAAGACGTGAAGCTGCTCTATCACGACTTGTTTACCAATGGCATCACTTACCTGGACGTCGGATTCAATCTGCGCGCGCTGGCGCCCGAGTATTTACCCTACGTGACGCTCTTCGGGCGCGCGCTGTTGGAGATGGGCACCCAGACCGAGGACTTCGTCAAACTGGCCCAGCGCATCGGCAGCAAGACGGGTGGCATCCGTCCCGCATCGTTCACGTCTGCTATACAGCATCGCGCGGACGATGCTGCGACGGCCTGGCTATTCTTGCGCGGCAAGGCCACCGTGGCGCAGAGTGCCGATCTGTTGAACATCTTGCAAGACGTGCTGCTCACCGTGAAACTGGATAACCGCGAGCGCTTCCGCCAGATGGTGCTGGAAGAGAAAGCCGGCCAGGAGGCGGGGCTGGTGCCGGCCGGGCACCGTGTGGTCAACACGCGGTTGCGCGCACATTACACGCAGGCCGATTGGGCGGGCGAGCAGATGAACGGCGTCAGCTATCTGTTCTTCCTGCGTCGCCTGGCGGAGCAGGTGGAGAAAGATTGGCCGGCGGTGCTGAAGACGCTGGAAGCGATTCGCGCCCAGTTGCTGAATCGCGCGAATGCCATCTGCAACGTCACGCTGGATCAGGCTCACTGGCAAACATTCCAGCCGGTGTTGGAGCGCTTCTTGACGGCGTTGCCGGAGGGCAGCGCGAGCAACGGCGGTGCCTGGAAGACCGCCAGCAGCGCACCGGAGGGGCTTACCATCCCGGCCCAGGTGAATTATGTAGGCAAGGGCGCAAACCTCTACAAGCTGGGGTATCGGTTGAACGGTTCGGTGATGGTGACGAACAACCTGTTGCGCACCACCTGGCTATGGGAGCGCGTGCGCGTGCAGGGCGGGGCTTATGGCGGCTTCTGCCTGTTCGATCACCGTTCCGGCACATTTACGTTCGTCTCCTATCGTGACCCGAACTTGCAAGGCACGCTCGAAACCTATGACAACACGGCCGAGTTCCTGCGCACGGCGGAATTGAGCGATGAGGAAGTGACCAAGTCGATCATCGGCACCATCGGCGATCTGGACCAATATCAGTTGCCCGACGCCAAGGGCTATACGTCGATGTTGCGTTACCTGGCCGGCGATACCGAAGCCGATCGGCAGCGGCTGCGTGACGAGGTGCTTGGCACGACCGCCAAGGACGTGCACGCCTTTGCGGATGTTCTTGATTTGGTAAAGGCCGAAGGCAGCGTCGTAGTGCTTGGGTCTGAACAGGCGATTGAGAAGGCGAACCAGGAAAAGAAACTGGGGTTGCAGGTGACGAAGGTGCTCTAAAAAGTAAACCCGGGAAGCCTGGTTGAAAGATCAGCCTGGCTTCCCGGGTTTTTGTATCAAACTCCGGTCAATATGAGGGTCGAACAATTAGAAACGACGCTGCGGGCGGCCACCACCACGGCGATCATTGCCGCCGCCACCGCGATTGAAGTCCCGGCCACCTTCGCGGTTGCCACCACCACCTGAGCCACCACCAAAGCTACTGCGAGCCTCCGGTGGACGCGCTTCGTTGACATTGATTTGTCGCCCACCAAGCATTTGACCATTGCATAGTGTGATCGCCTTCTGTGCCTCGGCTGGGCTTTCCATCTCTACGAATGCAAAGCCACGGGGCCGATCCGTCGTGCGGTCCATGGGGATTGTGACTGCTTTGATGTTGCCGGCCTGGCTAAAAAACTCGCGCAGTTCTTCCTCAGTGGTGCTGTACGACAAATTGCCAACGAATAACTTACTGTTCATCGATCCTCCTAAGATCGGGTGTGCTGCCAGGAACATGCCCGCCGCAGCGTGTTAAAACAATCCGTAGGTTCGAGCAAATGTCCAGCGCCACATAAACAAAAAAGGCCGCCCAAGCCCGTGAGCTTGGCGGTCCTATACGAAGGTTAGTCCTGGATGCACCCACACATGAACTCTACAGATAGTGCAGATTGTACACGGCGCGAATGAAAAGTCCATATTGAAACGATTCAAAATTAAGATTCCGTGAGTAGAATAGGCAGCTATGAGATTGAACCGCCGCTCGCTACTTAAGTTAAGTTCGCTTGCCCTCTCCCAGGCCCTCTTGCCGCCACTTCCCTCAATCGTCGATCGTTACGCCGATGGTTTGCCCGAGGCCCCCGCCCCCACTCGCCCGATCATTGGATTTGCGCGGGCAATTAATTATGGCGCGGTGGTGCGCAAGGAACCCAGCATGGACGCCAAAGTGGTAGAAACTTTGGCAACCGATTCCGTGTTGCCGATATATGTGGAGATGGAAACGGACTCGGGCAACTGGCACAATAAGATATGGTACGAGGTGGAAGGCGGTTACATCCATTCGGCGCTGGTACAGCCGGTGCATTGGCAATTGAACGAGACAAGGACTGACGCCGGGGAACACGGCTTTTGGGCTGAAGTGACGGTGCCCTATACGGATGCGCGCTCCGGCCCTTCGCTCAGCGCAGCGCGCACGCGCTACCGTTATTATGGTGGCACCGTCTATAGAGTGGTGAAGGTGGTGAAGTCCACCGATCTGACGAGCACCGACCTGTGGTACCAAATCGAGGATGAATCTTTTGCCGGGCTGTACTTCGTCCCTGGGAAGCATCTGCGCCCGATCACGGCGGAGGAATTTGAGCCGCTTTCGCCCGACGTGGCCCCCCAGGATAAAAAGCTGGTCGTGAACCTGAAAGAGCAACGCGTGTATGCCTACGAAAAGGAAAAGGAAGTCTTCACCAGCCGCGCCGCCACGGGCGCCGTCTTCAGCGATGCGGGCAATTTTGCGACGCCCCCCGGCACCTGGCACGTCTACCGCAAGACGCCTACGCAGCACATGTATGGCGGCGCCGCCGGCGATTCGGACTACTTCGACTTGCCGGGCATCCCGTGGGTGAGTTATTTCATCACCAACGGCATCGCCTTTCACGGCACCTACTGGCACAATGACTTTGGCGTGCAACGCAGCCACGGCTGCGTGAATTTGCCGTCTGAAAATGCCAAATGGGTCTGGCGTTGGAGCATGCCGGCCAACGATATGATCGAGCGCTATACGATGAGCAAGAGTATGACCGAAGGCACGACCGTCGTCGTCGTGTAGGCGGTGCATACTCCCCTTTGTTCGGCACTCGCCAGCCGGCGTGTAAAGAGAGACAAGCGTGCTTTCAGCGTGGCGGGGTGAGCGTCGCAGCGTGGTGGCGCGTCGTCTGGGGCACTTGCGTGTGTCACAAGGATATGTGCGTTGAGCATCTCCTGCACATAGCGCATAGATAAGGGTTCTAATCTCCCGGAACAATCCCTAAACCACTCATAGATTGGAAATTCATTAGAAAAAGCCATACCCTTAAAAAAAACGGCTTGACTGGATATAATGGCTGAGTTTAGGTGAGTGTATTACTTTAAACTAATCCACGGCACGAAGGAGTGTCATGAAAATCGCAGTGGCGGGTGACCACGCAGGCTTCGCGCTCAAAAATCTCATCGTCGCACAATTAAAAGTAGACGGACATGAAGCCGTCGATCTTGGGGCATATAACGAAGAACGTTCCGATTACCCTGACTTTGCCAAACTGGTTGGAGAGGCCATCCAGCAAGGCAAAGTGGAGCGAGGGATCGTGGTTTGCGGCAGCGGCGTGGGCGCGTGTGTCGCAGCCAACAAAATGCACGGCATTCGTGCCTGCGTCTGTCACGATACCTACTCGGCGCATCAAGGTGTGGAACATGACGACATGAACGTCCTGGTACTGGGCGGGCGCATCATCGGCGTCGAATTGGCGTATGAACTGGTACGGGCCTTCCTGGCGGCAAAGTTCAACCAGGGCGAGCGGTACATCGCACGGCTTAAGAAGATTGAGGCGATGGAGAAGGGGAGTTAATTATGAGTGAAACAAACGGCAATCCGAATATTGAAGTCCAAAAGTTCGGTCAGAGTTTCTGGTACGACAACATTCAACGCGGCATTATTAAGTCCGGCGAATTGCAGAAGCTGATCGATGAGTATGGCGTTTTGGGCGTCACATCCAACCCCACGATCTTTGAAAAGGCAATCGCCAATAGCACCGACTATGATGAGCAGTTCATGGAGCTGGCCTCCGATAGCTTGAGCGCCAAGGATGTTTTTGAGTCCCTGGCAATCGTCGATATTCGGGCGGCGGCCGATCTTTTAGCGCCTATTTATGAACGGACGAATGGGCTGGATGGCTACATCAGCCTGGAGGTCGCGCCGGACCTGGCACACGACTATGATGCAACCGTCAGCGAGGCGCGCCGGCTGCATCAGGCTGTGGCGCGCAAGAATTTGATGATCAAAGTGCCCGCCACGCCCGAAGGCATTCCGGCCATCCAGACGCTCGTCGAAGACGGCATCAATATCAACGTCACGATGATCTTTTCGCTGCAAGGGTACGAGGCCGTGGTGCGTGCCTATGCAGCGGCTTTGAAAGCGCGTGCCGAGAAGGGCTTGCCGCTGAATGTCTCGTCGGTGGCGTCATTCTTCATCAGCCGTGTAGACGTGTTGGTGGATAAGCTGCTGAACGAGAAACTCGCCGCCGTGCCGGAGTGGGATCAGGATTTGAAGGCGAAGCTGACCGCGCTGAAGGGCAAGGCCGCGATTGCCAACGGCAAGCTGGCGTATGAAATCTTCAAGAGGGTTTGTGACGAACCTGAGTGGCAGGAACTGGCCGCGAAGGGCGCTCGCCCGCAACGTGTGCTATGGGCCAGCACCAGCACGAAGAACCCGGCTTACCCCGATACCTATTATGTGGATAACCTGATCGGCCCGCACACCGTGGACACCGTCCCGCCGGTGACGTTGAAGGCCTTCCGCGATCACGGCGTGGTCGCGCCGACGCTCGACACCGGCTACGAAGAAGCCCACAAGGTAATGGACGACCTGCGCGACGTGGGCATCTCTATGGAGCAGGTGTGGCAGAAGTTGCAGGATGACGGTGTTGGGTTGTTTGCCGACGCCTTCAAGTCGCTGCTGAATGTCATTGAGAGCAAGCGCCAAGCACTGCAAGCGCAGGGCGTGGCCAGCAACACCGAGATCGCGCAAGGGTACGTGGCCGAACTCGTGAAGTTGAAGGCAGCCTCGCGCGTGTGGAACCACGATGCCTCGCTTTGGACGGCCGCGGCCGAGCATATCAAGGTCATCAATAACCGCCTGGGATGGCTGTCGGTCGTCGATACGATGCAAAAGAGGCTGCCGGAGCTGGCGGCTTTTCGTGAGGAAGTGCGTGACTCCGGCCTGACGGATGCGGTGGTGCTGGGCATGGGTGGCAGCTCGCTCGCGCCTGATATGTTCCGCCTGGTTTTTGGGCCGCTCGCCGATTCCGGCGATTCGATGCGCCTGCACGTGCTGGATACCACCGACCCGACCACCATCCGTGACCTGGAGAGGCAACTCGACCTGTCGAAGACGCTCTTCATCGTATCGAGCAAATCGGGCGGCACAGTGGAAGTGAACTCGTTCTACAAGTACTTCCGCGCCAAGGTGGACGTGTTCGCCGCCGATGGCGCCGGGCAACACTTTGTTGCCATTACCGACGACGGCACCTTGCTGCAATCGCTGGCTGCGGCAGAAGGGTTCCGCAAGGTGTTCGTGAACCCCAACGACATCGGCGGGCGTTACTCGGCACTCTCATATTTCGGGCTGGTGCCGGCGGCACTGGCGGGGATCGACATCGCCAGGCTGTTGGGGTGCGCCGCGCAAATGGCACAGTGGTGCAAGAGCGATAGCCCAATCAACCCCGGCGTGTGGCTGGGTGCGCACCTGGGCGGCACAACGTTGGCCGGACGAGATAAGGTCACTTTCATCATTTCGCCGCAGATTGAGCCGTTTGGTTACTGGGTGGAACAGCTTATTGCCGAGAGCACCGGCAAACAGGACCGCGGCATCGTGCCGATTGAAGGCGAGCTGGATGCCTATAAGGGAGCGATCACAAGCCTGACGGGTGATCGCATCTATGTGAACCTGAAGCTGGGCGACGACGCCACGCACGATAAGCTGGTCACTTCGCTCAAGCGGGCCAAACTGCCGGTGGTCGAATTTAAACTGAACGACGTCTACGACCTGGGCGGCGAGTTCTTCCGCTGGGAATTTGCGACGGCCATCGCCGGTGTGGTGCTGGGTGTGGATCCGTTCGACGAGCCGAACGTGGCGGAGAGCAAGGCGAACACCAAGCGCCTGCTGGAAGAGCACGAGGCGCATGGCGCGTTCTCCACCGAACAAAGCAGCAAGTCGGCCAACGCGCAGATCAATAAGTTCCTGCGCGGTGCCAAACCCGGTGATTACATCACCGTGCAGGCTTACCTGCCCTACAACGCGGACGTGGCGGCGGAACTGGTCAAACTCCGCGCGGCGATTGGCGCGCGCACCAACCTGCCGGTGACGGTGGGATATGGGCCGCGCTTCCTGCATAGCACGGGCCAGTTGCACAAAGGTGGCGCGAATAGCGCCGTGGCCGTGCAGTTGACTTACGACGCCGAAGATGACCTGCCCATCCCCGGCGAGCCCTATACCTTCGGCACGCTCATCCGCGCGCAGGCGCTGGGTGATCACGAGGCGCTGTTGGCGCACGGGCGGCGCGTCATCCGCCTGCATCTGAACCGCGACGTCGTGGCCGGCCTGAAGAAGATCACTCAGACATTGAAGGGTTCTGCTCGCAAGCCGCGCACGGGTGCAGCCACCAAGCGCAGTGCGGCGAAAGCGCCTCGGGCCGCGAAGAAGACCGCCGCAAAGACGAGCCGGAGCGGGCGCACGGCCAGTAAGAAGACGGTTAACCGGGCAAGCAAGAAGGCTACCAAGAAAACGGTGACCAGGGCCGTTAAGAAGACCACGCGCCGTGGCGCAGCGGCAACGAAGGGCCGGGCAACCGGGAAGAGTGCTGGCGCGAAGCCAGCACGCAAAACCAGTGCAACGCGCACAGCAAGGAAGAAGACAACCCGCTGATGCAAAGGGAATGTCTTCATCGCCAATCAACCCAGATACAACGCAGCCGGCTTCACCTTGAAGCCGGTTGCTTTTAGCAAGCAAGCTTAAGCTCACAAAAAGGAATGGAATAACATGCAAGTTGGACTTTTCGGACTAGGACGTATGGGAGCCAATATGGCGCGCCGGTTACACCAGGGTGGACACGATGTGATTGTCAGTAATCGCAGTCCGAAACCGATCGACGAGTTGAAGGCAGAAGGGATTAAGGGGGTATACACCATCGAAGAGCTGGTGCAGGCGCTCACGCCGCCGCGCGCGGTGTGGCTGATGGTGCCCTCCGGCGACGTGACCGACCAGATGGTTGCCAAGTTGTTGACGCTGTTGCAGCCCGGTGACGCGTTGGTGGACGGCGGCAATTCGAACTGGAAGGACTCGAAGCGCCATTATGCGATGTGCAAAGAGAAGGGTATCCAGTTCATGGACGAAGGCACCAGCGGTGGCATCTGGGGCTTGAAGGTCGGTTACTGCTTGATGATCGGCGGAGACGTCGAAACCTTTAAGCGTCTGGAACCGGCCTTTAAGACGCTCGCACCCGAGAAAGGTTATTTGCGTTGTGGGCCCGCCGGAGCGGGACACTTCGTCAAGATGGTGCACAACGGCATCGAGTATGGCATGATGCAGTCCTATGCCGAGGGCTTTGAGATCCTGGAAAGGTCTGAATTTGACGTGGACATGCACGCCGTGGCCGATGTGTGGGGCCAGGGCAGCGTCGTGCGCTCGTGGTTGCTGGAACTATTGGTGGACGCCTTCGCCCAGGATCCTAAACTGGAAACGATCAGGGGTTACGTAGAAGACTCGGGTGAGGGCCGCTGGACGATCCAGGCTGCGATCGACGAGGACGTGCCGGCGCCGGTGATCACACTATCACTCTATCAGCGCTTCAGCTCACGCCAGGAAGAGTCATTTGCCGCCAAAGTCAATGCTGCTTTGCGCAAAGAATTCGGTGGCCATGCTGTCAAGTCAGCCGATAAGTAGAGCAGATATGATCCGATCAAATCAACGCAAGCCCGACCCGTGCGTCATGGTTATCTTTGGGGCGTCGGGCGACCTGACAAACCGCAAATTGATCCCTGCGCTGTATAACCTGGCCTGCGATGGATTTCTGCCTGAGGGGTTCGCCGTGGTTGGGTTTGCGCGCAAGCCCAAAACGGATGAGTCGTATCGTGAAGAGTTGCACGAAACCATCCAGGAGTTTTCGCGCTCTAAGCCGATCAACGAGGAACTGTGGAAAAGTTTCGCGCAGCGCGTGTACTACTGCCAGAGCGATTACGGCAACCTGGACGACTACGAGGCGTTACACCAGAAGTTGCTGAAGGTGGACGAAGCGCATCACACCAATGGCAACCACTTGTATTACCTGGCTACGCCGCCCGAAGCCTATGCCACCATCGTCGAACAGATTGGGCGCAGTTCCCTGTGCAAGGATTGCCCGGGACAGTGGTCCCGCATCATCGTGGAAAAGCCCTTCGGACACGACCTGAAGTCCGCCCGGGAGCTGAATGCGCACATGCACCAGTACTTCCGCGAGGATCAGATCTATCGCATCGACCACTACCTGGGCAAGGAAACGGTGCAGAACATCCTGGTCTTCCGTTTCTCGAACGGGATCTTCGAGCCGATTTGGAATCGCCGCTACATTGATAGCGTGCAGATCACCGTGGCTGAAGACCTGGGCGTAGAGAACCGCGGCTCGTATTATGACCACGCCGGGGTGGTGCGCGACATCGTGCAAAACCACATGTTGCAACTGGTGGCGCTGACGGGGATGGAGCCGCCGGTGGAATTTTCGGCGGATGCCGTGCGAAATGAGAAGGTGAAAGTGTTGAAGGCGTTGCGCATAGACACTTCACGAGGCGATGGCACCATCCGCGGGCAGTATGGCCCCGGCAAGCTGGGGAAGCAACTGGTGCAGGGCTACACCCAGGAAGAGGGCGTACCGCCCGAATCGGTCACCGAGACCTACCTGGCGATGAAGTTCTTCGTCGACAACTGGCGCTGGGCGGGGGTGCCTTTCTATGTGCGCAGCGGCAAGCGTATGCCCAAACGCATCTCGGAAATTGCCATCCAGTTCAAGATGCCGCCCCTGCTGCTATTTGGCAGCACCACGGCGCAACAGATCGAGCCGAACACGCTGGCGCTGAATATTCAACCCGATGAAGGCATCTCGTTGAAGTTCGGTTCCAAAGTGCCGGGCAGCGGCGAAAAGATCATGCCGGTGATCATGGACTTCAAGTATGGTGAGGCATTTAACGTGCCTGCGCCCGACGCTTACGAGCGCCTGTTACTGGACTGTATGTTGGGCGATTCGACGCTCTTTACCCGCAGCGACGAGGTGGAGACGGCCTGGTCACTCATCACGCCGGTGCTGGAGGGCTGGGACAAAGGCGGCGGCTCGTTTATCGAGTTGTATCGTGCCGGCACCTGGGGGCCAAAGCAGGCCGACGACTTTATCCGCGCAGATGGGCGCGAGTGGCGCCTCCTGTGATTTTCGATTTTTGATTGACAGAGCGAGATTAGAGATTGGAGATTCGAGATGCACCGGAAAATCTCCGATCTCCAATCTCTGCTTTCCAATCTCTTCCCATCAGTTTCACGTTTTATGATCTTTATCTCACCCGATGCCGCGACGCTGATGCACGCCACCGCTGAACGGCTTATGAAGTTCAGCCAGGCCGCCATCGAAGCGCGCGGCGTGTTTCATCTCGCACTCAGCGGCGGCAGCACCCCAAACGCGCTCTTCCGCTTGATGGCTTCGGCCGAATACGTTGATCGCTTCAATTGGAACGCGATGCACCTGTGGTGGAGCGACGAACGGTGCGTGCCGCTGGATAGCCCGGAACTGAACTACAACATGGCGTATGAAGCGCTGATCCGGCACGTGCCGATTCCGCCTGCGCAGGTACATCGCACGCCCGTGGAACGCCCGGCGCTTGAGGCGGCCGGCGCTTACGAGGCCGAGATCATCGGCGCCCTGGGCGGCGCGTTGCCGGCCTTCGATGTGATTTTGCTTGGGTTGGGCGAGGATGGGCATACCGCCTCGTGCTTTCCCGGCACGTTGGCGGCGTTGCCGCAAGACAGGCTGGTAGCGGCGCACTACGTGCCTAAGGTGAAGATGTGGCGCATCACGTTCACGCCGCGCCTGCTGAACGCAGCGCAGCGTGTAATCTTCCTGGTCAGCGGGGCGGGCAAAGCGGCAATATTGGAGCGCGTGTTGCACGGGCCCTATGATCCCGAGACGCTCCCCGCGCAGATCGTTGCCCCCGAACCCGGCGACCTCACCTGGATGATCGACGCCGCGGCGGCTTCCAAATTGTCTGCCACACAGTAGCTAGAACCGTAACCACGAAGACACAAAAACACGAAGGGCACAAAGGACGAGCATAAAACACAAAGCAACGAAGCAACAAAGACCTCAAAGGATACTTATATTTCTTTGTGCCCTCTGTGGCTCTGTGGTGAGTTCAAAAGAATGAACAGCAAAGAGGCGGAGGAGCAAAGAAACAAAGAACACAGAAATCTCTGCGCCCTCGGCGTCTCTGCGGTGAGTGCTATTTTTTAACCTCCGTGCCCTCTGTGGCTCTGTGGTGAACCAATCTAAAATGAGATAATCCCTGTACACAGTAGGAATACGATCATCGAGGAGCACGAAGCATCATGTTGAAGCATTTGCCATTGGTGAAACCGAAACCAAACGCCGCTGAGTTTGTGGATATCCTCATGGGCCGCTCGCAGAGCAAGCGCGTGCCGCTGGTGGAATACCTGGTGGATGACACATTGATGAAGCCGATCACGGAGGAGATGCTGGGGCGTGACTGGGCTGTGGCAGGCGCAGACCGCGACTCGCAGAGGGCGGCGCTGGATAACTTCATCGCCTTTTGGTATCACATGGGGTATGACTTCGTGCGCTTCGAACAGGGGTTGCCGTTCAGGGAACAACAATTCTTCGCGCCGGACCCCTCGCCGGGCTCCACCAAGCAGCGCGCCTGGCCCGACGAGCACCAGGGCGCGATCATGACCTGGGAGGATTTTGAGAAGTATGAATGGCCGCGCGTAGAAGACTTCGACTTCTTCCCCTTCGAATACATCAATAGCAACCTGCCCGAAGGGATGGGCCTGCTCAGTTGCCATGCCGCCGGCATCTTTGAGCATCTGTCTTTCATCATGTCGCTCGAAGGACTGTCGATTGCGTTGCATGAAACGCCCGACCTGGTGCAGGCTATCACCGATAAAATCGGCGGGCTGCTCATCAAGTTCTATGCGCACATCCTGGACCTGGATCGGCTTGTGGCGATCTTCCCCGGCGACGATATGGGCTTCCGCACGGCCACGCTGATCCACCCCAATGCGCTGCGCACTTATTGCCTGCCCTGGCATAAGCGCATCGCCGCGATGACGCACGCCAAAGGGTTGCCCTACTTCCTGCACTCGTGCGGCAACCTGAGCACGATCATGGAAGACCTGATCGACGACGTGCAGATCGACGGCAAACATTCGTATGAAGATGCGATCATCCCGGTGCAAGATTTCCAGGCCCGCTATGGCGGGCGCATCGCCGTCCTGGGGGGCATGGACCTGAACCGGCTTGCCGCCGGCACGCCCGAGCAGGTGCGTGAACACACGCGCTTCCTGGTGGAGACCTGCGGCGCGCGCGGGCGGTATGCCGTCGGCTCGGGCAATTCCATCCCCAGCTACGTGCCGGTGGATAACTACCTGGCGATGGTGGACGAGGCAAACGCGATCTCAGCCGGGCTGGCGTGAGCACCAATCGGGGCCGTTGAGTGGATGAATCAGAAGGGGCATTGAATTGCCCCTTCGCAGACTGCCTCTATGGGTCCCAGCGCGCGCTATAGCTGATGATGCCGTCGGACTGCGTGCGTTCCAGTTCCACGTGCATACCGGTGGCCTGGCACAACCCTTCGCCGAAGCGTTGGGCTTCAGGCTCCCAGAAGCGACTCTGCAAAGAGACTTTTAGATAGAGCCGCGTGTAAGCTTCGTCGGACATCATCTCCACCTTGGCCAGGAATGCGCCACGCTCGCGGCTCAATTGCCATACGGCGTAACGATGGTCACGTCCAAGCTG
>DAOUFG010000177.1:0-39042 GCA_034430115.1 Thermoflexales bacterium | reverse complement strand
GGCGGGCTGAAGTGGTGCCACTACCAGTCCGGAGAGTTCGAAGCGGAGCAGACACCGCTGACCCGCCATGGCAATCACTACCTGCGTTACTATCTGGTGGAGGCGGCCAACCACGTGCGGAGACACGTGCCGGAGTACGCGGCCTATTACGCCAAGAAGTACGCAGAGGTCAAAACGCATGCGCACAAACGGGCTTTGGTATTGACAGCCCGCAAACTCGTGAGGTTGGTCACGGCCCTGCTCGCAACGAACCAGCCGTATCGAGCCAGGAGCACTGACGCATAAGGTCCCGCGAGACATCTGAGTGACGTACACTCAGTCATAGAGCAGAATGCCTAACCTGCCGACCGCATCCGTGTGGAGGGCAGGCTTAGGGTAATGTGTCTCCTTTCCGGCCTCAAAGCACTGGAAAAGGGCCTTGACAATTGACCATATCGCTTCGACAGGCTCAGGATGATCCTAAGACGATCATGGTGAGCCTGTCGAACCATTGCCTCGTCTTAGCTGATCTCCATTCGCACACGCACTGTGTTTTCGGTAGCCGGTGGCAGGCTGATGCTTAGCCGCTTTAAGACGTCGTGCATGGCATTGGCCTTGCTCTGCACCTCAAGTGCTTCCACCTGGAAGGCGGCTCCGGCAGGTGCTTCGATCACCATGCGCAGTTTGTGTTTCTCGCCGCTCAGCATAGCCGTAGCGCCGTCTATTTGCGCCTGGCACCAGGTGACAAAGCTTTCTTCCACTTCGGCGGGCTTTGACAGGTTGAAAGTGTCTTCCAGCCAGAATGTGCCGGCCTGAGGCCCCTGGGCTTGCATAATCAGATGCCTGCGGGCATTGGTGAGTTCTGGGACCTTATAAGCACCGGCCAATTGCATCTCGACGCGTTTCTGTGTTCCGTTGGTTTCCACGCCAAGGATTTCGCCGTGATATTCATGCCCGGCGGCTTGCAATTGGCCCGCGATGCGCGGCACGCTATGCCCATACGAATTGGCGAAGACGTTGTCATAGCGCTCCGGGCTGAAGTACTGGCGGCTATAGAGACCCGGCCCAGGGTCGGTGAGCAGGTTTTCTCCGCCAACATGCAGGATGAAGCTGCCGATGTCGTTGTGGTTATGGTTTTCGGCGTTATGCCCGGCCTTCACGGTGACGGCGAGTGGAATGCCGCCGGCTGATTGCGTCACCAACCTGAGAACCGCGCCGGAGGGCAGATAGGCGTCATCCGGGCGCATGGCGGGGAGCGGGAAGCCATCCCACCAGAATACATTGCGCAGCAGGGTGGTCAGGCGCCAATCTTTTGCCGGCGTTGCGGGCTGGGCGATCAGGCTCATGAGCGACCTTTCGCGGCAGCGCTGATAGAGGCGCTGGATGATGCCGGGGTGGAATTGCACTGTCTCGTGGCAATCTGAAAAGCTGGCAAAGCTTGCACCGGAGAGCTGCATTTTGGCCGGGTAGGCGGCGATGCGACGCATCTGGTCGCTATCCAGCAGGTTCAATGCCGTGTTGGTGCGCGCATAGAGCATCTCCGACAACACCACGAAGTTCATCAGCCCATACTGCCAATAGGCGACGCCTTCTGTCGAACTGCCGTCTGCCTCGAAGGCAGTATCCAAGAAAACCTTCAGCCCCGCCAGCGCGAGTGAGAGCGCATAGGCTGCACGGCCCGGCTCCGGCTCCAACAGTAGGAAGGTGGCGGCGACCGCGCTATTGCAAACGCCATTCCAGTTATTGCTTCCCTTGTACCAGCCGAACGTATTGTATTGCCGGATATAGGGTTCAAAAATCCGTTTTTCCACTTCGGCGCGCACGCGATGGCGTACTTCGGCATCTAGCAGCTTGCCGAGTAACACGAGTGCTTCGGCAAGTTGCAATCCCGTTTCTGCGCTAAATAGATCGATGGGCACCAGCATCTCATGGGCCGGCAGTACCCAGGTGGTTTCTTCGCAGATGTTCCATAGGTGATCCTGCACGGCGTCTTTCAACTGGCTTTGGCCCAGGAAGAAACGTAGCGTAGCTGCGGATAAGCGCTCGCGTTTCAGAAAGTAGGGCGTTTCATATTGGGTGCGATCACCGTCGCGCACGAAGCGGCGATAGAACGTGTAGGGGGTAGTCGGAATCGTTGCCAGGTCAGCCATGGTGGGTTGAGTGAGTGCCAGCATGGCCTGCGTTTGAGGCGCACGTGCCAATATTTGTGGGTTGGCACGATCAATTTCCAGTTCTGGGAAGTAGGGTGTGTTGTTCTGGATGAGCGCCTGTAATTCGGACACCGAAAGCGAGAAGGGGTTGTTGATTTTCATAGCTCCTCCGGAACGAAGTCCTGTTACAACACTGTTATTGTACTTATGAAAACAAAACTTGTGGTTAAGATTGACCACCGATTTTATGTTTTCTGGGATGGCGAGCTTGCGAGTGGCACCCGAACGGTTGCGCTTGCATGATGGATGCTGCGAATCTGTCCTGAGTGTTGCATCAGACAGTGCGATCAGGTCATTGGCGCGAAACAAGTGATGAGGCGATGTAACGTGAAAGGTCCTGGCTGAGAAGACAGCCAGGACCTTTGAGCACTATTTTTAGCGTAAATTGAGCTAGTCGAGTTCGGTCTGTGGGTCGCCCTTGAGCAATGGCAGCGGGTTCGGGCGAACCATAACACCGCCTTGCTCGTATGATTCGATGACGGCGAACGTATATTCCAACGTTGCGAGTGCATCGCGGCCCGAAGCGCGCAACTTCTCCAGGGGCACCTTGTTCGTCACGTCTTCCAGGTAGGCGTGAATGCGGTTCGGGAAGGTCTGGCCGAAATCGCTGATGCCGCTATTGTATTCTTCGGTGGGGGTGACCTGACCCATGGAGGCTGGGTTTGCAGGTGTAGGCGCGGGCCAGTAGGTGAACTTTTCGATGCAGTTCTCGATGCAAAAAGTGCCGCACGTCCCGGCGACTTCCACGCTCCACCAACCACCCAGGCCAAATGCGGCGTCGCCGCGCTGGCTGAGCAGGTAGCCCACCGCGCCGTTCTCGAAGCGCAGATTCACGCCAACGATGGACAGCATCGCGTCGCCGGCATGGCGGCGGAAGCTGGGCCGGTCTACGAAAGCTTGGATGTGAGTGATATCGCCGCAGAAGTAGCGCATCACGGCGAACGGATGCGCCAGGAAAGCCTTCAGGTGCGCATAGGGGAAGCCCTTGAAGCGTGTGGAGGCATTCGGCGAATACATTTCCTCGCCGCCGTTGAAGCCCACCTTGTGCAGGCAATACACAGGTTCGCCGATTTTGCCTTCGTCGATGTATTTGCGCGCTTTATCTGAGGTGGGTGTGAAATAGTGGTTCAGGTTGCAGCCCAGGTACACCTTCTTTTCCGCGGCAAAGCGCACCATCTCGCGGGCCTCTTTGACGTCATTGGAAATGGGCTTTTCCACCAGAACATTCTTGCCCGCGGCGATTGCTTCCATGACCGGCTCAAAGTGCCAGCTTCCGTTTTCGTGGCCGCCGGTGGTGACGTCCACAATATCCAGATCCGGCTCACCTGCGAGCATGTCCTTCAAGCTGTAATAGGCCTTCACGCCGTGCTTGGCAGCAGTCTTATCGGCGCGATCCTTCACGATATCGCAGACGGCGACGAGATTCGCCAATGGGTCCTTTGCGTGACAGTCTGCATGTTGATTTCCAATGCCGCGCAGACCGACAACTCCTACTTTCAATGCCATAGTGATATCCTCCGATAACATAGTGTATAACGAGACCGGGATTTTTGGATTTTGCTTGGTGATGCGGTGTTGGCAGGCATTCGCCGTCTGCCCATGACATCGCCACGAGGTTGGCATGCAATGAAGATTACGAAGTTGGAATTGCTGAAGGTGCCACCGAGCTGGGTGTGGCTGAAGATATACACCGACGCAGGCATCATCGGCCTGGGTGAACCTTTCCTGGAGAATCATGCTGAAAGCGTGATGGCCGAAGTGCGGCGGCTGGCGCCGGTGTTGGTCGGCCAAGATCCCACGCGCACCGAAGCGTTGTGGCAGGCGATGTATAACGCGGGTGTGGGATATAAGGGCGGGCCGGTGACGATGAGCGCGATCAGCGGGATCGACATCGCCCTATGGGACATCAAGGGCAAGGCAGCCGGCTTGCCGATTCATCAGTTGTTGGGGGGTGCCTGTCGCGATCGGGTGCGCATGTACCGCGCTACGGGCGGGGCATTGCCCTATACGGTGGTGCCGGGGCAGGCATATCGCGAAGGTCATGCCCCTGCCGGCACAGCCAAAGGCGCACAGGCCTGGGCCGAGGTAGCGCGGGTGCTGGTGCAAGAATGGGGCTTCCGGTGTCTGAAAGTGCATTTTGGGCCGGGCGACGGGTTAGAGGTCACGTCGCGGGTGGACCACTATGCGGAGCTTTTCGCAGCGGTGCGCGAGGGCGCCGGCGAGGCGGTGGACGTCGCTGTGGATATACACAATCCGCATCCGGCCATCGCGCGCCAGATGATCGAGGTACTGGCTCCTTATCGCCCCTTATTCATCGAAGAGCCGATGCCGGTGGAGCGTGTGGATGTCCTGGCGGACCTGGCGCATCATACGGGCGCGCCCATTGCCGCCGGTGAGCGTTGGATGGGCAAATGGATTTTCTTCGAGGCCTTGAGCAAAGGGGCGTTATCGGTGCTGCAACCGGACATTTGTCACGCGGGTGGCATCACCGAGTGTCACAAGATTGCGAGCATGGGCGAAGCGGCGTTTGCCAAAGTGGCGCTCCATTGCCCGCTCAGTCCGCTTTCGCTGGCGGCGTCGATTCAACTGGATGCAGCGGTCCCAAACTTCCTGGTGCAGGAACACAACGAGGTGAACGACTGGCGCGATGGCAACACCACCGTATTTGGCAAAGGCTATCTGCGCGAGCCCTTCGTGTTGGAAGAAGACGGCTGCGTGAAAGTGCCGCAGGGGCCGGGGCTGGGCGTCGAGATAGACGAGGCCGGGTTGGCGCGCATCATGCAACGCCCGTGGTCCATCCAACGCGGCTAGGGCGAGCCAGCCTTTGGTCGGTGGTGGCCTTAGCCAGCCAATAACACCATGACCAGCGCGTCATTCGGCGCGATGTGACAGTCCAACCCGTCGCCGGTGTGCGCAGGCGCTGCACCGTGCCATACCTGCCCGGCCCGCCAGCCCGGCGCAAGGCTGATGTGCGTCTGCACAGGGGCGGGGCTGTAGTTGAGCGCGATCAACACACGCTGAGTGTCGCTCAAGGGATGCTCGCTGAGCCCCACCTGTGGGTGATCTTTGTGCGCCACGCGCCGGGCAAGCACGTCACGCGCGATCCATTGCCAGACCTGCCATGCGGGCAGCGCCGCAGGCGAATGGAAGCTGCCGGGGGTGGTCGTCAATTCTTTTTCGAGCGGGATGGATAGAAAGTATGCCTTGCCATTGCCGTATGGCGCACAGGTGAAGACGGGGTTGCCGTCCGCTTCACGCGCCAGCACGTCGGCACTGGTGGGCGCAAGCTCCAGGCGGAATTCGCCATGCGTCGCGATGATGGGGCTGCCTGGCAACGCCTCAAAGCTCGCCTGCGTGGCACTCGCGCGTTTCGAGCGGCTGCGCACGTCGGTGCCGAACACTTGCGTGAACGGGCTGAGCATACCGTTCTCGTGTGAGACATAGAGCGTGGCCCCGGCCCGGACGCGCGCCAGCAGTTCCTGGTAATGCCGGCGATAGAGCACGCGCCCGCCGCTGATGCAGGGCAGCAGGTAGAGCGACGCATCCTTGAGCGGCTGGTCGGCATATTGGAAGGTGAGGTCAAACCCGGCCTGTTTGGCCAGGATGAAGCTGCTATAGGCCACTGCCCACTGATCCTGCCCTTCGCTCAGGATGCACACGGCTTCTGTTTGGCGCGGGGGAAGTTGCTTGAATGGCAATTGATCGATGAAGCGGCGGAACTGCTGTAACTCGTTCAGCACCGGTTTGGGCGTGCCGTCGGTGTGAAAGAGCCCAAGTTCGCGTTCGTAAGCGTCCCAGTCGTAGGGTGCGTGCGTCAGGTGGCCCAGGTCGAACGCGCACCACCAGAGCAGCCCATGACAATCGTGTGCCCAGGCCGAATAGAGCACCGCGCGGATGAAATCGGCGGCGACGGGTTCGTTCGTCACCATAGGGCCGAGCGTGCCAATTTCTTCCACCAGGGCGGGGCGCGCGCCGATGTCGCCGTACATGCGCGATTCGGCCGTGCTATGCAGCTCGGTGCGGATGGTGTTCACGGGATCCTGGTCGCAGTAGGGCGTGAAATAGGGGTAGGGATGCGTGGTGAGCACATCGGTCAGTTCGCCCTGGTCTTGAACGCGCCACGCCGCGTTGGGCGCGGGCGACAGGCTGTGCATGCCCGAGACGATTGGGCGGGTCTGATCGATGGCGCGAATGGCGTTCACGATCGCCGAGGTCCAGGCCCAGGCCTGCTCGCGTGTGACGTTGCCCATCACGTTACACTCGTTGCCCAGGTCCCAGGCCAGGATAGCTGGGTGATCGTGGAAGCGCCGCGCGAAGTATTGCACCAGCCGCGTTTGCCACTGAATGGCCAGCGGGTCCGTTAAGACGTTGCGCCCTTCCAGCGCGGGGGGCACGAACAATCGCCCGCTCATCCAACCCGTTACCAACCCGACGATCAGCTTCAGGCCGTTTTGTGCCGCCAGGTCCGCGAAAGCCTGAAAGCGATCCATCATCTCGGCCGAGACGCCCGCGCGCCCGGCTTCATCGTCGGGGAGAGGCGCTTCGCCAAAGCGCGTCTCCACCGCGCCGGAGGCGGTTCCCAGCAAGTTGAGTGGTTGGAAATCGGGCCAGAGCGGAAACACGCGTAGCACTTGCAGTCCGGCATTGGACAGGCGCTGCAAGTCCTGGGCGACGATTTGCGGTTGCCAGTCGCGCCACATCGTCGTCCCTGCGTGTGAAGCCCAATAGTTACAACCGACGAGAAAGGTGCCCGGCGTGGTGAGTGGGTTAGGGAGTGTCATGATCTATTCCGCCCGGTAGCCGGCGTTGGTCATGTCGCCAACGAATTCGGGAAGGCCGGTGTGCCCCAGCGCTTCACGCGTGGCATAAGCCTCGCCCGTGTGAAACCAATAGTGATAGATGTTGCGCTGCAGCGTCGTGCCGATGTTCTCGCGCCATTTCTCACCACGAAACGTCACGAACTCCGTGAGCCTTTCAGGTGTAAGTGTGCACAGGAAATCGTCGGCGGCTTGTGTGACGGTCTGCCAGGCTGCGCGCATATCTTTGAGCGGTGGCGTGCTGGCAGGTTTACCATAGCCCACCAGGTCGTTCAGCCCTGGCACCACGATCTTTTGTTGCCCGAAGAGAACCCAGAAGAATTGCTCCTGGTTTGCCAGGTGACCGAGGTACCAACTGATGCAATTCATGGGCATGACGCGCCGCACGGCATCCTCTTCGCTAACGCCATCGATGCAGCGCAGAAACTCGCTGCGTGCAAAGTGCAACTGTGTGACGAGTGGATGAATTGTCATAGCTCTCCCTTTATGAAGAGATTGGAGCTGAGTGAATGAAGAATGAAACGTGAAAGGAATATGGCGATCACCTTTTTACATTCACATTTCACGTTTCATCCCTCACGTTTCACTTCCTAATCTCCAATCCCAAATCTCCAGGTGCTACTAGATTGAGACGCTCACCTCATGGCCGGCGGCCTGGCTGCGGTAGATGCCGTCGAGGATGGTCTGCACGTAGAGCGACTGCTCCGGCGGCACGGGTGAGGTGCGTCCCTCGGCCACGGCACGCGCAAACTCCACGCATTCCAGCGCGTGCGGCTCCATCGTGTCCTGGGTCAGTTGCAGCGTGGTGTTCTTGAATTGGCGGTTGGCATAGTCGGCGCTGGTGAACTCGGCCTTGGGCCATTCGCAACCGCCTTCCGTGCCATACAACCACATATGCGCATCCTCGCCGCTGGGCGAATTGTGGTGCAGCAGCCAGCTCACCTCAAGGATGAGTGTCGCGCCGGTGTCGAAACGCACGAACGCCGAGGCGAAGTCCTCCACGTCGATGTCCTGCGGCACCGCCACGCGGCCCCAGGCGGAGAAGGCGTCTTTGTGGTGTGCCAGGGCGGTGCGCGCGACGCCGCTCACGGCGACCGGCTTCGGGTGGCCCATCAGCCACAGCGTCAGGTCCAGGATGTGCACGCCGATGTCGATGCATGGCCCGCCGCCGCTATGTTGCTTATAGATGAAGGTGGGCCGCACGGGCAGGAACCCGCGCCGCAGCATCCAGCTTCGTGCGTGATACACCTCGCCCAGCGCGCCGTTGTCGATCTCGGCCTTCATGGCGCGCGCCGGGCCGCTGAAGCGGAAGTGTTGGGCTGTCATTAATAACTTACCCGATGCGTCGCGCGCGGCGATCATCTTGCGGATGTCATCCGGCGTGGGGGCCAATGGCTTCTCGCTGATGACGTGCTTGTCGGCTTGCATCGCTGCAATCGCTTGTTCGGCGTGATACATGTTCGGCGAGCAGATGTCGATGATGTCGATGTCGGGATCGTTGATCAGGTCGGCCGGCTTCTCATAGAAGCGCGTGACACCATACTTCTCGCGCCAGCTATCGAACACGGCCGTGTTGACGTCGCTGCCCGCGACAAGTTCTGCATCGCTGGAGGCTTTCCAGCCCGGCACGTGCGTGTGTGCGATGCCGCCCAACCCGATGATGCCGACTTTCAATTTCTTGGACATTGATGAACTCCTGTCGAATAAGATGAACTGATCGTTAGTTCGGAATGGCTGTCTTAAATATTTCCGTTGCGGCTCCGGCTGCCAGGGTGTATTCCGCCAGGTTGGCGGGAATGAACACGGATTGCCCGCGCCGATAGGTCTCCTGCCCGCCGGGCCAGGTGACTGTCAGTTCGCCTGTCAGAATGATGAAGACTTCCGGCTTGTTCCCCGTCCGCTGGGTTCGCTGTGCCCCGGCGGGCAAGCGCAAGCGGCTGACCTGGAACTCGGGCGCGGGCGTGTGATAGATCGTCTCTTCGCCCGACGGATTGGCGCGCAAGATGTCCACCTCTTTGGGTTCCACTCGCATCACTTGCAAGAGCGCGGGGGTATCTTTGAACTTGCTCGTCAGGCCCACCCGAATGACGTTGTCCGAGTTTGCCATGCACTCGATGATATTGCCTTTCAGGTAGGCGTGCGGCACGCCTGCGGCGACGTAGATGCCCTCGCCTTCGGCCAGGTGTACCAGGTTCAAGACGAAGATTGCAAATAATCCCACGTCCGTGTTAGGGTACTTCCGGCATAGCTCCATGAAGAGATGTTCGACCTCACTGAGCGTCTGCCCCTGGCTTGTCAGCCGTTGCGCCAGTGCGTCCACCGCCTGGGCCAGTGCTTGTGGATCGCTCACGGCGCGCGAAAAGAGCGCCGTCAAAAATTCGCGGGCGATTTGCTGTTCTTGATCGGGCGCGGCGTTTTGGGCGCTCAGCAGTTTTGCGCTCACGTCCGCACCGGCGAACCCGGCGATTTCCGGGTAGCGCCGCAAGGTTTCTGCCAGCGCTGCCAGTGGCTTGATGCCCATGAGCGCCTTCAACCCATCGATGGCAATGGCAATCTCGGGTTTGTGGTTGTCGTCGGGGTAATGCGCGGGGTCGCTGGCGCGCAACAGTTTGGCCTCTGCCTTGGTGGGGTGGGCCTGGATCGACAGCGCTTCGCCGGCCGCCAGCACCTTGAACAGGAAGGGCAGCGTATTGGCGAAGCTAGCCGCCACCGCCTGTCCGAGTAGCTCTTGCGCGTGCGCGGCGATCCATTGATCGAGCGGAATGTCGTGGCCGTTCACCACGACCGAGGAAGGTGCTTTGGGGTGTGCCCCCATCCAGAGTTCAGCGTAGGTCTTACCCGGTTCGGGGGTAATGCCCAATAGTTGGGCAATATAAGCGTCACCATCATGTGTGCCCCACTCGTAGTATTGCACCTGGTTGTGCATCAGGTAGGGGCGCGCCACGACGGGTTGTGTCTGGCTATCACTCATCTTTGCTACATCCATCCTTGTTGCGGTATCACTTGCGGATTGTATAGTGAATTTCGCTGAAATAAAGATAATGGGATGGAGGCAACTTTAATGACACTCACATCCGATATCCATTTCCGCAGTGGTGATACGCCCGGGGCGCGTTATTTGTCGGGACGTGTGACCTATGACGAACAATACCGTGCCGGCCGCTTGTGTACGCGTTACTGGTCTCCTTCGGGGCAGGTGTGGCCGGAGATGCACTTGCAAAACCAGCGCTGGCTGCCCGACCAGCCCGCCGACGCATTCCAGCTTGCGATTGATGGCCAGAACCTGGCAGGCAGCTACGAGTGGGAAAGCGCACAGGTCACGCCGGATTCGTCGGGGTATCGCAGCGGCGATGGCGCGGTGAGCCACGGCGTCATCACTCTGTTGCATCGCGCGGCGCAGATCGAAGTGAAGGTGCACACGCGCATCGATGGCGGCCCGTTCATCATCCGCTGGTTGGAGGTCACCAACCATGCGTCGCACACGGTGGGTATCACTTCCGTTGCGCCGTTTAGTGGCGCACTATGGGCCCACCGCGCTGGTGAACATCTGGACGTGCCCGATGGGTTGCCCTTCGCGCTGGCTTACGCGCACCAGTTCTCCTGGGGCCAGGAGGGCGACCTCTGGTTCGAGCCGTTAGCCGCCGGTGTGAAGGTGGTGGATGGCGGCAAGCTGGGCCGCAGCGGGTGGGGCAGGCCGGCCTTCTGGGCCTATGACCGTTGCAACGGCCAGACCTTTGTGTGCGAACTGGCCTGGGGCGGCAATTATGCCTTTGCGCTGGATTGCCGTTTGCAGGAGGCGCACAACCCGCAGATGCACCAGGTGTCTCGCCAGGCTGAACTCTATTTCCGCATGAGCCTATCGGGGTATGACCCGGTGTTGCGCAGCCTGGCCGCCGGCGAGACGCTGCGCACGCCGCCTGTGCACTTGGGCTTCTTCCAGGAGGAGACCGACAAAATCGTGCAGGCCACGCATGCGCACGTGCGCAACGTGGTCATGCCTGAGCGCGTGTCGGGGCGATATGTCGAGATCGAGGCGAACCATCGCGGCTATTTGTGCGACCGCGAAAACGAACCCGACCTGCTGCGCGACGTGGAGGTGGCGCAATCCATCGGCACCGAGATGTACGTCATCGACGCCGGGTGGTATGGCAACGAACCGAACCTGTGGTGGAAGAATGTGGGTGATTGGCACGCCGGCGCCTGGCTGCCCAACGGCTTGGAGCCTGTCCCCGAGCGTGCACATCAATTGGGCATGAAGTTTGGGTTGTGGGTGGAAGTGGAGGCCGTGGGTGAAAACAGCACGCTGCGGCGCGAACATCCTGATTGGCTCTATCGGCGCGACGGCGAGCCAGTGGCAAACGGGCGCGCGCTGGACCTGACCAACCCCACCGTCGCCGCCTGGGTGCAATCGGAGATCGAGCGCGTCATCGAACGCTACAAGCTCGACATGTTCCGCATCGACCACAATCACCTGCTATCGCCATCGGGCAACCGGGCGATGGATGGCACGACGGAAGACCTGACCTGGCGCTATTACGATGCGTTGTATGGCATCTTCGAGCGCGTGCGCGCCAAATACCCGGCAGTGGTATTTCAGGATTGTGCAGGTGGCGGCGGCCGGTTGGATTGGGGCACGTTGCATCGCTTCAACAACGCAGAATTGAGCGACTGGATGCGCATGCCGCGCGGTTTGAAGATTCTGAACGGCGTGACGATGTCGTTGCCGCCCGAAATCCTGCTGCGCACCTTTGGCACCGAGGTGGGCGAGTTGGACCTGGAAGGCGACGTGGATGCGCAGTTGCGCCTGGTGTGTCTGTGCCGGCCCATCTTCCGGGGCATCGCGCCCAGCCGTGAGGAAATGTCGGCCTTTTTGCAGGAACGCATCGACCATCACCTGAAGGTCTATCGCGAGTTTATCCGCCCGGTGATGATCGACGGGCGCGTGTTCCACCATACGCCGTTCATCAAGCATACTCAGCTATCGCCCTGGTGCGTGTTGGAATATGCCTCCGCCGACGGCGCGCGAGCGGTCGCGGGCGTGTTTCGCACGGGCGATGCGCCGGAGCCGGTGTATCATCTCGCTCCACGTGGGCTGGACCCGGCGCGCACCTACCGGGTGACGCTCGATAACCGTGGACAGGCTTTCTGCTTGAGCGGCGCGGAATTGCTGTTGCACGGGATGGACCTGCGGCTGGAGTTGCCACAGAGCTCGGAATTGGTGCTCTTTGAAGCCCTGACGGAATCGGATGCCCACTAAAAATGATCAAGTTGGAGGACTGAATGACCAGCGAGCTATTCCATGAGACTTATCGGCCGCAATTCCACTTCACGCAGCGCGTGAACTGGCTGAACGACCCGAATGGGTTGTTGTATTACAAGGGCGAGTTCTTTCTGTTCTATCAATATAACCCGAGCGTGGTTCCTTCCGGGCCGGAAGAGGGCCTGAAGATTTGGGGCGAGGCGGTCAGCCCTGACCTGGTGCATTGGGACATCCTGCCGCATGCCATCTTGCCGGATCGGCTTGGTTCGATCTGGTCCGGCTCCGGCGTGGTGGATTGGGATAACACCACCGGCTTTCAGACGGGCGCGGAGAAGCCGCTGGTGGTGATCTATACGGCAGCGGGCGGCATGTTGGCCGAGTCGAAAGATGAGAAGTTCACCCAGTGCATTGCCTATAGCAACGACCGCGGGCGCACCTGGACGAAGTACGCCGGGAACCCCGTGCTGGGGCATATCATCGGCGGCAACCGCGACCCCAAGCTGGCCTGGTATGCGCCCAAGCGCCAGTGGGTAATGGCACTCTATAAGGAAGGCAATACCTATGCCTTCTTCTCCTCGCCGGATCTGAAACAGTGGACGCACCTGCACGATCTGGAGGTGCCCGGTTGTGCCGAATGTCCCGACTTCTTCCCCATGCGCGTGGAAGGCGAACCGGGCCAGGAACGATGGGTGTTCACCGGCGCGAATGGGCACTACCTGATCGGCACGTTCGACGGCGCGCGCTTCACGCCCGAGACTGAGCCGCTGCAGGTGGACTTTGGCGCAAATTACTACGCCGTTCAAACCTATAGCGATGCCCCCAATGGCCGGCGCATCCAAATTGCATGGATGGCCGGCGGGCAATATCCGGGTATGCCGTTCAACCAGCAGATGTCGTTCCCCAGCGACATGCGCCTGTGCCGCTTTGCGGAGGGCTTGCGCTTGTGCCGCACGGCTGCGCCGGAGATTGCGACGCTGCATGTGCAGGAGCACACCTGGCACGACCTGGCGATGCAGCCCGGCCAGAACCCGCTTGAAGGCGTGAAGGGTGAGTTGTTCGACGTGCGTGCTGAAATCGAAGTGGACGCGCAGGGCACGTTTGACTTTGCTTTGCGCGGGCAGACGGTGCACTATGCCTCTGCCAGCCAACAGATGACGGTGCTGGGTAAGGCGGCCCAGGTGGCCCCGGTGGGCGGGCGTATCCGCTTGCAAATCCTGCTGGATCGCACCTCCGTCGAAGTATTTGTGAATGACGGGCGTGTATCGTTCACTTCGTGCTGTCTGCCGCACCCGGACAACCAATCGCTTGTCTTCAACGCCTCTAGTGGCGTAAGGGTGCCTTCGTTGCAAGTGTACGAGTTGAAATCCGCCTGGGCCTAGCCCTGGTGGGTATGCGAGAATCGCGACATTCGTTTCAACGCTGAAAAATGGGAGTAGGACAATGCAGATTTTGGACCTGAACGGTGAGTGGCGTGCTGCGCAGGTGAGTGCGGATGGAAAGCTGACCAACAAAGTCCCTGGCAACGTGCCGGGGTGCATCCATACCGACTTGTTGGCGGCCGGGAAAATTCCAGACCCCTATTACCGCGACAACGAGCTTAAGCTGCAATGGATCGGCGAGGTAGACTGGCTTTATGCGCGCAATTTCAGCGTGCCGGCGAAATTGTTGAAGCATGAGCGCGTCTTGTTGCGTTGCGAGGGGCTGGATACGTTTGCCACGCTCCGCATCAATGGCGCAGAAGTGGCTCATACCGACAACATGTTCCGCACCTGGGAGTTCGACGTCAAGTCATTCCTGAAGCCGGGCCGGAACAGCGTCGAAGTGACCTTCGCGTCTACGATCCCCTACATCAAGCAGAAGCAGGCTGAACGAGCCATGCCCGGCTGGAGTGCCCCACACGAGGTCAGCGGGCGCGCCTACGTGCGCAAGGAGCCCTGCAACTATGGCTGGGATTGGGGCCCGGTGTTCATCACCTGCGGCATCTGGCGCACTATCGAACTGCTGGCCTTCGACACCGCGCGCCTGACGGGCGTCGAAGTCTTGCAAGACCACAGCACGCCCGGCCAGGTGACATTGACGGTGAAGCCCGAAGTGCAGGCCCTGGGCGACGCGCCATTGCAGGCGCGCGTGAGCGCCTCGCTAGGCGGCGCGTTGGTTGCGGAGGCCACCGTCTCGGCCGCTGATGAAGCCAGGTTGACCATCAGCGACCCGCAATTGTGGTGGCCGAACAACCTGGGCGCACAGCCGCTATACCAGGTGCAAGTGACGCTGCTCGACGAATCCGGCGTGGAACTGGATGTCACCACGCGGCGGATTGGTTTGCGCACGCTGGTGTTGGATCGTCACCCCGACGAGTGGGGCGAATCGTTCCAGTTCGTGGTGAACGGCGTGCCGTTCTTTGCCAAAGGTGGTGATTGGATCCCTTCGGATACGTTTGCAAATGCCGTCACTGATGCGCAGTACCGCGATTTACTCGGCAGCGTGAAAGATGCCAACATGAACATGTTGCGCGTGTGGGGCGGGGGCATCTACGAGCAGGATGTGTTTTATGACCTGTGTGACGAGATGGGCATCTGCATCTGGCAGGATTTCATGTTCGCCTGCTCAGCCTACCCGACCTTCGATGCGGCTTTCATGGCCAACGTGCGCGCCGAGGCGGAAGACAACGTGCGCCGGTTGCGCCATCACCCCAGCATGGCGCTTTGGTGCGGTAACAACGAACTGGAGCAGGGCCTGGTGGCCTCGGAATGGTCGGCCCGCACGATGAGCTGGGAAGACTATGACAAGCTGTTTAACGCGCTGTTGCCCGAAGTGACCGGCGCGTTGGACCCGCAGCGCAGCTACTGGCCGTCCAGCCCGCACACACCCGTCGGCGACCGGGTGGACTTCAACAACCCCGACAGCGGCGATGCGCACCTGTGGGACGTGTGGCATGGGCGCAAGCCATTTGAGTGGTATCGCACCTGCAAGCACCGCTTTAATAGCGAGTTTGGCTTCCAATCCTTCCCCGAGCCGAAGACGGTTCATGGGTATACCGAGTCTGAGGATCGCAACGTCACCACTTACGTGATGGAGCTGCACCAGCGCAGCGGGATCGGCAACGCCGTCATCATGCAGTACATGCTGGACTGGTTCCGTCTGCCCACTTCCTTCGATATGACGCTGAACCTGAGCCAGGTGTTGCAGGGTATGGCGATGAAATATGCCGTGGAGCACTGGCGGCGCGCGATGCCGCGCGGCATGGGCACGCTCTACTGGCAGATCAACGATTGCTGGCCGGTTGCCAGTTGGGCATCCATCGATTACCACGGGCGCTGGAAGGCTCTGCAATACATGGCCAAGCAGTTCTATGCGCCGATCCTGGTTTCGGCGGTGGAAGATACGCAAACCGGCAACGTGGAGATTCACCTGACCAACGACACGCTGGCCCCCAGCGCAGGCGTCGCGTCGTGGCGGCTGACCAACGTGGAGGGCAAAGCGTTGGCCCATGGCAGGAAGAACGTGCAAATCGACGCGCTGAAGAGCGCGCAGGTGGATTGCGCGGAACTGGGGCAGTACCTTGCTAAGTACGGCGCGCGTAACTTGATGGTGTGGGTGGAATACACGGTGAAGGGCGAGAAAGTATCCACCAACTTCGCAACCTTTGCGCGGCCTAAGCATCTGAACCTGGCCGACCCGCAGGTCGCCGTGGAAGCGGCGGCGCAGGGCGATGGCACGTATGCCGTCACGCTCACAGCGGCAATGCCGGCGCTGTGGGCCTGGCTGGATCTGGATGGCGTGGATGCGAAGTATTCCAACAACTACATGCACCTCTATCCGAATACCCCCGTCACGGTGGTGGTGCAGCCTGCAAAGCCCGTTACGCTCAAGCAACTTAAGAAAGCGTTGCGCGTGCACAGCCTGATCGACACCTATCAGTAGGTGAGTAGTCGAATGAACCTGGGGGCGACGCGCGTCGCCCCCAGGCAAATAGCTCCTGCGATCGGCTCCCCCGCATCTCCCCCTTTCGTCTGACGCTCGCACAGAGCGGACTTGATATACCCTCCCTAAACAGGAGACCGGCGTGTCAAACGCCTCTCGTCAATGGCCGGCAAGGAGCATTTATGAATTCTTCCAAGGGTGCTATCGCGCGACGTTATGATCTGGACTGGTTGCGCGTGCTTACGATCTTGACCGTCTTCATCTTTCATAGCGGGCGATTTTTTGACCAGGGTGACTGGCACGTGAAAAACCCGACCACTTATTTCGGGATGGATGTGTGGACGGCTTTCCTGGCCGATTGGATGATGCCGTTCATCTTCATCATCTCCGGCGCTAGCCTGTACTATGCCATCTCCAAAGGCGGCGTGGGCAAGTTCGTCAAAGATAAAGTGTCGCGCCTGGCGGTGCCGCTGGTGGTGGGTGTGTTCACCCACGCGGCGCTGATGGTGTACCTGGAACGCCTGACGCATCATCAATTCAGCGGCTCTTTTTGGCAGTTCCTGCCGCACTACTTTGAGGGCTGGTATGGCTTTGGGGGCAACTTCGCCTGGATGGGCCTGCATCTGTGGTACCTGCTCATCCTGTTCGTCTTCAGCCTGCTGCTATATCCTCTGTTTCGCTGGCTGCGCGGCGGTGGCAGCGCCATGCTGAGCGCCGTATGCGGCGTGGTTGCCTATCCAGGCGTGGTGTATGCGCTGGCACTACCGGTCATGATCCTGGCCGGCACGCTGAACCCGGATTCCTTTGCTGGCATGCGCAGCTTTGGCGGTTGGAGCCTGATTCCCTACGCCGTGTTCTTCGTGTATGGGTTCATCATCATCTCCAGCCTTCGCTTGCAAGAGCGCATTCAGCAGTTGCGCGGTGTATCGCTGGTGGGGGGCATCCTCACCGCCATCGGCACCTTCCTTTTGCATGGCACGGGGGCGGACCCATATTATGGGACGCTTCAGTTTGCGTTGGTTTATGCTACCTTCGCATTGAGCGCTTGGTGCTGGATATTGGCCTTGCTTGGCTATGGCATGCGCTCCCTCACGCGCAACACGCCCTTCCTGCAATATACCAACGAAGCCGTCTTGCCGTTCTACGTGATGCATCAGACGGTGCTTTTGTCGGTTGGGTATTTCGTCGTGCAAACGACGTTGCCCGATCCACTGAAGTGGTTTGTAATCGCGCTAATCTCTTTTGCGATTGTGCTGGGCCTCTATGAGTTCCTGGTGCGCCGCATCAATTTGTTGCGCATCTTGTTTGGCATGAAGCCGTTGCGCAAAGCGGTTGTCCTAAGCCCACAATCGGCGCGGGTGGCGCAGAGCCATTGAGCCGAACGTGTGACGAATAGAGTGCGTTGTTCGCTACGAATGCCTGGGAGACCCCCAGGCATTCGCGTTTTGGGGTGGCGCTTCGTGAAGCGTGTAAACTACACGGTACTAATAGAACCGTGGTTCTCGCCAGTATCCTGGCGTAAATCGTATTTCATTGGCGACGGAAGAGGTGCGAATGTATTGTGACGCTTATCACCTGCCAGCCTCCATTGACGAGGCACTCCAACTGTTAGCCCAGTACCAGGGCCGCGCTCGCGTCATCGGCGGCGGCACCGATTATTTCGTGGATGATCGTTCTGCCACGCCACAACAGGCGCTGGTGGACGTGACGCACATCCCCGGCTTGCGCGAGATTCACCCGGAAGATGGCTTCATCGTAATCGGCTGCGGCGTCACGCATGCACACATTGCACAATCGGCACTCGTCCGCGAATGTGCAACGGCGCTGGCCGAAGCGTGTGGGCAGATCGGCGGGCCGCAGGTGCGCAACGTGGCCACCCTGGCCGGGAACGTGGCGCACGCGCTGCCAGCTGCCGATGGCATGTTGGCGTTGCTGGCATTGGATGGGCAGGTATGCGTGGCTTCGCTTGCGGCAAATGGCGCTACCGTCTACGAGTGGTGGCCCTTGCTGCAAGCCTATTGTGGGCCAGGGCAATCGGCCATCGATAGCACGCGCCAGGTGCTGGTAGCCTTGCGTTTCGCCATCCCTGCTGCGAACGAGGGTTCCGCATACGCGCGAGTGATGCGGCCACAGGGAGTGGCATTGCCGGTGATGGCGGCGGCGGTGAAGCTGCAAGTGATCGAAGGGGTGCTGCGCCAGGCCAGCGTCTCACTCGGTCCGGTGACGCGCCTGCCGTTTCGCGCCGGGCGGACCGAGCATTTCCTGGTAGGGCAGCCCGCGACCGACCAGACGATCCACGCCGCGTGCAGCGTGCTCCTGGATGAGTGTTCCCCCCGAACCAGCCCGCACCGGGCCACGGCGGAGTATCGGCGTGAGCTGATCCCAGTGTTATTTGAACAGGCCGCATTAGTGGCGATTCAGCGCTGCGCGTCCACGCAGATGACAGTGCAAGAAGAAAGAAGGTGATTGAGTGATGGCAGTGTTAAACCTGGTGGTGAATGGTGAGCCGAAGACGTTGGAAGTGGAACCTTCTGCATTCCTGGCCGATGTGTTGCGCAATCAGCTTGGCCTGACGGGCACAAAGATCGGCTGCAATGAGGCGGAGTGTGGCAGTTGTACCGTGTTACTGGACGGCGTGCCGACGCTCTCATGTGTCTACCCGGCGTTAAAAGCCGAGGGTGCCCACGTGGAGACGGTGGAAGGGTTGGCCCAAAATGGGCAACTGCATCCTCTGCAGCAGGCGTTCATCGATCACGGCGCGGTGCAGTGCGGCTTTTGCACGCCCGGGCTCTTGATGACGTCCAAAGCACTGCTGGATGAAACCACAAACCCAAGCGATGAAGAGATTAAACACGCGCTGAAGGATACCTATTGCCGTTGTACCGGCTATGTGAGCGTCGTTGCAGCGGTCAAGGATGCAGCAGGACGCTTGCGTGGTGAAGCGCCCGACACGACACCCCTATTGCCGCACACGCGCATACCGCTCCGCGTGGTGGGCAAGCCGTTGCCGCGCCCCGACGCCGTGGCGAAGGTCACCGGCGCTGCGAAATACACCGACGACTATAGCTTCCCCGGCATGCTCTACGCGCGCACGTTGCGCGCCGGCGTGCCGCATGCGCGCATCAAGCGCATCGATACGTCGCGCGCGAAAGCCTTGCCGGGTGTCGTCGCCGTGTTGACGCACGAGGACGTGCCCGGGCACAAGACGCACGGCCTGGTGCATGACGACTGGCCGGTGCTGTGTTTTGATAAGGTGCGCTACGTGGGCGATGCGGTCGCCGTCGTGGCCGCAGAAACAGCCCATATCGCTGAACAGGCGCTGAAGCTGATCGACGTCGAATACGAGCCGCTGCCGGTCGTGGATGACCCCGTGAAAGGCCTGGAGCCGGGTGCGCCGTTGGTGCATGAATCGGGCAACCTGCTCAAGCACATTCACGTGGAGAAGGGCAGCCTGGATGAAGGCTTTGCAGAGGCGCAAGTTGTGGTGGAGCGCGATTACCAGACCGCCACCACCGAACATGCCTTCCTGGAGCCGGAGTGTTCCATTGGGCGCGTGACCGAGGATGGCCGGGTTGAGATATACGTCGGCTCGCAGATTCCCTATTCCGACCGTAAACAGACGGCGGACGCGCTGGGCGTGCCCGAAAGCCAGGTACGCGTGATCGGCACGTTGATCGGCGGCGGATTCGGCGGCAAGGAGGACATCGCGGGGCAGATTCACGTAGCGTTGCTGGCAAAGGCCACCGGCCGGCCGGTGAAGATGCTCTACAAGCGCAGTGAATCGCTCATCTTCCATCCCAAGCGTCACGCAGTGCAATTCAAGGTGAAGGTGGGCGCCAAACGCGACGGCACAATCACGGCCATGCGTGTGCAGTTATGGGGCGATACGGGGGCCTATGCCAGCCTGGGTGATAAGGTGATGACCCGCGCCGCCACACATGCCTCCGGGCCGTATGAAATCCCAAATGTGATGATCGACTGCTACGCCGTGTTGACCAACAACATCCCCGCCGGGGCGTTCCGTGGGTTCGGCGTCACACAGTCGTGCTTTGCCGTTGAATCGGCCATCGATGAACTGGCGCACAAGATCGGGCGTGACCCGATCGAGATGCGTCGCCAGAATGCGCTGCGGATCGGCTCGGTGACGAACACCGGGGCGTTGATCCGTGAGAGCGCTGGTCTGTTGCAGTGTATCGATGCTGTGCAGGGTGAGTTGAAGCAGCGCCGGCAGCCGTGGATGTGGCGTGATGGACACACGCGCTACGCCTGGGGCGTGGCGGCCGCCTATAAGAACACCGGCCTGGGCGGCGGTGCCCCCGATTGCTCTGAGGTGGAGGTGGAAGCCTTCAGCAATGGCTCCGCTGAGGTGCGCACCAGCGCCGCGGAGATCGGCCAGGGGCTGGTGGGCGTGCTGGCCAGCATCACGGCGGAAGAATTGGGCCTGCCCTATGAGCAGGTGCACGTGCTCCTTTCGGACACAGACCTGACGCCCGACGGCGGCCCCACGACGGCCTCGCGGCAAACCTATGTCACCGGAAACGCCGCGCGCGTCACCAGTATCAAGCTGCGCCAGCAACTAGCGACGGTGGCTGCGGAGATGTTGGACGCGCCCGCCGATGCGCTGTCGTTCCATGATGGGGTGGTCCAATATGGCGGTCGCCAGGTGAGCTTTGCCGAGGTGGTGGTGCAGGCCAGGGCGGAAGGGAAAGCGACTAAGCTGAGCAACCAGTATGAGGCGCCGCGCACCCAGCCGCTGGGGACGGGGGGCGATATGCACTTCGCCTTTAGCTATGCCGCACAGGCGGCGCTGGTGGCCGTTGACGAGTTGACGGGCGAGGTGGATTGCCGGACGGTGATTAGCGCGACGGATGTGGGCCGGGCGATCAACCCGCTGGCGTTGCAGGGCCAGATCGACGGTGGCATCTTGATGTGCCTGGGCAACGCGTTGACGGAGGAATTCATCATCGAAAAAGGCGTTCCCTATACCGATCGCCTGGCGCGGTATAAGATGCCCAGCATTCGTCACATGCCCGAAATTGTGTCGTTCATCGTGGAAGACCCAACGGCAGACGGCCCATATGGCGCTAAGGGGGTGGGGGAGATTTCCAGCATTCCCACGACGCCGGCCATTACCAATGCGATCTGTAACGCGACGGGGATTCGTGTGACGCATTTACCCGTGGACCAGGACTGGCTGTTGCGCGAAATGAAGGCGAAGTAACGATCAGTGGTTGTGATGCCTGCAACCAAGCCATGCCGTGCGAGGCGGTAAATAATCCGTGCGTGTAATGACTCCCCACGAGCCATCTACAAGCACGTCTGGCTTGCCGGTTGCGCTGTCCGGCGGAACGTAATAGGTCGTCCGCCAGGGACACTTGCAGTTGCAGGCACCACATGCCCCTAACCACTCTCCCAATCTGTCGTATTGAAGTGTACGAAAACTATCGGTACAATTGCAAGTGCTGGATGTTGCTTCATGCAACATCAGCGTAACCAGTATAAATCTATATTCTAAAAATACGGAACGACCTCTTGTATTATGGAAACTGGTGATTGGGAGGCGGCGCGTGCCCATCTAGGTGCATGGATGTTGGCGCACGGGCAAAATCAAAATCAGCTTGCGCGTCAGGCGGGGCTAAACCGCAGCATTATTCATCGTTTCCTTGAGAAAGGTCAACCACTCAGCTCAGAATCGGCCAGCAAAATATATCGTGTCGTGAGTGTGCATGCGGGGTTGGTGGAACGGGACGAATGGCTACAGCAATTGCACCTTTCGGAAGTGGCGTTCACACTGGGCAGGCCCCCTGAGGATGAAGACATATATCTGGCCAGCCCGGTGGCCAGTAGGAGCGGGCGCTATGCAGAAGACCTGCAAGAAGGGTTTCGCCTGCTGAATCTCAGCCTGAGCGCCGGCATGAACCTGCGCGCGTCTTTGCCTCTGTTGGAGCGGGCGGAACAGGTTTTTGGGCATGCTTCCAGCATGGCGGCCATCGCGGCGGCGAACCAGGTGCAGGCATTGATCGATTTGGGTGATCTGACTCGTGCACGCTATGAGGTGAACCGTATCAATAAAGCTTACGATGGCATCATGGACCCTCTGACACGTTCCCGGTTCTTTCTTGTATGGGGCCAACTGGAGTACACCTATCACAATTACATGCAGTCCATGCGCGTCTTCAATGAGCTGGCCAGGATCGAGGTGGAAACAGAGACGGTCTTCATGGCACAGCATTGGCTGGGCGTGTCATATATGGGGTTAAGTGACATCACCAAGAACCCTGTTGAGGCGCAACGTTACCTGGCACTGGCAGAACACCATATGCTTACTTCGCTTCAGGAGCGGCTATTGAAGTACCCAATTGCAGAGGGCGTAGGCTTTGAGCATTTGCGCATGGCCCAGATTCAGCGCAGGTGTGGCCAAATTGAGAAAGCCCAATATCACCTGGAGCAGGCCTATCTTTCATACAACGGCGAGACGACGCGCCTGCATGTGGAACTGGAACTGGCGGATATGGCGTTAGAGAAGGGCGATACCCAAATTGCGCGTTGTAAAGCCAAATACTGCCTTGAAAGCTGGTCCACCCTATGGGCCGGCGTGGGATACCCCAGCGGGATGGCGCGCTCACTGGTGGTGATTGCTCTTTCATTGGTTGCCGAACAAGCGCCACGGGCGGCCCTGCCCCCCGCGATCGTTGCAGCGGCGCTGGCCCCTTATGAGCACTATGACAAGAGCGAGCGGGTGAATCAGCTCCCCTGCATCATCATGGGTGACCTGCGCCGGCAAATGGATGCGTCGGCTTTTGCGCGCATGGTCCACGAGTTGCTCGATGACGTGAAAGCGCATCGTGGTTATTTTATATATATGACGCATGCTACGCCCGACTGCACCCCCCAGGCACTGTGCTTGTTGCAAGATTACCTCTAACTTCTCCTGACATGCCTCCATCTCCTCGCATGGAGCAGCTTGCCCAATTTACACATTGTGACCACAATACAGGCGCGCGAACCTTATTGCAGCGCGGGAGATGATACACAATGAACCTGAATTTGGCTGATTATCGCAAGAAGGTGCTGGGTTGCTGGATGGGTAAAAACATCGGCGGCACGTTGGGCGCGCCGTTCGAGTGGCGCAGGCAGGTGAATCAGGTTTCTTTTTACACCCAAAACCTGGGTGGTGAGCCGCTGCCGAACGATGACCTGGATATCCAGTTGCTTTGGCTGGTGGCGCTGGAAGAGCGCGGGTTGGAGATCGATGCGCAGACCTTGAGCGAATATTGGGTCTCATATGTGACGCCGCACTGGAGCGAATATGGCACGGCCAAGATCAACATGCGGGCTGGTCTTCAGCCGCCTTTGAGTGGCAGCTATGGCAACGACTATAAGGATAGCTGCGGCGCATTCATCCGCTCCGAGATATGGGCCTGCATCGCGCCCGGTGCGCCACACATCGCGGCGCGCTATGCCTACGAGGATGCCATTCTCGATCACGGCAATGGCGAAGGCACCTATGCCGAAGTGTTCGTGGCCGCCCTGGAGAGCGCCGCTTTCGTCGAGCCGGACATTTATAAGTTGATCGACCTCGCGTTGACCTACATCCCCGCCGATTGCGGCGTGGCGAAGGCCGTGCAGTGCGCCATCGATGCGTATCGCTCGCACAAGACCTGGCTGCAAGCGCGCGAGGCGGTGTTGGCCGGCTATCGTGGCAGCACCTTCTTTATGATGCCAGAGGCCACCTCGCCCGAAGACACCGCCAAAGGATATGCCGAGGGCAAGCGCGGTTGGGACGTGCCTTCCAACATCGGCATGTTGCTGGTAGGGCTGCTGTATGGTGAAGGCGATTTTGCGAAGTCGCTCACCACGGCGGTGAACTGCGGTGAAGATACCGATTGCACCGGCGCAACGGCGGGGTCTATTTTCGGCATCATGCATGGCATCGACGCGATCCCGGCCGAATGGATCACCCCGATTGGCCGCACGATCAAGACGGCCTGCCTGAACCTGGGCGAGCTGGGCTACTTTGGCAACCAACTGCCGGCGGATGTGGATGCACTCACCGAGCGCACGGTTCACATCGCCCGGCAGGTGAGCTTGCGCCATAAACCGGCGGTCGCGTTGACGGATGCGCCGACGGACCTGGGTGACTTGCAATTGCAGATGCTGGACGGCACGCAGGTGCAGCGGCAGCTATTTGCGAACCTAGAAGGGCCCATGTATCGCTTCCTGGATTTCAACGTCAACGTCGATTATGGCGCGCAAGGGCCGGTCATCCGCGATGGGCAGCCCAGCACCGTGCGCTTGCACATCCGCAACACCGGCAAGATCCAGGCCAACTTGGCGTTGCACTGGTATGTGCCCGAAGGCTGGCAGGTGTTGCCCGCCCCCGATGGGGCGCTGCTTTCCTTGCCGGCGCACCTGGGCGACCCGCTGGACCTGACGTTCACCGTGCAAGCCACCGGCATTCGTGCGGCGATGAACCGCGCGGTGGTGGAGCTGACCATCGCCGGGCGACCCAGCGTGATGCTGGTGCCCGTCATGCTCCTGAACGGCAACTTGAGCGCGTGATGCAAGCGTGGAGGGATGGAGGGCGACATGCCTTCACAGACCAAGCTCCCGCGCTGGCGCGGGTCTAACAGTAAAGTCACACGAAATATGAAGGAGAGCGTATCCGTATGACCGAAACGATCGACGGGCAGGTGAGCACTGTCCATCTCGTCTTTAAGACGCATCTGGACATCGGGTTCACAGATTACGCCGCAAACGTAAAGCGGCAATACATGGAATCGTACATCCCTGCGGCCATGCGCGTGGCGCGCCAGTTGCGCGAGCGCGGCGGGCAGGAGCGTTTTGTTTGGACCACCGGCTCGTGGTTGATCTATGAATATCTTGAAGAGGCGACACCTGCTCAGCGCGCAGAAATGGAACAGGCCATCGTCGCCGGTGACATTGCCTGGCATGGCTTGCCCTGCACATTCCATAGTGAACTGCTGGACCCATCCCTGTTCCGCTTCGGCCTGTCGCTCAGCCAGAAGTTGGACGCACGCTTCGGCAAGCGCACCATCGCGGCCAAAATGACCGACGTGCCGGGCCATACGCGTGGCATCGTGCCATTACTGGCGGAGGCGGGTATTCGCTTCTTGCACGTCGGCGTGAACTCGGCTTCAACGCCGCCCGACGTGCCCGACGCATTCGTGTGGCGGCACGACGATGGCAGCGAAGTGATCGTGGTCTACGATAAGTCGGGTTATGGCTCCGTTTCGCATCTGCCGGGTATGTCCTCGGCCCTGGCGATTGCGCACACCAATGACAACCTGGGCCCCAATGACCCGGCCGAAATCTTGCAGGTCTATCAAAAGTTGCAGGCCCAGTTCCCGGCGGCGACGTTGAGGGCGGGTCGCTTGGACGATTACGCCCAGGACCTGCTAGCCGTCAAGAGCCAGTTGCCCGTCGTCATGCAAGAATTGGGCGACACGTGGATTCACGGCGCGGGCACCGACCCGAAGAAGGTGGCCCAATTCCGCGCGCTGTGCCGCCTGCGCGATCAATGGCTGGCATCGGGCCGCGTGCGGGCCGATGATGCGCGCCTGGAGCGGTTCAGCCGCTTCCTGCTGCTGGTGCCGGAGCACACCTGGGGCATGGACGAAAAGGTGTTCCTGGATGATGAGACACATTACTCGGTGACGGATTTGCGAGAGCTGCGCCGGACGGAGAAATGCAAACGTTACGAGGCTTCCTGGGCGGAACAGCGTGCTTACATCACCCAGGCCGTGCAGGCGCTTGGTGAAGGCGAGCTGGCGCGTGAAGCGCAGACCGCATTGGCGGGATTGGAGCGCCAACCCTACAAAGGCGAGCTGCAGCCGGTGCAGGACTCGCAGCAAGTCTTCGAGACGGCCTTCTTCCGAATCGGCTTCGATGCGCGGGGCGCGATATGTGAATTACGCGATAGGCGCACGAACCGGCGCTGGGCGACGCCGGAGCATCCGCTGGGCCTGTTCCAGTATGAGACTTTCTCGGCAGCGGATTACGAACGCTACCTGAAACAATATGTGCGCCTGAACGAGGGCACCATCGCCTGGGCTATCAAGGATTTCACCAAGCCTGGGCTGGAAAATTCCCCCAGCCAACATGCGCTGATTCAGCCGGAGCGGGTGTTGCTCTATCATCAATCCACCCCCCAGCGCGAGCGCTTCGTGGTGGAGCTCTACATGCCAGGCAAGTTCGTGGAGCGCTTTGGCTGCCCATTCCTGGCTGTGTTGGAGGTGGATTGCCCGGCGGATCGCCCGGCGGTGTGCTTCACTCTGCGTTGGTATCGCAAGCGTGCCAACCGCATGCCCGAAGCCGTGTGGTTTTCGTTTGAGCCTGCTACAAGCGATCCGCAAGGCTGGACGATGGACAAACTCGGCGCGCGCATTTCGCCATTGGACGTGGTCTGTGACGGCAACCGGCATCTGCACGGCGTGCTCACGGGCGTGGATTACCGTGATGCGCAGGGGGCGCTGCAAATCGCCTCGCTTGATGCGCCGTTGGTAGCGCCGGGCGTGCCTTTGCTGCTGAACTTTGATAATCGCCAGCCGGCGCTTGAAAGAGGGATGCACTTTAACCTGTACAACAACGTCTGGGGCACCAACTTCCCGATGTGGTACGACGAAAACGCACGTTTTCGCTTTGAACTGAGCGTGAAAAACATTGTCTAGGAGGAATTCGACGTGGAAACGGAACAATTGGCCCAACCCGATTGGACTGACGTGCTCGTTGTCACAGAACCGGAACCGATCATCACCTATCGCACCGCGCTGACGGTGTATGAAGAGTCGCTCACGAAGGGCCGCTTCGTGGGGCGTGGGTGGGACGGCTCCGGCACGATTCGCTTTTATGATGGCCGGCTGGATCCGCAGCAACACCCAACCCCACAAGCTTTCTGGCTGGAGATGGATGGCCAACTGCTCGCGTCTGATTGGGAGTGGGCGGGCATAGAGACGGCGGACGAAATCACCCCGCCAGGCAACCCGGCGCAACACGTGGTGATCACGTTGAAGCACGCTGTGCGGCCTGTGACGGTGAAGGTGCACACCTTGCTGGATGGGACGCCCATCCTGACGCGTTGGCTGGAGGTGACCAACACCGGCACACAACCAGCCGCGCTGGCTGCGGCGTTTTCGTGGAGCGGCGTGCTGCAAAAGACGGCTCGTTGGAAGACGCTGTTAGCAAAGACCGATGCAGCACTGTATTCGGTGGGCTACTTTGCCAATGTTCATTGGGGCAACGAGGGCGATTTCCGCTGGTTTGACCTGCCCAACGCCGGATATGAGATCGATGGGCGTTATCGACGGGACCGGCATCGTCACCCCTGGTTCGTATTGCGCAATAACGCCACCGGCGAACATTTCGTCTGCCAGTTGGCCTGGTCGGGCGGGTATAGCTTCCAGTTTGACCTGGATGCGGACCTGGGCACCATGGATAACGCGGCGCAATTGTTCTTTCGCGCCGGGCCGGATGCGCCAGCGCCGCAGCGGGTGATCGCGCCCGGTGAAACGGTGAAGACGCCTGAAGTGCACCTGGGTATGTTGTTCGGCGACCTGGACGCCTCCGTTCAAGCGATGCACGATCACCTGCGCCGCAGCGTGATGTATCCGCAGGCACGCAGCCGGGGCGGGTGGGTCGAGTCGGGCATTGGGCCGGAGATCGAGATCACCGTCGACGAAGTGCATCATGCCATCGATGCAGGCGCGGACGTGGGCGCAGAAGTATTCTTTATTGATGCGAGCTGGTATGCTCCGCCGAAGAGCGATTGGTGGTCCACCGTGGGCGATTGGGATGTGGACCTCACGCGTTTCCCGGGTGGGTTCAAACCCTTCCGCGACCATGTGCACCAGCGTGGCATGTTGTGGGGGCTGTGGATGGACGCCGAGCGTATTGCCAAGAAGAGTCGCGTGGCGATAGAGCATCCGGAGTGGGTCTCGCACGCGTATGATGGCGAGAAGCGCCTGGGTGACTTGCTGGACCTGACCAACGTTGCGGCGGCGCGTTGGATGGAAGGGCAGATCACGCGCGTGATCGAGCAGTATGAGTGTGAGTTCTTCCGCCTGGACTACAACGTGGGCGGCCTGGGTATGGGCGCGCACACCCTGCGCGATGGCTTCGTGGAGAACGGCTACTGGCGCTATTACGAAGAACTGTACGCCATCTACGACCGGTTGCGCGCGCGCTTCCCGCAGACAATCTTTGAAAACTGCGCGGGTGGCGGCGGGCGCACTGATATTGCAATGGTGCGCCATTTCAGCCATACCTGGGTGACGGACTGGCAGATTGCCCCGCGCTCATTCATGATCACCAACGGCATGTCAATGGCATTGCCGCCGGAATACGTCGATCGCCTGGTGGGTGGGCAGACGGGCTATATTGCCGCGGATTATGACTTCCAGACGCGCTTGCTGTTGTTCGTGCGGCCTTCGGTGAGCTTCATCTACCCCAAGGGTGCCAAGCCGAACCCGAACGTCATAGAACGCGCCAGGCACTGGACGGGGCTGTATAAGAACTTTGTGCGGCCCATAATGAACACAGGGCGCATCTACCACCATACACCCGTTGCTGCGGGGCCAGACCCGCGGGGATGGGGCATCTTGGAGTTGGACGCGCGTGACCGTTCACGCGGCATTTGCGGCCTGTTCCAACTCGCCGCCGCCGAACAGCCGGAATATCTGTTGCGCCTGCGCGGCATCGACGTCTCCAAACGCTATCGCGTGACGTTTGACAATTCCGGCCAGACGTGTGAATTGGATGGCTACACGCTGGCGCGCCAGGGCATCCCGGTGCGCCTGGAAGGCGCATTGACGAGTGAACTGCTGATCTACGAGGCGGCGTAAGCCCGTTTGCACTGCTCGTAGAAAGCAAATCCATACTCCCTGCGAACGAGTTTTGACTAAATTCGCTTGCGCATTAAAGCAAGGCATGGTGTAGCTCTAGCCTCTCCCCGACTCGGGGAGGGATTGGGGAGAGGTTTGCCGAATGAACTCGCCTGGAGTTCAACCAGTTTAACCTTGCTGATGATTGCATATCGCTTTAAGAGAGGTGACCCTATGGCAGATCCAAAGATCGAAATCCCTTCCGGGCCGTTTCAAGCGGCATGGGAATCGTTAGAACGTTATTGCGTGCCGCAATGGTATGTGGATGGCAAGTTCGGCATCTTCATCCATTGGGGGCTGTACTCGGTGCCGGCGTTTGGCAACGAGTGGTACCCGCGCAATATGTATCGCCAGGGCACGGACGAGTTCAAACACCACGTCAGCACCTATGGGCCGCAAAATGAATTCGGCTATAAGGACTTCATCCCGCGCTTCAAGGCTGAAAAATATGACCCCGACCATTGGGCGGACATCTTTCGGCGCGCCGGGGCGAAGTTCGTCGTGCCGGTGGCCGAGCATCACGATGGCTTTGCCATGTACGACACGCAATTTTCACCGTGGTGCGCCGCCAAAATGGGCCCGCAGCGTGACCTGATCGGCGACCTGGCCGCCGCGGTGCGCAAACAGGGTTTGGTCTTTGGCGTGTCGAACCATCGCGCCGAACATTGGTGGTTCATGAACGGTGGGCGGGAGTTCGACTCGGACGTGCGCGATGCGCTCTTCGAGGATTTCTATGGCCCAGCCGCGCCGGAGGGCACGCAGCCCGATGAGGCTTACCTGGAAAACTGGCTGGCGCGCTTGTGTGAACTGGTGGATAAATATCAGCCCCAATTGTTTTGGTTCGATTGGTGGATCGAGCAACCCGCCTTTGCGCCCTACTTGCAACGTTTCGCGGCCTACTACTACAACCGTGCTGCCGAATGGGGCAAAGGGGTAGCGATCAACTATAAGAACAAGGCTTACCCCGACCGGGCCGCCGTGCTGGACCTGGAGCGTGGGCAGCTATCCGACATCCGCCCGTTGTTCTGGCAGAACGATACCTCCGTCTCAAAGAATTCCTGGGGTTACGTGACGAACCAGGATTACAAGACCGCGGAATCTATCGTAGGGGACCTGGTGGACATCGCCAGCAAAAACGGCGCGTTGCTGCTGAACATCGGCCCGCGCCCCGATGGCGCGATCCCCGAGCCGGAAGAGCAGATGCTCTTGCAGGTGGGTGACTGGTTGAACCTGAACGGTGAGGCGATCTATGGCACGCGTCCGTGGAAGGTGTATGGCGAAGGTCCCACCCAGGTAGAGAGCGGCATGTTCACCGATACGAAGCGCGCGTCCTTTACCAGCCGTGATGTGCGCTTCACGACGCACGGCGAGGCGCTCTATGCCACTGTGCTGGCCTGGCCGGCGGAGCCGCTCACGATTCGTTCGCTTGGCACGCATCTGCGCCTGTACACGCGTGAGGTGGCCGACGTGCAGTTGTTGGGCGCACCCGGCGCCGTGACGTGGACGCGTGATGAAGATGGCTTGCACGTCACATTCCCGGCCGCGAAGCCATGTGAGTATGCCTATGTGCTGAAGATCACGCCCGCCGCATAGGTTAGCGACGTGTCCCGTTGCGCGTGATCGAACACGTCGCGTGGTGACGGTCTGTCGCAGGCTTCATGCCTGCGACACGTTCGTTGACTTACACTTGAAATACATATCGCCCAGGTTTGCGCAACGTGAAACCCTGTTTGCCGTTCCCCGTTACCTTGCCAGCGGCCTCGACCACTCGCACCGGCTTATCCTCACATTCGGGCGGCATGACCACTTCTGCAATCACCCCGGCGGGGATGACGATCTCCAGTTGCCAGGCCAGCGGCTGCCATGAGACCCATACCACTCCCTTTGGGGTGGCGGTGTACCCTTGCACGTAGGGCAACCCGCCGGCTTGCGGTGCGATGCGCAGTTTCCCTCCACCCGGTTCAGCAATCTGCACACCCAACAACGATTCATGCAGCCATAGCAATGGCACCGCGCCCCAGCCGTGCGAGCCGGTGTCGTCGGCAGGTTGTGCCGTATTCACCTGGCCGGGCTGTAGCCCCAGGTCCTCACGGCTGACCCAATACTCCGGCAGCGGCCCGCCGTAGGGCCCCTGCAGCTTGAGCGGTGTGGGGTTGCGCGGATGCGCAGGCAGGTATTGGGCATAACGTTCCAACAGGTGCTGCACGGCTGCTTGCGTGAATCCCGCGTGCGAAAGGGCGCGCAGGGCGCGGTATGCGTAGGTTGGGTTATTCCAACGCGTGGCATGCAGCGGTTGCGTGGGGGCATCCAGGCCAAAGGCATCTCGCAGGGCCATCTGTGCTTCTTCCGTGGTCAGCAGGTCGGCGTAGACTGCCACCGTTTGCCCGGCCTGGCTATAGCCGCGTTCGATCCTGGGATGGCGCGGGTCGAACCGGTCGGCCACGTGCAGGCTGGCGCCGGCGCGCAGCAGGTGATACTTGCGGAAGGCCGTGGTCATGCGCGCGGCAATTTTCTGCCAGCGCTCGGCCTGCGCTTCTTCGCCGATGACCTGCGCCATCTCTGTGGACCAGCGTAGGCGTTCGATGATCCACGGCGTGACGATGCCGCTGGATTGGCCCTCTTCGGGGTGCTGGCCCACGCGCAGGTCGGCCAACACGTGTGGCGTGATGAATAGGCCCTCCCGATTCACGTTCTTCAACGTACCGGCCCAATAGCGCTTCAGCGCAGGCCAATAACGCCGCACGCGTTGTGGGTCGCCGGACCACAAATAGTCATCGTAGAGCATCGCCACCCATTGCACGCTCCAGTCGTAGGGGGCGGGGTAGGCCGGGTAATTGCTAGGGGCAAAGGGATGCAAGTTGCCGCCGGCGCCTTGCGCTTCGGTATGTGTGCGCAAGAGCAACTCGCGCAGGCGCGTATCGCCATACCAGCGCGCGGCGAGCAGGGCGCGCGGTTGGGCATCTTCCAACCATTGACCGTCTTCGCGGCCGGGTGTATCCACGTAGGCGTCGCTCATGGTCACTTCGGCGTGAATCTGGCACAGCTTCACGATCTGGTTGATCCGTTCATCCCCGCATTCGAAGCTGCCCAGGTGGGCGATTGGGTATTGGCTGTGCACCATCTTCAAGTCTTGTAGGATCACCGTGCCGCTGTGCTCAAAGTGGATGTGCAACGTCAGCCAGCGCGCGGTGCGTTCGTCGGGCAGTTCCACGCTTTGCTGGCCCGCCCGGGTGATGTAGCGATCGGCATAGCCTTTGCCCACCACGCTTTCGGGGTTCAGCCAGCCACTTTCGTCCACCATCACCTCGCCGCTATATTGCGAGCGCCATATCTCGCAGTATCCCAGGTCGAGTAGGGTGCCCTGTGGCGCATCTTCCAACCTGAAGGAGGGGTAACCGTGCACCGGCAGGCCGAAATCCACTGTCAGGAAATGGGTTTCACCGGCGTGCCCATTAATGACGACGGGTTGGCCGCTCAGCAGCTTCTGCGCTTGCAGGATGGCCAGGTCATCCTGGCAACACTTGCTGGCATGCAACGCAGCGGCGATGCTGAATGGGTCGTCGTTGCAGCCACATTCGCCGCTGGCTTGCCCGGCGGCCAGGATGCTCATCGGCGGCACCCCATATTCGCGCTGGCCGGGCGTCTCTACGTCGGCGGGCTTGCTGGGCCAGGGGCCGTCGTTGACGATGCAGGCCGGTGACCATTGGCTATCGTCGAAATCCGCCGTGTGTAATGCGGCGGGCAGGCCGCGTTGCCCATCGCACAAGATGGGGTAGCGGATGCGCGGATCGCCGATCAGGCCGACCACCTGCTTCTCGTGCGCGATAAATTCAGGTGCCTGGTGCCAGCGCCAGGAGGCATCTGTCTGTAGCCAGGAGGCGCTCAGGTAGAGCCCGGCATGCCGGTTGCCGGTGCGCTGGAAGGTGATGATGTCGCCCCAGTTGTGATGCAGCGCCACCACGACGTTGCGTCCCTTGTGCAGGTAGGGCGTGGCGTCGATCACCTCGGCGGTGATTTTCTCTTCCTGGTAGCGCGCCTCTTTGCGGCACACCAGCGTGCCGTTGATCCACAATCGCGCGTTGCTATCGGCTGCGAAGCGCAGTGTGCCATCAGCGGGAAGGGCTTTCAGGTCCACCACGGCCCGGAAATAGGTGAAGCGATTGCGCGGCGCGGGGTCTTGCGGGTCCGACCATATCCAGCGCGCCCGGTGGGCAGTGTGGCGGGTGTGACGTTTGGCGGCGGGTTTTGTCATTTTTGTTCCTTTGCGGCAGCTTGAGCGGTTTCCCAATCGGCCTGAGCTTTCAATTGTTGTACCCACAACTCGGCGTGCTTCTCCAAACCATCGTTCGAGAAATGGCATCCTTCAATGCGCTCATCATCCCCCAGCGTGTCGGTGTTGGGGCCGGCGAAAATGCCCAGGCTAGGGTTCACCAGTTCGGTCTGGGCGGCCTGTATTTCGCCATTCACCGGATAGGGCCCACAATGCGTGGCCACCGACACGAAGATGGGCGCGTCCACGCCGTGGGCGCGAATATCGGCCAGCATGGCCATGAAACGTTCTTCATAGTCCTTTTTGCTGGTGTGCAGATAGGCGTCCGACTCGCCCTGGTGCCACAGCAAATGGGTGATCTTCAGCCCGCGCTTTTGAGCGCTCTCGATGGCCTTGATGATGAGCGGGTGCAGGTCGCCATCGGGCGCCCAGCGTGCGATTTCCGTGCCGCCGACGGCGGCGGGGATGAAGATCACTGCGTCGTACATCTTATCGGCGATGAGATCGTCTCCCAGGCGCGTCCAAACGCTGCCGCCTTCGCCGTTCGCGCCGCGCAAGGGGTCGCGTGCGTAGTAGAGATAGCCGTCATAGAGGTTATAGACGCCCGGCCCGGAGCGATGCGGGCTTTCGCCAAAGTTCGCGGCGTTCGACTGGCCGAAGACCAGCGCCACCATCAAGCGCGGCGATTGGTAGGCACCTACCGGCTGTGCGCTGACGGCGAGCAGCGCGACGAGCAGAACAGACAACATGATTGCGCGACGAGTTTGATGCGCCATGACCACCTTCGTATCTTTTAAGCGTCTCAGTTGAAGATTATCACTTAATTGCTGTCTGATAATGGGCGAGGTTATCAGAATCGTTCCTGTTTGAAAGAGGTGGAGATCATGAATTGGGCAAACCCGCTTCGTCTGGCCTGCGACGGCTGGCGAGACTGGTGGCGGCGGGCCCGCTAAAGTCGCTGATCGAAGTTGAGGCAAATTGGGGCCAGATCGGTTCCGTGGCGCAGCGCCTGTTAACGCATGACTTCAGCGGCAAGACCGTACTGCTTGAGAAACCTCACAGGTTTTTTAAACCTGTGAGGTTTTGAGGGTGATTTACTTATCCCAGCGTTTATCGGGTTGCCAGAAGCCCAGTTTGGGCGTGTCCCATTCTTCGGTGGGCTCGAACAGCCCAGGGAAGCGCAGGTTGGCCTGGATGCCGTCGTAATCCAGGTCCACACCCAGACCCGGCTTGTCGGGCACCGCCACGTAGCCGTCCTGGATGTAATTCTTGGGCAGACCTTTCACCAGCCCCTCCCAGAAGGGCAGGTCCAGCCCGTGATGTTCCAACGCGACGAAGCTGGGCAGCGAGGCTGCCACGTGCAGGTTGGCCATGAACGCGATGGGCGAACCGGCGAAGTGAAGCGCAGTGGGGATGCCATAGCGTTCGGCGTAATCGGAGATGCGCTTGGTCTCGGCCATGCCGCCCGAGGTGAGCAGGTCGGGGTGGATGATGTCTACGGCGCGATTTTCGATGAAGGGGCGGAAGCCTTCCCACAGATACCACTCTTCGCCGGCGGCGATGGGCACTTCCACCGCGTCGGTCACCTTCTTGTGCGCTTCCACATCCCACCACAGGGTGGGGTCTTCCATCCAGGCCAGGCCATAGGGTTCCAGCGCCTTGCCCAGGCGGATGACTTCTTTCGTCGTCATCATGCCGTGACCATAGTGGTCGATGCACAAAGACGTATCCCAGCCTGCGGCCTGGCGCACAGCGGCGACGATTTCGGCCATGCGCGCGTAGCCCTTGTCCGTCACGCGGACGACCGGGCCGGTGCCGGCGGCGTGCCAGCGATGCCCCAACTCGAACTCATGTTGCGTGTCCTGGCCGATGTGCGTGTCGTCCACGCCTTCCAAGACGTGCAACCCAACGTCGAACTTGATGAAGGTGAGCCCCAGCGCCTTGCGACCCAGCACGCGCTCGGCATAGGCTTCGGGCGTGGGGTCGGCGGGTTGGGGCGTGTCGGCATATAGGCGAACCTTCTCACGATATTTGCCGCCCAGGAGCTGATAGCACGGCACACCATACACCTTGCCGATCAGGTCCATCAGCGCGATTTCGATGCCACTCACGCCGCCGCCTTCGCGGCCCCAGTTGCCAAAGCGCTTCATGGCATGGAAGATCATATCCACATTGAGCGGGTTTTGGCCGAGTAGCATGTTCTTGAACTGTAAGGCGTTCTCTTTATGCCCTGCGTCGCGCACTTCACCGATGCCATATACGCCCTGGTTCGTGTCGATGCGGATGATCGGGTAGTCGTAATTGCTGCATACGACCGCCAGGCGCATATCCGTGATCTTCAAGTCCGATGGACTTGAAAGGGTGTTCACTTTGTCGGTTAAGCGTTCGGCATTCTCAAGTGTTTGTTTATCGCTCATTGGGTTCTCCTTGCACAACACGTCGCGAATGGCTGATTACTTGGTCGTGGCTCCCTCTGGCATATGTGCGAGTGTGTGCTGATACACTTCGTAGTGCTCGCCTTCGTCTTCATTTGGATCGACATACTTCAGCCACATGGCCTGCTCTGGATGTTCACCCGAAAGCACCCGGCGGCTGAGGTTTAGCTGGCCGGACTTATCGTGCCACTTCACCTCTCCCATTTGTAGCAGAATATATTCGCCGGCGTATTTGCTGACCAACTCCTGCTTATGTTCAAGGTAGTACAGGCCTTGCTCGGCAGTGGTACGCCGCCAACTGATCACGATGGACATTGGGTCGGTGATCTTCGAGAAGAACTTCCCCAGGGGCGCTTGAACTTCGCTTTGCCAGTCGATCTCGTCCAGGTTCACGGTGCCGAAGCCGCCTTCGGCGGCGCACAACAACGCATTGCGGTCGCGGTGGAATGGCTCGCTAAGCCAGTCCGATTGTGGGTCGTGGCCCATCAGATGTGCGCCGACGGCGTCGGTAGCGATCACCTGGTCCCCGGCGATGAGCGTGTTGCAGATGAGCGGGGTTTCGCCTTTGCCCCATTCCTCACCCGATTGGCAGACCAACCCATCGATGATGTTGAGTGCGGGGTCCATAATGCGGCCCAGGTCGGCCAGCATGTAGGGCATGCGCACCAGGTGATGGTAATACCCACGCGGGCGACCGTCGGGCGGCGTCTTCATCAGGCCGAACAGGTTTTTTAAGCACAGCGTGATGCCCATGAAGGCGTGGTTCTTCAGCTTTTGCACCGAGATCATCTCATCGGCTTCGACGGTGGAGCGCGGCAACGGATACTTGCGGAACATCAAACCGCCGCCCGGCGTCTCGGCCCACGCCAGCGGGTCATGATGGCCGTTGACGAACGGTACGTCAAATTCCTTCAGCACGTGGCGAATCTGGACTTGCGTTTCGTCGTCGGGTTGTTTGCCGGTCACGCCAACGTCCACGGCAAACAGTTCCGCCTTCGTCCGCTCGCGCAGCAGGCGCAGCGTGGCGCGCGTCACCACGTCGCTGACCAGTTGTTGCCGGTGGCCTTCGTAATAGATCACTTCCTTCTCCGGCCAGTCCTGGTTGAACTTGATGCCGATCCGGCGTGCCTTAGCCAGGCGTGCCCATGCCTTCTCCAGCGGATCGGTGGCCCGCTTTAATGCCTGATAAACCTCTTCGTCACTGCTGCGATAGTCGCACTGAACTGCGCGCACTCGGTAATTTGAATTCATCGTGGCACCCTCGTTTAGGCCATCACTCGCTGCAACTCATCGATTTCTTTCACCGTGCGTTCGTAGACTTCGTAATGTTCACCTTCGGTTTCGTTCGGGTCAATATATTTAAACCACATCGCCTGTTCGGGGTGATCTCCCGAAAGGATGCGGCGGCTGCGATCCAGCACGCCGCTCTTGTCGTGCCATTTCACCTCTCCCATCTGCAAGAGGATATATTCGCCGGCATATTTATCCATCAACTCTTTGCGATGGTCGATGAACCACATGGCCTGTTCGGCGGTGGTGCGCCGCCAACTGATCACCGTTTCGCGTGAGTCGGTGATCTTGGTGAAGAACTGGCCGACGGGCGCCTGCACCTCGCTTTGCCAGTCGATTTCATCCAGGTTCACGGTGCCGAAACCGCTTTCGGCGGCGCACAGCAAGGGGTTGCGGTCGCGATGGTAGGGCGGGGTAGGCCAATCTCCCTGCGGGTCCATCCCCATCAGGTGCGTGCCAACCGCATCGGTGGCGATCACGTGATCCCCGGCGACGAGCGTATTGCAGATGCGCGGGTTATCACCCTTGCCCCATTCTTCACCCGCCTGACCCACTAACCCATCAAGGATGTTCAGCGTTGGGTGGTAAATGCGGCCCAGGTCGGTCAACATGTAGGGCATGCGCACCAGGTGGTGATAGTAGAAGCGCGGACGACCCAACGGCTGTGTGGGCGTCAGGCCGAACAGGTTCTTCAAACATAGCGTCACGCCCATGAAGGCGTGACACTTCAGCTTCTGCACCGAGATCATTGCATCGGCTCCCACGGCGCGTTCGTGCAACGGGTAGTGGCTGAACATGCTGCCACCCCCCGGTACGGGCACCATTTTCACGTTTCCGATGTTGCCGTTGACGTATTCCACGTCGAACTCTTTCAAAACCGGCATGATGTTGGTGGTGCTGTCTTTCTCAGCACCGGAATATACCTGGTAGAAGCTGACGTCGATACAGTAAATGTGTGCAGTGGTGCGTTCACGCAGCAAGCGCAACACGGCGCGCGCGACGCAATCACTGACGAGTTGCTGGCGATGCCGTTCGTCGAACATCACCAGTTGTTTTAGCATCTTATCCTGGTTAAACTTGATTGCTATCGTGCGGGCTTTTTTGAGCTTGTCCCAGGCGCGGTCCAAGGGATCGGTTGCACGCTTTAACGCCTGGTATACCTCTTCATCACTTGCGCGATAGTCGCACTCAACAGCACGTACCTTGTACGCAGGTTTAGTCGTTGACATGAGTCAAACTTGCTCCTTACTTAGACATCACGAGATCCCACACTCGAACATAGTAGCCTTTACGTAACAATCATGGAGAATGAGGGAGCTGCTATGTTATTTCAAGGTAATCAGTCTAATCACTTGCCTAAAAAGTGCAACTCCGAAAAGTATAAGAGGGCATGTGCCAGCGCCCGGCGACCCCTTTGTTGGAGGAACGGTGATCCGGGGCGGCTGGCCCGGGATATGCGTACTTAACGCACATCTAGGACCTGCCAGTCGGCAAACCACACCGAACCTTCCCAGGCGTTTTGCATACTTGCGAAGTCCTTAAATTCTGTGGCGGCTTCACCGGTTGATCACGCTGCCATGACTGTTTGCTCGGTGACGAACTTCTTGAGCGCTTCCACAAGAATATCTGTTTCCTCGCGTGTGTTATAAGCCTGGATCGACAAACGTGTTCGCGGATGGCCCTGGAAAGCCCCAATTGGGATTTCGATCTTGTAGTTATCTAGCAAGTACTTGGACAGCTTGGCCGGGTCAACCTTGGGGAGCGGGATGGACACCATCTGTGACCACCACGCCGGGCGCGCATCGACCGGACTGAAGGGTTGCAGGCCAAACATATCCAGGATGCGTTGTTGCGTATCGGCGGCCAGCGCGTGACAATCGGCGCGCACCTGCTCCCAGTTGTGCTCGTTCTGGAACTTGATCGCATCCGGCGTCGCCAGGAAGGCCGCGAAGTCGCGCGTG
>DAOUFG010000176.1:0-19653 GCA_034430115.1 Thermoflexales bacterium | reverse complement strand
TAATCGAGACTGGCGAAGCACCTGCCGGTGGCAGCTCTCCGAATAAGGCTCGGATAGCCGCCTCCAGGAACGCCGGCTGATGGCTATATACGCCAAAGTATGCCGTTAGCTTGCTAATATCCGTCGTATCCAGGTAGTAGGGCGCACCAAAGGCAAAGAGCACCACCCGTTTATCACGCCAGGTGTCCGCCCGCTGTGAGAGGAAGTCGCGGAAAATTTGGGTTGACTTCACCGCCGGATTCAGATCGAGCATGGCAATGACGATCATATCTGCGTTGTCGATGGCACTCTGCACACGCGATGATTCCGCAGTTGCCGTCGGCGTCACAGCCGCCGTCTCGCCGATACTCGTGGCAGTCGCATCCGTCACAATGGCCGTCGCCGTCGGTGCCGCCGTCGTGTGCGTGATGTACTCGGCCAGGTCGCTGAACGTCAGCGACGTCACATTCTGCGGGCTCAACTGCCCAGTCGTACTGGGGCCATACAGGCTCAAGGCAATATCTTGCAGCGCCGTGCGAGAAATCGCCGGGTAGGCAGCGCACTTGGTACATTCCTTGATCTGCCGATCATCCGTTATAAAGACAATCGATTCATTCTTGGTCTGCGAAGATGCCACCAGGGTCGGCAAATCGCGCGCACTGGGTGAAAGCAGGGTGATTGCGTCTTTGGCAATCGCCTGCACCACCTCGTTGCTCGGCGCCATATCCGCTGCCGCAATGGTGTTCACGGTCGCATTCTCCAGCGTGAATTGCCCCTGGTACAGCCGGAGCTTTAACGCCAGGATGCGCGCCAGGGCTGCGTCCACCCGCGTCGCAAACGTTGGGTCGCTTACGTAGCGCTCACGGAAGAATTGGATCGTGTCTTTAATGTTGGCCAGTTGTTCTTCCCACGAATTCGTCAAACCGAAGCTGCCCAACACCAGAACATCGTTCCCGGCCAAGAAGGCATCTTGTGCAACGCGCCGCGCATTAAACGTGCTGTCCAATGGATCATAGAAACGACGCACGCCACGCACGCCAAGCTCATCGCTGAAGGTGATGCCCCCCGCATTTCGCCATGGCGCAATTTCGGGCAGCGTCATCAGCGCCTGGTAGGCTTTGGGGTCCAGACTCACCGGGCGAGTGCTGGCGCGAATATTACCCTGGAAGCCACGGTAGCGAATATGAGATACCAACAAGCCGTCCGTCGTGCTGGTAATGGGCGCGCCATTGGCATCCAATTGCGTCACGGCAAAAAACGGCGCAAGCTCTATCTGTTTGAGTTGCTCCACCGACTTTTGCACTGTGGGTATCTCATCATCCACGCTGCGGTCTGCACTTCCGAGCCCCGGGAAGCGCGATGAAATCACAGCGATGCGGTTACTGCTGCCGACATGCACCCCGCTGATATAAGCCGCTCCGAACTTGCCAACCCAGTAGGGGTCGCCGCCAAAAACACGCGTGCCTATATCCAGGGGCGTCGTCGCCTTGGGATCATCCAAAACATCCAGCACCGGCCCCAACAGGACATTGATGCCTATAGTGGAGAGTTCTTTCCCTTCAATCTGGCCGATCATCCCGGCATACTCTGGCTGCCAGGTAGCGCCAACCGCCAACTGGCTGGGGATTGGCGTGACGCCCTGTGTCAATTCCGAATAGGGAGCGCCGTCGCCTTCTTGCGCCACTGCCACAAACAGCGGCACAAAACCAATCCCTGGCGGCTGTACCGTCGCCGACGCATTGCCGGTCGTGGTGACGGCTTCCGTGTTTTGCGTTTCAGTGATTGCCGCCAATGCCTGCAACCGATTTGTCAAATCGGCCACATCCCGTGTGCCAGAAGCACCATTCACGATGTTCTGATTCGACGCTTTTAATCTCACCCCGCCCACATGGTAATTGGTGATCAGATCGGCAATATCAGAACTGGCCGAAGTATCAGTGCCGGGGAAATCGATCAAAAAGAGCTGGCCGACCTTCTCGTTGACAGTCATCTCTTTTATGAGTGAAGCGACCGACTGAACGTAGGCGGGTGGCGGTGTCGCTGTTTGCGCCGCAGCCGAAAATGGTGATAGCACCAGCGCGCACAACATTAGCACTGTCAGTAACAGTTGTGAGGTTGCGATACGTAATTGTCGGCGTCTCATGAGACTGGCTCTCTGGGCCAGATACTGACGCTATGGCATATTGGACCGATAGCGTATCAATCGCGTCGGTGGGCGGGTCTCCTCTCTCCTCCGGACACATCCTATATGCACAATGATGACGGCGATGTGCATAGGATCATTTTAACAGTCAACACAAAATGGGTAACCGCCGTTTGGGCAACGAGCGATCAGCACCACACCGACATTAATAATCCCCCATATACACAACATAGTGAACAAGCGTTCATATTATGTCATAAAAAGGGCCCGCCGTAAAGCACGGCTGGCCCTTTCGCAACATTTAATACGCCTTAGCGAATAGCGCGCGTTCTCGCACAGGCTTGCCCGTGACGATGCACTTCCACTCACCCGCCGTCTGTTGCAGTGGGAAACAACGATTGGTAGCCTTGGTCTCTTCCTTGATCTTGGCATCCACCTCAGGGTCGTCCACCACCGGGGCCAGCGCAAAACCATCTTCCACGGCGGCCTTCAACTCGTCGTAGCTATTGACCTCATGGATATTTGCATCGCGGAAGTCGGTCGCCTGCTTCAACAACTGGGCGTGAATATCCTCTAATACCGAAGTGACATGCTGAACGAGGCCATCCTGCGGCACAAAACTCTTGCCTGCCTTACCAGGCATGTCGCGCCGGGCGAGTGCAACGGAATGATTGGCAACATCTTTGGGGCCGATCTCCACGCGCAATGGCACGCCACGCATTTCCCAATCGTTGAACTTAAAGCCGGGCGTCTCTTCACGGTCATCCAGCTTCACACGCAAGCCGGCAGCCTTGAACTCCTTAAAAATCCGATCCGCCGTCTCCACCACAGCGCCCTTCTCCGAGTCATTCTTGTAGATCGGCACGATCACCACTTGAATTGGCGCAATCTTGGGCGGCAGACGCAGACCCTTATCGTCGCCATGCACCATGATCACAGCGCCCAACATGCGCCAGCTCATACCCCACGAGGTGGTCCAGCACAGCTTCTCTATGTTATCGCGATCCAGGTATTTGATGTCGAATGCGCGCGCGAAGTTCTGACCCAGGTCGTGGCTGGTGCCCGATTGCAGCGCCTTCTTATCGCCCATCATGGCTTCGATGCACAGCGTGTTATCCGCGCCCGCGAAGCGCTCGCTGATACTCTTACGGCCTTTGATCACCGGCACGGCACACTCTTGAACAGCGTGATCGGCATACACGTCCAACATGCGCATCACCTCGGCCAGCGCGTCTTCGTGCGTGGCATGCGCCGTGTGGCCCTCTTGCCAATAGAACTCCGCCGTGCGCAGGAAGGGCCGCGTGCGCTTTTCCCAACGCACCACGCTGTTCCAGGTGTTGATCAACACCGGCAAATCGCGATACGACTTGACCCATTGCGCATACATATAGCCGATGATGGTTTCGCTGGTGGGGCGCACGGCCAGCGGCTCTTCCAATTGCTCTCCGCCGCCAATCGTCACGACCGCCAATTCTGGGCTGAACCCTTGCACGTGTTGGGCTTCCTTCTGCAAGAAACTCATCGGGATGAAAAGCGGAAAAGCAGCATTGCTATGGCCGGTATCCTTAAAGCGCTTGTCCAAATAATCGTGCATGTTCTCATACAACGACCAGCCATACGGCTTGACGACGATACAACCACGCACGGGCGCGTAATCGGCCATATCCGCTTCGCGGATCACGTCCAGATACCATTCAGAGTAGTCTTGTGAACGAGAAGTGATCTTTGCCATTTTGTGTATTTGGTTTTAGGATGATTCCGCCATCCATTGAGATCGGTTAATAAAGCTTTGAGCGAGCATTATACGTTGTGGGACAATGAAATCATGCCAGACCTGAATTGGAGCGCAATAGCCGATGAGACAGTACGCCTGCTTCAAGGATTGATCCGCCTCGACACATCCAACCCGCCAGGGAACGAAGGAATCGCCGCAAATTTCATCGCCAATATCCTGCACGAGAATGGGATACAACCTATTGTGATCGAAACCGCCCCCGGGCGCGGCAACGTCGTGGCCCGCCTGAAAGGCAACGGCACAGCAGCACCGTTGTTGCTCTACGCGCACACCGACGTCGTCCCGGTGGAACGCGAACATTGGGCCGTCGATCCTTTCGGCGGCATCATCAAAGATGGTTACATCTATGGGCGAGGCGCGTTGGACATGAAAGGCATCGGCGCGATGCAACTGGCCGTATTTTTAACCCTGGCACGCCAGATGCAAGCCGACCCCGCCCATGTTCCTCAGCGCGACATCATCCTGGCCGCCACTGCCGATGAAGAAACCGATACCAACCTGGGTATCGGCCAGTTGGTGAAACACCATCCAGATTTGCTGCGTGCCGAATATGGTTTGAGTGAATTCGGCGGCTACTCTATGTATGCCTCTGGGAAATGCTTCTACCCGATCCAGGCGGCTGAAAAGGGCACCGTCTGGATGCGCATGCGCGCGACCGGCAGGCCGGGCCACGCCAGCGTCCCGCACGACGACAACGCTGTGGTACACATTTCACGCGCAGTAGAAAAACTCGCCAAAGTGCGTTTGCCTATGCACATGAGCGCCACCGCGCGTGCCTTCATCGCCGGCCTGGCCGACGGCCTGGGTGGTGCACAAGGCACGGGGATGCGTGCCATTCTAGCCACAGGCGATCAAAATGGTTCGCCCCTCCTGGAGCACGTCGTGCGCGACTCGGGCCTGGCGAGCGAGCTACGCGCCATCATGCACAACACCGCCACGCCCACCGGGTTGATCGCCGGCAAGAAGATCAACGTCATTCCCTCCTATGCCGATGCAGTGCTGGATTGCCGCACCGTGCCCGGGTTCGGCGCCGAAGAAATGATCGAGGAATTGCGCCACGCACTGGGAAACGACGCACACAACATCAGCTTTCATGTCGATAGCGTCTCGAAGCCGTTGGAATTCAGCACCGACACGCCGCTATACCGGCTGATCGGTCAAACGCTACGCAAAAACGACCCCAACAGCATCACGGTGCCATCCTTGCTCACCGGCGCAACAGATGCAGTCCATGTCTCCGAACTAGGCACGATTTGCTACGGCTTTTCGCCCATGAAGTTCCGCCCAGGCGAACACTTCAGCGACATGGTGCACGGTCACAACGAGCGCGTCGCGATTGAGTCGCTCGCCTGGGGCGTGCAAACGCTTCACGAGGTGGTGAGCACTTTTTGCTTCGGCGCATAGCGCTATACGGCCAGATACCCGATTTCTGCGCGGTACCCCGCGCCAAAGAAATCGGGTATCTCTGCCGGATTGAGTTCACTCATCCCCACAATAGACATGTCGTCGTCCAGGGTTGCAGTCCTTCCAGCCGAACCCACCACCCACCCGGCTCTGCCACGGTTGGCAGGGGCTGTATGCCCGCAGGCGTGACCAGGCGCACGTCTTTGCCGGCGGCACGCAAGTGCAAGGTGGCCTGTTCGACCGGCTCCAACCCATGCTGCAACAACACCACTGCGCCACGCGTGGCATCTGCATTGGCGCGCACGATGGGCGAGAGCGGCAGCGTCTCGTCGATGCGCACAGGCAGCCGCCCATGCGTCACCCAATCCGCCGCGTTCAATAACTGGGTGCGTTTGGCCGACGAGTGAACAAATATCCACGGCGCGTAACCGCACACCACGACCCGCCCGCCCAGTTCATTCTCATAGGCCGTCATACATGGGCCAATCGGCCGGCGGAAGTAGTCCTCCAGCGTCGCAAGTACGCGCACGCCAGACGCCAGCGGTTCGAGCACATCCGCCATGCCATGCGCATCGCCCCAGAACTCGATGCGCGCATCGCGCACTTCCGCCCGATGAAGTCCATTCAGCGGATCATCCGTGAGGCGCTCCATCGCGCCATTATCAATGCGCCGTGTCACACGCACGCCCGCCAGGTGGCCCAGGCCGCGTGCCGTTAACACATCCAGCGCTGCACTATCCATCAACACGCCATGCGCAAGCATCTGGCACAACTGGTCGTCGTCAAATGCTTCAGTCACGCGCCCATAAAGGACGCTCGCGCCCTCAGGCGCGATTTCAACGGAAAGGGGCAAACCGATCTGCGCAAGCACGTGCGCACGTGGAAAATCATAGGTTTTCTGATTAGCGAACCAACGCTCGCCCACCTGGACCTTGCGCCGGGCCATAAGCTGCGGCGTCCAGGTGATCCACAGACCCCTGGTGGGCATGTCCTGGCAGTGCCGCGCCAACGTTTCCCACATCGGGCGCGCCTGCTGTGCTCGCCTGGCAAGCGGGGCGAAATCGTCCAATGCGCCCTCCCACATTCCCAGCGCATTGAAGGCCACGCCGTTCAACCCGGCCGCCAGTGCCAGCGTCCCCTCATGGATCACGCTGCTCGCAGATTTCTTTAAGGTTTGGTAGGGGAAGTTTTCCAATTCATACTGGCAGTCGGCGACGCCGGAAGGTCTGGCGGCTCGCTGGCGTCCCACGTCAAACGCTTTGTCCAATATCTCCAGGCGCGCTGCATCGCTATAGAATCCGCCGCCGGGGCGCATCTTAGTGGCCTTCAGCGCGCGCATCCAGCGCTCGAAGGCCATGCCACTATAAGTGGTCCAGCCCGGCCCGGCAGTCATCAGGCCGGTCACGATGTCCGGGTTCACCTGGTGAATAGCCTGCTCCACGTCACTCAACAATGATTCAATGGAGCGAACGTTCAGTTCCACCCAGGCGCGACGCACCTCCTCACCGGCGGGATCATCCAACGCCCCCACCAGTTCCTCACGCGTATACGCGCGCCCCACCATCTGCGCAAACTTTTCCAGGCAAAGCGGGCAGAAGCAGGCATAGGCCACGCCGTGATTTTGCATCCGAATGTCGTCGTCCACCCAGATAAAGTCCGGCCCGGCCTGGGCGGCCAGCGTGTACTTCGCGCGCACGTACTCGCGCAAGCCCGCGGAGTTGGGGCAGGCACATCCGGTGGAAACGCTGCCATCGTGCCCGATCATCGGCTGGAAGGGCAGGCGCGGCATCGTGTCCCACGCCTCGTTGATGTGGCCCAGCGTCGTCAGCACATTGATGCCCACACTGCGCACGCCTGCACGGCGTAATGCCTCCATGCGCCGGCGAACCATCGCCATGCGCGGCGCATACTCCGCCAGCGGCACATAGAGATGGTGCGTGATGCTGTCAAACAACGCTACTTCGTCCACCACGGAGGCATATTCCTGCACGAAGGCTAGCATGCGCTCGAAAGCGTCGCCCTGTTCATATTTGGGCAAACTCGCTCGCCATGACAGACAAATTGCGGATGGGTTTTGCTTCATAACTCGCGGTAATAGCATGGCAATTCTTCCCTGTCAAATCGGGTACGAGGTGTATCATGCTTCCCATTTATGGATGAAAATCAAAATTGCGAGCGTTGCGTCGAGATATTCGCAATTGGCAATGAGCTACTCGTTGGTCAGGTACAGGACACCAACACGCACTGGTTGATTCGGTCTCTAACGGCGCTGGGTGCGCGCGTTCGACGGGCGGTGATTTTGCGTGACGAATACGACGAAATCGCCGATGCCCTGGCGAGCGGTCTGCGCCGTAAGCCGCGCCTGATCCTCACCACCGGCGGCCTGGGCCCAACCGACGACGACCTGACAATGCGTGCCCTGGCGCGCGCACTGAACCTCCCGCTGAAGGAAGACCCACTCGCGCTGGAAATGGTGCGCAAGCGCTATGCGTACCTGGCCGGCATGCGGCCAAACTTCAGCGCGGAATTGAACGATGCGCGGCGCAAGATGGCGCTCCTGCCCCAGGGCGGCACACCAATTGCCAACCCAAACGGCGCTGCACCGGGCGTCGTGCTGGACGTAAACGGCACGACGACGATTGTCAGCCTGCCGGGAGTGCCTTCGGAAATGAAGGACATCTATGCAACGTCGTTGCAGCCGATCCTGGCGCGCACCATCGGCGCCGGCGGCTACGTGGAGCACACTTTGGTGCTGGAACGTGGCGACGAATCGCGCATCGCCACGGCGCTCCAGGAGGTGCAAGCCAAGCACCCGCTGGTGTACATCAAGTCGCGCGGGCAGATGTTGGAAGACGGCGGGCATCTGACCGTTGTCCTATCCGCCGGCGGCAGCGACCTCGTCCTTTTGCGCAATGAGGTAGTGTCAACTGAGGCGGAAATGATCGCCTCTTTGCACGTTTTGCATTACGAAATTCAACGCATCATCGAGCATTAAGCCCGCCGCGCGCCTAGCTTTACGTTTTAGACGTTACGTTTTACGATTGAGGAATTGGTTGAATTGGTTTGTAGGCATTATCAGTTGGGTTAAACAAATGAAACTCCACGAGTATCAATCTAAACAGTTATTTGGTAAATTCGGCGTACCCGTTCCACAAGGTATCGTGGCGGATTCCCCTACGGCGGCGCGTGAAGCGGCCGAGAAAATCGGCCTGCCCGTCGTCATTAAGTCGCAGGTGTTGGTGGGTGGCCGTGGCAAAGCTGGGGGCGTGAAGGTTGCAAAAACGCTGGATGAAGTGGAAAGCAAAGCGCGTGACATCCTGAACCTTACCATCAAAGGTCTGCCTGTGCGCAAGGTATTGATCGATCCCGCGGCGAACATCCAGGGCGAGATATACCTGGGCATCGTGATCGACCGCATCTCCCGGCGCGCCACGATGATGGCCAGCGCAGCAGGCGGCATGGAAATCGAAGAGGTTGCGGCTAAGACGCCGGAAAAGATCGTGCGCAGAGCGATTGACCCCTTCCTCGGCCTGCCCGACTACGAAGCGCGCGACATCGCCGTCCAAATCGGCCTGCCCCGCGAACACTGGGCGGAATTCATCCAGGTCGCGCGTGGGCTGACAAAGAGTTTCATCGCCAGCGACGCCTCGCTGGCCGAGATCAACCCATTGGCAATCGTCCAGCAAGGGGATAATGGTCAAAAGAAGCTGCTAGCGCTGGACGGCAAGATTGTGGTGGATGATAACGCCGTCTCGCGCCATCCCGACCTGGCGGAAATGCGCGACCCGGACGAGGAATCGGAAGCGGAGAAGAAGGCTCGCGCCGCCGATCTCAATTTCATCACGCTGGATGGCAACATCGGCTGCATGGTGAATGGCGCAGGGCTGGCGATGGCCACGATGGACGTCATCCGCTATTATGGCGGCCAGCCGGCCAACTTCCTGGACGTCGCCGGTGGCGCGCGCGCCGACAAGGTGGCCGCCGCTTTGCGCATCATCCTGGGCGACCCCAAGGTGAAGGTAGTGCTGTTCAACATCTTCGGCGGCATTACGCGCGGCGACGAAGTGGCGCGTGGCATCGTGGATGCGCTCAAGGAAGTAAAGACCAGCGTGCCGATGGTCGCTCGCATCATCGGCACCAACCAGGAAGAAGGAAACCGTATCCTGGCGGAAGCGCAAATTGCCACCGCCGGTAGCTTTAGCGAAGCCGTTCAAAAAGCCGTGGAGTTGGCCAAACAATAATGACCCGCACTGATATTCGACTCGCCCTTCCCTCCAAAGGCCGCATGCAGCCGCCGACACTGGAATTTCTGGCGCACTGTGGTTTTGACGTCAAGCAATCTGTCACGCGCAGCTACATTGGCAGCATCAGCCAGTTACCCGGCGTGACGGTGCTCTTTCAACGCCCGCGCGACATCGCCGTCAGCGTCGCCAACGGCGGCGTGGATTTTGGCATCACCGGCTTCGACGTGATCGCCGATGTCGATTCACACGACCAGACGCGCATCATCCACGATGCGTTGGGGTTCGGCAAGTGCAAAGTGGTCGTCGCCGTGCCTGAAGGCTGGACGGATGTCCTAAGCATGGCCGACCTGGCAACACGCACACGCCAGATGCCTCAGCCGTTGCGAGTGGTGACGAAGTATCACAAACTCACGGCGGATTTTCTATGCCGGCATGGCATCGAGTCATTCACACTCATTGACGCAGAAGGCTCATTGGAAGTGGTGCCGGAAATCGGCTACGCCGACATCATCGTGGACATCACCGAAACAGGCTCCACACTGCAACAAAACCGGCTGCGCCCGCTATCCGACGGCGTCATCCTGCAAACGCAAGGCTGCCTGGTAGCCAACCGGGCGGCGCTCATGCGCCCCGAAGTGATGCGCGTGGCCGTAAACCTGCTGGAGTACTTTGAAGCACATCTGCGCGCCGAGCGGTACGTGATGGTGTTCGCCAACATGCGTGGTGATTCAGCCGAAGCCGTGGCGCACGCCATGCGCACGCAGACCACGCTGGGCGGCTTGCAGGGGCCCACCCTCTCCCCCATCTACGTCAGCCACGGGCACGATCCCTGGTTTGCCGTCAACCTGGTGGTGCCGCAAGACGAGCTGACGGATGCCATCCAGCAACTGCGCAGCATCGGCGGGAGCGGCGTCGTGGTGACGCCCGTGACTTATATCTTTGAAGAGCAACCCGACCGCGTTCGGGCACTAAAGGACCTGGTCAGGGCTTGACAGGTCTTTAGCAGGTATTAAACCCATGAACGTCGAAGACTTCATATCACCGCACCTGCGGGAAATGCAACCCTACACACCGATCGTACCGTTTGACGTTCTGACCAAACGGCTGGGGTTGGCGCGCGAACAGATCGCCAAGCTGGACGCCAACGAGAACCCCTATGGCCCTTCCCCACGCGCGCTGGCCGCCCTGCGCGAAGCGGATACGCTCCACATCTACCCCGACCCCGATCAAGCTGCGCTACGCGAGGCGATCTCACAATTCATCGACATTCCCGCCCAACATATCTTGTGCGGCTCCGGCGTAGACGAAGTCATCGACATCGTCGGCCGGGCTTTCATTCGCCCCGGCGAGGCGATTGTGGATCTGCCGCCGACGTTCGGGATGTATCGTTTCGAGGCCGATATCGTCAACGCCAGCTACGTCAGCGTGCCACGCCACGCTGATTTCTCGCTGGACGTTGGCGCGATTTGCGCGCGCGTGCGCGCCACGCCCAACGCGAAGCTGCTCTTCGTGACCAACCCCAACAATCCCGACGGCAGCATGTGTTCCGACGCAGATCTGCTGCGCCTGTTGGAATTGCCGGTGATGGTGATCCTGGACGAAGCCTACATCGACTTCAGCAGCCAGCCAAGCCGCGCTGCGTGGGTCTTGCAACACGATAACCTGATCGTGTTGCGCACCTTCAGCAAACTGGCAGGGCTGGCGGGATTGCGCGTTGGCTATGGCGTTTTCCCACTCGCGATCATCCAGCACCTGTGGAAAATCAAGCCACCCTACACCCCCAACGTGGCGGCTTCGCTGGCGGCCATCGCTGCGCTGAGCGACCCGGATTATCTGCGCCAGGTCGTGAAGCTCCTGGTCTCAGAACGCGAACGCCTGGGCGAGCTACTCAGTGAATTGCCTGGGGTACAGGTCTACCCCAGCCAGGCCAACTTCCTGCTCTTCCGCTTAGACGGACAAGCTTGGCCCCAAAATGCCAAACAAATCAAACTGGCGCTGGAACAGCGCGGCATCCTGTTGCGTTACTTTGATCGTGAAGGCCTGCGCGACTGTCTGCGCGTCAGCGTTGGGCGACCGGCAGATACTGACCGGCTCATCGCTGCGCTGCATGAGTTGCGCCAATAGCATAAGGAGTATGAGGTGAACCCCAGATTGTGTGAAATTCATCGCGTCACCCGTGAAACGGATGTGCTTGTGTCGCTGAACATCGACGGAAGCGGCCAGGTCGATATCAACACCGGGGTCGGTTTTTACGACCATATGTTGCACCACGTGGCGCATCATGGCCTGTTTGACCTGACCGTGCATGCCACCGGCGACTTGCATATCGACGAGCACCATACCGTGGAAGACGTGGCGATCACGCTGGGGCAGGCCCTGGACAAGGCGCTGGGCGACCGCTCGGGCATCACCCGCATGGCCGATGCGTTCGTCACGATGGATGAATCGCTGGCCCAGGTGATTGTGGACCTCAGCGGGCGCCCCTATTGCGTCTTTCAGGCCGAGTTCTCTCCGCTGCGCATGGGCGGCCTGAGCACCAGCCTGGTGCCACACATCTTCGAGTCACTGGCGGTCCATGCGCGCATGAACCTGCACGCGCGCGTGCTCTATGGGCATGACGATCATCACAAGGCAGAAGCGCTCTTCAAAGCGCTCGGTCGATCCTTGAGTGCAGCAGTTGCGCTGGACCCGCGCCGCAGCGGTGTTCCATCCACCAAAGGGGTCCTTTAGGAAGGTTGCCATGATTGCAGTCATTGATTACGGTGCAGGAAATTTACGAAACGTCTGCAAAGCGTTGGAACACATCGGCACGCAGCCGGTGATTACCGACGACGTGCATCTACTGGAAAGCGCGGATAAGATCGTGTTCCCCGGCGTCGGCGCCTTTGCCGATTGCTTGCACAACTTGCAGTCACGCCACCTGTTCGACCCGCTGCGCCAGATGGCCCTGGATGGCAAACCGCTGCTCGGCATCTGCGTTGGGATGCAACTGCTCTTCGACGTGGGTGAGGAAATGGGCCAGTGGCCGGGCCTGGGGTTGATCCCCGGCAAAATCGTCCGCTTCAACTTCGGAGATCAGGCGGGTGACAGTGCGACGCATCTGAAAGTGCCACACATCGGCTGGAACCGCGTCGAGCCCGTTCAAGATCACCCCGTGTTGAAGGGAGTGCCGCCAGGTAGCTATGCCTACTTCGTCCACTCCTACTATCCGGTCGTGAATGATCCGCGCTATGTGATTGCCAAAACCAATTACGGCTATGACTTTGCTTCCGTCGTAGCCAAAGATAACATCTGGGGGATCCAGTTCCACCCCGAAAAGAGCCAGGATGTAGGTTTGCAGATGCTCAGGAACTTTGTGGAGGCCGCATAATGTTTACAGTCTATCCAGCAATCGATTTACGAGGCGGCAACGTCGTGCGCCTGAAGCAGGGCGATCCCACCCAACAGACGACCTATTCCGAAGATCCTGTCGGCATTGCCAGCCGGTGGGCAAGTGAAGGCGCAACCTGGCTGCACATCATCAACCTGGACGGCGCATTCGACGATGCCGCCGGCGCGCGCGCCAATCGGCGTGCACTATCTGCCATTGCCGGCACCGTCAAGTTGAATATCCAGTTCGGCGGGGGCATCCGCAACATGGACGACATCAAGGCCGTGTTCGATAACGGCGCGAACCGCGTCGTGCTAGGCACAGCGGCCGTCGAGGATCCGCAACTGGTGGCCGACACGCTCGCGCGCTACGGCGCTGAGCGGGTGGTGATTGGCCTGGATTCGCGCGACGGCATGGTCGTCACGCGCGGCTGGAAGCAGGAAACGCCCCTCCCCGCCTCAGAGCTAGGCACGCTGATGCACGAAATGGGCGTCATCCACGCGCTCTATACCGAAGTCGGGCGTGACGGCATGATGACCGGCCCGGCCGCGGAACTCACCGGGGCGTTGGCACAACTCACCGGGTTGCAGGTGATCGCCTCCGGCGGTGTACGTAACCTGGACGACGTCAAGGAGGTATTACACTACGCCTCCTATGGCGTGACGGGCGTGATATTGGGTCGCTCACTCTATGAAGGCACGCTGTCGCTTCGCGAGGCACTTGAAGCGGCGAAGGGTTTCTAATGCTGGCAAAACGCATCATCCCCTGTTTTGACGTGGCCCGCGGCCGGGTCGTTAAGGGCATCAACTTTGTGAACCTGCGCGATGCAGGCGACCCGGTGGAACAGGCACACATCTATAATGACGAACGCGCCGACGAACTGGTCTTCCTCGATATCATGGCCTCGCACGAGGGGCGCGGCACGACGGTCGATATGGCCCGCCGCGTGGCCGACGAAGTGTTTATCCCCTTCACCATCGGCGGCGGCGTGCGCGCACCGGAGGACTTTCGCGAACTGCTGCTGGCCGGCGCAGACAAGGTGAGCATCAATAGCTCCGCGGTGCGCACCCCTAACCTGATCAACGAAGCCGCCTATCGCTTTGGCGCGCAGTGCGTGGTGGTGGCAATCGACGCGAAAGCCGATAGCGATCTCAACGGCTGGCGCGTCTACTTGAACGGCGGGCGCGTGCCCACTGAGTTGGACGCCGTTAAGTGGGCCATCGAGGCGGAGCAGCGCGGCGCGGGCGAAATTTTGCTCACCAGCATGGACACCGATGGCACACAGGACGGCTATGATTTGCCGCTCCTGCACGCGATCAGCAGCGCCGTTTCCATCCCGGTCATCGCCTCTGGCGGGGCCGGCAAACTGGAGCACTTCTACGACGCCATCGCCGCAGGCGCTAGCGCCGTACTGGCGGCATCCGTTTTTCACTACAAGACGTTCAGTGTCGGAGAAGTCAAACGTTACCTGGCTGGCCGCGGCGTGCCGGTCCGGCTATGAGCACCTATAATCCACGCGATGTCCACAAGCCTTAAATTCGATGTAAATGGTCTGATCCCGGCCATCATTCAGGATGCCACGACCGGGCGAGTTCTGATGTTGGGATACATGAACGCAGAATCTCTGGCATTGACGCGCCAGAGCGGCGAAGTTTGGTTCTATTCGCGCAGCCGCCAGGAGCTTTGGCATAAGGGCCAAACCAGCGGCAACGTGTTACGCGTGCGCGAGCTACGCGCCGATTGCGACGCCGATGCGATCCTGGTGCGCGCCGAGTCAGCCGGCCCCACCTGTCACACCGGGGCCGAGAGCTGTTTCTGGCAGGATACCGAGGGCCAGACGCTCGTGGATGTCCCGGCAGCGGGGTTCCTGGATGAATTGGCTCAAATCATCGCCCAACGTCGCGCCGCCTCGCCAGAAAGCAGTTACACCGCGCGGCTGTTCGCCAAGGGTCGCCATAAAATCTCGCAAAAAGTGGGTGAAGAGGGGCTGGAAGTGGCGATGGCCGGGGTTGCCCAGGATGATAATCGATTGATCGATGAGTCTGCCGACTTGCTCTATCACCTGCTGGTGTTACTGAACGAACGGAATGTCTCGCTGCGCCAGGTGTTGCAACGATTGGTAGAACGCCACACAGCGCGAAGCCTATAATCCTTTTGCTTGTTATTTTTATATAAACGGGTTGGTTTTCAATGGCAATATTTGCTGATAGGAATACGCGATTGATTGTGCAAGGTATTACGGGGCGCGAGGGCGATTTTCACGCACGGCAAATCCAGGCTTATAGCCCCATTCTGGTAGGCGGCGTGACGCCTGGGAAAGGTGGCATCAAGACGGATTATGGGGTGCCGGTGTTTGACACAGTTGGTCAGGCCGTGCGCGAAACCAGCGCAAACGCCACGGTGATCTATGTGCCCGCCAAGTTTGCCCCCGATGCGATGCTGGAAGCAGCCGACGTCGGGATCAAGCTCATCATATGTATCAGCGAGGGCGTGCCGGTGCTGGACATGATTCGCGTGCGCGCCTACCTGGACACGAAGTGCGCCACATTGATCGGCCCCAACTGCCCTGGGCTCATCACCCCCGGCGAGGCCAAAATCGGCATCATCCCAGGCGCCATCTGCATGCCGGGCAACGTCGGTCTGGTGTCACGCAGCGGCACGCTTACCTATGAAGTCATTCACGCGCTCACCCAGAAGGGAATGGGCCAGAGCACCTGCGTAGGGATTGGTGGCGACCCGGTGCACGGGGTGGACTTCCTCGACGTGATCAAGTGCTTCAACGAAGACCCGCAGACTGAAAAGATCGTCATGATTGGGGAAATCGGCGGGAGCGACGAAGAACGCGCTGCGGCGTATATTCAGAAAAACGTGAAGAAACCGGTGGCTGGTTTCATCGCGGGTCGCGCTGCGCCCGAAGGCAAGCGCATGGGGCACGCTGGTGCGATCATTGAAGGCGGCATGGGAACTGCGCAAAGCAAAATGGAAGCGATGCGCGCCGCCGGAATCCGCGTAGCCGATTTACCGACCCAGATCCCTGATCTTCTCAGTGAATAACAAACTGGAGAGTTGGAGATTGGAGACTTGAGATGAGAGATTTGGGCGAACAGCCAATCTCAGGTCTCCAATCTCTACTTAACTACTTCTCTTCCTTATAGACCACGTGCTTGCGCAAAATCGGGTCATAGCGACGAATCTCAAGGCGCGTAGAGTCGTTCTTGCGGTTCTTTTCGGACCAATAGACGTGACCGCTCTCGCTGCTCTTGAGCTTGATGACGACACGGTTGCCTTTCTTCTTAGCCATTTCGATTCACCTCTCTTCCGTGATTCCTACATCCAAGTAGGGGTTGCGCCCGCGATCGGCAGCAATGCCAGGTGACGTGCGCGCTTAATGGCGCGAGCCAGCAAGCGCTGGTTCTTGGCGCTCAAGCCAGAGCGACGGCGAGGCAAAATCTTGCCTTGCGGGTTGACGTAGCGGCGCAACTTCTCGTAGTCCTTGTAATCGGGCACGGTGCCGGTCGTTGCGAATTCATCGATGCGCTTGGGGCGCACGGCATTGCGGTCATAGTTATTGCCCTGGGACCTGTATTGCCGCTTCCCACGACTGCGCGTCGGCTGATCGGACCCGCTATCTTCATCGGCGCCAATGGCGCTCGGAATATTGTCTTCCACTGCTACTCCTTGATCTATTATTCACTGCTACTGCATATCCTATGCATCGGGCAAGTGATTTTACCACCTTTCAACGCCATTGTGCGAGGCTGAGTTTACAATACCCACGTGAAGCATTCTCTTAGCAAACATGCAAGCTGGCTCGCAGGCTTGCTGACAATCGCACTCGTCCTCGTCGCCACCTGGAAACTCACAATTGGTAATCGCATCATTGCTCGCGGCGATCTACTGCTCTACTTTTACCCGCTACGTGATTATGCCTCAGAAGCCATTCGCTCTTTGCGCCTTCCGCTCTGGCAGCCCTACACCTTCATGGGCACCCCTTTCCTGGCCAATTCCCAGGTTGGATTTTTCTACCCTTTCAACGTCCTGACGTCCTGGACGCCGGTGGCGCACGCGGTGGCCTGGAATATCGTGTTGCACCTGGTCATTGCCGCGGCCGGGATGTACCTGCTCGCCCGGCGCAACCTGCGCCTGAGCGTGCTCGCATCGTTGTGCAGCGCGGTCGCATTCGGCCTGGGAGGTTACCTGGGCGCACAGATCGAACACCTGAACCAGTTGCAGGTGCTGGCCTGGCTCCCCTTGCAAGTCGCCCTGGTGCTGCCCGCGCCGGGTACAAAATCACGTTTCTGGCTCAGGGCGGCCCTCCTCTCACTCACGATCTGTTTACAGGTGCTGGCCGGCCATACGCAATCGCTCTACATCTGCATGGTGGCCCTGGCGATCACGATCATCGGGGCGTTCCTGGCCCACGTGATCGACCTGTGGCACGCACAACACCAATTTCCATCGTCCGTAGCCAAGATAAGCCTTCCCATGCTTTTACGGACGCTGGCCCTGCCGCTATGCCTGCTGTTGGTCGCCGGGATGCTGGCTGGCCTGATGAGCGCAATGCAACTGGCCCCCACCCTGGAACTGGCGTCCTATTCCGCCCGCTCAGGAGGGCTCACCTTTAACGAAGTCGGGGCATTCTCATGGCGCCCGTGGGTCATCGCCAGGGCACTGCTGCCCACCTATGGCGACCCGCTGTTCGCGGAGTACGTGGCCTACCTGGGCGTCGCAGGACTGGCGCTCGCATTGCTTGGCAGCCTGTCCATATTTTTGCCCCGTACAGCGACGCACGCCAACGCGCACAGAGAACAGGCACTACTGGCGATCGTATTGATCGTCGTCGGGGCATTGCTGGCGTTGGGTATCGTCACGCCCCTGTTTCGCGTGCTCTACAAGCTGGCACCCGGCTTCAACCTCTTCCGGGCACAGGCACGTTGGCTGATTATCTTTGCACTTGGTTCAGCACTCGCAATCGGCCTGGGGGTCCAGGCATTACAAGACGGGCTTGCGCCACGCCAACGACGGTTCTGGCTCACGGGTTGGCTCATCCTAAGCCTGTGTATAGTCGGCGGGTTATTGTTGGGCGCCAGACTCTCAATGGAAGACGAATATCGCACTTTACCCGCAACATCGGTGCTCGCCGGATGGGGCATCTCCTACTGCGTCATCAGCGTACTCATCCTGGGAATTCGATTCCAATGGGTGCCTACGCGCTACGCGGCGCCGCTCTTTGGCACAGCGCTGTGCGTGGAACTGTTGGTAGCATCCCAATTTCAACCCTATGCGCGCGCCAGCGACGAACAGGCGCTGACGGACTTGCGGCCCGCCACAGCTGACCTCCTGGCGGCGCAGCGACTCAGCGGAGCGGGCACTTCGCAACGCGTATTGGCCCTCTCGGGGCTCTTCTTTGACCCAGGCGACCTGCCGGAGCAACGGCTCATCTACGGCTCACAGCTCAGCGCTGATGAGCTGTACGACCGCATCATCGCCGCGAAACAAAAAGAGGTGCTCTCCCCAAATCTCTCGCTCTACTATCGCCTGCCCAGCGTCGATGGCTATGATGGCGGGCTGTTGCCGTTGCGCAGCTATTCCAGCTTCGTGCAGCAATTTTTGCCTGCGTCAGACAACCCGGACAACTCTTCCGACGCTTCCGACGGTCGTTTGCGCGAACAACTGACGAATGTGCCAGGCGATGAATGGCTAAACCAGATGGCGGTGAAATATATCATCGCCGACAAAACCCACGATGTGTTCATCGACAATGCCTACTACGACCTGCTCTTCCCACAGCCATTGAGCCAGACGATTCAACTTCCGCTGGACGCTTTTTCCTCCACGGCGCTGGGCATCGTGCTCAGTGCACCCGGTCACCAGGCAGGAGACCTCTTGTTGCACGCCACGATTAGCGATACCAGCGGCATCATCAGCACCTATGACATTCGGGCCCCACAGACCGTCACCAACACCTATCTCGGCTTAACCTTGCGCTGGGAAGGGCGCCGCGCACCCAGCCTGATCAGTTTCCACCCAGTGGTGAGTGACGTCATATTGCTCGGGATGACCAGCATCGACGTTGCGGGCGGGGCGTTCCAGTCCCAACCCATCCGTGGGCAATATGACATGCGCCTGGTGCACTCCGGCGATGTCAAGATTTATGAGAATATGCACCCTGCCCCACGCGCTTTCATCAGTTCGCTTGCCGATTGCAGCACCGTAAACGGGCAATTGAGCATCAGCGCCGGCACCACGCCTCTGGCGGGAAGCGCTGTCACGATCACGCAAGACACGCCGGAGAGAATAACCCTCCTGGTGAATTCAGAGATGCCCGGCTGGCTGGTCTTGCGCGACGCCTATTACCCTGGTTGGGTGGCACAAATCGACGGCTCCCCCAGCACCATCAGCCCTGCCGATGGCATGTTCCGCGCCGTGCAAGTGTTGCCGGGTGCACACACGGTGACCTTTACCTACGCGCCGGACACCGTTCGCCTGGGGGCCCTGCTCAGTGGCGCAGGGGGCATCGCCTGGCTGGCACTTGCCGCCATCGGCCTGCGCCACAAAGACTGACGTCTGTTACTGGCTGGCATGCTTCTGCGCTGACTGGCAGAAGCATGTCACCTCACTTCAACTGAGATGGGATGAAAGTCTCATTGGGAGCGTGAGTGTGCGTCATTGCTGCGTCCAGGGCTGCCAGGGCCATCTCCCGAATATGGCGGTTGAT
>DAOUFG010000175.1:0-96953 GCA_034430115.1 Thermoflexales bacterium | reverse complement strand
TCGCCGAGTTCGCGTCTGATAGCGAGGGACTGTTCGCAGTAGGAGCGAGCGGCGTCATAGTCGCCCTGCAGGTAATGGAGCATGCCCAACTGGAGCAAGTTCGAGGCGATGCCGCTGCGGTCGCCGAGTTGGCGTTTAATGGCGAGGGACTGCTCGTAGTAGGAGCGAGCGGCGTCGTAGTCGCCCTGAACCTGGTGGAGCATACCCAACTGGTACAGGGATGAAGCGATGCCGCTGCGGTCGCCGAGTTCCTGGAAGATAGTGAGGGATTGCTCGTAGTAGGTTTGAGCGGCGTCGTAGTCGCCCTGCAGGTAATGGAGCGTGCCCAACTGGTGCAGGCTATTTGAGATGCCGTTGAGGTCGCCGAGTTCGCGTCTGATAGCGAGGGACTGTTCGCAGTAGGAGCGAGCGGCGTCATAGTCGCCCTGCAGGTAATGGAGCGTGCTCAACTGGTGCAGGCTATTTGAGATGCCGCTGCGGTCGCCGAGTTCGCGTTTGATAGCGAGGGACTGCTCGTAGTAGGAGCGAGCGGCGTCATAGTCGCCCTGCAGGTAATGGAGCATGCCCAACTGGTGCAGGCTCTTTGAGATGCTGCTGCGGTCGCCGAGTTCCTGAGCGATAGCGAAGGACTGCTCGTAGTAGGTGCGAGCGGCGTCATAATTACCTTGAACTTGACGAACGATGCCTAAATTATGCACAACACGTGCGTGGTGCGATTTGTTAGTCAAATGGCTTGCACTCTGGTTGAGCAGACGATCAATCAATTCTATCTGCCCCCACCGCACCAAGTGTTCAGTTGCAAAATCCACAATGTCATCTGCTCGCTCGTAGGCTCCTGCGGCAAACAGGTAAGCGTACGCATTTAATTCCGGGGTGAGAGACGTCGAGTCTTGTCCGACACCAAGCCAATAGTCCGCCGCTCGCAGGCGCAAGGCGTTGGGCTCGCTCTTTGTGAGCCTGCTGCGTTCCCGGGTACGCACCAGGGTTGGCAGCGTGTAGTGCAGACCTTCCGGCGTGCACGTGAGTAAGCCCCAGCTTAGCAATGCCCGGACCTCGGCAGATACGTCCGGCATACAGTCTTTCTCATCACCCAGCATGAAAGAAAGCCCTTCGATGGGCACCGCTTCGTTATAAATAGATCCGTTCAGCAGTAATTTCCTTGCCCTTTCAGATTGGGCGCTGATAGCCCTTTCGACCAGCGTAAAAACAATCAGGTTATGCTGCACGCCTTCAATCGTCTGCTGTGCTTCGTGCAGCGATGTATGACCCGCTTGGATGGCAAACTGGTTGATAGCCCATGGGTGTCCGCCGATGCGCTGATATAGCCATTGTTTAGTGAAGCTGTCCTCCTGGGCGTAGAGTGGAAGGCTGGCCAGCGCGGGATGGCGGTTCATGAGCTGTGCGGCGACGGTGAAGCTCATCTCGCCCAACCCAATATGCCCAACCGCCTCGCTGATGCGTCCTTGTTCTAGAGGGTCAAAGTCGAGCCGACTCGTGAATATAAAAACGGAGCCGTGGCTGACTGATCCCACCAGTTGGGCGATTTGCTGGCCCAGGTAGACATCTTGGAACGCTGTCGTGTTGAGGGGCAGTGTTGTTGCTGAGGATGTTTCGCCTTCAACCTGTTGTGCGGCACGGCTGACGCTAGCGCCATCTCTCAAACAGTCCTCGGCGTTGTCGAAGATAATGAGGAGGCGGTGTGCCATGAGTGCCTGCGCCAGCACGGCGTCCTTGGTTTGCAGTGACATGGCTTGGTGAATGATGTTGTTTAACCTGCTTTCACCCAGCATGTTCAGAAATGCGTTCAAGTCAATCAGGACCTGATCGGCCGTCAAGCCAGGGTTGCAGTCGATGATCTTCACGCCGTCCACGATGCCCGTCTCAAGCATGCGTGACGCCAGCCGTGCGGCCAACGCCGACTTGCCCATGCCGCCGATGCCGTGTATCACCGTGGCTCGCCACTGGCCGGAAGCGAAGTGATGCCGTAACAGCCGTAACTCGCGGCTGCGCCCGACGAAGCCGCGCTCCATGCGCGGCACAAGCCCGAAATCGGCATGTGATTCCTGGTGCATAGGTTGTTGGGCACGAGCGGGTTCTGCGCTCAGGCAAGCGGCATCATAAATACTGGCAACGGGCGTGGCGAGTGCTGCCGGGCCTGCATCCTCTTTGATCAGTTCAGCACGTGCTCGGGCAAGCGCCATGTGCAGATCGCGCCCAGCGCAAATGTCGTGATATAGCCTCTCGGCGAAGCGTGTCGCCGCTTTGTCCTCCACCGGATATTGCATGGCAAGGTTGGCAGCGATGCCGGCTTTGGCAAGCCGGCTGCCCAAATCGTGCCAGGCAAATTTGTGAGCGGGGACCGCCGTCTTGCATGCGTTCAACAGCACAAAACGCACGGCGCTGCCCTGGAGCATCGTAATAAGCCCTTCTCCGTTCACTTCGCGCGCATGTCCGTGCTCATCTTCCAGGAGTAGAAGTCCCTCAGCGCTGTCAGGGTGCACGTTGCCATGACCGGTGATGTGCAACATCTGAAACCCGCCATCCAGCAGTGCATCTTGGATCGACTCAGGGGAGGCATCTTCCAAAAAAGTCACTTCTAACCGTCCCTCGCGTTGTAGCTTCTCCGTGGCGACCAGGATGTGCTCGCGTTCGGCCTCTACGTCCAGGCGTTCTTCTTCCGCAAGGTCATCTGGGTTGGACACCACAACTAGCAGTTTGAGCGTGCCTGAGATGGCCGGTAACGAACGAAGCTTTTCCCCGCAAGGGAGCCGTGCCACAGGCGTGCGCGGGTTGAGCGAGATGAACGTTTTGCTATCGTGCATCAATTCCCAGGGCAGGCGCGCTAAGGGCTGTGCTGTTTTGGGGTTGATGCGCACAATGATTGGGCAGGAATCCGATTGGGTATCCAGGTGCTGTGTATATACATTGCCTACGTCGCCGCCCAGCAGCGCCTTGTACAGCCGTTGGCCGAAGGTGATGTGAAATGTGTCATCTTGCTTCGGCCTAAGTGCCAGCGCTTCAGCATGCTTCAGTTCTTCTTCGAATAAGAGTGTCCCGGTGCGCCATTCGAACTCGTTGCGCGCAAGGAGCGTGCCGACCGGATCGACCAACGACACGCTATAACGCTCATAGTCGATTCCCAGTACGTCGAACAGCAGAGGTGTTGATGCCATTGTGACCTCATGTACGACAATAAACCACCCCAATAGATTGATCTGGGCGGTTGGATATGGATATGTGGAATTGTATATGCAAAGACTATTTATGCAGAGACTATATTTGGCGTGTTGACGTGTGAGGTTTTCACTACTGATACACATAGCTGTTGAGTGACATAGGGTGTGTCACAATGCAGAATAAGATGCTACCCTTTGCGGCTTGCCAAAAGGATAAACTGGTTCCATATTGGTATGGCGTAAAAGGCAGTTTTGCGCTCATTCATATTCAGGAGGCGACGATGCAAGACCTGCGGTTCGGTGTGATCGGTTGTGGTGGCATGGGCCGGCTGCACGCCAGCAATGCCGGCTTCGTGCCCGGCATGAAAACGGTGGCCTATTGTGACGTGGACCTGCCCAAGGCCCAGGATTTCCTCAAGACCTTCGGCGGCGAATATGCCACCACGGAGGCGGACCGGCTCTTTGCCGATGCCAGCCTGGACGGCGTGCTGATCCAGACCGGCGAGGTGCAACATCCCAAGCTGCTCATCGGCGCGGCACAGGCGGGCAAGCACATCTTTTGTGAAAAGCCGCTCGCCCGCACGCTGGCGGAGGGGCAGCAGGCCGTGGACGTGGTGGAACGTTCGGGCGTAAAGATGGTGTTGGGGGTGTGCAACCGGTTGGCCCCGATGGTGCAGCGCGCCAAGCGCCTCATCCCGCACCCCGTCTACACCTATTGCCAGTGTGCCGAGACGATCACTTCGCAAGCGGTGCACAACCTGGACCTGGCGGTGCATCTCTTCCACGAGGCCCCGCTGGTGAAGGTTTACGCGCAGGGCCAGCAGGTCTGGGGGCTGGACCCGCATCTACCCGCCGATAGCTTCGTGGCCACGCTTACCTTTGGCGATGGCTCGGTGCACTGTTACATCCAGCACGGCGCTTCGCGCAACGGCAGCTTGCGCAAGTATCATTACCAGGTGTTTGGTAAGGATAAGATGGTCTACCTGGCTGAGCGGTTCAAGAAGTGCATCGTGCACGATGCCGCCGGCGCGGTGATCCAGTCGCTCGTGTTCGAAGGGCCGGACTTCGGCGGTGAGGGCGAGTCGGACGTGCGCGGGCCGTATGGCTATATGGGCCATTACGATGAACTGGCCCACCTGTGCGATTGCATCCGCACCGGCGCGTCGCCGCAGCTCACCATCCGGCAGGGCTTGCGCGTGCTGGCGGTGGAGAAGGCCATTCTCGAAAGCCTCACTACGGGCATGCCGGTCGATTTCGCGGCGTTTTGTCGCTCAAATGGGATTGGAGACTAGAGATTGAATACGAACCACGGATGACACGGATTTCACGGATTGATTCTTAAATCCGTGTCATCTGTGAAATCCGTGGTTAATTGTGAATCTCGAATCCCCAATCTCGAATCTCTATTCTCTATTCTCCAATCTTTCATCTGGATGAAAATGAAAATCACATTCTTTAGCAAGACACTCAAACCCTACGACGTGGACGAGATGGTCGAGATCGGTGCGCGCTTGGGGCTGGAGGGCTGGGACCTGGCGGTACGGCCTGGCTACGCGGTGAACCCCGATAACGTGCAAGCGGCATTGCCGGCCGCGACGCGCAAGTTCAACGCCGCCGGCCAGCCAGTGCTGACGGCCACGGGCAATTTTGACGTGCTGTGGCCCGACGGCCCGGCGGTGCGCCCGCTGCTGAAGGGCATGGCCGACGCGGGCGTGCCGTTGCTGAAGCTAGGCTATTTTCTGATCGACCCCGACAAGCAGGACTACTGGCAGGAGGTGGAGCACATCCGCCAGGGGCTAGCCGGTTGGGAGAAGCTGGGCCGCGAGTATGGCGTGCGGATCGCCTATCACACGCACAGCGGCATGGGCCAGATGGGGCTGAACTGCTCGGCGCTGATGCACCTGCTGCGCGGCTTCGACCCGCAATATATCGGCGCCTATATCGACCCCGGCCACATGCTCATCAACGGTGAGCCGTTTGCCTTCGGCCTTGCAATGGTGAAGCCCTACCTGGCGATGGTGGGCCTGAAGGACTACAAGCCGCACCTGCATACCGGCGAAACGGATGGTGCGCTGACGTGGGAATGTGTGTTAGCCGGTCAGGGTGGTGTGCAGTGGCGCACGGTCTTCAGTGAGCTGGCGAAGCTAAACTTTAGCGGCCCATGCTCGGTGCATGCCGAGTTCGAGCCGCCCAGGCATGCGCCGCATCTCTTCCTGGAGATGGCCAAGGCCGACATCATCTACTTCAAGCAACTGCGCGATGCCGCCGCCGGCGCCGTTCAACCCACCGGGAGCCATGCGTGAGTCGATTTGCCAAATTGTTGCTTGCATCGTTGCCAGTGGCATTTGCGGGTACGGCGACCTGGTTCGGCCTGTACACATTCGTCAATGGTTACCTGATCAAGGGCCTGGGCTATAGCAATGAGCAGTGGACCGAGGTGACGCTGTGGTTCACGGGCACTATGATCGTGTGGCAGTTGCTGTGCACCGAGATCGCCGCGCGCCTGGGGCGGCGCAACACCGTCACGCTCTCGCTCGCGGCGGGGGCGGCCTTCTACATCGCCATCGCGTTGACGGATTCGGGCGTGCTCATCCGTGCGCTCATGGCGTTGGCCAGCTTTACGCAGGCCGTGGGCATCGTGACCTGGCAGCCGTTGGTGGCAAACTACGGCGGCGAGAAGCCCGGCCGGGCGCTGGCGGTGAGCCAGTGGGTCTCGGCCGGGGTGGGCGTGCTGACGCTCGTCCTGGGCGGGCAGGCCATCGCCAGCTTCAGCTATCGCGAGGCGTTCATCGGCCTGGGCGTGGTGTGCGCGGTGTGCAGTGTGTTCTTCCACTTCGTCTCACGGGGCTTCGAAGGCGACCAGGGCGAGGTGGTCGGTCTGTCGCGCGCCTTCCGCGCCGATTGGCGCAAGCTCGCCACCAGCACGTTCCTCATCCTCACCTTCGTCGCCATCTGCCTGGAGCCGTTCAACTACCTGACGGTGAATCAGCTCTTCCCCAACCTGGCGCGCGACGCGCATGGGCTGTTGGATCGCGACATCAGCACACTTGTGGCGGTGGCGCGCCTGCCGGCGCTCGTCACCCTGTTTGTGATGGCCGCGCTGATCGACCGGCTGCCTGCGTTGCGTGCCTATGGCCTGGGCATCGCCGTGGTGGGGCTGTCGGTCGTGGCGCTTGGGCAGGCCAATGACCTGAACGCGTTCATCGCGCTCTACTTCGTCTACTTCCTGTTGCAGGGGTTCGTGTGGGGCTCGAACTCCGCCGCCGTGAACGCCTCCGTGGCCCCCGAACTGCGCGATTCCGCCTTTGCCATCACCAGCGTCGTCATGTCGGCGGCGTTGTTTGGGGTGGGCTTTGTGCACAATCGTCTGCTGGGGGCGGGGTTCACCATCCAGCAGGTGTTCAGCACGGTTGGATTTATGCCCGTCGTGGCCGGGTTGATCCTGGTGGGCTGGACGTTTGTGCAGGTGCGCCGGCAAAACCTCACCGCCGAGAGATTGGAGATTTGAGATTCGTCTTCAAGGGATGAAAATCTGATGGATGGCTGGAGAGACGCTTCGTCGCTTTGCATTAGTTGTTCTTACGCCTCTTTGAAAGTGCTTTGAGGATGTCTCGCAGTTGCCAGCTTACATCCCAGCAGCGTTTATGCCACAGCAAGGCGCCGCGCTCAAGCGGCGCCACGCTCTCATAGGCGTCGATGACAGCTTCCACTTCCTGTTGCGCGACGTCTCTATCCGCGCCGATGAGGAATGCGAGATCCCACATCGGATCGCCCAATGCGAGCGTTTCCCAATCGATGACGCACAAGCCATTCGCCGTGGGGAGGATGTTCTTCGAAAAGTAGTCTCCATGCACAAGCACATTCGGCTTCATCTGTGGAGCACCCGATGTGAGCAACGTTTGGGCCTTGGTGGCGACCTCAGGGTGGTCCGAGCGCCAGGTGGTGCAGGCGCTATCCAGCTCGCGGACGTGCCAGGCAAGTGATGATAAGACACGCTGCGGCCCCGGGTCTGACTTCTGGATCAATTCTCGTAGTGGAGGGGATAGGTGATGCAGCGTTGCGTTATGCAGGCGCGCCAGGCAGAGCGCTGCCGCGACCCGCACGTGGGCGTGCCACCTGGCAGGCTTGACCTCCGCCATAACGACCGCTGCCATTTCATCCATGACAGCTATGCCCTGATATTGGGCTGTTGATATGCCAAGCTGCGGCAACTCTTGCAGCGCCAGCGCGCACTTTTCCGCTGCCTGCAACGGAGGCAGGTTCGTGTTCACGGTGTGTAGGGCCCCTGGCTTGAATATTTTTAGGATGACGGCGCGTACCTCTGGGCCGATGGTGAGGCTACAAGACCGAACTTCTCGCCCAGGGCCGATCCAGGTTACTTGCATTTAGCAACGTGGTGGGTTGAGGTTGAAGCGCCAGTGAAATCCATTGCGCCACGTATGCCAGCGTGTGGTCCGTTTCCATTAATGAGTGACCCGTTTGGCCATCAGGATGTCCGGCTTGCCGATGCCATTCGCGTCAGGCACCACGCCGACGATCCGGAAGCCCAGCTTCTGGTAAAACTCGTAGGGGTGGCTGTGCAGGTTACGCACGTGGGCGATGTGGCCCCAGGTATCGTCGTAGAGATCGACGCCCGAGAGCGTGGTCATGCCATCTTCGTCGTCTGTGCCCAGCAGGATCGTCAACCCACCGCGCCGGCGCACTTGCTCCTCCAGGTCCTGCACCAGCGCGTGGCCGATCCCCTGGCGCTGATGTTGCGGGGCGACGACCAGCGGGTGCAACTCCCACACGTGACCGTCATACTGGCTGATGCCGCCGACCCAGCCCAGCACGTCGCCCGCCGCGTCGATGGCCGCGCGACAGATTTTGCCTGCTGCCAGTGCTTCGCGCACTTCTTGCAAGGCGCTTGCGCGGTCGGGCCAACTGGCCGGCGAGTGCGCCCGGAAGCCCTCTACCAGCAAGGTGGCAGCCTGTTCGACCAGCGTAACGTCGGTGGGTGCCAGATCGATGATTTGCATCCCTCGACTGTAGATGCGCGTAAGAATCTCGCAATATCTTTTTCATCTCGTTGTTAGGCCCTGACCTTACAAAGAAGCCGGGACCGATAACGTGTTGTAGCTGCATCTCACCCCAGTGGCGTGTTCACGCGCCCTTTGTTTGCGCAGAAATACTAAAAAGATGAAGGAAGGAGTATTGTCATGAAACGATGGATGACCCTGGCGAGTTTGCTTGTGACTGCGATGACGGTTGCCGCCTGTGGCGCAAATGCGACCCCCACAACCGCCCCGACGGCGATGCCTGCCCCTACTGAAGACGCGATGATGGCAGGCGGCACCGCGACGGCGGATGCCATGATGATGATGGATGCCACCGCCACCGCCAGTGCGATGATGATGCACGAAACGCCTACCGACACCATGATGATGGACGCCACCGCGACCGCCGATGCAATGATGATGCACGAGACGCCTACCGACACGATGATGATGGAGACGACGCCGACAGCGGATGCAATGATGGCGCATGAGACGCCTACCGATACCATGATGCACGCGGCGATGACGGATTCGATGATGATGATGGCACCCGACGTACATGCCATCCCGCTGGTGGATGCCAATACGGGGAAGACTTTCAAGCTGAGCGACTCCATCGGCAAGCTGGTCTTGCTTTCGCTAATCTCGCCGAATTGCGCGGCTTGCACGCAGCAGGAAAACGTGCTCAAAGCCTTGCACGGCATGATGATGAATGACAATCAGCTTGTGATCGTCAGCCTGGACATCGACGCGAACGATACCGTTGCGATGCTGAAGCAAGATGCGACACAGAATGGGTTTGACTGGCCTCACGCAATCGCGCCCGCCCAAATGACGGCTGAACTTGGCCGGTTACTCGGTGCGGATGCCGTGAAACCTGGCAACGCGGCGATCGCCATTGTTGACCAGGACGATAACTTCCACCTGTTGCCGGCAACCCCACAAGACGCCCAGGCCCTGGAAGATGTGCTCTCGGCTTATATGAAGTAGCCTGCGCGGAAGATGGAGGATACCTTCTCCTGTTTGAGAAACAGGAGAAGGTGCATTTCAGAGCAGTTTGCGCCCGATGACGTCGAACGCTTCCAGTTCCAGGTTGGCGGCCGGGCTATTGGGGTATTCGTCAGCGAAAAGCGACCAGATCATCGTATCGCGCGGGTTGCCAGCGGTGTTCAGCCCGCGCCGGCGCAAGGTGGCGTCGAGCGTGTAGCCCAGCCTGCGCGCAACGGCGGCGCTGCGCTGATTCGTGGCATCGCAATGGATCTCGATGTGCGCCATGTGCTCCACCTCAAAGCCGACCTTCGTCAGCGCCGCGGCGGCTTCGGTGGCAAGCCCCTGATGGGTGAATGCCTGGCCGATCCAGTAGCCGATTTCGCGCACGCGCGGGCCGAGGCGCGTGTGCAACCCGCTGGAGCCGATGGCCTGTGTTTCGTCGGACGTGAAGATGCCATAGACGAAGTCCGTATCCGCGTCGAACTTGCTGCGCCACTTGCGGATCAGGTCGATCTTGGCTTGCACTGGTTGCGGCTCATAGGCGATGAAGGGCATCCAGGGCCGCAGGTGTTCGATGTTGGCGTCGATGGCGGCCTTCAGCAGGGGCGCGTCCTTCGGTTCCCAGCAGCGGATGACCAGGCGGCCTGTTTGAATGCGATAGGCGGGTCCGGGAAGTGTGTCTGCCATGTGTGTAGTGTGCCTCAAAACCACTCACTGCGCAATGGCGCTTTCATGCGCGGCTGTGCGCCCGCACGAAAGCCACCAGTTGCCTGGCTTCTGCTTTGCTGGCTGTTTCGACGCTCAAGATCACCTTGCCCTTCTGCAGGTGTTCGATGTGCTCGTATACCTCGTCCGGCATACATTCCAAGTCAATTGCCACGCCCGTCCAGCTTTCGGTGTTGCCCGTGCACGCAAAGACCTCCTCCACTTCTGTCACCGGCCGGCGGGGAGCCGGATCGCTGCTGATCTGTTCCACATATAAGCCGCGCAACTGGGCCATGTTGGCAAATTGATGCCGGCCCAGCGAATGATGGTGCAGGTAGGCGCCCCCGGCGGCGTCGATCATCCGTTGGGTGTAGGGCCGCCCGATGTCGCGATAGAGCTTGGGCGAAATGAGGTCCGCCGCATCTTCCAATAGCAGCGCTCCTTGCGGAATCCAGCGGTTGAACGCCAGCGTCCCGCCGCCAGGGTTTGCGGTGGCTTGCGCGATGCGCCGCATGTTTGCCAGCGCACCAGCCAGGCAGCAGTCGAGCAGGTGCCGGAACTGCGCCGGCTGCTCGTAGACGTCGGTGAAGATGGCGTTCCCGCGCAATAGGTTCGCCACGTCCAGCGGGCTTGGGTTGGGATAGGCACTGATCAGGAAGCGGCCCGCGGATTTCTCTGAGAGATAGCGCGCTGCGCTCACGAAGAGGCGCGCCCAGAAGCGTTCCTTTGCCAGATCAAGCGCATCGACATCTTCCAGGCGTTCGAGCGCCGGTTCGATGTAGGAAGTGGTTTCGGTGAACGTGAGCGGCGCATCGCAGTAAACGGCCCCAAAGGAGCCAAAGCCATAGTAGGCTTCGATGCCGGGCATCCAATCATCGTCGAGGTCTGCGCGATCCGCGATGCAGGCGAGGGTGTTTTCGATCAGCACGTCCCAATAGCGCTGGTGGTCGCCCAGTTGGGTGAAGTCATAGCCCCGGAAGTCCACCGCCTGAGCAGGTGGGCCGCCCGCATAGTTGCAGATGATGAGCATCTCGCCGGGTTGATGGGATTCATAAAACCGGCGATACCGTTCCTGGCGTTGGTTGATGTCGATCATGTTGGGTCCTCCCTATTCTCCTGTGCGTAAGACACGCGCCTATCGTTTGTGCGTCGTCTCGCGCAACCTTGAACGTACGGCCTTCCCGCATGGTAGGCGCAGGCTTCACGCCAGCGCAGAGTGCAGAAGCTCGCGCCCGCCATTGTGCGTTACCTTGTGCAATCTTGAATGGCTGACCTCGCCACATGGTAGGCGCAGGCTTCATGCCTGCGCAAAAATTCACCGGCCTATTCCCACTCGTCCAACCGATAGGTTGTTGATCCTTTATATGGATAATCTTGCCACTTTTCAACAAGACCTTTGCGCACCGGGTTGCACAGGATATAACGGACGTGCTTTCGTATTTCCTCTTCGCCGCGTTCCCAGGTGCGCAGAATGTGATCGTAATAATCCTTTTGCCATCTATGTTGCGGATCGTTCCTACTCAGCCAGTAGCCCGTGTGTTGTTTGAATGACCGCATTGCATTCAATGTGTCGGATGTTTCGTCCCGTCCTGCCAACAGGGCGTGTACATGGTCCGGCATAAACATATAGACCAGGATATCGCAGCCGTAGTGAGCCGTTTGTTGTTCGAGTAACGTCATGAATAGGCGGGTGAGTGCGTCGTTAGTAAACATGGGCCGGCGATTCTGTTCACAGCAGGTAAATGCAACGACAACATTTCCGTGATACAAATCGGCATCTAACCGGTGATGTTTTTCGCGTATATCGTTCATGTATTCCCCGGTACTATGGTTCATGCAGAAGCGCGGGTATGAAACCCGCGCCTACCGTTTATGCGTCATCTCGCGTAATCTTGAACATGTGGCCTCGCCACGTGGTAGGCGCAGGCTTCACGCCTGCGCAGAGTGCAGAAGCGCGGGTATGAAACCCGCGCCTACCATTTGTGCGTCATCTCGCGTAATCTTGAACACATGGTCTTGCTCCGTGGTAGGCGCAGGCTTTATGCCTGCGCAGAGTACAGAAGCTTGAACCAAGCTCGCACGAGTTGTTGCATCTCCGGGCCGAAACGGTTGTAATCCTCGGGGCTGGTTTGCTCCAACCGATCGGGCGCATTGAACAACGTATATACGTGGCGCGCCGCTTCCACAGCCGGGCTCACCAGGTCGGGCGGGGCCTCGTAGTTCAGTTGTGGGCTGACCACCAGCAGCGGGTGCGGAGCGAAGGAAGCCAGCAGGTCGCTCAGGTCGTAGGGGATGCGCTCCTCATGGCCGATGAAGGCCCCCAGGCGGGGCAGGAGCATTGTCAGATGTGACCAGCGCCGAATGCCGCCGGTGCGCGCCTCGTCGGTATCCAGCCGGAACGCCGCCGGCCCACAGACCGAGGCGAACCCTTTCAGCCGTTCGTCCAGCGCACCCACGTACAGGCCCACCATGCTGCCCAGCCCATAGCCCAGGCCAAAGACCTTTTGTGCGTCCACGTAGGGCAACTGCTGAAGCGCATCCAGCGCGGCCTGCGCGTCGCGCACCAGCTTGCCCAGGAGCGACCAATCGGGGTGGCGCCGATAGAAGCCCTCCACCTCTTCGACCCGCCGGCCAAAGCCGATCTGGTCGAAGCAGAACACGGCATAGCCCGCGTGCACCAGCGCCTCGAACGGTTGATCGCCGCGCCGGTAGATCGCCATGTAGCCGTCGGCGGGGTTGGCCGGGTGCAGCCACAGCACCGCCGGCAACTTGCGGCCCGCTTCGCGCGCGCCAGCCGGCAAATAAACGTCGCCGCACAGATATTCGCCAAACACCACCTGTTGCTTTTCAATGCCCGTCCCAGCGTTGGCGCGGTACATCAACGCGGCGATGTGCGGCGGCTCTTCGCCGTAGTTGCTCAGCAGGGCAGGCACCCCGGCCGGCGCTTCGCCCAGCATCCAGCGCACCTGCTCGCGCAGTTTCTTCTGCCGGGTTTGCCAATCCGCCTCCGTCGCGGCGCTTGTATCGGCGTCCAACGCCCGAGCGGGGAAGCGCTCCGGGTTCACCGTGCTGCTGCTGACGGCCTGCCAGCGCTCCCAGTCGAAGGGGTAGATCAGGCGCTCTCCAAAGGCATGTTGAGCGCGGCCAAAGTGCGTGTCGCACCAATCGAGGTAACGCTCGATGATGGTGGTCCACGTCTCGTGATTGCCGGGTCGCCACAGAATGCGCAGGTTTTGTTCGGCACCATACAGCGCGTAGACCGGTTGCACCGCCTGGTAGGTCTGTTGCATGGCCCAGGCATTCTCCACCGGGTCGTTGAGTGCGCTGCTCAAGAGGCATGGGCGCGGCGCGGAAAGCGCCACCAGGTCCGGGAAGTCCACCGGCAGCTTATCTTCGCGCCCGCTGAAGAAGCGCATGCGCGGGTGGAACCACTCGGGGAACACGCGCGTGATCAGTTCGATGCCTTCGCCGAAGTGTTGCTCGGAGAAGTAACGCGCCGAGAGCACCCCGCCCGCCCCGGAGCTGGAAGAGATAACCAGGCTGATGCGTTCGTCGAAGGCGGCCGCCATCAACGATTGCTTGCCGTTGCGAGAGTGCCCGGTGATGGCGATCTGTTGCATGTTGGTTTGTGGCAGGGTGGCGAGATAGTCGATGCAGCGGCTGCCCGCCCAGGCACGCCGCATCAGGCGCGACCAGTCGTAGCCCGGATAGGCCGCCACAAACGTATCCGTGTCGTCGAAGTTATCCGCACCGGCGTACACGCACGCCATGTAGCCACGCCGCAGCGCGATCAACGCCCAGGCGTAGTGCGAACCCTGGGTCAGGAAGACAGGGAATGGCCCTGGGCCGGGCGGGACGAAAAGGGTCAGCCGCAGCGAGGCGCGATTCTGTGGCCCAAAGTGCAACACGACGTCGCGGCGCAGGCCGCCCGGTGTGGGCTGCTCGCCGACGACCTCGGCTTGCAATGATCCTGGGGCGGGCGGGCACTTCCCGACGATCCATTGTTCCAGTCGTTGCTTGAGCGTCGCGCGCCGTGCTTCCCACGCTTGTGGCGTGCTGATGGGTGTGCCGTCGTCGTTGGCCGGCAGGCTTGGCAGTAACGCGCGCGAAGGAAGCTGGTCGAAGTCGGGCGGCAGTTCGCCCGTTTGAGCAAGCCAGGCGTCCCAGGCGGGGCTGGCCGGCAGGATGCGTTTCAGTTGTTCCAGGCTTGCCTGGCGTTGAGCGGGTTGATTTGTCATGAGAATGTGAGTGGCTCAGGCCACGTCTTCGGGGGCCTCGATTAAAACGCGGAAGATATCGGATTCGGTGATCATGCCGACCAGGGCATTGCCGTCCATCACGGGCAGGCCGCTGACGTCGTGTTCCAGCATGAGTTTGGCGGCGTCGCGAATGGTGGCCGTCGCCGGCACGGTGATCACGTCGCGGGTCATGATCTGGTCGATGGTCACCTTGGCCAGCAGATAGTTTAGCTCGAAGATGCTCAATGTCGTGGCGCTGGATGGCTCGGCTTGCAAAACGTCGGCAAGTGTGACGATGCCGGCCAGTTTGCCATCCTCCACCACAGGCAGGCGGCGCACGTGATTATCTTTCATCAGGGCATGCGCTTCGTGCAACGAGGTCTTTAGACCGATCGTAAGAAGATGTGACGACATCCAATCGCGTACCAGGTTCTTTTTCATGCTGTATCTCCTTATCGGAATGAACTCTGAATGAACAGCGAAAGGCGAATTGTCCGTACACTGAATCTTAGTCTGCCTGGGCAACGTGTCAACAGGGCGAGATCACACAAAGGCTGATCCATTGCGCGCAGGCGCGCTCTGTTCCCCCGGCATGCAAATTCGATTCGCATGAGTCCCTTTTGTGAGCGCCGATAATAGATATATGGAAGGAGAACTATGGCTAGCATGACGAAAATGCAGCGTTTTATGGCTGCGATTCAGGGAGAGCCGGTGGATCACCTGCCGGCGAGCGTGTGGCTTCATTTTGCCAGTGAACATCTGTCGGCAGAAGAGACTGCGCGGGCGCATATCCGCTATTTCACCACATACGACTGGGACTATATGAAGGCGATGAACGACTATCGCTACCCGCTACCCAATGGTGAGACGATCAGTAGCCCCGCCGAGTTGACCGCCTTCCGGCCATTGCCGATGACCGAGCGGGCATTCGCCAAGCAACTCTCTTGCTTGCGCCATATTCGCAGTGAGCTAGGGCCCGACGTGCCAATCCTGGAAACGCTCTTCAACCCCCTGCAAACGTTGGTGCGTGCGGCGGGCGCAAACGCCGCTCAGGTGGTTTTTGCGAATCCGCAGGCCGGTCACGCGGCGTTGGAGGCCATGACCCAGACCTTGATCGACTACGTGCAGGCGCTCAAGAAGAACGGCGTCACGGGCCTGTTCTATTCCATCAACGGTGCCGTCCGCCCCGAGTCGGGCGGATTGACGGATGCTCAATTTGACGAATTCGTGAAGCCCTATGACCTGCGCATTTTGCAGGCCGCGCAAGGGTTGGTGCGGGTTGCGCACGTCCACGGGTTTGACCTGTTGTTTGAGCGCACGTTGGGTTACCCGGTGGAAGCCTATAGCTGGTCGCACCATCACACGCATCCCTCGCTGGCCGAGGCGCGCAGGTTGACCAGCGCCGCGTTGATCGGCGGAATTGACGAAGTGGCGATCTCCAAACAGTCGGTGACGGAATTGGCGGCCGGTATCCAAGAGGCTGTGCGTGAAGCGGGGCCGCGCAAGTTGATCATCGGCTCCGGCTGCACGGTGCCCCCCGATACCGCCTATCGGTTGCTCTTTGCTGCTTCACGCGCGGCGCGGCAACTGAGTTAATCATTCACACAAAGCAACGAAGAACACGAAGGTTGAACAAAAGACCTTCGTGTCCTTCGAGTCTTTGTGGTTGTTTTCCTTGGAGCCTGTTTCAAAAGGTTGTCTGCACTGATCCAATGGCGCTGTCATTCCGAGTGCGCCGCGTGACGAAAATCGAGCCAGGCTGCAATGGCGCATGAGGAATCTGAGCGGTCATCGGCGCGCGTGTTGGATAGAACCACGCTTCCGTAGCGCTGTCGCTCGCGGAGCACGGCCAGGATTCCTCGTTGCGCTGCTCATGACATGTGATTCATTTCACAGAGAGACATGGCTTGAGCTGTCATTCCGACGAGCGCAGCGAGGAGGAATCTCGGTTGTGCAAGGTGCCTGCTTGGGGCAACGCTCAGATTCCTCGCGCGCGATGAACCCCTTGCACGATTTCATGTGTTGGCGCGCGCTTCGGAATGACGGGGCTGCGGGTCATGGGGCACCTCTGTTGTCCCAACGATCTATCTCTCGGAATGATGCCGCATCGGGTGATGTGCACATCCAGGATGAGGTTGGCGCAACGCCGTTATCGATGCGTTACGTGCGGGGAATGCCCAACGCGCTTCCCCTTTCAAAACACTTTCTTAAGCGTTGCTTGTGCAAAGCTCAAAGGTCGCGGGCGCAGCGCCCAGCCCGACGATGGTTTGATGCACCGGGCAGTGCTGCGCCGCATTCAAGATGGCCTGCTCGCGACCTTTGCAGTCGGCGTGCGGCAGATTGATCTTCACCCGCAAATTCACCAGGTGGTAGGGTTTGTCCGCCCGCTCGAACGACACATCCACCGACAGGCCGCCGGCATCGATGCCGGATTGCTGGCAATAGTAGGCCGTCATGCCGGTGATGCACGAAGCCAGCGCGGCGACGAACGCTGACACGGGCGTTGGCCCCTTGTCCTGGCCGCCGACGGCGGTGGGGTTGTCAAAGACGAGCGTGTGCTTGCCGATTTGGGTTTCGAAGAGTTTGTCTTCTGTGTAACGCGTTGTGAGTGTTGGCATGGCTTTGCGCGTCATTATAGTTGGACAATACTCCCCAACCGAATGGAGACGAAGTCCCGGGTTGCCTCAGTGCAGCCTCGGCTATTGCAATTGAAAGTAAGGCAAGACGAAGCATGAACATCGGCGGGCTGCCAGACCCCCGATGTTTTCCTGTCCCTTTAAAAAGAGATGAGGGAGTAGAGATGCTCATAGTCTCTACTCCCTCATCTCAAATCTCTGCGCTAGTCGATCGCGGTCTCCGCTTCACTGACGGCCACCTGGCGGTTCTGAATCCGCCACAGCCGCATCTCTGTGCGCAGGTCAACCCCGGCCTGGTTCAGCGTCAGATGGAATTCGCGTTGAGCCTGGCCGGCGGTGAGCACCGTGGTGCGCGCCTGCGCCGCGTCCGTCACGTTGCCGGAGCCATCGAACCCGGCATGTGTATCCAGGATGCCTTGCGCGGTCGTGTGTGCCGCTTGAGCAGTCGTCACAGACGTCGTGTAGGCGTTCAGCGCCGTCACCAAGGCGGTCGTATCCTTGCCCAGGCCATTTTGTTCGTCGATGTAGGTTTGCGTCTTGGAAATGACGTTGCTGGTGTTGGCGAGCCGCTTTTGCTGGGCTGCTTGCAGGTTTTGCTCGCGGACGTAGAGCACCTTCAGCCGTGCCGGGGTCAGTTGTCCCTTCACTTCAGCCGGGCTGGTTTGCGGTGGAACGGCTGTCTGCGCGGGGGCCGCAGCGAGGGCGACGTTGGCGGAAGCGAATGCGTATGCGCCGATCACACCCACCGCGATGGCGCCGCCGATCAACAATTTCTTGGCAAAATTCGTAAATATCATCTCGTATGCTCCTTATTCAACGAATCTCTTGAACACACGTGATGATGCGGCGCAGATGTAATGCCGATGTGTGCCGGTTGTAAAAAGCGCGTAAAACTATAGCTTTACGATGCCGTGTTGGACGGCTTTGATGACCACCTGGGTGCGGTCATTGGCGTGCAATTTGGCCATGATGCTGCTGACATAATTCTTTACAGTGCCTTCGCTCAGGTAGAGCTTAGCGGCAATGTCTTTATTGGCCAGCCCTTGCGCAATCAGGGCCAGGACGTCCGTTTCGCGCTCCGAGAGTGCTTCCATCACCATCTCTTCATCGCGTTCAGGTTGAACGCGGGCTGTCGCGGGCGGCGTTGCATTGCCGGCGGAGGGGGCGCTGATGCGGCGGAACTCGGCCATCACTTTGCGGGCGATGGTGGGGTCCAGTTGCGATTCGCCGCCTGCGACGCTCCGAATCGCGTCGGCCAGTTCATCCGTCCCGGCATCTTTTAACAGATAGGCCTGTGCGCCTGCGCGAATGCCTTCAAAGACCCAATCGTCGGTGTCGTAGGTGGTGAGGATGATGACCTGGCTGGCGGGGAGTTCGCCGGTGATGATGCGCGTCGCCTGGATGCCGTTCAGGTGCGGCATCTTAATATCCATCAGCACCACGTCGGGGTGCAATTCGCGTGCCAGCGAGACGGCTTCTTCGCCGTCACGGGCCTGGCCCACGGTGACGATGTCATCCTGGTTATCCAGGATCACCGCCAGCCCCTGGCGAATGATTTCCTGGTCATCAGCAATGAGCACTCTAATTTTATCCATGAGATATTACTGGGATCGTCTTGCCCACCGAAATGATACACTGCCAGCACCGGCCCCGCCTTATGGGCAGTGTGTGGCGCAGGTGACCTGCAAGCTGCCGACCACGACGCCATCGTTGTTATCGGAAGTCAGCAGGCGTGTGTTGCGTGCTCTGTCATAAACGCCTGCCGTCAGGGCGTAATCACCGGGCGGGAGCGCCGCCGGGATCAAGATCGCACGCTGATCGCGGATGGGTCGCCCGGCCACCCACGTAAAAGCCGGCGCAAGCCCATTGACTGCATCGCCGTCGTTCTGTGACACAAGTTGGCCGCTTGGAGAGAGCAGGTGCAGGTAGATGGTTGGCTCGTCGTCGATCGGGCTAAGGGCCGACCACTGCAAGAGCACCACCACCGTGTCACCGGGTTGGGCCGTTTGTGAGATGGGTGCGTAATCCAGTTGAATGTGATGGTCGAAAGTTGCGCTGTGTTGCGCGCCGGCTGGAGCGGCATTCGCAAGCCGTGTATCAAACAAGAGCACGTTGGTGACGCCCCATGCGTAACGCTCTGCATAGGCGGCGTGCTGCTTCAACCATGTGACGGAAAGCGTGGTGGGCGCGTCGGGGTCGCGCCGGAAGTTCACGGACCAGATGCGCGCCGAGGACTTGGCGATTGGCGTTAGAAGCGCGTCCACCGTGGCGGGGGAGTAGCACTCGTCATACCAGCGCAATGTGCCGGCCGTCTCTGGCGCATAACTGGTGAACATCCCCTCCATCCAAATGTAGGTGCCCAATGCGGCATCCCCCGGTTTGATGAGCGGGCGGACCTGGCTGATGATGGGCCGGTAATCGTCGGCGTCGTCGATGGGTGCCTGGTAGAACTGAAATAACCCCACGACCAGTAAGGCGGCCAGCGCGAACGCCGGAATGTGGCCGGCGGCTGCTCGTCTTGAACGGATGGGCAATGTGCATCCGGCGATCAGCACGCACAGGTTGGGCAGAGCATACAGCAGAAAGCGGGGGAAGAAAAAGCTCACCCGAAACTGCATGACCAGCGCTCCGGCCAGTGGCACGCCGAACGCCAGCCCAAACCACAAGGCCTGCCGGCGCGGGTCGGCCTTCCAGCGTTGCAGCCGTAGCGCGCCGATGAACATGCCTGCGATCAACACCAGCATCCCAAGCAGCGCCAGCGTTGAATCTGCAAATTGCCCGACGCTCATTTCTCCCAGGATGCGCGTGATGAGCGCCAGGAAGGAACTGCGTTGCATGGTGGAAGAGGAACGCACCGTGCTGACCTGCAGTGACGTCGCCATGAGCGCGAGCCAGATGCTGATTGGGATGCAGGCGATGAGTTGGGCGGCGATGGCCTGGCCGATCCGGCGGCGCGTCTGGGCCGCGCGCAAGAGGCCCAGGAGGCCGGGGCCATCGGAGCGCTTCTGCTCCAGGATGTATACGCCGAAGTACCACAGCCACTGCATGGGCAGCACAAAGAGCGTGTAATAGTGCGTACCGAGTGCCAGCGCGGTGCTAAGCGCGTAGATGGCAAGATGCGCCAGGCGGCGTGATCTGGCGCTCTTTGGGGCGCACAGGCGCAGCCACATCCACCACGAAAGCATCGTCATGCCGATGCCCATGGCATAGCCTTTGGCCTGTTGCGCGTAGTCGATTGCGTAGGGCGAGACGGCCATCAACCCGGCCGCGATGAATGCGGGCCAGAACCCCAGCTTCATCTCACGCGCGATGCGGTATGTCAACGCCACGGCGAGCAGGCTGAAAAATACAGAGAAAATGCGGATGGCAAAGGGTGAAGGCCCCGCCAGCGCCATCCAGGCCCCAAGCGTGAAGCGGTGACCGGGCGGGTCGTTGTCGAACGTCTGGCGCGAGAGATCCAGGACTTCGGCCGGTGAGCGATGGCCCATCGTGACGTTGATGCCTTCGTCGAAGTGCAAAGGCCGTCGCTGCAGGTCCACTGTGCGGAGCAGCAGGGACGCCAGCATCAGCGCGAGCACGAGCCATTCCGGGCGAACTGCCCAGCCGGTATGGTGTGGTTGCTCAGTCATTCACGTTATGGGGATCGTGCGAGACTGGTTCGCCGAGTGGCCCAGGTTCCGCGGCCTGCTGGCGAATGCGGTACAGCACTTCTTCGATCATGTGGCGGTTGTCGCGAATGCGGTCGGCAGTAATGCCCGTCATGAGGAACAGCACCCCCAGGATGGCGCAAAATACGCCCACCAGCAATGATTGAATGTGCCCGACGAGTTGGCCGTCGTTGCCGGCGGCGATGATCACCAGGCGCCCTAGTAATATCACGCCGATGAACAAGAAGATGGCCGCCAGGATGCCGAAGGTCTTCAGCGGCTCATAGGTGACATAGGTGCGGATCAGCACGGTGCCTTGCTGGTTGATGAAGTTCAGCGTGCCGCGGTGCAGTCGCGAAGGCCGGGAGGTTTCGTGGGCGTGGATCGGCACATCGGTGACGGCTAACCCCAGCTTGCCGGCCTGGATCAGGCTTTGGATGGTGTATGAAAAATTGCTGGTGACGAACAGGCGCAAAGCCGCTTCGCGCCCGTAGGCGCGGAACCCGGAGACGGCATCCTTAACGACCACGCCTGAGACGAGTTGCACTACCAGGCTGCCGATGCGTTCCAGCACGCGCTTCTGGGGCGAGAAGTGTTGCAAGGTGTGCACCTGCCTGTCGCCCACCACCAGGTCTGCTTTGCGAGTTAGGATCGGCTCTATGAGTTGAGGAATTTCTGCGCCGTCATACTGGCCGTCGGCGTCGATGTTGACGATGATGTCTGCCCCGCGTGACAGGCAGGCGTCTATGCCGTCCTGGAAGGCGCGCGCCAGGCCCTTGCGCACGTTGTGATGCAGGATGAAGTCCGCGCCGGCTGCGCCGGCCACTGCCACGGTGTCGTCCGTCGAGCCATCATCGACGACCAGCACCTGCACCGAGGAGATGCCTGGGATTTCTCGCGGGATGCTGCGGATCACCTGGCCGATGTTTTCCTGCTCGTTCAGGGCACATATTTGCGCAAATAGGCGTGGCACATGGCCTATCTTCTTGCCGGCGCTGTTTTGCGGTAGGGCGTTCGCGCGTTCGTCCGTGTCGCTCATTGCTCTTCTCCTGCGGATGCAGGTGTCGCCGTGGTGGTGCGTTGCTTGCGCTGATCGCCGGTCAGCGTCATCCAGGCCGGTAGCCCACAAACAGCCGAGGTCAGGATGATCAGGGTGTTCACCGCGAACCCGCTGCTGATCGCCACGTCCTTTGAAAAGCCGATCAGCATAAAACCGGCCGTCCAGCCCACTTCATGTGCGCCCCAGCCGCCGATGGACGAGAAGGGGATCGCCTTGGAAAGGATGCCGAACGTGGAGCCGAGGATGGATTGATCCAGGGTGACGGGGATTCCCAAGCTCTTGATCAGCACATAAATCCACCCGAAGACCATGATCCAAATCACAAAGGAGGTGATTGCCACTTCGGCGTAGATGCGCGGGGTGCGCAACTGCGCGAAGGCATCGACTGCCCGCTCGCCCTCAAGTTCGATAAACTGGATAAGCTTGGGTTTACGGGTCAGGCGTGTGAACCAGATCAGAATTTGGACGAAGTACTTCCCCATCCAGGGCATGAGCGCGGTCAAGATCACCATAGCGCCCAGTGCCACCGAGACGATGCCCAATACCGGCGATGAAGCCGCCGCGCCGGTGAAGATGGCGGCAAACACGAAGATCAAAGCCACCAGCATTGTGTCGAAAACGCGCATGATGATCATCACGGCTGAACTGGTGCCCCAACTCAATCCCAGTCGCTCATGGGCCGCCCATACGAAGATGGGTTCCCCGGCGCGGGCGGGTAATACGTTATTCCCAAAACTGGACGCCAGGATGGGCGTCAGCAGCGGCCATACGTCGGAAATGGGGCGGTCACATATACAAACCACACGCAGTGAGCGAATCACATTCGTGATCATGTAAATCACGGCGCCCAACAATACGCCAGTCAGGTTGACATTGGTGAACAGGTCGATCAATGTCTGGAGGGATATCTGGGCCAGCAGGAAGATGATCAGGGCGAGCGCTACCGTCCACTGCAAGAGTATTTTCCAATGTCTTACGAAAATGCCGTGCTTCATGAATTTTCTTATGGGCTGAGCGGGCAAAGCACTCCGGGGAATCGACGTATGATTGACGGTTCCCAAAACCTTGCCGCGCAAACCTGACCGATGGCTTATTCTAATATTATTAAAGATACACTAAATGCGGGCAAGGCGGAGTCAGGCGTGCAGTTTCAGGCTAACGGTGACGGTGGTGCCGGCCCCTAGTGTGCTATCGACGCGCAGGTGTGCGCCGATCAACTCCGCCCTTTCGCGCATCCCGCGCAGCCCGAAGCGCTCGTCGTCCAGCCGATCCACTTTAAAGCCCACGCCGTCGTCCTGGACGCGGATGGTGATTGTCTGTTCGGGCAAGCCGGTCTGGTCCATCAAGACGTTGATGTGTTGGGCATGCGCGTGACGTTCCACGTTGTTCAGCGCTTCCTGGACGATGCGGTAAAGGGTTTCGGTGCAATGTTTATCCAGGTGTAGTTCCTGGCCGGTTTCTTTGAAGCTGACCTGAATGCCCGTGCGCTGGCCGGTCGTCTCGATCGTGCGTCGTATTGCGCCGCTTAACCCCAGGTCCTCGACGATGTTGGCGCGCAGGTCGCTGATGGCGGCGCGCGCCTCTTTGAGCCCTTCTTTAGCCACGTCTTGTATGCGCCCCAGTTCGCGTCGTGCGGCGGCGGGGTCTTTTTCCAGTAGCGTATCCACCACTTTGGTCTGTACGACCAGCCCGGCCAGCGTGTGTGCCAGCGTATCGTGCAGATCGCGCGCCAGGCGCACGCGTTCGCGGGAGGTGGCCAGTTGTTCGCGCATGAGGGCCTGTTCTGCCAACAGGCGGTTTGCTTTGGCCAGCTCAGCCTGCTCACGGCGTTGCTCATCGGCCAGCCTGCCGACGAAGTAGCAGGTGAGGAACAACACCATCGCCTGCGCGCCGAACAGGCCAGCATTCAGTCGCCACTGCATGAATTCCGGGGTGCTGGTGCTGATGGTGCTGAGCAGGCTCATGAGCGTGGCAAAGGCGGCCCAACGAAAGGCCTCGCGTTTGCCGGTGAGCCACGCACCCAGCAGCGCTGGAATGGTGATGAAGAGCAGCGGCACGTTCAACGGCAGGCGCATGATGGCGGCATTGCCTGCCAGGCCAAATGAACGGCGATACATTTCACTGATCTCGATGTTGGTAGCTCCCTCGATCCACTGAAACCCAACCCTGCTGATGATGGCTTCCAACGATTCCACCAGGATGGTGACCACCAGCAGCGCCTTGACGAAGCGTTCGCTTTCCCAATGCTCCAGCGCAGCCAGCAGAGTGAATAGCAGCAGGATGCAAGAGGGCAACGCGACAATGACGTCCAGGAACGCGGCGAACACATTTGGCAGCAGCGTTGCCGTAGCGAATGCGCTCGCCAGCGCCACGATGATGCGCAGCAGTAAAGTCAGACGAACCAGGCGAATAACTTCCTTCATGCTAAATCATCCAATGAATGCTACCCGGAAATACAAAACGCCTGTCGGGGGGAGGAGCGTCCCAACACGTTGGGCGGTCTTGAATTCCTTCACGGGAAGCCCCGTGAAGGAATTTTTACTATTCTAAAAGCGTTTGCTACTCGTAGCGTAGCGCTTCCACGGGCTGCAGCCGGCTGGCCCGCCATGCCGGGTATAGCCCGAAGACCACACCGATGATCACCGAGAAGCTGAAGGAGATAATCACCGCCGAAGGTTGCACCGTCGGCGTGAGCGAGGTTTGCACTTTGCCGATGATGTCGGATGCGGCTACCCCTAGCAGGATGCCGAGGATGCCCGCCAGGCTGCTCACTGTCAACGCCTCGGTGAGGAATTGCAGCAAAATCGCGCCGCGCTTGGCCCCGATGGCCTTGCGCACACCAATTTCGCGCGTGCGCTCGGTGACGCTCACCAGCATGATGTTCATGATGCCGATGCCGCCTACCAGTAGCGCGATGCCGCCAATGGCGCCCAGGAAGGCCGTCAACGCCTGTGAGACAGAGTCGAGTGTGTTGGCGATCTGCGCCTGGCTGAAGACGCGGAAGTCATCCGACTGCCCTGTTATCAGGTTATGGCTCTTGCGCAGGACAGTCGATATGTTATCCATGGCGGGTTGAATGTCGTTCGTGTTATCGACGGCGACGTAGATGGATGACACAGACTTCAGGCCGCCCGTGCGCGTGACAAACAGCTTCTCCTCGGCGACGGTGATTGGGACGTAGACGTTATCGTCGGTGTTGTTTGGCCCAACGCCGCCTACCGAGGCAGCGACGCCGACCACCTTGAATGGAACGCTGCCGATCAGAATGGTTTGATCTAACGCGCTGCCGTTCGGGTAGAGCGTCGTTTCCACCGCGGAACCGATTACGGCGACGCGTGAGCGCAGCAGTACGTCGTTCTCCGTGAAGGTGCTGCCTTCGGCCATGTCGATTGCGCGCATGGTGAAGAACGACGGGTCCTCACCCAGCACCGACGTGCTGCGGCTGTTGGTGTTCGTCGCGGCGGCGACGACCTCAGTGCCGCGCACCTCTGCCAGTATCTGCTGGGCCTCTGGCAGGGAGACCGGGTCCTGTAGCGCCGTTACGTCGGACGTGGTCAGCCGGGCGTTGGAAACGCGGTTATCAGTTGAAATGGTGACCAGGTTCGACCCAATCCCCTGAATGCGCCCCGTGATGTTCGCCGTCACCCCGGCACCGATGGAGAGCAACGCGACCACCGAAGCGACGCCGATGATCACGCCTAGCATGGTCAGCATTGTGCGCAGCTTGTTGGCTGTCAGGCTCTCTAATGCTGTGCGGAATGTTTCAAGAATGCTCATGACAAATCACTCTCTATCCGGCCGTCTTTGATGGCGATGATGCGGTTGGTGTGACGAGCGATGTTCATATCATGCGTCACCAGGACGATCGTAATACCACGCTCTTCGTGTAACTGCCTGAACAGGTGCAGAATGTCCTCGCCGGTGTGTGAATCCAGGGCGCCGGTTGGCTCATCGGCCAGCACGAGCGAAGGTTGGTTCACCAACGCGCGCGCGATGGCCACGCGCTGCTGTTGCCCGCCGGATAGCTCCACCGGCTTGTGATTCATGCGATCCTTCAATCCCACCGACTCGAGCGCGGCGCTGGCGCGCACGTGGCGTTCGTGGCTGCTCACCTGGCTGTAGCGCAACGGTAGTTCCACATTGCGTATGGCGCTGGATCGATTCAGCAGGTTGAATTGTTGGAATACGAAGCCGATGTTCTTGTTGCGCACGGTTGCCAGTTGGTCGTCGTTTAGCTTGCTGACGTCTTTCCCATTCAATAAGTACTCGCCGCCGGTGGGTTGGTCAAGGCACCCGATGACGTTCATCATGGTGCTTTTGCCGCTGCCCGATGGACCAATGATGGCGACGAACTCACCGTCATTGATCTTCAGGCTGACGTCGTCGAGCGCGTGCACCTGCTCGGTACCCATCTTGTATGTCTTGGAGATATTTTTAAGCTCGATCATTGCTATTCACCCTTAACCGACTATCTAGATGGTTACCCTCCAAAGAAGCCAAATGGGCCACGTCCGCCGCCACCACCGGTGCTGCTGTTCGTGGTGTTCGTTGCGTGAGGAACCAGGATCGTATCGCCGGCGCTCACGCCACTGATGATTTGCGCCGTATTGCTGTTGGTATCTCGCAAACCGACCGTTACCGTGACGGGTTGCGTGGTGCTGCCATTGATTTTGTAGACGACGAGGCTGCGCGTCGTGCGGTCCGTCACCAACGCGGCGCTGGGCACGACGACTGCGTTGGCCACCCTTGCCGTGACGACCTGGCCCGTGCCACTCATCCCCAGGCGCACGATAGGCCGCGTGTATTGGCTATTTTGGCCGCTGCGTTGGGTCTGGCCCTGAGTTTGGTTGGTCTGGCCCTGGCTGCGTTGCCCCTGGCCTTGGGCGTTGCGTTGTCCTTGTCCGCTCTGTGCGCGCGGGCCATATGTGCTTGCCGTCTGTGTCATCGGGCTGTCGGCCATCACGTTGCCCAGCGCGAGTTTGACCAGGAAGGTCACGCTGCTGTTGTTGGTCGTCCCGCTGGAGGCAATCGATTCCACCGTCGCCGAGATGGGCACGTTCGGGTAGGCCTGCAACTGAATGAAGGACGGCTGGCCGATGCGCACGTTGCCGATATCGGCCTCATCCACCTGGACTTCAAACCAGGGGTTGGAGACGTCCGCCACTTCTACGACCATCTGATTCGCGGCGATGGTGTCGCCCACATTATAGGCAACCTGGGTCACCATGCCATCGTAGGGGGCATAGATGACGGTGTTTGAGATATCCTGCTGCGCCTGTTGGTAGGCCACCAGCGCCTGATCCAGCTTGGCCTGGGCCTGGATGACCGTCTCGGTAACCGGGTAGAGCGCATTGAGCTTGGCAACCGCCGCATCGATATTGGCGGCTGCGGTCGCTAGCGAGCCGTTCGACGCGGGCTGAAAAGCGTTGTCGTAATTCGCTTTGGCCGCGATGTAATCGTTGGTGGCCTGTTGCAGGGCCAGCGATTCTGAGGAACCGCCGATGCCGGCCGGATCCTTCTTGAAGGCGCGGTCATAGGACGACTGGGCCTGATCCAGGGCCGCCTTCGCGTTATCCATGCTTGCCTTCAGGTTCGCGAGGGAGGTGTCTGTAGGAGGCTTGAGCAGGTCGTTATAGGATGCTTGGGCACTGCTAATCGCCGACTTAGCCGACGCCAGATCGCTTGTACTGGGGCCTTGAATCGTCTGGCTGTAGGTCGCGAGTGCGTCCACATAGGCGTCATACTGGCTTTGTAGCGCCAACGATAGCCCGCTTTGATCCAGGTATGCCAGCGGTTGGCCGACCTTCACCATCTGTCCTTCCTGCACCGTGACGGAGATGATCTGCCCGGAGCGCTGGAATGCGACGTCCGCCAGGTCGCGCGCCACCACTTTGCCGGTCGCGACGATGGTGGTCTCTACGGTGCCGGTCGTTACGGTCGTTGGTGTGCCGCTTGGAGTGGCTGTTTGGCCGTTCTGGGCGCTGTTACTGTTGTTTGCTGCGCTCTGGCCGCAGCCGGCCATCAGCAAAGTGGCTGCGCCCAGCCCAACTGCCACAAAAAATAACTTTCGACAAGTTTTGGATTTCATAAGCGTATTGTGTGATCCTCCTTAGCACGTTTCATATCCGGCATAATCCTAAGGAGCAAGGGGAATGGGAGTTAGTGGCTGGGGTCATAAGCTTGCGTGACCGTGGTCACTCGCCAGGCAATTCAGAAAGCGCCTTAAAATGGGGGGGGAGGGGGGAGTAGCGATCCCTCCATATACAAACTCGGGCAAAGTCTTGTTTCAATCGTCTCTCTAGTGCCTGTTTAAGGAGTTAGAGTATGAATACATTGTCCACAGATGAGCTGAAGAGTTTGGTAGATGAGCGCACCGCACCACTCATATCGATCTCATTGCCTACCGAGCGCATCGGTTCTGAAACTCGCCAAAACCCCATCCGTTTTAAGAAATTGTTACGCGATGCAGAGGAACGCGTCATCCGTGGCGGGATGCGTGCCGCGGAAGCCCAACGAATACTCGACCCGGCCCGCAAACTGCTGGATGATGCGCCGTTCTGGCAACGCCAGTCCGACGGCCTGGTTGTTTATGTCTCGCCGAGGTTGTTCCGTTATCACCGCTTGCCCTTCAAGCCGGAGGAACTGGTTGTTGTGGGAGAACGGTTCTGTGTCAAACCGATCTTGCGGGCGTTGATCAGTCGCCGGCAGTTCTATATCCTGGCACTCAGCCAGAACCGCGTCCGCTTGCTGGAAGCGACGCAAACCGGCGCACGCGAACTGGTGACAAAAGAAATCCCTTCCAGCCTGGCCGAGGCCCTGAAATATGAGCAGCCCGAGAAGCAACTGCAATATCGTACCCTCCCAGGAGTAAGCGGGCGAGGCACAGCCATCTTTCATGGGCAGGGCGCTTCGATCGAGGTGTACAAGGATCGTATCTTGCGCTTCTGTCACCAGGTGGACGATGGCGTGCGCAAGCAACTAATGAACCAGCGCGCGCCGCTGGTATTCGCGGGGGTGGATTTTCTGTTTCCTATCTATAAAGAGGTGAACACCTACCCAAACCTGATGCCCGAGCCGATTGTGGGGAACCCGGACGAATTGGGTCCCGACGAACTGCGCAAACGGGCCTGGAAGATTGTGCAGCCGTTCTTTGAGCAAGAACGCCACGCGGCGGCTACCTACTATCGTCAGGTGGCGAACACGCCGCGCGCGGCGCACAGGATCAGCCAGGTTGCGCCGGCGGCCTATCGGGGCCATGTGGAAGTGTTATTCGTGCAGATGGGTGTGCAGCTATGGGGCACTTTTGCGCCGGATGTGGGCGCTGTGCACGAACTCGAACAGGCCCAGCCCGGCAGCGAAGATATGTTGGACTTTGCCGCCACGCACACGCTACTCCATGGTGGCGCCGTCTATGCGGTTGAAGGCGAGCAGATGCCCAACAGCACGTCTGTTGCGGCGGTGCTCAGATATTGAGCCGGGCGCACGCCCGTGGGCTGATTGCGAACCGCCGGGAGCATGCTCCCGGTGGTTTTTCTTTATAGCGCGGCCAGGCTGATGCAGATGATGCCGCCGGCGATGGTGGCTGCCGACATGATGCGCAAAGGGGGCGTTCGCTCGTGCAGAAAAGTGGCGGCAGCCAGAACGCCGATCACGATGCTCAACTGCCGCAATGCCACGATGTAGCTGGCGTAGGGGCTGAGTTGATAGGACCACAACACCAGCCAATAGGCTCCGAAGATGAAGCTGGCGGCCACGGCGGCCAGTCGCCAACTGGCGCCGCCGGCCTTATTGCTGAGGCGCTGGCCGATCAGGCGCAGGGCCAGCCACAAGAAAGGCAGCGTGGCAATGACCTCCCAAATGGCATAGCGCGCAGCGGCGCCTGGGCCGGGCGGCAATATTTCGGCGGTGATTTTGTCCACGGTGGTGTAGCCGATGGTGCCGAGCGCCGTCACGATTACCCAGATCATGACCCGCTGCGAGTAGGCCCTGAGTTCGATGTGGCGCAGCGAGTCGAGCGGCGTCGTCATGCAACCCAGCATGACCAGCCCTATGCCCACCCAGCCCAGTGGCGAAGGTGCGTGCCCGCGCAGCAAATCGATGAACGCCAGTGCCAGCACCGGCAGTGCGCGTGCCAGCGGGTACACAATGGTGAAGTTGCCGGTCTGGTACCCTTTTGTCAGACCGAAATAGTAGGTGGCCTGGCATACGCCGGTGAGCAGCAGCCAGCCCCATATCCGGCCTACGAAAGCCGGGCCATTTATCTCTGCGATGAGCGCCGGGATGAACCCTACCGTGGCGGTGATCAGTGAGATGCGCAAGAAAAGCACGCCGTCGGAGCGCCGCGAGTGTGCGAGCAAGTTCCAGCCCGCATGCATGAATGTCGATATGCCGATGAGGATTAACGGTAGAAAGGTCATGCTTTCATGTTCATCAATGTGTGGTCGATGTGTTGCATCTAACCCTTTCGCTAAATGACGAAGATTTCGTCCAGGCAGCGCCCTTCCCAGGCCGGCGCAGCTTGGATATTTAGCAGGCGCGCGATGGTGGGCGCCGTATCCATCAGGCTGACCGGAGATTCGATTGTCAGCCCCTTTTGGATGTTGGGGCCGATTGCGAGCCAGGGGATGAGCATGTCTGCGGGGATGTCGGCGCCGTGGTTGCGCTCGTGGCCGCCGTGGTCGCTGTTGATCACCACGTCGTATGCCGCCGGCAACGCCCCTAGCAGTGCTCCCAACGCGCCGTCCACGCGCGCCAGTTGCTCCATGTACCCCGGCGACATCCAACCGTCATTGTGCCCGGCCACGTCGAGTGTGCCCATGTAGACGAAGGCGAAGTCGGGATGGGCGCTGCGAATGTAGCGCAGCGCCTCATCTACGATGATCTGGTCGCCGTCGGGGTCGGTGTAACAATTGTTGCGGTAGTACGAGAAATCCAGGTTCCCCGGCACGTTCAAATCGCGCAAAGGCTCCCAGTTGTGGAAGAAGGCACTGCGCAGCCCGGCGGCCTTCGCCACGTCAACCAGGCCGGGCAGCGGGCGGGCCATCGGTGTCCAAGTGTTGGTGGTGATGCCATGCCTTGAAGGTGGCACGCTATGAAAGATGGTGGCGTGGCAAGGCAATGTGATGGAGGGCATGACGCTAGACGCATTCAACGTGGATGCGCCGGCAGCGCGCACCTGATCCAGGTGCGGGTGTGCGCCGGTCAAGAGTGCATCCGGGCGCAAGCCGTCGATCATGACAAGGATTGCGGGTGACATAGTGCCTGGAGCATACACCCGGAAGAGAATCTCTAATTTTCACCAATAGCCCGGATGTACCGCTCTGCGGAGCGTGAGACGGCTTGTTGTGCATCCGTCTGCATCACCCGCCCGGGCCAGGCGCTATAGATGCGATCGAAGCGGAACGGCTGGACGGCGGCGACAATGCGCCGGACTGCCGGGGCGGACAGAGGAATCAGGTTGGGGAAGCTGCGCATAAAGCTGACATAGCGCCGGTCGCTCACTACGTAGATCACGTCGCCCGTCAGCAATGCGCCACGCCCCTCCGCGCCGGCGGCCCAGTGCAGCACCGTTGCCCCATCGAAGTGTCCGCCGCAGCGGATCAACGTAAGCCCATCGCCCAGGGGATGCGTCTCGCCCTGCCAGAATGTGATGGTTTCGGCAGGCCGGCAGACGTGTGCGCGGTCGTCGGCGTGCAGGTAGATGGGCGCGTTGTCGAAGGCCTGGCTCCAGGCCACCATGCTGGAGTAGAAGTGCGGGTGTGAGATAGCAATTGCTTTGATGCCGCCCAGGCCACGAATGGCTTGCACCGTCTCATCGTCCATCAGGCTGATGCAATCCCATAGCACGTTGCCGGAGGGCGTTTGCACCAGCAAGGCGCGCTGGCCAATGGCGAATGTAGGTGAGGTGATGATGCTGATCAGGTTGGGCTCTTCAGTCTGAAATTGGTTGTGATGATCCTGCCGCAATGCCTCGAGGGTAGTCCACTGTTGGCCGGACCAACCGATGTACTGGCGTTCGTCTTCGCAGATGGGGCAATGGGCTGGTGGTGCGTCTGTGATGGGGAACTGTGTGCCGCACGTTTTGCACAGGTAATTTGGCATGCCCCATTGTAAAACGGCGGGACCCGATCATATTCCATCGGAAGATGGATGCCTGAGAAACACGATTGTGCTAGGCTGGTGAGGTTTGCGAGTCACTTCTGCAAGGGCTGGTAACAATGACCACGAATGTGATTGAAATACACGAACTCTCACGCCAGTTCGGGCACGTGAAGGCGTTGAATGGCCTCAGCGGCGAGGTGCACGAAGGCGAGGTGTTCGGGCTGCTTGGCCCCAATGGGGCAGGCAAGACAACCAGTGTGCGACTGTTGAATGGCGTGCTGGCGCCTTCCGGCGGTTGGGCGCGCGTGCTGGGGCTGGATCCGCTGAGCCAGGGGACGGATGTGCGCCGCCGCACCGGCGTCTTAACCGAGACGCCCTCACTCTACGAACGCCTGACCGCGCGCGACAACCTGGCGATCTTCGGCAAGCTCTATGGCGTGCGTGAGCCAAAGCTCACTGCGCGCGTGAACGAGTTGTTGGGTCTGTTCGGCTTGCAAGATCGCGCCGAGGATCGCGCGGGTGGTTTTAGCAAAGGGATGAAGCAGCGCCTGGCATTGGCGCGGGCGCTCTTGCACGAGCCCGAGGTGCTGTTCCTCGACGAGCCGACCTCCGGGCTGGACCCCGAAGCCGCACGGCAGGTGATGCAGTTGATCGCACAGTTGAGCCGCCGCCAGGGACGCACCGTGTTCTTGTGTACGCACAACCTGGATGAAGCGCAACGCCTGTGCGACCGCGTGGCGGTGATGCACGAGGGTTCATTGCTGGCGGCGGGCACGCTGGACGAGCTTGCGCATACCCTGTGGCGTGAGACGTGGGTGGATATCGTGTTGTGCGAGGCGCTTACGGAGCAGCAAGTGGTCGCACTGCGCGCTTTGCATGAGGTCAGCGACGTTCAATTGGATGCCGAGAAGCTGGCCGTGAAGGTGAGCGCGACCGACAGCGTGCCGAAGCTGATTACGGCGCTGGCCGGCGCCGGCGCGCAGATGATGAGCGTGAACCCGCGCCAGCACACGCTGGAAGAAGTCTATTTTGAGCTTCAGGAGCAACAGAAATGAACCTGACATTGATTCGCACGATTGCGCTGAAGGACTTGAAGGAAGTGCAGCAGAACCGTGGCGCGTGGATCACGGCGACGGTGGTGCCGATTGTTTTCCTGATCGTCTTGCCGCTGGTGCTCATCCTGGCGCCGGGGGCGGCGGGCATGCCGGTGAAGGAACTATTCTCGGAGGATAGCCCGGCCACCTTGATGTTGAAGAACGTGCCTGCGCTGGCGGATCAAGTGGCCGGCTTGAACGAAATGCAAAGTTGGGTGGTGCTATCCACCGGCTCGATGTTGGCGCCGTTCTTTTTGATCATGCCGATGATCTTCGCCAGCATCGTTGGGGCAGAATCGTTTGCTGGGGAGAAGGAACGCAAGACGTTGGAGGCCTTGATCTACACGCCCGCGACCGACACCGAATTGTTCCTCGGCAAGCTGACGGCGTCGGTGGTCCCGGCGGTGGTCATTGCGTGGGCCAGCTTCATCGTCTATGCCGTGGTGGTGAACGCAGCCGGCTGGCACATCATGGGGCGCATCTGGTTCCCCACGTTGCAATGGTGGCCGCTGATGTTGTGGGTGGTGCCGGCGGTCGCGACGCTGGGCATGGCGTTCACGGTGCTCATTTCGTCGCGGGTGAGTACGTTTATGGAAGCCTATCAGATCAGTGGCTCGTTGGTGGTGTTGGTGCTGGCGCTCGTGGCCGGGCAGGTGACGGGGGTGCTTTACCTCAGCGCTGGCGTGGCGTTACTGGTTGGGCTGGCGATCTGGCTCGTCAGCGCGGTCTTGCTGTGGTTTGGCGTGCGCACCTTTTCGCGCACAGCGATCCTGGCGAGGCTCTAAACGGCATTCAGCGGCGATTTCATTGGGGCGACGAGCTATGTTGGCTCGTCGCCCCAATATGATTTACCTGGTCGATGATGAAGAGGGCGACGAGTCCTTCAAGACGATCATGAAGAAGAGCTTATAGGGATAAGTGTATTGCGAGATTCCCACGAACTGTGGCCGATAGGGATGATCCACTTCAAAAGGTGCTTCGATCAACCCATGTGGGAAGCCAAAGCTGGTACGGGCATTGAAGGTGATCGTCACTGTTTTGCTGATGCCAAGGTCACCCGTCCAGGTGATGGTGCTGCTGATCGGGTCATAAGCAGTCGTACCGAAGGTGGAGGTCAGGTTATCCTGGTATGAGAAGAGATTGTGCACCGGTAGCGTGAGGACACCGGTGACGCCGGGGGCCGCCGCATTGCCGGTGTTGCTGATTTGCCAAGTGTAGGTGAATAACTCGCCAATGAAGATTGGGATGCTCTTGACGTGTGAAGCGCTGGTGCGGAAGTCGGGTGCGCAGATTTGGGTCGTGAGCACGCTCGTCGAAGTGAGAACGTTGCCGGTGAGTGTGATCGTTTCAGCACCATAGGGAATTGGCTCCGAAACCAGGATCGATTGAGTGATTGTGCCGGAGGTGCCAGCGGGAATGCTGGGGATGGTCACGCTCATCGGGCTGCTGGCATAGCCGGTCACGACGGTGCCGATCTCTCCGCCGGGGAACGCCACATCGCCGACGTTTTGCATGGTCCAGGTGACCAGGTAGGAGCTTCCCGGCAGGACGCATTGCCCAACGTCAGTGGCGGCGGTCAGGTCCAGGGCGGGTTCCCCCTCCGTCGTTTGCGTGACGGTGATGACGGTCGGCCCGGGGTTGATCGGGTTGGTGGTGGAAATGACGCCGTGGGTGGAACTTACCAGGCCCTGGTTCGTGATGGTGACGATGCCGGCAGGGAATGGATCGGCGATCGCCGTATCATACAGAACGTCAACACTTTGCCCCGGTGTCATTGTCCCAATCTCCACGCGCACCGAGGTGTCGCCGGGGGTATTCCCAAGCGCAATGACACCAGTGGTGGCTTGAACGGAGCCTGCAATCAATGTTGTGTTGGGGTCGGGCGTATCGTTGAACACCACATCGCCGACGTTGTACCCAGTGGCGTTGTGGATGTGCACCTGGTACTGTAGCGCGTCACCCGGAGAGATTGTGCCGCTTTTATCGGTATCCGTTAGGAGTGAGCCGGTCTTGATCGCGCTGACTTGCCCGGAGCCTGAGCCAAACTCGGTGCCCGTATCACCGCCCAGGATGACGGCGCGTTGAGGGCATGATGTATCGTCGCTGCAACCGTACACTTCTGTGCCGGTTGCGATGACGCTCAAGCTGCCAAAGTTGCCCTCGAACCAGTTGTGCCACGGGCCGGCGGAAATATCGGTGTTCATCAGGCCGGGGAAGACGGAGTTCCCCACGACGGTCAGAGATAGCGTGGTGGTGTAGCCCGTGCTAAACCCTGCCGCGCTGAAGCCTGGAATAAGGCTTTGAAGCCAAACGAATGCGTTCGTGGTTGCAGGGCCGGACGAGAGACACACGTTGTAATCGGGTGGAGGGATCGTCGAGATTGATGCGGGGGCCGAATCCACCTTGGGTGACGGGCAGATCTCGGCATTGCGCTCGCCCATGGCGAATAACGCGCCGCCTTTGGTGGGGTCGCCGGGGCCGTTGACGTAGGCCACAATCGCTTGCGCGTTGGCGTTGATGGCGTCCATCTCGTCTTGCTGCAAGTCGCCGCACAGGCTGTTATAGGTGGGGATGTAGAGAATCCCAGTGTTATCCGGCGACAAATTCTGCAACCATTCTGTGATGGATACCGCCGTGTCCACGTGTATCAGGTTCCAACCGTTGCCTGGCAGTGCGGAAAGGTTGAACGCCGAGTCGATCGCGTCGCGAGCATCATGCCCAATGGTTGGGCACGACGCAGGTGTGGTGCCCAGGTCCACCACGGTGCGTGCAGTGCCAGTATAGACATCCTGGCTCAGCACTTCCAGCACCGACTGCATATATTCCCACCCCAACTCGTTCGCCCCATTATAGAGTTGGCCATGCTCATTGGCGTCTGTGCCATCGATGACGACCGGCCCCGCAGAGGCCACCTTGGCAATTCCGAACACGGTAAACAGTGTACTTGCGAATATTAGGATAAGTTTCTTCATGTACTCTCCTCCAGAATCAACGATTGAAATTACAAACAGCGAACCGTGTACCTTTAGACCCATCACACATACCATCCCTTACTGGCTAAGCAGGCAACAAAGATGTGACGAAGCGGCGATACGTTGCGAAACAACGAAATAGCTATAAGGGTACGGCGTTATTTAACTATGCCGCTATATTACCACCAAATGAATGATTGTGGTTATTAATGGCTTTTGAAGAGTGAATCAATAGCTTGATTGTGTAGCGAAACGGCTATTATTTGTGTGGGGAGTGAATGGAATATGCACTAAACCATAGCATTAAGTGCCAGTTCGCCTTGCATTTATATGAGAAATCCCAAACATTCTTTGGCGAGCCCAAAATGGTTTACCATTTCATGTAAAAATGAAGGAGGACTTTCCATTGCGCTATCGTTATTTCACTGCTGACGTATTCACCGACCAGCCTTTCGGCGGCAATCAACTGGCCGTTTTTCCAGATGCGCGCGGGTTGAGCACGCGACAGATGCAACGCATTGCGGCCGAGTTCAATTATTCTGAATCGACCTTTGTGTTTCCGCCTCAACAGGCGCAGCATACCCGGCAAGTGCGCATCTTTACGCCGGGTGCCGAGATGCCATTCGCCGGGCACCCGACCGTCGGCACGGCGCATGTGCTGGCCTCCATCGGCGAGATTGTGCTCACCGGCGAGACGACGCACATCGTGTTTGAAGAAGGTGTTGGGCCGGTGCCGGTGAGCATTCGTGTGCGCGAGGGCAAGCCCGCCTTTGCGCAGTTGACCGCGGCCAGGTTGCCCGAATTTGATTCCGCTATGCCTGCGCCTGAGGTGTTCGCACGCGCGCTTTCGCTCAGTGTGGATGACCTGCTATGCACTGAAACGGAATTTCCACAGGCGATTTCGTGCGGCGTGCCGTTCTGGTTCGTGCCGTTGCGTGATCGTGACGCGGTGCGGCGCGCACGCCCGAACCGGGATGCCTGGGATAAGGACATCATGCCGTTATGGGCGCATGAGATATTCCTCTTTAGCTATGAGGTGGAGCGCGCAGGCTCCGACTTGCATGCGCGTATGTTTGCCCCGGCACTGGGCATCGGTGAGGACCCTGCCACCGGCTCCGCCTGCACGGCCCTGGCCGGCTACCTGGGCGTGCGCAACGCCACCCGCGAGGGCACACTGCATTGGCGCGTGGAACAGGGCTTCGAGATCAATCGTCACAGCATCCTGGAAGTAGAAGCGGATAAGGCCGGCGGGCAGATCACCGCTATCCGGGTCGGGGGCGCGTCGGTGATGATGTGCGAGGGCACGCTTGATGTTGCAAAAGAATAGGTGTTGAGAGAAGAGAGATTGGGGATTTGAGATCGGAGGTTAACCACGGATGACACGGATTTCACGGATGATGAATCCATGTCATCCGTGTCATCATCGTGGAGGATTCCGCTCATATGCCCAAGTCTACAAATGAAGAATATCAACATAGCGATCTTGACCGCAGGCCGGTAGTGTAACCAGAAAGGTCTGACCCTTGTGAGCAGGGATGCCGTTGCATCAGGATCCCTGCTCGTGTCGCCGGGACCAGGGTTGTAGGCCCAGCGCAATTCGTCTTGACAATTCCCCCCAGGCGCATAAACTACAGGCCTAGCGATGAAGCTCGCTATCGCAGGCCCATTGGGGCGTGCGAGAACTGTTGAGAGAACTAATAGCTTCTACCGGCACGACGGTGCGGTAGAAGCTATTTTTTATGCGTGGATGGCATGACATGATGAGCTGGGCAGGCAAAGTACGAGAGCGGATTTCGATCAGCGGCGGCAACCCGCGCCAATATGCAGCGATCATCGCCACCTTTTTGCGCTGGGTGTTCCTGGGGGCGTTGGCGGGCCTCGTCGCCGGGCCGGCCTCGGCCATCTTCCTGGTCACCTTGCGTTGGGCTTCTGGCCTGCACAATGGCGCGCCCTGGCTGCTGGCATTCCTGCCGCTGGCGGGGGTGGCGATCTACTTCTTGTTCTCGCGCGTCGCCGGCGTGGCGGAGCGCGGTAACAACTTGCTGATCGAAGAAGTGCACCTGAACCGCCAGGACGTGCCGCTGCGCATGGCGCCGCTGGGCTTCCTGGCCCCCGTGGTCACGCTGATCTTCGGCGGGTCGATTGCCAGCGTCGGCACCGCCGTCCAGATGGGCGGCACCCTGGCGGATTGGCTGGCCCGCACGTTGCGGCTGAGCAAAGAGGAGCGCCGCGTGATGCTGATGGCCGGACTGAGCGGCGGCTATGGCTCAGTGGTTGGCGTGCCGTTGGCAGGGGCCGTCTTCGGCATGGAGGTGCAAAGCGTCGGGCGCATCCGCTATGAGGGGCTGGTGCCGTGTCTCTCTTCTTCGATCGTGGGCTATGGCATCGTGAAGCTGCTAGGCGCGTATGGCAGCAGCTACCCGCAGTTGGGCGCGATTGGGTTCGATGCGCTCCTGCTGTTGAAGGTGGCGCTGGCGGGTGTCGCGTTCGGGCTGTGCAGCTTGCTCTTCATCGAGTTCACCCGCGTCGTGAGCGGCCTGCTTGGGCGCGCCGCCGGCCGGCGGGCCTGGCTGAAGCCCGTGCTGGGTGGGTGTGCCATCATCGCGCTGGCGTTGCTCATGGGCACCCAGGCTTACCTGGGCCTGAGCCAGCCGCTATTGGCAGCCGTATGGAGCGGGGCGGGCGTCGCGACGTTCGCTTTCCTCTTCAAGCTGATCTTCACCGGGTTGACGGTGGGGGCCGGCTTCAAGGGCGGCGAGATCACCCCGCTGTTCATCATGGGCGCGACGCTGGGCTATGTATTAGCGCCGCCGCTGGGGGCACCGCCGCAACTGCTGGCTGCGGTCGGCTTTGCCGCCGTCTTCGCAGGGGCATCCAATACGCCGCTCGCTTCGGCCATCATGGGCGCCGAGCTGTTCGGCGGGGGCGGTTTCCTCTATATGCTGGTGGGCACCGTCACCAGCTACATTTTCTCCGGGCACCGCAGCATCTATGTGACCCAGCGCGTGGATACGCCCAAATTCATGTTTGAGGTGCCCAGGCGGTTTGCGGTGCGCGACGTGATGACGCGCAACATTGCGACGGTGCCGCCGCACATGCCGCTGACCGACGTCCTGGTGCTGCTTCAAGAGCGCCAGGTGAAGTCGGTGATTGTGCTTAGCGCACCAGACGGTGTGCCGCCGCACGTCGAGGGGATTATCACCGCCGGCGACCTCTTTCGTCGCGGTGGCCTGTCGTTGAAGGCGGATGCCGCCGACCCCGGTCGGCCCCTGACGCTGGGGCGCGGCAAGGTCGCGTGCGACGTGATGACGCCCGACCCGGCCTGCGTGCCGCAGAATGCCTCGCTGGATGAAGCAGCGCGTCTGATGGCCGGCCGGCAATTGAAGCGGCTGCCGGTGCTGAATAGCAACCGCGACCTGGTGGGCATCATCAGCCGCTCGGACATTTTGCGCTGTGTGGCCGGCGAGGCGCACATGCAGATCGATACGCCCCTGCTCACCGGCATAGACCCGCACATGGATGCATCGCATGTGCGTGGCTGGATGCGCACGCACGTCGCCACCGTTCAGCCCGATGACCCGTTTGCGCTGGTGTTGCAGCGCCTGGCATCCGACCCGTTGCGGCGCGTGGTGGTGGTGGACGAGCAGCGCCGCGTAATGGGCATCATCATCGATGCCGATCTGCTGGAGCGCATCAGCGCCATCGGCGATGGGGGAACGAAGACGGCGGTGCAGCGCCGGTTGACCGGCGACACTACGGCGGATGTCGTGCTGCCCGACGAAATCAGCGCTGGCGACCTGATGTCGCCCACGGTCTACACTGTATTTGGTGACGCGCGCCCGATGGAATTGATTCAGAACATGGTGGAGCGCAGGGTGAAGCGCATGGTGGTGGTGGATCGTGAAAATCACCTCCTGGGTATGGTGGACCGCGAGGATATGCTGCGCGCGATCACGAACAGCGGGGGATGAGATGGATACGCAATTGCCGATCGACTACTACGGCCTTGTGGAAGCGTTTGGGCAGCCCGGCTGCGCTGTGTGTCACCTGATGTTGCAGGGCGCGGATCGATTCATGGATTCACTCCTCTACGAGCAGGTGAATGAATCGCAAACCCAGCACGCAGTGCGCAGGCGGCGCGGGCTATGCAATGAGCATGCCTGGCAACTGGCGCACTACACGGGCGACGCGCTTGGCATCGCCATCTTGTATCACGCGGCCACGGATGAGGTTTTGAAGGTCATCGCGCACAACGTGCCGAAGGATGTGACTCTCTCTGGCCTGGCGCGCCTGCTGGGTGCGCCGGCGCAGCAAGATGCTACTGCGCTGGCCGACGCGTTAGCGCCGGAACAGCCTTGCATGGTATGTGACATGTTGGGCGCATTGGAGCAACGCGCGCTTGCCACCCTCAGCCAGTTTCTATCTGATGAGCACTTGCTGGCGGCGTACCGCTCTTCCGATGGTCTGTGCCTGGCGCACTTCCGGCTGGCCTTGCGCCACGTGCATGACCCAGTGGGCATCGCCCAAATGACCAGCATCCAAGAGGAAATTTGGAGCAAGCTCAAAGCGAACCTGCAAACGTTCATCGACAAGAATGACTACCGGCGTATGCGCGAACCAATGGGCGCTGAGAAGGAAAGCTGGCAACAGGCGTTGCGTGCTATGGCCGGCGAGAGGGGCATCTTTGGGGTTGAAATACGCCGGCCGGGGAAAGAGGTGCGCAAATGATCGAATCGACCTCAAATAATGATTTGCTCAATTGGGCACAGCGTAACTCGGTGAGCATCACCCTGCGCGACCTGGAGATGGGATTACGCCATGCGCAAGAGGTTTTGGCGAAGCAAGAGCAGGGTATCCTTTATGAGTACACCGCCTTCGTTTCAGTGGAGACGATGGCGCAGCTTGAACAGGAAATCAACCCCGCTCTGCAAGAGATCGTCGATCTGGCGGGCCGCCTGGACCTGGTGAAGTCACCTGAATCGAACAGGCGCCTGCTCATGTCTCAACTATCGGTGCTATGGGCCGATTTGCACGACATGCGGGTGGGCAAACTGGCCCGCTATGGCGAGACATCGCCGGAACTGGATGAGGTACTCACACCGGCACTTACGCGCCTGATCCAGCACGTCGAGAAAATGATGAGCCTGTTGAGTGAGGATAAGGGGAATCTGCACACCGAGCCTTGAGGCGGATACAATTTTGGCTTGTCCGTACTCGTAGAATAACGCGATGCTGATCTGCCCAATGTCGATGCGCAAAATAGGACGTCGTTGTGTCTACCTTTTGTTGCCGGTGCTGTGCCTGGCTGTGCTAGGTGCCTGCTCGCGCAATCGCCCGGCAGGCCAATCGGCACCGCAGCAGGTCGCGACGGGCATGGCGATCCTGAGCGACGCGCCCGAGCGCCCGCTGTATACCATGAACGTCACGCTGGATTATGCCAACAACGACGTGCGCGCGCAGGAGCACATCGAGTTCCGCAACCCCACCGGCGCATCCGTCAGCGAGATCAAGTTCAACGTGCCGCTGGCGCATCGCCAGAACGTGCTGGACCTGCGCGATGCGCGCATCTTTGGGCAGGCCGAACCGATCAGCTATGTGCTCTCCGGCACGGTGCTGACGGTCAGGCTGCCCGCGCCCTTGCCGGCGTCCAGTGGGATTGCCCTCGATTTCGACTTCAGCATCAAGATCCCGATCCAGGAAGTGACTACGGGCATCGGCGGGGATGATTCATCGCATGGGCTGAATAGCCTGACCGCCGGGCACTGGTATATCATGTTGGCGCCCTTCGTGAATGGCGATTGGGAGACGCCGTCGTACATCCCGATCGGGGACCCTTACGTGGAGCAACTGGCGGATTACGAAGTCACCTTCCTCGCGCCGGAGGACATCATCGTGGCCGGCGGCGGCGATGAACAACATGATGGGCGGCTGTGGCGCTTCACGCTGCCGAACGCGCGCGTGTTTGCCTTCTCCGCCAGCGATGTCTACCAGGTGGACAGCCTGGAACAGGACGGCATCACCTACATTCACTATGGCTACCCCAAGCACCGCAAGTACGCGGAGGACGTGCTGTATACGGCAGCCCGCGCGGTAAAGCTCTATACGCAGCGCTACGGCCCGTACCCCTATAAGACGTTGCGCATCGTGGAGACCGACCGTGCGCAGGGCCAGGAATATAGCGGCATGGTGGCCATCGGCACCACGCTCTACGAGGGCTATAGCGGGCACGGTTCGCGGCACGACCTGATCGCCACCACGGCGCACGAAGTTTCTCATCAATGGTGGTTTCAACAGGTCGGCAATGACCAGGTGCGCACACCCTGGCTGGACGAGGCATTTGCGCGCCTGAGCGAACTCTACTTCTATCAGACCTACTACCCCAACGACGTGGCCTGGTGGTATCAGCGCTACATCACCCAGGGCAGCCCGCCCAAGGGCAGCATCGACCTGCCCATTTATGCCTTTCCAAATACCCAGGCTTACATCGCGGCGGTTTACCGGCGTGGGCTGATCTTCCTGAACGACGTGCGCGGGCAGGTGGGCGCCGACGATTTCGACGCGGCGGTGCACGATTACTACACCAGCGAGTTGGGTAAAGTGACCACGCCGGATGCCTTCTTCGATGCGCTGGCGCGCCACACCACGCAGGATATAAGCCCGCTCGTGCAAGGGTATTTTGCCTCGCAAGTGAGCTTGCCGTGCCGGATCAGCAACAACGCGGTGGGGTGCCGCTAGCCCCCTTGACATTTACGCGCGGCTCGCTACAATACGCACCAATACACACCTGGTGTGTATGAGGCGATATGCAACGATTGAACTTTACCTTCGATGACGATACCGTCGCGCTGCTGGAGACATTGTCTAAGGACTATTACAACGGCAACAAATCGTCCACCGTGCGCGCCGCGCTGGAGTCTCTGGCCGCACATCTTGGGCACGAAGGATGGGTAATCGCCGGCTATACGCCGGTGCAACTGGATCATCAGGTAGCCTGTCACGAATGTGGCAAGCCCTACGAAACGGGGGAGGTGCTCTACCGGCCCGTCTTCGAACGGGGTAGGGGAGATGGCGTTTTACCCCAGCTTCCTGCTGAATCCTGGCTTGCCTGCCAGCGGTGCATCGAGAAACAATAGCCACGCCGGCGACGGGGTATTTCTTTCACAATAGATCGTAATGAAGTGATTGAGAGGGCTTCTCAATCATGTGGGTGAGTCACGTGTCAAGGAGTAATTGATGAAGCAAATGAAACGGGTTGGATGGCATCTGGGGATTATCGCCACGCTTCTATTAACGGCCTGCGGTAGCGCCGCGTCTCCCACTGCGACGCAGGCGCCGGTGGCTACTGCCACTACCGCCGCATCACCGGCTGCCTCGGCAAACAAGATCAAGGTGGTCGCCACCTTCAGCGTGTTGGGCGACTTCGTGCAAAACGTCGCCGGCGATAGGGTGGAACTGAAGACCCTGGTGGGCCTGGGCAGCGACGTGCACGAGTTTGAACCCAGCCCCTCGGACGCGCAGGGGCTGATGGAAGCGAACGTAGTCGTGGAAAATGGGGTGGGCCTGGAAACCTGGCTGGACAAGCTCTACCAGGCCTCCGGTTCCAAGGCGACGCGCGTGGTTGCCTCGAAAGGCATCCCCACGCGCACATTGACGGAGGAAAACGGCCGGCAGGAGACGGACCCGCACGTGTGGCAGAACGTCAGCAACGCCATCACGATGGTGCAAAACATCCGCGATGGGCTGGTGCAGGCCGACCCGCCGAACGCGCAAGTTTATCAGGCCAACGCCGAGGCATATATCGCGCAGTTGAAGGCGCTGGATAACGACGTCGTGGCCGAAGTCGCCAAGCTGCCTGCGGATAGCCGCAAGCTGGTTACCTCGCATGACGCGCTAGGTTACTTTGCCGACCGCTATGGCTTCGAGATCATCGGCAGCCTGCTGGGCACCGTAGCGACCGCCTCGGGTGACCCTTCTGCTAAGGACTTTGCCCAACTGGTGAGCGACATCAAGGCCGCGGGCGTGAAAGCCGTCTTCGTGGAAAGCGTCACCAACCCGGCGAACATGGAACGCCTGGCGCAGGAAGCGGGCGTGAAAATCGGCCCGGAACTGTATACCGATTCGTTAGGCCCGGCGGGTAGCGATGGTGCTACCTACTTGACGGCGATGCACCACAACGCCACGTCCATCGTGACTGCGTTAATGGGCCAGTGAGCGCACAACGCATGAAGACTATTTTTGCTTACGGCGGCCGGCGCGCTGCCCGGGTGGATGCAAGCGCGCCGGCGCTGGAGGCGCTGAACGTCAGCGTCTTTTATCCGGGCATCGACCATCCGGCTTTGCACAACGTCAGCTTGCTTGCCCCGCTGGGCAGCCGCGTGGCGCTGGTGGGGCCGAACGGCGCGGGCAAATCCACCTTGCTGAAGGCGATTGCCGGGTTATTGGGCACTTCATCTGGCGTCATCCATATCTATGGCCAGCCGCTCTCCACTGTGCGGGAGCGGCTGGCCTATCTGCCGCAGCGCGGCGAGCTGGATTGGAGTTTCCCGATCAGCCTGCGCAAGCTGGTGCTCACCGGGCGCTACGTGCATTTGGGCTGGTTGCGCCGGCCCACGAAGTACGACTGGGAATGTGCCGACGAGGCGATCGAGCGGATGCAATTGAGCGCCCTGGCGGAGCGCCAGATTAGCCAGCTTTCGGGCGGCCAGCAGCAGCGCGCATTGCTGGCGCGTGCCCTGGCGCAGGGAGCCGATTTGCTGCTCCTGGATGAGCCACTGAACGCGGTGGACGCCGCCACGCGCCAGGTGGTGGCTGGGGTGTTGGATGGCTTGCACCGGCAGGGCAAAACGATCATCGCTGCGACGCACGAACTTAACCGCCTGGAGACGGACTTCGACAGTGCGCTCTACCTGGTGGACGGGCGGGTATCTGAACTGGAAAGTGCGCGAGATTCGCACGGCTCTCCCCGCCAGCCGGCCGACTTGCAGGGGCACATGATGAAGCTTGGAGAATCCTATGGACTGGCTGATTGAACCCTTCCGGCTGCCCTTCATGCAGACGGCGGCGATTGCCGCCATCCTGGTGGGCATCACCTGCGCCACGCTGGGCGTCTATGTGGTGCTGCGGCGCATGGCTTTCATTGGAGACGCGCTCTCGCACACCGTCTTGCCGGGGCTGGTGGTGGCCTACCTGAACCAGTGGAATTTGTTCGGCGGCGCAGTGATCGCTAGTATCGTGACGGCGCTGGGCATCGGCTGGCTATCTCAGCGGCAGGCGGTGCGCGAAGATACGGCCATCGGCGTTTTGTTCACCGGCATGTTTGCGTTGGGCATTTTGCTGATGAGCACGATGCGCAGCTTCAGCGATTTCAGCCACATCTTGTTTGGCTATATCCTGGGCGTGACGAACGATCAACTCGTCATCATCGCCGTCATCGCCGTCGTGATCCTGCTGACGTTGTTCGTCATGCACAAGGAATTGGAACTCTCGTCGTTCGATCCCGTCCATGCGCAGGTGATCGGTCTGCGCGTCGATTGGCTGCGCTACGTGTTGCTCATCCTCATGGCGCTGGCCGTGGTGGCGGCGGTGCAGGCGGTGGGCGTGGTGCTCACCAGCGCGCTATTGGTGGTGCCGGCGGCGGCGGCATCGCTCATCACGAAGCGCTTGCCGGCGATGATGGCCCTGGCGGTGCTGATCGCTGTATTCTCGTCGTTCGCCGGGCTGATCTTCTCCTATCGTGCCGACGTTTCATCCGGCGCGGCCATCGTGCTCATCTCCATCGCCTGCTTCGCCGTGGCGTGGGTGGTGAACCTGGTAAGCTCGCGCACTGCGCGCGAAAAGGCGTAGCGATTCCGCATCGATTCGCGGATTCATGTCACGGCGCCCAGGCGGGTAGCGTGGCGTCTTGGACCAGTAGACGGCGCTCGCTGCCGTCTTTGCGCATCAGCCACACCTCTGGTTTGGCGTTGGGGGTTTGCAAATCATGGCGTGTGGCCAGCAGCCACTCGCCATCGGGGCTCCAGGCGAAGCGGTCGTAGGAGAAGCCAGGTTCACTTGTGATGGCATGTGCATCGGCGCCGTCGGGGTGGCTGACCCATATCTGCGGCCCGGAGGGTGAGCCCTTTTGTTGCACGCCGCTGTCTTGCAACCCGAACGCCAGCCACTCGCCGGTGGGCGACCAAGCGACGGTCGTGGCGTTATTGCTGGAGGTGAGCGGCAGCACTGGCGTGATGATGGTGCTGGCCAGGTCAACCCGCAGCAGGTGCGCGTCGCTCTCGGTGCCGATCGTGAAAATCTGCGGGTAAATCAGTTGTTGCGCGTCGGGCGACCAGACGCCCGAATCCCCCAAATCGCTTGTCAACTCCATACGCTGGCCGTTCGTGGTGTCTAGCACGGTCACCAGGTTTTTCACCGGGTTGTAGTAGGCCAGCTTATCCCCCTGCGGTGCCCAACGCGGCAGGGTGCCTAATTGCTGGTTATCTTGCAGCAGCGGCGTCACCGTCTGGGTGGTTAGATCCAATATCCAGATGCGCCCAGGGCCTGGGTAGCCGCCCGACACCAGGGTGCGTTGCTCGAAGGCGATGCGCGTGCCGTCGGCGGACCAGGCGGGGGATTGGCACATCAGGTTGGTGCAGGGCAGGAGCAACTGGCGGCCGGTGCCGTCGGGGTTGACCACCCATAGGTTGTTTTGGCCGACCTTATCGCCGCCGCTGGCGTAGACGATTTGCCGGCCATCGGGGCTGACGGCGTAATCGTAGACGCCGAACAATTCTGTCGTAATCGCCTTGGGTGGTTGGTCGGAATCAGCTTCGCTGATGTACAGGTTCCCGATGCCGGAGGCGGGTGAGAGATAGATGATGCGCGGGTGCCCGGTGTGAAAGGACCAGCTTACATCGTGCAGCAACGCGCGCCCGCGTTCGCTGCGCACGCCGGCCGGCAGTGTAATCGTGTAGGTGGTGTCGCTTTGCAGCGCGTGTTGGGGCGTCAGGTAGGCCGAGTTGCCGTTCCAATGCAGCGTGACCGAGAGCGCCGGGGTGATGCGCAGGCTGCTTTCCAGGCCGGCCGGCTGGATGGGCTCGCTAAAGGTAATTGCCAGTTGGGTGCGCGTGGTTACGCCCCGGGTGTTTGCCGCTGGTGTCGTCTGGGTCACTTGTATGCCCACCTGGTCGCCACGCAACAACGTGATGCCGATCAGGATGGTCAGGCTCAGCAGCACGATGATGACGGTCTTGTCTAGCCGATCCGGATGCATGGCGCTGATGATACTGCATCCGGGCGCTATAATCCGCGCATGTTGGCGGTGAATGCGGGTGCTCTCCACATAATACTCGCCCACGCCTGTGCATAAAGGAAAGTTAGCTCGTTTCATGACAAGACAACGTTCGCTGTCATTTATCGCGCTCATTGCGGTAATTCTGCTCATTTCTGCCGCGCTGGTGTTCGTGCTCCCCGCACTTGGGCTTGCACCGGCGCTCAATGCCGCTGACCTGTTCCAGACCTACGTCACCCGCTTCCTGGGCATTTTCATCGAGGCGATTCCTTTCCTGTTGCTTGGCTCGTTTGCTTCGGGGGTGATCGCCGTGTTCGTCACGCCCGACGAGATGGCGCGCCTCGTCCCGCGCAACAAGTTCCTGGCCACGGTGATGGGCGCGCTGTTGGGCATGATTTTCCCCGTCTGTGAGTGCGGAGTGGTGCCGGTGGTGCGGCGGTTATATCAAAAAGGGCTGCCCGTTTCGGCCGGTATTGCCTTCTTGCTGGGTGCGCCTGTGTTGAACCCCATCGTCATCGCCAGCACCTATGCGGCGTTTGGGTTCAGCAGCGTGTTCTGGGCCCGTCTTGGGTTCAGCTTTGTGCTGGCGATGTCGATTGGCCTGGTGTTCAGTGTGCAGCCGAGCCTCATCCGGGTATTGCGCCCGGCCTCGCTCGCGCCGCTGATGGGCGGTTCGACGGATCTCATCCCACCGGGCGCTATTCACGTGGAGAGCCCGGCCCGCAAGTGGCAGCGCGCAATCGGCATCGGCGCGGATGATTTCTTTGACGTTGGGCGCTATCTGGTGATCGGCACGCTCATCTCCACTACCTTGCAGACGTTGGTGCCGCAGCAATTGCTGGTGAGCATCGGCACCAGCCCGGTGACCTCGGTCATCGCGCTGTGTTTGCTGGCGTTCGTGCTCTCGGTGTGCAGCACGGTGGATGCCTTCCTGGCGCTCTCGTTCGTCAACACGTTCACCACCGGGTCGATCATCGCCTTCCTGGTGTTTGGGCCGATGGTGGACATCAAGAGCACCATGATGTTCCTGGGCGTGTTCCGCCGCCGCGTGGTGCTCTACCTGATCCTGTTGCCGCTCTTCGCGGCAATATTCATCGGGCTGGTGATCAACTTGAACCTGGGCTGGTGAATCAATTTACGATTTTAGATTTCCGATTGCCGATTATTTGGCCCACTTGGGGCAACGATGTGGGCAATGACGGAACTAAAGTCGAAAATCACAAATCCAAAATAAAAAATGAAAAGGCTTGAGACGATTCTAAAAACGCTCGTGCTGGTGGGGCTGGGGGCGATGTTGCTGATGAAGATCAGCAGCGGCACGCTGACGTTTTACATCAATGAGCGCTTTGCCTGGTTGACCTTTGTGGCGCTTTTATTGCTGATCGGGTTCGCCGGGATGTTGCTCATGCGCCTGTGGGAGAATCGCTCCCTCCCCTGGTTCAGAACACGGGTGCGGGCTGGGGATGAGCCGGTCGAGCGGCTCACGCAGCGCCCGAAAGGCCTTTCCTGGTCCGGCATTGCGCTGATTGCGATTCCGGTGATCCTGGGGCTGGTGGTGCCGGCCCGCCCGTTGGGCGCGAGCGCCGTGGGCAGCCAGAGCATGGGCAGCACCACTGCGGTGCGGCCGGGGAACACCGTCACCTTGCAACGTGCCGCCAGCGGGCCAAAGAACATCCTGGACTGGCTGCACGATTTTGCGCTCAATAGCGACCCAAGCGCCTACATTGGCCAATCCGTGGACCTGGTCGGCTTTGTGTATAAGGATCCGCGCGACGCGGCGGACCAGTTCTGGGTCTCGCGTTTTGCGATCACCTGTTGCGTGGCCGATGCCTCTGCAGTGGGGCTGCTGGTGAAGACGGACCAGGCCGGCGCATTAAAGGTGGATAGCTGGGTGCACGTGACGGGCAAGTTTAACGTCGGGGATTTCGCGGGCCAGCAAATGCCCATCATCATCCCCGACAAGATTGAACCTACCAGCCAGCCGGATAGCCCCTACCTGTACCCCTAGATGCCAAGGCACTGAGGCGACATCCTGTTTTGTGCGCCAACTCTCTTTCAAACAACCCGTTTTGCCAAGCGCACAGCATCTGCACTTCAGAAGGGGGACTTTTGTGTTTTGGGGCTAAGATAAGCGTGCATCCATCACGCGCAGTGCGAGGTGAACCAAACATGCTGCACATTGTGACCGATGGTTCGGTTGATATGCCATCCGACTGGCCCGCCGTGTATGACATTGAAGTGGTTCCCGTTCATCTGTCCATCGGTGAACGCACCTTTATCCAGGGCGTTGACCTGGACGACGAGGGATTTTATCGCCTCGTAGAAACTACCCGCACGATCCCCAAAACCGCCACGCCGTCGCCCTTTCAATTTATAGAGGTCTACCGGCGCATCGCCAGGCCCGGCGATACGATCCTCTCGTTGCACCTGTCGGGCAAGCTATCGGGGATGTTTGCTTCAGCGGCGCAGGCTGCGCGCGAGTTGGCCGGCGAACTGCACGTGGTGCCCTACGACACGGGCAACGGCTCGGCCGGGATGGGCTATATGTGCCGCGACGCACGCCTGATGGACCGCGCGGGCGAATCGTTGCAGAGCATCTTAGGTCGCATGGCGTTCATCAATCGCAATATGCACATCGTGTTCACCATCGACTCGTTGGAATATGCCTACCTGAGCGGACGGGTGCGGGCATTGCAGGCCACGCTGTCGTCGCTGTTGAGCATCAAGCCCATCATCGCGCTGCGAGAGGGTGCGCTTGAGATGGCCGACCGGGTGCGCACCCGACAGAAGGCGCTCAGCTACATCATCGATGCCATGCGCCAGCGGCTGGGAGATCGCATGGTGAACGTGGCGGTGGTGCATGCGCGTGCGCCGGAGGCCGGCCAGGCTCTGCTGGAGCGTGTGCGCCAGACGTTGAATTGCCACGAAACCTTCATCGCCAATCTGTCCATCGCCGTGAGCGCACACCTGGGGCCGGGCACCGTCGGCATCGTGGCCTACCCGGTGGAGTAGCCTCCAACTGCCAAAAAGGATCTGGCTCATGCGAAACAACGAAGAACGCAAGGGCACAAAAAGCAAAGAAGCAGAGAAACAAAGGAGCAAAGAAACAAAGGAGCAAAGAAGCCAAGCATTTAAAAGAACCTCTTCGTGGTTTTTCTGGCCTTTGTGTGAGCCTGACCGCGAACTGTGGCATCTTATCCCGCCAGGGAGAGGAAGACGTCCTCCAGCGTCGGTTCCACCTGGTCCAACGCAGTGACGGCGATGCTGGCGCTCGCCAACACGGTGCGCAGGGCGTCCGCGTTGACGCCAGGTGCGGTGATCGCCCGCAGATGGTCGCCGGCCAGCCCGGTGCGCAACACGCCCGGCGTATGTTCCAGGATGCGAAGCCCCTTCAGCACCGGCTGGGCGAAGACATCCCACGCGTGGCCGGAGAGGGTATGCGTTTTGAGCGCCAGGGGCGTGTCGAACGCCAGCAGCTTCCCGGCGCGCATGATGCCCACACGCCCGCAATATTCCGCCTCGTCCATGTAGTGCGTGGTGACCAATATGGTGACGCCCTGGCTTGAGAGGTCATAGATCAGGTCCCAAAAAGCGCGCCGCGCCGAGGGGTCCACGCCGCTGGTGGGCTCGTCGAGGAACAGCAGTTGCGGGCGATGGATCAGCGCCGTCGCCAGCGCCAGGCGTTGCCGCCAACCGCTGGAGAGCGCGGAGGTGCGTTGCTGTTCCTGCCCCTGCAAACCCACCCAGTGCAGCACCTCGTCCAGCCGCTCACGACGGTTCACCCCATAGACACCAGCATAGAAGGTCAGGTTTTCCAGCACCGTCAGCTCATCGTAGAGCGAGAACTTCTGCGACATATAGCCGCACAACGCGCGCAGCCGTTCCGTATCGCGGCGGATGTCGTAGCCCAACACGCTGGCGCGTCCGTCGCTGGGGCGCAACAGCCCCAACAACATGCGAATGGTGGTCGTCTTGCCGCTGCCGTTCGGCCCCAGGTAGCCCACCACCTCGCCGGCCTGCACCTGGAACGAAATATGATCGACCGCGGTGAACTGGCCGAAGCGGCGGGTGAGATTGTCGACGTCGATGACGCTGCTCATGATTCGCTCTCCGATAGCGCGATGAAGACATCTTCCAATTGTGGCTGTACGGGCAGCAGGCGGGTGATGTTGCCCACGGCGGTGCCGGCCGCCTGCAAACGGGCGATCACGCCTTCCGCCTTCTCCTTTGGCACGCGCAGGTGCAGCCGGTCGCCGAACATCTGCACGTTTTCCACGTCTGGGTCGGCGGCGACCAGGCGGCGCAACTCGCGCAATGGCGAGCCGGCCAGTTCCACCACGCTGCTGCGCATCCGGGCGCGCAATTCGCCCGGCGTGCCCTCGGTGAGCAGCTTGCCGTGGTGCAAAAAGCCGATCTGCGTGCAGCGCGCCGCTTCGTCCATATAGGGAGTGCTCACCAGCACGGCCACGCCCTCTTCGCTCACCAGGCGGATGATCAGTTGCCAGAAGTCCTGGCGCGTCAATGGGTCCACGCCGGTGGTTGGTTCGTCAAGCAGGATGATGTGCGGGCGGTGCACCAGCGCCGCCGCCAGGCCCAGCTTTTGCTTCATGCCGCCCGAGAGCAATTTGGCGTGCCGGTCGCTGAATTGCTCCAGCCCCACGAAGGCCAAAATCTCATGGCAGCGCGGGCGCCACTCGTTCGCCGGCAACCCGCGCACTTCGGCGAAGAAGCGAATGTTTTCCAGCACCGTCAGTTCCTCATAGAGCGAGAAGCGCTGCGAAAGATAGCCGATCTGCGCGCGGGCCAGTTCGGGCTGCTTATCCACGCGATACCCGGCGATGGTGGCCTGCCCGGCGTCGGCGCGGATCGAGCCGCACAGCAGGTGCATGAAGGTGGTCTTGCCGGCGCCGTCCGGGCCAACCAGCCCATAAATCTCGCCGGTGTTGACTTGCAGGCTCACGTCTTGCACGGCGTGTACGGAGCCAAAGGATCGGCTCAGGTGAGATGCAGTAATCAGGTGCTCAGCTTGCGCAATGCTCATACGGCCTCTCCTCTATTGCCCGAATACCACGTCAGCGGGCATGCCGGGCTTGAGGCGGTTGGATGAATCTGCGATGCCCAGCCGCACGGCGAATACAGTGGTGCGGCGGCCCTCCGTCGTTTGTACGTTACGTGGGGTGAACTCTGCCTTGTCGGCGATGTAGCGCACCGTAGCGTTGAAGGTCACGTTCGGGAAAGTATCCACGTTCACCTGCGCCGCCTGGCCCAGCGTGATCTTGCCATACTCGTCCTCGGGCACGTAGACGGTCAACTTCAGGTCCTCCAGTTGCGAGAGCGTAAGCAGCGGCGCGCCGGCAATGGCCATCTCGCCCGGCTCAACCGAACGTGTGAGCAGCACGCCGTCGATTGGGGAGGTCAACACCAGCTTGTTGATTTGCACTTGTAGCGTATCGACCGCGGCCTGGGCCGCTTCCGCCTGGGCTTTGGCCGCGTCCAGTTGTTGCTGGCGCGCACCGGCTTTGAGCGCGTCCAGGGCGGCCTGCGCCTGATCCACCTGCGCCTGGGCTTGCTGAACGTCGAAATCGCGCGCGGGCGACCTGGCCTTGTCCAAGGCAGCGCGCGCCGCCTGCACCTGCTGATAGGCGGCGGAAATCTGCGCGTTATCGGGCGACTTTGCCACCTTGTCGTAAGCCGACTTCGCCGCGTCGTAGTTGTTGGTGGCCTGCTCCAGCGCCAGCGCGGCGGGTGAGGCGTTGATGCCGGCCGGGTCGCGCTTGAAGGTGGCGTCGTAGGCAAATTGGGCCTGTTTCAGCGCAGCTTCGGCATTGCGATAGGCCGCTTCGGCGGCGGCGTAGTCCTCCTTTTCCGGGCCGGCCTTCACCTTGTCGTAGGCTTCGCTGGCGGCGTTCAGGGCGGCTTGCGCAGCGTCAATATCGGTTTGGCGCGAACTGGTGACCGTGCGGCTATAGTTGGTCGTTGCGATCACCACTGCCGCTTCGGCCTGGCGCACCTGATCGTCGGTCGGCCCGGCGGCCAGCAGGTCGTAGTTCGCCTGCGCCGCTTTGAGTGACGACTGCGCCTGGCGCAATTGAGATTGCAGCAGCGTATCGTCCAGCCGCACCAGCACCTGCCCTGCTTTGACGTGATCGCCTTCCTGTGCGGATACTTCCAGCACGCGCCCGCCCACTTCGGGCGAGATGGTCACGTCCGTCGATTCGACGGTGCCGGTGGCCGTCAATGGCCCGCCATTGGTCGCGCCGCAGCCGGCCAACCCTAATACGAGTACGGTCAATAATGAAATTAATCGATTCATGATGAACCTCGTTTGCAGGAAGAGGTCAGGGAATAGAGATTGGCGATTAGAGATTTGAGATGAGAGGTTGGAGATTTCAAAAACCACGGATTTCACGGATTGTGCATCCTTTACTGCTACGGGATCCACGGTTTATCCATTCGCGCATTTCCAATTTCCAGTCTCGAATCCCTAATCTCGAATATCCAATCACTTCCTCTGCGTCTCTGCGGTGATGTCTTTCCCCTTATATGGTGAACTGAATCCAAAATCGGCAATCGAAAATCTAAAATTCCTAGTCCAGCCGCTTGCGGAAGCGCAGCGCGGCCAGCGTCATGATGCCCAGGCCGAAGACGGCCAGCGCTATGATCTGCACCTGTAACGAATCGGCCCCTACGCCCTTTAACATCAGCGAGCGGATCGCCACCAGGTAATAGCGCAGGGGCATGATGTACGACACGGCTTGCAGAAATGCCGGCATCGCCTCCAATGGGAAGAAGAAGCCCGAAAGAAAGATAGATGGCAGCATGGTCGTCCACACGGTGAGCATGGCTTCTTGTTGCGTGTTGGCGATGGTGCTGGCTAGCAGCCCGATGCCCAGGCCTGACACAAGGAACAGCCCCGAGACGCCGGTGATGAGCAACAGGTCGCCGCGCACGGGCACCTTGAACCACACAGCGCCGATGACCAGCACCTCGAACGTGTTGACCAGCGCGAGGATGACGTAGGGCACCAGTTTCCCAAGCAGCAGTTCCCACGAGCGGATGGGCGTGACGATCAGTTGTTCGATGGTGCCGCGCTCGCGTTCGCGCACCACGGCGCTTGCCGTGAGCATGGAGGTGAGCGTTTGCAAGATCATGCCCACTAGGCCGGGCACCATGAAGTAGGCGCTGGAGAGGTCGGGGTTATACCAGACCTGTGTGCGCACCTCCAGCGGCATGTTGAGCGCCGCGGCTAACCCACGCCCGGCCAACCGTTCGGTGAGCAGCGTCGTGGCGTAGGATTGGCCGATCTGCTGCGCGGCAGCCAGCGAGGTGGACGCCGAAGTCGGGTCGGACCCGTCGAGGATGAAGGCTACTTGCGCATCCCCCTGGCCCTGCACCTGCCGGCTGTAATCCGGCGGGATGATGAGCCCGGCGCGCGCGTCGCCGCGCTCGATCAGCGTTCGCAATTCCGCCTCCGAGTCTACGTCATAACTCACTTTAAAGTAATCCGCCGACCGAAATGCGTCCAACAATTTGCGCGCGTCCGGGCCGCGATCCTGGTCGTAGATCGCCAGCGGCACGTTGCGCACGTCGTTGGTTGCGGCATACCCCAGCAGAAATAGTTGCATCACCGGGATGCCGAGTGCCAGCGCGAGCGTGCGTGGGTCACGCCGGATTTGAATGAACTCTTTGCGGATGATGGAGAACAGGCGAGAATTGAACACGGCGTACCTCACGTGTGTAATGAATCGGGCTGCAGGATGCCATGCAGGAAGATATCGATGTAGGCATCTATATTGTCCATGTTGCCATCTGCCGATGGTGATAGGTTCGACAGGACTTGTTTGGAGATCGCATACGACAAGAACGTGCCGATGAAGGCGCGCAGGATGAGGTCCGGCGAGAGTGGGCGCAGCACTTCGCGCCCAGGCGCTTTGCGAAGCCGCTGCGTGAGCGCCTGCACGCTTGGGAGGACCACCTTCGCTATCTCCTGCAGATGTTGGCCCTGGAACTCGATCATTTCGATGAAGACCAGGTTCAAGAATTCCGGGTGATCGTGCGAATAGGCCACCATCTTTTGGCCGATGTTGCGCATCATCAATCGAATATTTTCATCCTCTGGGGCATCGTTCAGGATGGGCAATAGCTGCAAATAGGGGTGATTTTCGATAAATACGGCGGTGAAAATGGCCTCCTTATCCTGGTAGTAGTAGTACAGGTTGCTCAACGAACAGCCCGACTTTTTGGCAATGTCGCGGATGGAGGTGCCGTTGTAGCCCTGGCTGACGAAGAGCGTGTAGGCGGTATCCAGGATGCTTTTGCGTCTCTCTTCCGCGGGAACTTGTGCCTGTCCTTTACGTGTCATGTGACCTCAAAGTTGTATCGAACGTTCGATTCATTCTAGCGCCAGGGGCGTAATTGTCAATAGCTTTTGCAAAGATGTTGCGCATCATTCCAATCTCGAATCTCCAGTCTCCGATCCTCCGCCTCCCGGTGTACCATTGGCCGAGATTTTGAACGCGGGAGAAATGATGAAACCGTTTATTCTTGTCAATGGCGAGGTGCGTGATGGGTGCATTGCAGAAGGGATCGCCGCATTGCGCCAGGGCGCTTCCGCATTAGACGCCGCCGAGCTGGTCGCGCGCGCGGTGGAGTCTGACGTGAACGATCATTCGGTGGGTTTCAGCGGGCTGCCCAACATCCTGGGCGAGGTGGAGCTGGATGCCTCAATCATGGATGGTGCCACGCTTGCCAGCGGCGCCGTGGCGGCGTTGAAGGGCTATCCACACCCCATCTCGGTTGCGCGCCAGGTGATGGAGCGCCTGCCGCATGTGTTGCTGGCCGGCGAGGGCGCAGCCCAATTTGCGCAAGAAGTGGGTGCCGAAGCGAAGGATCTGCTGACCCCTGAGGCAAAGGCAATCTACTTGAAGCGACTCAAGGGCGTCCTGGGAGATTTGGGAATAGAGATTGGAGATTCGGGCTTAGAGATGAGAAGCGGCCGATCTCAAACCTCCAATCTCCAATCTCAGTCTACGAATCTCAAATCTCAAATCTCTCAATCTGGCATCTCGCTCTCCGAGCTTGTCGGGCGGGCGCTGAAGTATCACGAAGGCGGCGACACGATGAACGTCGTCGTGCGCGATGCAAGCGGGCACATCGTCAGTGCGGTGACGACCTCCGGCGTGGCGTGGAAATACCCCGGCCGCGTGGGCGATTCGCCCATCGTCGGCGCGGGCAACTACGTGGATGATCGTTACGGCGCCGCCACCTGCACCGGCGTGGGAGAGCTGACCATCCGGCATGGCACAGCCGTGCGCGCCGTTGCGCTGTTGCAGGCCGGGCAAGGTCTAGCGCAGGTCGGGCGCGCCATCATGCGCGACCTGTTGCCCTTGAGCAAGCCGCAGAACGCCTGGATCCGTCTGCTGCTGATGGATAGGGCCGGCAACGTGGGCGGTTTCTGTACCCACGCCAACGCGGTCTACAAGGTGCAAGCTATCGATGAGGATGCACCACGTGTCGAGACATCGGAATTGGTCCAATAACTTGGGGATCAAGTTCTGGGGGGTCTTTTCTACCACCCGAAAACGCGCAGAGCGCTCATCCCGAACCAAAGGATGAGCGCTCTGCACAAAACCCATGATTCGCAATTGCCGCCGGAGAGAGTGCATCCGGCAATTGCAAACCCACACAACCTCTTATCTGCGAACCCCCTGTCCTGTCGCGCGACGCACATCGATATCGTCGGGGTAGGCCAGCGCCTCGGCGTCGCGTTCGCCGGTGCGGATGCGAATGACGTCCTCCACCGGGTAGACGAAGATGATGCCGTCCCCTTCTTCGCCGGTGTGTGCCGCCTGCACGATGGTCGCAACCGTCTTGTCCACGTTGTGATCGCTGAGGACGATGTTGACTTGAACCTTAGGGATCAGATCCATCTGGTAGGACGTGCCGCGCCAGGAAAGTTCCACGCCGCCCTGGCGGCCATGCCCGCGCACCTCAAAGACGTTCATGCCCTCGATGCCGATGGCGTGCAGCGCATCTTTCACCGTGTCGAGCGCTTCTTCGCGAATGATCGCTTCTATCTTCTTAGTCATATTGGCTCCTAAAAAAGGGGCACCCAGCCGCTTTACTTGGCCGGCGTGCCGGCGCTTGCGGCACGCTTGGCAGGTGAGACAGCGGCGGACTTGGGCTCAAACAGGAAATCGCGCGGATATGCCTCGGCGCCATGTTCGAACAGGTCGAGACCACGAACTTCTTCCTCCACCGTTACGCGCAAACCGATGAACTTCTTGATGGCGCTGAACAGCACGAAGGCCGTGCCCGCCGTCCACGCGCCGCAGGCGATCACGCCAATCAGTTGCAGGATGAACTGGTTGAAGCCGCCGCCGGCAAACAGCCCGACGACGCCGTTTTGTGAGGCAAACAGCCCGAGCGAGAGCGTGCCCCAGATGCCGTTCATCAAGTGCACCGGCACAGCGCCTACGGGATCGTCGATCTTGAGCTTCTCCAACCAGATATTGCCGAACATCATCAATGGGCCGGCGATGGCGCCGATGATCACCGAATCCAGCGGCGTCACGTAGGCGCACGGCGCGGTGATGGCCACCAGCCCCGCCAGCACGCCGTTCATCGCAGCGCCGGCGTTGGGCTTCTTAGTCAACGCCCAGCCGGTGAGCAGCGCCGTCACGGCGCCTGCTGCGGCCGCGATATTGGTGTTCGCGGCGACGAGCGCCACTGCGTCCGCATTGCCGCCCGCGATTGCAAGCTGGCTACCGGGGTTAAAGCCGAACCAGCCCAGCCATAGGATAAAGATACCCAACACGAATAGCGACATCGAATGTCCGGGGATGGCGCGTGGTGTGCCATCTTTGCCAAACCGCCCGATGCGCGGGCCGAGGACGATCGCGCCGATCAGCGCCGCCCAGCCGCCCACGCTGTGAACCACGGTGGAACCGGCGAAGTCACGGAAGCCGCCTTCTGCGACCAGGCCCGTGCTATCTCCCAACGTCCACAGCCAGCCGCTGCCCCATACCCAGTGCCCGAAGATGGGGTAGATGAGCAGCGAGATGATGAAGCTATAAACCAAATAGGCGGAGAACTTGGTGCGTTCCGCCATAGCGCCCGAAACAATCGTGGCAGCGGTCCCGGCGAAGACGAGCTGGAACAGCCAGAATGCAAGTGCCGGCACGCCGGCGATGTCCTCGCCGCCGATGCCGATGAAAAAGTCTGAGGTGCCGAACAGCCCGGCGTTGGATGCGCCAAACATCAGGCCGAAGCCAATCGCCCAGTAACTCAACGTCCCCATCACGAAGTCCATCAGGTTCTTCATCAGGATGTTGGTGGTGTTCTTGGCGCGGGTAAGGCCGGCCTCTACGAACGCGAACCCCGCCTGCATGAAAAACACCAGAAAGGCGGTGATGAGCACCCAGGAGGTGTTCAAACCGCGCGTGACCTCTTCTATTGGGTCGGGGGCTTGCGCGCTGGCGACGCCGGTCACCAGCAGGGATACACCCAATGCGGCGGCCGGCCCGACCAAACGTTTCCCGGCATATCGTGGCGAGACCGGGAAACCGACTTTCGTTTCGTGCAATTGTGTGAACTTGAACATGTCCATCCTTCATTTGTGGGTCATGATGTGTGGCGGTCCCGTAATACGAACCTGGTATTACGGGATGTCGCCACAGTGGATACAAATATTGTTGCGAACGCCCTCTGCTTGAGGATGACGGAGTGAGAGGGTGGCGCTTCAAGGCGCACGAACAATTAACCGTCTCTTTCAGGAGCCGGGTCCGTCTTATTCCATTTGCGAACGGTCATAGGTAACGTCCTTATAGGCGCGGCCATCAGTCAATGGCTTGCGTCGCTATTTTGCTTTCCCAACCGCCTGGCGCTGATCGATGTCGTCCGGGTACGAGAGGGCCTCTTTGCCGTGCTCGCCGGTGCGGATGCGAATGACGTCTTCCACCGGGTAGACGAAGATGATGCCGTCTCCTTCCTTACCGGTGCGTGCTGCCTGAACGATGGTTGCGATGGTCTTCTCCACGTTGTGATCGCTCAGGATGATATTGAGTTGAATTTTGGGAATCAGGTCCATGTGGTAGGACGTGCCGCGCCAGGAAAGTTCCACGCCGCCCTGGCGGCCGTGCCCGCGCACCTCGAAGATGTTCATGCCCTCGATCCCGATGGCATGTAGCGCATCTTTGACTGCGTCGAGCGCTTCCTCACGGATAATCGCTTCAATTTTCTTAGTCATGTTGGCTCCCTCAATCAAGTTATTTGCCGGCTGAAGGGACACTGGCCGACGAACGAACGACGGGCATCTGCTGCGACAGCCGGCCCCCGGCCATGCGAACGTCTACCGTGGTGTAGCCAAGCGAGCCCATCTCTGGGATGTCCAGGCCCGCCAGTTCATCTTCGGGCTTGCTGCGCAACAGCTTGAGCGCGTTGAGTATCTTGAAGAACACGTATGACAGCCCGAACACAAAGACGAGAATGGAGGCGACCTCGGCGAGCTGCGCCAGGATTTGCGTGCCGCCGCCATACAGCAACCCCGTCACGGCCGATTCCATACCGTTCCAGCCGGCGGTTTCGGGCAGGCCCTTGGCGAAGATGCCGACGGCGAGCAGGCCCCACACACCGTTGACGAAGTGCACCGGCACGGCGCCAACAGGGTCATCGACGTGTGCCTTTTCAAGCACAGTGGCCGCCAAACACACCAGCACGCCGGCGATCAGGCCGATGATGGTTGCGCCGACGCTGTCCACGAACGCGCAGGGGGCGGTGATCGCCACCAGGCCGGCCAGGATGCCGTTGACCGACATGGACGGATCGGGCTTCTTGACCGGGCTGATGAACCACATATAGAGCATGGCCGCGCAGCCGCCCATCGCACCGGCGATCAGCGTGTTGGCTGCCGCGTTGACAGCCAGGATGCGCGAACCGCCCATGAAACCGAGCGACGAACCGGGGTTGAAGCCGAACCAGCCGAAGAACAGGATGATCGTACCGAGTACGCCCAGCGGGATGTTGTGGCCGGGCATTGCGTTGGGCGAACCGTCCTTGTTGAAGCGGCCGATGCGCGGGCCAAGTACAATCGCGCCTGCCAGGGCCACCGAACCGCCGATCATGTGCACCACGCCTGAGCCGGCGAAGTCCACCGCGCCGTTGCCGATGCCGGCGATGCGGCCCAGGTTCTGCAACCAGCCGCCGCCCCAGACCCAGCCGCCGACCAGCGGGTAGATGAACATGCTCACCCACAGACCCATCAGACAGAAGCCGGAGAACTTCAGGCGCTCTGCCATTGCGCCGGTGGGGATCGTCGCGGCGGTGTCCATGAACACCATCTGAAAGAGGAAGAACGAGAGGATGCCGAAGTTGGTGCCCAGACCCAGCAGCATGAAGCCGCTGCCGCCCAGGATGCCGAACTGGCGGAACGAGATGAGCGGCGTCGCCAGCAGGCCCGTCCAGTCACCCAACGTGACGGGCGAGTGGGCCCAGGCGGTGGAGCCACTGGTTGCGACGGCCCCGATGGTGCTGACGTCGGGATAGGTCACGTTCACTGCGCCAAACTGGAAGGCGAAGCCCGTCAGCCAGTAGCCGGCGGCGCCGATACAAAACACCATCATGTTCATCATCATGGTGTGGGCGACGTTCTTGGCGCGGGTGAAGCCGGTTTCCACCAGTGCGAAGCCGGCCTGCATAAAGAAGACCAGGAAGCCGCCGATGATCATCCACATCACGTTGATCCCCACGGCGGGGTCGGTGGATGGGTCGGGTGCTTGAGCGAAAGCATGCGGCGCCACCAATACGAACACGGCGAGAGATAAAAGCGTCGCCGTCATGCGCAGGACGAAGCGAAACGCGCGATTTTTTCTTAGTTTCTGCATGAGTGCTCTTCTCCAAATAAAGGTCACATTTGCAGCAACAGGGCTGCGGCGCACCAGAGGGAAGGACCAATGAAAGTGCGGTCATCTCATAATCTGGATGGGCAGGCTGTGCATCTGGGCACTCTGCTTTAATCAGGTACTCTCTGTTTAGAATCACCTCCTGTTATTTTCGATTTTCGATTGTCGATTTCGACCACTTGCCTTCGCACGAAGCGGGACAATCCAAAATCGGAAATCCAAAATCGTCAATCAGCAATCGTCAGTACCAGCCAATGGCCCCCTTCAACAACACCAGGGCCGAAGCGACTGCCATGGCAGTCAGGGTCGGCGGAACAGCCGCCTTGATCCATGTCCCCCAACCCACCTTGCCGTGATGTTTTTCCAGGTAGGCATACGAAACGACATTGGCGGATGCCCCAACCGGCGTCATGCTGCCGCCCATGTCGAGCCCCAGCGCCAATGACCACACCATGATGCCCAGCGCCGGCGCTGCGGACGATTGCGCCAGGTCTTTCAACACGTAGGACATGCCCAACGCCATCGGCACGTTATCCACCACGGCGCTGATGCTGCCCGCGCCCCAATGCAGCGCCAGCAGGAATAGCGGGTGGCTGGTTTGTGCCAATGCTGCAAAGGCCCCCGCGACGGCTTCCATCAGGTGCGTCTTCTCTAATCCGCCGATGAGGACGAACAACCCTGCGAAGAAGACCAGGCTTTCAAAATCCACGCGTTCGATCGTCGCGCGCAACGCCCGCTGGTGATCGGAACGTTCCACGATCATCAGTGTGACGAGCGCCGCCGAGGCGGGGATGAGCGCCGCTGCCGCAGCACTGAGCTGGATAATCCCGAATTCACCCAGCCAGTGGTGCGTTACCAGCAACAAAACGGCGATGCCGAAGTAGATCAACCCGATGCGCATCACGTTACGTTGCAATTGCGAGCGATGCGTCTCTTCGATCTGGTGAATCGCGTCCATGTCCAGCGTGCCGTGGGCATCGGCCAATGACTTGCGATTGTTTAAATAGAACAGGCCGGTGCTGACGGCGGCGGCAATGAAGGAAATCGGCCCGGTGTTTTCGACGAAATCAACGAAGTTGAACCCCAGCGTCGTGCCGAGGATCACGTTCGGCGGGTCGCCCACCAGGGTCGCTGCGCCGCCGGCGTTGGCTGCGCATACTTCGGCGATGATCAGCGGGATCGGATCGATCTTCAACAGCTTGCACAACTGATAGGTAAGTGCCGAGAGGAACAACATCACCGTGATGCTGTCCATCATGGTTGCCATCAATGCCGCCAGCAGCGGCAACAAAATGAACACCTTGGCCGGGTGATAGTTGGTCCTGCGCACGGTTTCCAATGCCAACCAGCCGAAGAAACCCGACTCGATCAATATCGCAACCAGGATAAACATGCCTAATAACAGGCCGAGCGTTTCCCAGTTGATGTAGTGAAAGGCTTCCAACGGGTTTAGAATGCCGAAAATGATAAGCAGCCCGCCGCCAATCAGCGCCACCCAATGACGGGGGAACTTTTCACTGGCGATGATGACGTAAGCCACGAGAAAGATAGCGACAGCCACGAACATGATTTATTTTCCTCCAGGGGCTGCGTCAAGGCTGCCGGAAAACGAAATAGCCCCCGGGAACGATCTGTTCTCGGAGGCTACAAGACCTCGAACACAAGGGAAGTTGCCAGGGTGAAGGGACCATCTCGTCAGAGACGCCCTCACAAGCAATGGGCGTTATTGTAGAGGTCGGAATGATTTTGTCAAGGGGCGATCTGATGTGTTGAACTTATGGTAGATTATGCGCTGCTTTCAGTTTGCATTATTTTGTAAGCAATCGTAAAATATCAAAAGCAATTTCGTAATCTCAGCACAAAAAAGGAGGTGAGCTTCCGGGTGGCTTAGAGACAATGAAAGAGCTTTATTTGGAAGAACGCCGTCAGGAGATCTTGCGCCAGGTGCAGAAGGAAGGCCGCGTGTCCGTCAGCGAGTTGAGCCAGCAATTCGGTGTCTCCGAAGTGACCATTCGCGCGGACTTGCAAGCGCTGGCTGAATATAACCTGCTCCTGCGCACGCATGGGGGCGCGGTGCCCACCGGACGTGGATTGCCGGAGCTATCGCTCACGTTGCGTCGGCAACAGCAAGTATCAGAAAAGAGCCGCATCGGCGAAGCTGCCGCGCTTCTGGTATCCGATGGTGACGCCATCTTCCTGGATACCAGCAGCACCGCACTGGCGATTGCACAACGGCTGAAGCAGCATCGCCATCTGACCGTCATTACCAACAGCCTGGCAATCGCGCAAGAGATGTTGGACGCGCCGGGAGTCAGTGTGTTCATGCCCGGCGGGCAGTTACGCCGTGAGACGGCTTCTCTGATCGGCCCGGGCGGGCTGGAAATGTTGCACCAGTTCAACATCCAGAAGGGGTTCTTTGGCGCGCATGGCATTAGCGTACCCGAAGGGCTGACCGACGTAAGTGCCGCAGAAGCAGAGGTGAAGCGTCCATTGGTGGCCATGTGCCGGCAGATCATTGCAGTGCTGGATGCAACCAAGTGGGGCCGGGTAGGGCTGGCCAGCTTCGCCACACTTGCAGAAATTGATACCGTTATCACCGACACGCTGGCGCCCGTGGAGCGCATCCAAGAGGTCCGCACAGCAGGTGTTGAAGTCATCGTCGTGTAGAAACAGGAGATTGGAGAGTGGAGATTGAAAGGTGAAGAATGAAACGAGATGAGAACATACCAATCACCTTCTCACGTTTCATGTTTTACGTTTTATTTTCCAATCTCTAATCCAAGATCTCGATTGACTAATCTCGATATACAGAAGAGGTTCAAAAATGGCTGTAGCAACTCCCGCACAGGGAATCGCCGAGAAGGTATCGGCGATGATCGAAGAGCAGGAATTGACCCGTGATGAAGTCCTGGGTTACCTGCGCCAGATGATGGAAATCCGCGCCCTCGAAAATCAGATTGCCGAATTTCTTGGCAAGGCTGTGTTGAAGGGCGCTTCGCACTTGTACGCCGGTGAGGAAGCCGTCGCCGTCGGCGCGGTTGGCGCGTTGGGTGATAACGACCTGGTCACCAGCACGCACCGCGGGCATGGTCACGCGCACGCGCACGGCGATAAATTCGCCAAGACCACCGAGGCCAAGCAGGAGCACTACAACAAGATGATGGCCGAAGTGATGGGCCGCGCCACCGGCTATTGCAAAGGCAAGGGCGGCTCCATGCACATCGCCGACGTGCAGCACGGTAACCTGGGCGCGACGGGCATCGTCGGCGGCAACATCGGCGTGGCAACCGGCGCAGCGCTGGCCGAGAAAATGATGGGCAGCGACAAAGTGGTGCTGTGCTTCTTCGGCGATGGCGCGACCAACGAGGGCAGCTTCCACGAGGCCCTGAACATGGCTTCTATTTGGAATCTGCCGGTCGTCTTCGTGTGCGAGAACAACATGTACGGCATGTCGGTGCCATGGGCAACCGTGACCAAGCTGCCCGACGCCGCTGCGCGCGCATGTGCCTACGGCATTCCCGGCGAAGTGGTAGATGGCATGGACGTGTTGGCCGTGCACGGCGTGGTGAGGAAAGCTGTGGAGCGTGCACGCAAGGGCGAAGGCCCAACGCTGATTGAGTGCAAGACCTACCGCTATTTTGGTCACTCTCACTCCGACCCGCGCGCCTATCGCACCAAGGAAGAAGAAGCCGAGTGGAAGAAGCGCGACCCGATCAACGCCCTGCGCAACGGCCTGGAAGCAGTGGGTTGGCTGAAGGAAGAAGAGTTCGACAAGATGGATGAGACGGTGCAGGACAAATTGGCTACCGCCGTGAAGTTTGCCGAAACGTCGCCCGAGCCAAGCCCGGACCAATTGGAGACGGACGTATTTGCCCCGCTCAAGACCACCCAGACCGACATCGACACGGATAAGCGGCTGCGCGCCGAGATTCGTGAGAACCCCTCCAAGTTTAAGCAGATTTCATACGCGCAGGCGTTGGTCGATGCGATGCGCGAGGAAATGAAGCGTGACGAGCGCGTGTTCTGCTTGGGTGAAGACGTCGGCCTGTATGGCGGCGCGTATGGTGCCACCCGCGGCCTGTTCCAAGAGTTTGGCAAGTGGCGCGTGCTGGATACGCCTATTTCCGAAGCTGGAATCGGCGGCGCGGCGGTCGGCGCGGCGATGGCCGGGATGCGCCCCGTGGCGGAGATCATGTACGTAGACTTCACCCCGCTGGCGATGGACCAGGTGGCCAACCAGGGCGCCAAGAACCGCTATATGTTCGGCGGTCACACCAGCGTGCCGATGGTCGTGCGCACCGAGGGCGGCGCAGGGCGTGCAATTGCCGCGCACCACTCGCAGAGCCTGGAATCTTTGTGGACGCACTTCCCCGGCATTTACGTCGTCATGCCTTCCACCCCCTACGACGCGAAAGGCTTGTTGAAGGCCGCCATTCGTGACGACAACCCGGTGATGTTCATCGAGCACAAGATGCTCTACAAAGAGAAGGGCCCGGTGCCGGATGAGGAGTATGTGATTCCATTGGGCGTGGCCGACGTGAAGCGCCCCGGCAAAGACATCACCATCGTCACCTATTCCCGCATGGTGCTGCGCGCGCTCGAAGCCGCCGAGACCCTGGCCAAGGACGGCATCGATGTGGAAGTGATCGACCTGCGCTGCCTGAAGCCGCTGGATATCGACACCATCGTGGCCTCCGTCAAGAAGACGGGCCGCCTGGTCGGCGTCACCGAGTCGTATGAAAACACCAGCTTCATCAACGAAGTGATGATGCAGATCAACGAATTGGCGTTCGATTACCTGGACGCGCCGATGGTGCGCGTGGCTTCGGCCAACGTGCCCGTGCCCAGAGCGGAAGTGCTGGAAGATCTGGCGATCCCCAACACCAAGCGTATCGTGGAAGCTTGCCGCAAGGTCATTAGCTGAAACGTGAGACATGAAACGTGAAATGTGAGGGCGAGTTGCGTTTTGCCCATTTGCGTTTCACGTTTCATTCTTCATGAGTACACATGGCAAAAGAACTATTTATTCCTAAGCTTGGACAAACCGTCGAAGAAGTGCGCATCGTGCGCTTTCTGGTGGATGATGGCGCGAAGGTGGATCAGGGTCAGGAAGTGATGGAAGTGGAGACCGACAAGGCGGTGTTTGCGGTTGAGTCTCCAGCGAAAGGGTATATCCACTTCGGCGCGTTCAAAGAAGATACTGTTGTGCCGGTGCTCACGGTGGTTGGTATCGTGGGCAAGGCAGATGAGAAATTCGTGGCCGCCGGCGCCGAACCCGCCGCTGAAGCACAAGTCCCTGAGGCGGCTGAAACCCCTGAGGAAACACAAACCTCCGCGGCTTCTGAAGCTCCGCAGGCCCCGTCCTCCGGCCAGGTATTCGCCTCGCCGCGCGCGAAGAAGTTGGCCGCCGAAGAGCACGTGGACCTGACGAAGGTCACTCCCACGGGTGGCGGCGGTGTGCGCGTGGCCGAGCGCGACGTTCTGGCTTACCTGGCCAGCGCCCCCAAGGCGACGCCGATTGCCGAACGCATGGCTGCCGATGCCGGCATCGACCTGCGCACGCTCACCGGCACAGGCGAGGGCGGCAAGATCACCAAGGAAGACGTGCAGCACGCTTTGGATGTCAAAGAGCAGGGAAGCAAGCCAGCAGAGGAGAAAGCCCCGGCACCCGTGCTCCCTAGCGCCCCAGCTCCCGTGGCTCCTGTCGCTCAGGGCGAGGTGCGCGAGCGCGTGGCGCTCAAGGGCGTGCGCGGCGTCATCGCCGAGCGCATGGCCGCCAGTGCCCGTTCTGTGGCGCGCGTGACGCTGTTCATGGAAGTGGACGCGACGGAGTTCGTGGCATTGCGCGAGCGCCTGAAGGCCAAAGTGTCCGAAGCGTGGGGCTTTACGCCCGGCTATAACGACTTACTCGTGCGCGTGGTGGCGACGGCGCTGCGCCAATACCCCTACATGAACGCGCGCATCGCCCCCGACGCGATTGAATATCTGAACCCCATCCACGTGGGCGTGGCCGTGGACACCGACCGTGGCCTGACGGTGCCGGTGATCCGCAACGCGGATCAAAAGAGCCTGCGCCAGATCGGCAGTGAACTGCGCGTGTTGGTGGAGCGCGCCCGCAAGGGCCGCTCGCTGCCCGATGACTTCGGCGGCACTTTCACCATCACCAGCCTGGGCCCGATGGACGTTGACGGCTTCACGCCGATCATCAACGTGCCGGAAGCGGCCATCCTGGGCGTGGGGCGCATCGCCGACAAGGCCGTGGTCTATAAGGGCCAGCTTGCCGCGCGCAAGATGATGACGCTCAGCCTGGCCTTTGACCATCGCATTACCGACGGCGCGCCGGCGGCGCGTTTCTTGAAGACGATCAAGGAATTGATCGAGGAACCTTTCTTGCTGTTAGCCGAGTAGGGCCGCAGAGGGTCACGGCCCGAATAGCTTTCTCTCTTCTTGTATGGCCAGGAACCCCATCATCACGATGGGGTTCCTGGTTTTTTCAGAAAGAGACTCGATATCAGCGCTGTGATGAGTAAGGCACCCGGTGCTTAAGATATTGGGTTTCTAAGCGTCTAACCCTCAATCTCAAATCTCAAATCCCCAACTAGCCCAGGATCTTGGCGATCTTCCCTTCCATCTTCTTCGCCGCGCTGGCGTCCAGCGCGCCGATGCGATAGTTCACCTGGAAACGCCCACCGGCGGGCAGGATGTGGATGTTTCCCTTGCCCTTCTCGGCGGTGTAGCCCTCCGGCTCGGCGGTGGCGGGCATGGCGAAGCCGCAGGCGTCCTGGTCGCCCGTGCGCGAGATCCAACGCACCAGCTTGTTCACCTGATCCGGGCGATGCGCGACGTAGTCGGCGCTGCCATCGGGATGAATTTGCATGCTGTGCGCCCAACCCTCTTCGTCGGTATCGGGGGTGATGGTGAAGACCAGTTCCGGGTCAAACGGCAGCCCGGGCTTCAGCACGACGTGATTTTCGGGATGTACGGCCATCTCTTGCACAAACTCGCGGTAGCCTTCGGGGAACTTCATGTGCGAGGGCAGGTCCACGCGCGCGTGGACGCGCTCGGGCGTGCAGGGGGCGCTGCAAACCAGCCGCCCATAGTCCACCGGGCGGAAGTTGATATGCGTCAGGTACATATATTCCATCGGCTTGGGGCGCAGGTTGTCGATCGTCATGCTGACGTTGAAGACGGTGGAACCGGCATACAACTTTGCCAGCGGCTGGGCCAGGTAGTTGTAGTTGAAGGCCACGCTGTGCTGATATTTGCCGCCCAGGCCGATGTAGGCGCCGCCCTCGTCTTCACCCAGCACGATGTATGCGCTGTCGTAGGCCACGTTGGGCAGTTCGCCGTGCAGCGGGTGCGTGTCGTTCTTGGTCGGCACGCCCATGGCCGTGAAACCGCAGTGCAGCAAGAAGCCGCCATAGGTTTCCAGGTAGGGGTGATTCGGGCGCGGCTCGCTGAACATGGACTTCATGGTGAGCGTGCGGCCACCCATGACGGCCGACCAGATTTGTTGGCCCTGCCAGGGCAACAGCACCAGTTCGCCCACGTCGCTCTTCAGGCGCAACCCCGGCACGCCGGTGCCGTAGCGGAAGGCCGATGCCGAAAGCACGCCGTTGGTCACGAGCGTCTTCTCACGCTCCGTGAAGAATTCGGGCGAGAGGTGAATGATGGTTTCAGATGTGGTCATGCAGTTACCTCGCAATTAGTTTTTGTTTCATCCGTCTAAGAGAGGATATACCACGCATCGCGAAAAGCACAACCGCGGCTGAAGATGGTCGCCGGGCAAATGCCTGATTGCCCTTCAACCCGTATGCCCTGTGCGGTTTTAGCCGGCCGGCGTTATGATGTGAGCCATCTTTCAGGAAGATAGATAAAACATCAGGTGTGCAACAATGACAACCACCCATGTACGATTGCACCAGGGCGTGCCGGCCTTTTTTCTGGACGAACAGCCGATTGCGCCGATTATGGCTTTTGCCGCTTCGCATCTCACAGGCACCTTCCATCAGGCCGGGATCGCCCTCTACACCTACGGCGTCCCAGGTAACTGGTGGGTCGGCCCCGATCAGTATGACTTCAGCGCCATTGACCAGTGGATGAAGGAGTACGTTGCGCATATCCCCAATGGCTTCTTCATGCCGCGTGTGTTCCCGCAGGTGGCGGGCTGGTGGGGCGAAAGTCACCCAGATGAGATGAGCGTCTTGCTCAACATCCGGGACGGCAAGCCGATGGACATGCTGACCTCGAACCCACAAGCGCCGCGTTACCTGGGCCACGAAATCGTGCTGGAAGGCCTGAACCTGCACTCTTTTCACTCGTCAGTGTGGCGCCGGGATGCCGCCAAAGCGATTGCGGCGCTGGTGGCGCATTGCGAGACGCAAGATTACGCGGGCCAAATCTGGGGCTGGCACGTGTGCGACGGCCTATTTGGCGAGTGGTTCCATTGGAACGAGTATTCCATCGATGGCCTGGCCGACTATTCCCCCGCCGCCCAGGCCGACTTCCGGCGCTGGCTGCGGGTCACCTACCAGGACGATACGGAACGCCTGTCGCACGCCTGGGGTCGCGCGGTGGACTTCGATACGGCGCTCATCCCCAGCCCGCAAGAACGGATGCGCGTGTCGCATGGCGAGTTCTATGACCCGGTGATGGACCGGCCGACCATCGACTATACGCAGTGCATGAGCGATGCCACGGTGGATTGCATCATTGAATTGTGCCGGGCCGCCAAAGAAGCCATGCCACAGCCGAAGGTGACGTGCGTGTTCTATGGGTATCAGTTTGGCAATCACCCACGCGCGCAGTTGAACGGGCACTATGCGCTCCGGCGGCTGCTGGATTCGCCGGTGGTGGATATTCACGCCAGCCCGCACACCTATAGCAACCGTGGCGAGGGTGGCTATCACTCCGCGCAGGCGATTGCCGACTCGATCCGCCGCGCCGGCAAATTGCACATCGACGAGGTCGATTGCAAGACCGTCTGGACGCCGGCCTCCGTCACGTGGAAGCGGCATATCCGCCAGCCGATGACGGCGGCGTCCACCATCGAGATGATGAAGAAAGATGCCGCTTATGCCATGTCGTCCGCCGCGGCCTACTGGTGGATGGACCTGACCGACGAACACTGGTTCGACGCGCCCGAGGCCGTGGAACCCATGCGGCGGCTGAAAGCGATCGAGGAACACCTGCAAACGCTGGCCCGCCATTCGTTTGGCGAGGTGGCATTCGTGGTCAGCCAGCGCGCTATGATGTTCCAGGCGCCGCGTGAAGGCTTGCACAACGCGGCGCTCAACCTGTTTCGTAACTGGCACCTGGGCCGCATGGGCACGCCGTTTGAGCAATTGACGGTGGAGGATTTGGCCCGCCCAGAGACGCCGACTTATAAGTTGTACATCATGGCGAACCTGTTCTACCTCTCGGCCCAGGAGCGCGCGTTGATTGAGCGCGTGGTCAAGCGGAACGGCGCGACCGCGCTGTGGATCTATGCGCCCGGCTACCTGGATGACGCCTCCGCCTCGCTGGAGAACATGCGGGCGCTCACGGGTATCCGGTTTGGCATGTCAGACGTGACTGCTGAACTGGACGTGGCGATCACCCAGTTCGACCATCCCATCACGCGGGGCCTGCCGGCGGGATGTGCCTATGGCACGCGCGTGCAGCGCGAACAGGAGATGCAACCGCCCAAGACCGAGTACATCCCGGCCATGCAAATCGGCCCGGCCTTTTATGCCGATGACCCCGCTGCCCAGGTGTTGGGCACAGCCCAGAGCACCGGCAAGCCGGGGTTGGTGGTGAAGGACTTTGATCACTGGCGCTCCATCTATAGCGCAGCGCCTCTATTGCCCTGGCAACTGCTGCGCAACATCGCGCGGGAGGCTGGTGTGCATCTCTACGACGTGCAGGGCGACATGGTGTGGGCCAACAATGCGTTCCTGGCGATCTATTCGCAAAGCGCAGGCCGGCGCGAGGTGCGCCTGCCCGCGCCGATGAACGTGACCGATGCCTATACCGGCGAACGTCTGGGTGATGGTGTTACTTCGCTCAGCCTGGACATGGGGCTGTGGGAGACGAAGTTGCTCTACACCACGCCTTGCTAATGGTTACAGGCAATCCGCGAATCGTCGCGAATAGACGTGAGTTTGTGACGTCACATGTGCCCGGTGGCCCGCAACGTGCGCACGGCGCGCAGGGTGACCCATTTATTAGGCGCTCGTTTCGGGCCGAAGTCGGCCCAGGTCTTACCGGGGTAGCCATTCCCTTGTGCCCAGCGACCCTCTGCATCCCGCTTGCCCAGGATAAGGTCGAAGGCAGATTGCAGGCGCTTGTCTGTGCCGTAACCGAAGGGGATCAGTGCTTCAACTACCTGGAGCACGTCGGTCGCGTAGAACAGGGGAAAGCCGAAGTCCCACCAGTTCCGGTTAGGCTTCTCTCCGCGCGCCGCCGGGTATGCAGCGCCGGCCGGGTCAGTGCTCAACAGAAAATCGACGCCCTGTTTGATCGCCCGCTTGGTCATGGGTGTGCGACGCTGCGCCGGCCAGCGACTAAGGGCCAGCATCATCTTGACGGCTCCCCAGGCGCAGGGAAGCCTGTCATTCATTCCGCATGCGAAGGCGGGGCCGCACGTGCCGCTGTAATAACGCATTGGGGTGTCGTGGCTCGATGCTGGCGCGATGCCTTCGCCCGTAACGCTGCGCCCCATCCACTCGAGGGCATCCGCAAGGCGCGGATCGTCATAACCCAGCTCGAGCAAGGCCCAACAACAATTGCCTTGCAGACAATGGATCGTACCGAAGGGCGTGCCGGTCATTGTGAACTGCCCATACGGCGTGAGCGCGTGATCCAGCAGGTAGGCGCATGCGGTGGCGATGCGCTTATCTTCATGGATGGATGCGCCTAACTGGGCAAGCGCGATGAGCGACCACACCGTGGCGCGGTACTTAGGGTTATAGCCGGGGCCAGGCTGGCACCAGAAGCCCTCAGGCGCCATCTTGGACAAAATCGTGGCGATTGGCCCATCTTGATGCGCCGCCTTGCGCGCTGCGCGTAGCTCAAGGTCGCCGTCCGTGAGGCCGAGCACGTCTCGCAGCGCCAGGTAGCGCACGCCCGGTGATTCCGGTTCCAGGAGCCAGGGCAGGGGATCGCCTTTTTGTTTCGCTTGCCGGGTCATGGGTCACACCTCCAGAAACTGATTTTGATCGCTCACTCGCCGGATGATGAAGCATGCTGGTGTCCTACGGCCAGTGTAACACCAGCGGTGCAGCGCGTGACGAGGAGGGCTGAAAACGCAAACGCCCCTATAATCGAATCTCGTGAGCCTAAACCTCTCACCACGAACATATCTCGGCTAAGATGCCACAAGATACGGAGTAATACATGAATGACTACCTCGCCACACTCCGCGATATGCGAGAAAAAGCGCTCCAGGGTGGCGGCGCAGAAAGAATCCAACAGCTACATGCCAAGGGGAAACTCACGGCGCGCGAACGCCTGGCGTTGCTGCTGGACGAAGGCTCCTTTCAGGAGTTAGGCGCGCTGGCGACGCACAATTGCGCCGATTTCGGAATGGCCGGCCAACGCTTCCCCGGCGATGGTGTGGTGACCGGCTTTGGCAAGATCAATGGCCGCCGTGTCGCCGTATTTGCCCAGGATTTCACCGTGTTGGGCGGCTCATTCTCCGAAGTGCAGTCGCGCAAAATCTGCCGCATCCAAGACCTGGCCCTTGAGAGTGGCATCCCGCTGATCGGGCTGAACGATTCGGGCGGGGCGCGCATCCAGGAGGGTGTGCGCAGCCTGGCCGCCTATGGCGAAGTGTTTACCCGCAATGTGATGGCTTCGGGCGTGATTCCGCAAATCTCGGTGATCCTGGGGCCGTGCGCGGGCGGCGCCGTCTACTCGCCTGCATTAACTGACTTCATCATCATGGCGCGTCAGAGTAGCTATATGTTCATCACCGGGCCGGAAGTCATCAAGAGCGTGACGGGCGAGAAAGTCAGCTTCGATGATCTGGGCGGCACGCTGGTGCACAATGGAAAGAGCGGCGTAGCGCATTTCCTGGCCAACGACGAGCACATGGCGCTGGAGATGGTGAAGCAGTTGCTCAGCTATTTGCCGCAGAACAACACCGAGGACCCGCCGCAGGTGGCGCCCTACGACCCGCGCGATCGGATGAACGAATCGCTGAACACCATCGTGCCACTGCGCGAAGATGAACCCTATGACATGCATGCGGTGATCGATGCCATTTTCGACCGCGATAGCTTCCTGGAAGTGCATCCCTACTATGCGCGCAACGCCATCGTCGGTTTTGCGCGCCTGGACGGCTATTGCGTGGGCATCGTGGCGAATCAGCCCGAATACATGGCCGGCGTGCTGGACATCAACTCCAGCGATAAGATCGCGCGCTTCGTGCGCCTGTGCGATGCGTTCAACATCCCGCTGGTCACGTTTGTCGATTGCCCCGGCTATCTGCCCGGCGTCGATCAGGAGCACTATGGCGTGATCCGTCACGGCGCGAAGATTATTTATGCCTATTGCGAATCGACGGTGCCGAAGATCAGCATCGTCACGCGCAAGGCCATCGGCGGTGCCTACATCGCCATGAGTTCCAAGCAGATGCGCAGCGACCTGGCGTTTGCCTGGCCCACCGCCCAAATTGCCGTGATGGGTGCCCAGGGCGCGGTGCGCATCCTGCGCCGCAAGGAGTTGGCCTCGGCCGAGGATCCTGTCGCTGCTGAGGCGGCGTTTATCGGCGAATATCGCGAGAAGTTCTTCAACCCCTACCGCGCCGCCGACATGGGCCAGATCGACGAGGTGATTGAGCCGAAAGAAACGCGCCCGCGCCTGATCCGCGCGATGGAAGTGTTGCGCACGAAGGTGCAACAAAACCCGCCCAAGAAGCATGGGTTGATGCCGGTGTAGGCCTCAATAGGACGGTCAATATGATTGCAAACCTGGAACAGGGGGCACTCCTCACGCTGGCCGGCATGGGGCTGGTGTTTGCGGTACTGGCGTTGCTGTGGGGCTTGATGTCACTGCTGCTGCGGGCGGATCGACGCCGCAACGCGAAACAGGCGGTTACCCAACAACCCGCACAAACGGCGCAGGCACGTGCGGTGGTGGTGGAGCGCGGCGCGGCGGGTGAACTATCACCCGAAATGCTGGCCGCGGTGATGGTGGCGGTGCGGATGCACCGGCGCGTGCGCCGTAAGCAAGCGGCGCCTGCCATGCGCTTGCATCAGCCCGGCACGTTACCCAGCCGTTGGGTGGGTGCGGGGCGTGTCAGCCAGAATCAGAGCTGGCATCCCGGGCATCGCTAGGCAACGAATGGGTCAACGAATGAAGAATAGAGGTGGGCGAGATGTTCACTCGCCCTGTGTCGGATTGACGGGTCAACGAATGAGATGCCCGGAAACAAATCCCGGTTTCATTTGTGAAGATTCGTGGATAGGGTTGCGTAATGAGACGCTATAACATCAAAGTAGGACAAAACGAATACGTGATTGACGTACAGGAGATGGCCTCCGATCACTTTCGCGTGTGGTTGCAGGATCATGACCTGGATGTGTACATCACCGGCGAGCAAGACATCGCCGAGGCCACCATCGCGCCAGGGGTGACCCCCGCGCGGCTGGACAGTGAATCGATTGAGCGCCCCGGCACGATCTATCGCCCGCCGGCGCCAGAAACGCTCCCACCCTTACCCGACACCCAACAGCCGGCGTTGCCGCACGTCAGCGTGGATGGCAATGGGCGAGAGTTGACGGCCCCCATGCCCGGCACCATCCTTTCGGTGAACGTGCAGCCGGGGGACGCCGTCAGCCGTGGTCAGGCGGTGGTCGTTCTGGAGGCGATGAAGATGAAGAACCTGATCAAGTCGCCTTATGAAGCGGACGTTGAAGAGGTGATGGTGCAGCCCGGCCAGGCCGTTGGCTATGGCGACGTGCTCGTGAGGTTTGCCGCCAAGAAATAAGCGGCGCAGTTACGGGCTCAACTCAGAAAATGGCGCCTATACGTTCCGGGCATCAACACCGATAGAGTCATCGTAAAGGAATCATGGATCTCTCATCACTGGTCAATCTACTCCAAGGCATCACGAACGTCACGCTGGGGGCACTGGTTATGATCGCAGCCGGCGGCGTGCTGATTTATCTTGCCATCGTCAAAGAGTATGAGCCGATGTTGCTGTTGCCCATCGGGGCAGGCGCAATTTTGGCAAACTTGCCGCTATCACCACTGGTGGAGTCGGGTGGCCTGCTGCAGGTGCTCTACCAGGCAGGGGTGAGTAATGAGCTTTTCCCGTTGCTGATCTTCGTCGGCATTGGGGCGATGACCGATTTCGGCCCGCTGCTGGAAAACCCGAAGATGGTGCTCGTCGGGGCGGCCGGGCAATTTGGCATTTTCGGCACGCTCATCCTGGCGCTGTTGCTGGGGTTCAGCGTCAACGAGGCGGCTTCCATCGGCATCATCGGCGCGATCGACGGGCCGACCTCGATCTACGTGAGTAGCCAGCTTGCGCCGCACTTGTTGGCGCAAATCGTGGTGGTGGCCTATAGCTACATGTCGCTTGTGCCGATCATCCAACCGCCCATCATGCGCCTGCTGACCACGCGCTCGGAGCGCCTGATTCGCATGCCCTATACCCAACGGCCCATCAGCCGCCGCACGCGCATCTTGTTCCCAATCATCGTCACGCTGCTGACGGGCATCCTGGTGCCGATGGCGACGCCGCTGATCGGCATGTTGATGTTGGGCAACCTGATGAAGGAATCGGGCGTGGTGGAGCGCTTGACTGGCGCGTCCACCGGCGGGATCGCCAACACCGTGACGCTCTTCCTGGGCCTGGCGGTGGGTGCCAGCATGCGCGCCGACACTTTCTTGCAGTGGAATACGCTATTCATCCTCGGCCTGGGCATCGTGGCGTTTGCGCTGGACACCGCTGCTGGGGTGTTGTTTGGCAAGCTGCTGAATCTGTTGACGCACGGCCATTTCAACCCGCTCCTCGGCGCGGCGGGGATCAGCGCTTTCCCCATGGCTGCGCGCGTGGTGCATCGCATGGCGCAAGAAGAGGATTTTGAGAATTTCCTGCTCATGCACGCCATGGGCGCGAATACCGCCGGGCAGATCGCCAGCGTCCTGGCTGGCGGTGTGGTGCTGGCGCTCTTGATGAAGTAGAAGGACTTATCACAAAAACGACGGGAATGGAGATTAGTGATTAGAGATTGGAGATTTATAAACGGCGTTGTTGCATCCCAAGTTTCCAATCTCAAATCTCCGATCTCTGCTTGTCCAATGTGATGAGATTTAATCAATTGTGTACACTAGGAACCTATGACGAATCAAACATGGCATAAGGTGGATAGCCCGGCGGTGATATTTTCCATGGCCTGCCTGGGCAAGGAAGGTTGGCTGTTGGGCACCGACGAAGGCCTATGGTGCTATCGCAACAGCACGTGTGAGATCATCAATGAAGCATTGCGTGCGGCGGCGATCACGGCCGTCGCTGCTGCGCCGGCGTATCCCAGGCATAGCCTGATGTTGGTCGGCTCGGTGGATGGGATTGCGCGCTCGATCGATGGCGGCAAGACGTGGACGAGTGCAACGCTGTCGCAAACGGCGCAGGTATCGCAATTGCTGCTCTCCCCGGATTTTGAGTCGGACGGCATCGCCTTTGCGGCAACCCTGGAAAATGGCGTGTTGCGCACCACCGATGAAGGCCTGCGCTGGCATAGCTGGAACTTTGGCCTGCTGGACCTGGAGACGCTGGCGTTGGCAATCTCCCCGACTTTTGCCGAGGACGAACTGGTTTACGTGGCGACGGGCACCGGCGTCTTTCGCAGCATCAATGGCGGGCGCGCCTGGCGCGAGATGGCCTTTGCCGGCGAGGGGCCGGAGGCCGAGGCGGCGCTGCCGCCGACGGGCATCGCAATGACGCGCGACGTCCTGGTGGTGAGTAGCGAGTCCGAGGGACTGTACTATTCCACAGATCGGGGCGATAGCTGGTTTCGGCGCGATACGTTCAACACCGGCGAGACGAACACCCTCACTACCTCGCAGGACGGGACAAAGCTTCTGCTGGCTACCCCCGACGAGATTGCCATCTCCGCTGATGCGGGCGTCACCTGGCAACACGTCCCCGAGTCGCCGAATAACATCATCGCAATTGGCCTGGCAGACGACGGCACGCTATTGTGCGGCACGCAAGATGACGGGCTGTGGGTCTGGCGGTGATTCTGGATTGTCAATTGTGCCATGGAGGGCACAAAGGGATTGGAGATTAGGGATTGTGAACGAATGAAACCACGGATGATACCGATGACACGGATGAAACAGCACCTGAATGAATCTCTGGTCATCCGTGAAATCCGTGGTTTGAATCTCTAATCTCCATTCTCCAATCCCTTTACGAAACCTCTAGTTCAATCCCCAGTGACTTCAGGGCCCGCGATTGCGCTGCCCACATGTGCGCCTTGCGCGTTGGCGTGTCGTGATCGTATCCCAACAGGTGCAGCGTGCCGTGTATTACTAGCAGGGCAAGCTCGGTATCCACGGGGTGCCCGGCGGCGCCGGCCTGGGCGGCGCAACGCTCCAGCGAAATGATGATGTCACCCAGGTATTCCGCACCGTCATCTAGTGCCGGGGTGTAGGCTGGGCGCGGCTTGCCGTCGCGGTAGCCCGCGCTGCCAAACGAAAGCACGTCGGTGGGTTTGTCCAACCCGCGATACTGCTGATTCAACTGGTGCAACTCATCGTCATCCGTCAGGCGGATGGTCCACGCACAGGCGCCGCGCGGGTGGGTTTGCGCCAGCGCCGCCAGTGCCGCCAGGCGCACGTGGCGCGCACGCCCGCGCGGGCGATAGATGGTTTTTGCGCGCAGCAGGATGCGTGCCGGCGGGTTTGTTGTAGGGGGCATCGTTGGCTAGATGTTCTCTTTCTTCACCGTTGCCGCTTGCGCAGGTGGTGCCTCGTGCAGGCGCTCGGCCGGCAGTGCTTCGGTCTTCTTCTTTTTATTGAGTTCAGGATATTCGATGCGCGGGTGATAGGCGCCCCGCAAGGTGTCGAGGAAGGATTGGCGGATGATCTCCAGATCCTGCAAGGTCAGGTCGGTATCGTCGAGTTGATGGTCGGCGATGCGCTCGCTGATGACCTTGCGGATCATCGCGTCGGTTTCTTCCACCGCCGAGGGACGCCGCGCGCGCACAGCAGCCTCACATCCATCGGCCAGCATCACCAGGGCCGACTCTCGGCTTTGCGGGCGCGGGCCCGGATAACGGAATGGCGCATCGTCCACCGGCTCGTTGCTGGCCTGAGAAGCCAATGCATATTGATAGCCCGTCTTGGTGGTGCCATGATGTTCGGCGATGAATGCGCGGACGCTGCTCGGCAGGTGAAATTTACGTGCCAGGTCAAGCCCGTCGGTGACGTGATTTTGCAAAATGCGCGAACTCGTCTGCGGATCCAGTTGATCGTGCACGTTCATCCCTTCAAGTTGGTTTTCGATGAAGAAGTAGGGGTGAATGGTTTTGCCGATGTCGTGATAGTAGGCGCCCACGCGCGTGAGCAGCGAATCCGCGCCGATCCGTTCGGCGGCCTGTTCGGCCAGGTTCGCCAGCATCAGGCTGTGATGGTAGGTACCGGGCGCGTGGACCAGCATCTGTTGGATCAGTGGATGAGATGGGCGACATAGTTCGTGCAACTGGAACGGCGTCGTGATGTCCAGTGCCAGGCCGCTCAGGTAGAGCAGGGCGGGTGCGAGTGCCGCCGAAATAAGGCTGCCTACCGAGGTAACGAGCAACAAAGTCGCCAGTTGTACGCCGTTATCTAGCGCCACGCTGCTGGCGTGGAATGCCAGCACCACGGCCACTTGCGTGATCCAGGCCAGCGCGCCTGCGCGCACGAAGTCGCTGATGCGTTCGGCTCGCCGCATCGCTAGTGCGGCAATAATCCCGCTGGACATCCAGAAGGTGATGAACTCGGTGGGTTGATCCATGCCCATGCCCACCAGCACCGCCAGTATGGCCATGCCGGCGATTGCGGGCAACGTGCCGGACCAGCAAGTGACGATGATGCCCGCAGCCACGATGGGGGCGATGTAGGGCAGCAGCGCGTGGCTGGGCAGGAGTGCGCGGGCCAGGAATAGCGCCGACACAAAGATCACCGTGCTCAGCACGGTGTTGCGTAGTCGGCGTGACATTGCGCCACGTGGGCCATAGAGCAACGCACCGCCGACGGCCCCAACGGCGAGCGCCGCGAGCACCGCCGCACTGACGAGGTCGGACCAGCCCAACAACGGGCGCTGGATGTTGAGCTTATCCAGCACCTCCATATCCGCCTGGGTGACCACTTGCCCGCTGCGGATGATGATCTGGTTTTGTTCGTAGGTGCGTTCCACCGGCGCCACCGCATCGCGCGCTTTTTTGCGCGCCGCGTCGGTGGCGCTGGCGTCATAGTTCGTGTTGGGCACCAACAACGCTGAGACCAGCGTTGTGATGATCGACGACTCGTCGGAGTTGAAATTCAGGCTGATCTGGCTGGGCAGTTGCGCTTTGATGCTGTCCAGGTTGTCGGGGCGGATGCTCTGGCGCAACACCTCGTCGAGAATGATCACGACCTGCGTGTCGATGCGTGCCCAACTCGTATCGCTCACGGAGAGGATCAACTTGGCCGTCTTGTTGTTCAGCCCAAGGTCGGGGAGCGCCCCCAGGTCTTTGATGCGTTCGTCTTCGGTGGCGGCGGCGTTGGCGCGAATTTGGGCGATCTGATTCATCAAATCGCGCGCAATACCGAGTTGTTGGCGTGCGATTTGTGCATCCGGCGGCGTGAACACCGCTGAGACCGAGGCTTCGGCCAGGTCTCGCTGGCGGTTCGTTTCCGCATCACTGGTGTAAGTGATGCGGCGTGGGGCGCGAATATCTTGCGATGCCACGCTCCCGGGCTGCAAGACGATGTTCCCGCCGATAAAGAAACGTGTCAGTTGTGCTACGGTGATAGTGACGAAGGCCACAATGCCAACTGCCGCAAGCGCGGTCGCTTTGCGGCGTGCTGCCCTTTGGGCAGACAAGGGCGCTGCATCCGTCATCATGTTTATCTCTTACGTCACAGGGCGTTACTACTTGAGCAGTTCACGCACCACTTCACTAACCATCTTGCCGTCGGCCTGACCCTTCAGCTTCGGCACCAGGATCTTCATGACTTCGCCCTGCTGTTTTGGAGAGCTAGCTTTCACTTCCGCGATGGTTTGTTTTGCCAGGTCAACAACCTGCTCGCGCGAGAGTTGTTGTGGCAAGTAGGATCGCAGCAGCTCCAGTTCCGCTGTTTGTTCGGCCACCAGGTCCATGCGGCCCGCATTACGTGCTTCTTCCACTGATTCTTCGTGCTGTTTCACTTCGCGCCGGACGATCGCTTGCATATCGTCTTCGCTAACCACGCCGTTGCGCCCATCGGTGCGGGCATCGACCTCAGCGTTGCGGATGCTCGACATAAGCAGGCGCACGACTGTCTTCCTGCGCTCGTCTCCGTCGCGCATGGCCTGTTTCAAATCGTTCTGTAATCGCTGTCTCAAAGATTCGTCCATTATTTCTGCTCTTCTGGTAGGGCCGTTCCGTTTGAAGTAAAAATCAAGGCGGACATTTCTGCCCGCCTTAATTGTATAACTGTGCGCAGGAGGGATGGCTTTGGAAGTATCATCCATCCCGTGCGAGGGTGAATGGAGACTACGATTCGCTCTGCAAGAGCTTCGAAGTCTGACGGCGACTCTTGCGCAATTTTGCGGCGCGCTTGCGCTTGTCTACGATACTTGGCTTCTCGTAGAAACGACGGCGGCGCACCTCGGACAACACACGGTCTCCCTGGACCATTTTGTTGAACCGGCGCAGTGCAGATTCAAAGGACTCATCATCATCGATGGTCACACGCGTCACTTGATTTCACCCTCTTTCTTGCGAAAATTATCTTTCGTCTGGACGATTGATTCCACAAGCTGGGCAATTATAAAGGATGCGTTGGGCGTGTCAAATGTGCGCGTTCATTCGTTATGCTTGAGCGTGAAATGGCCGATTTCCACCCTGTCGTCGCCCTGCCCGGTGAGTAGGCGTGGCATCCCAGCGCGGCTGCCGTGGTAAAGCCCAATCGTCACGGTGTAGTCGCCGCTAGGGATCGTGTCGGGAAGCGCCACGCCGAACGTGTGGACGCCGCCTGCCAGGTCGGTTGTCATGAAGGGCGTGTCGAGTTGCGTGACCAACAGATCCGGCGTGTTGGGGCTGGCGACGTGGATGAATAACTTCTCGTCGCCTTGTAGAAATTGGGCATCGCCCTGCCATGCCAGATGTACCTCCAGCAGATGCGCCTGCGGGTCAGCATAGATGGCATATCCGTTCAGCGTGAGTCCTTCGCTAAATGTGGCGTCCGACTTTGTCAACTCCGAGGCGTCCATGCGGCTGTAGATTTTCAGCGGCCATTGCCCGCTGAACGTCTCGCCCACCTCGGTATACTCTTTAGCCAGCGCCTGGGGGGCAATGGTCTGGCCGTTCCACCAGGCGTCGGTGGCGATGGCGATCACGACGCGCCTGACGCCTGCGGCGCTGAACGCTTGAACGGTCTGATCGGCGGCTTCTTCATTATTTGCCTCGTAGGGGATAACGGCATAATCGGGCGTGTGCAGATAACACGAAAAAGAGTAGTCGGGATAGCTCACGGCCCAGCGTACCTGATTTGCTGGGAGGTTACCCGAGAGCTGGACGAAGGTATCACGCAGGTAGGTGAAACTGTTGGGCCATCGGCCCGTCTGTTGCGCTAGATAGCCAATGCTGCTGGATGCCAGGCCGAAACCGAGCGTCCCTGCCAGCATCACGCCGATCGCGGCTTGCGCAATTGTCAGCTTCTGTTGGCGGCTCGTGCCGGCGTTCGATGACAGCGGGATTATTCCGGCAGCCAGGAGAATCTGGAAAGGAGCCAGTGAGGAGATCAGGTAACGATCCATGAACACAGGTCGGCTGAGCGAGAGCAGCCAGATGCAGGCGGTGGGAACTGCCGCGTAAATGAGCAGTAACAACGCGGCGCGCCGTTGTGCCGGTCCGGCCAACCAGAGTTTATACAGCCCCAATAGTGCAGCCAGCCCGCCTAATACGGCAAACGAGAGGGTCTGGCCCGTGAGGTGAGCCCCGACGCTAAACCAGGTTAGCACAGACCGAATGGCTTCCTCTGGCGACGGCATGCTGCCCCAGCCGTGGTAGGTGAGCAATATGCCACGTACCAAATAAAGCCACGGTGCCGCCAGGGCGATGACGGCCAGTTGTGCGCTTGCCCAGCGCCGGAACAGTGAGCGCCTGGCATGGGGACTTGCCCGTAGTAGCAGGCAAGCAATGTAGATATTTTGTGCCAGGATGACGAATAACGCGTAATAGTGAATCTGTACTGCCAGCCAGGTGATCAGCACGTAGGCCAGCCATGTGCGGCGGCGGGGCTGGCGCAGCATTTCCAACATCAGCACGGTGCCGGCCATGCCAAGCGCCAGCAGCATAGCGTACATGCGCAGTTCGCGGCTTTGTTCGAGCGCCAGCGAGTTGGCGGCCATGAACGCCGCCGCTGCCAGCGAAACGCGCCGGCCATATCGGCCCGGCAAAAGGGCGCGGGTGAGCCGCACAATCAGCGCGATGGAGATTGTCCCCATGCTAATGCTCAACATACGCTGGGCAAACTCAGTGTAGCCGCTGAAGAACAACCAGACCTTGCTCAAAAAGTAATAGCCCACGGGGTGTGGCTCTTGTAGTGTGAAGGTGGTACGTATAATCCCGGCAAAGTCCTGTGTGAGCATCATGCAGGAGAACTTTTCGTCGCCCTGCATTTCTCCAACCGCATGATAGGTGCGCAGGAAAAAGCCGGCGACAATCACCCCCAGCAATAGGGCGTACAGAGCGAACCTGGACGTAAGACGTTTACGAAATTGCATGACTGACTCGAATCGCTTGTTAAGTATGGTTTTGTCTATTCGAGATCGTCGTTTTAACTGCCCGGCGATTCTTTTGTAAAGTAGCCACGGTCATATTCAGGGTATGACAGCAAGCATGTGACGATTGCCGCCTCAATTTACGAATGACCCGAGTAAGATCATTGCACTAATTCATTACAATAGGGTGAGTGAGATAAGGTAGGAAGAAGTTCCTTGCCGGGAGTAGTGATACGATGACTCAGTCAGAGTTCCGCCAATGGGTTGAAAGCATCCTTGGCAATATGCCGATGGATGAAGCAGTGTCTACGGAAGTATTGGCCCACATGAACAGGCTGCAACTGCAGGCCGAAGAGGCAGCCTGGAATTTCGCACGTGAAGATTCGCGCGAGTCGTTTGAATTGACAATTCGTGCCATGTGCAAGACGATGTTTTCAATCGGCTATGACGCCGGGCGAGAACAATCACAGATTGATCGCTTGTTCGGCGAGGGGAGTGGTTTGGATGAGGAGGATAGCTCCGGCACGCTGCCCATCTGACCTTGCCCGTAGCCGTAACCACAATGAAACAGATACGGAATTTTTGTATCATCGCGCATGTCGATCATGGCAAGTCCACTTTAGCGGATCGCCTGCTGGAAGCGACGGGCACCGTCTCTTTGCGCGAGATGCAGGCTCAGTTGCTCGATTCGATGGATATCGAGCGCGAAAAGGGCGTCACCATCAAGGCGTCGGCAGTGCGGATGAACTATACCGCTGGCGATGGCCAGACCTATGAGATCAACCTGATCGACACGCCCGGCCACGTGGACTTTGCCTATGAAGTGAGCCGCGCGTTGCACGCTTGCGAGGGCGCGCTGCTGGTGGTGGATGCGTCGCAGGGCATCGAAGCGCAGACCTTGGCCAATCTCTACCTCGCGCTGGATGCCAACCTTACCATCATCCCGGTGATCAATAAGATCGACCTGCCCCACGCGCGCCCCGACGAAGTAGCTAAGGAGGTGGCCGACCTGCTGGGAGACGACCCCAGCAGCGTGTTGCGTATCTCGGCCAAGGAAGGCATCGGGATAAAGGACGTGCTGGAGCGGGTGGTTCACGACGTGCCGCCGCCCACTGGCGACCCCACCGGCCCCCTGGAGACTTTGATTTTCGATTCGCACTACGATGCCTACAAGGGGGTCATCGGCTACGTGCGCGTCTTCAACGGCAGCGTGAACATGAAGACGAAGCTGACCTTGCTGGCGACGGGGGCGAACTTCGACCCGATCGAAATCGGCACGTTCACGCCGCGCATGACGATCACGGGCGAACTCTCGGCCGGCGAGGTGGGCTATATCGCCACCGGCTTCAAGAGCGTGCGCGAATGCCGCGTGGGTGACACGATGACCAACGCCGCAGCGCCCGGTGTGCCCGTGCCGGGCTATAAGCCGGCCAAGCCAATGGTGTTTGCCGGCGTCTACCCAACCGTTACCGAGGATTACCCGTTGCTGCGTGATGCACTGGATAAGTTGCAACTGAACGATGCCTCACTCACCTTCTCGCCCGAGAACTCGGCTGCCTTGGGGTTCGGGTTCCGCGTGGGTTTCCTGGGCATGTTCCACATGGAGATCATCCAGGAGCGCCTGGAACGCGAATATGACATGGACGTGGTATTCACCGCGCCGAGTGTGGAATATGAGGTCGTGCTCACCTCCGGCGAAGTGATTCGCGTGGATCGCCCTTCGGATATGCCCGACCCATCACGTCTGGAAGAAATGCGCGAGCCGTGGATGAAGATCCAAATCTTCACCCCCAAGGAGTTCATCGGCCCGATCATGGATCTGGTGACCAAGCGGCGTGGTGAGTCGATCAACATGGAATACCTGGACGAACAGCGCGTGGTGTTGACCTATCGCCTGCCGCTGTCGGAGATGATCGTCGATTTCTACGACAAGCTCAAGAGCGTGACGCGTGGCTACGCTTCGCTGGACTATGCCTTTGAAGGGTATCGCCCTGGCGACCTGGTGTTGATGGACGTGCTGATCAACGGTGAGCCGCTGGACTCGATGTCGGTGATCGTCCATCGCGACGAGGCGCAGGCGAAAGGCGGTTTGCTGGCGAAGAAGATCAAGGAAGTGATCCCACGCCAGATGTTCATCGTGCCCATCCAGGCGGCCATCGGCGCAAAGATCATCGCGCGTGAGACGGTGCCGGCCTTGCGCAAAGACGTGCTGGCTAAGTGTTATGGCGGTGACATCACGCGCAAACGCAAACTGCTCGAGAAGCAGAAAGAAGGCAAAAAGCGCATGAAGATGCTGGGCAGCGTGGAGATCCCCCAGGAAGCCTTCATGGCGATGTTGAAGCTGGAAGATTAGCCTATCCACGAATTTTCGCGAATGTAATCAGTATTCAGAGGCCTGATGTCTGCGCAGACGTTGGGCCTCTTGCCTCAGGGCTGCGGGTCATGGGGCACCTCCTTTGTCCCAACGATCTATCTCTCGGAATGACAACCCTACTTCAAGTTAGCCGGCTTCTGTTATTCGCGCAGATGCGTGGATTCCTCAACCTCATCAATAGTCCATCTCAGCGGCGGTGTCGCTATCGAAGAACGCATCTTCCGCATCGTTGGGCGCGCCCTTCCGGCTGCACAACGTGAGATAGGTGCAGTGGATGCAATGACGCTCGTCGTGCGTCTGAGGGTAGTCGCGTTCGCTTTCGCCGCCGGCGGCAGCTTCGATGAGCGCCAGCAGTTGCGCCTGATCTTGCGCATATTCTGTGGCGGAGTAGGGCACGCTCACCCAAGGCGAATCGGGGAAGTTCGCTAGCCAGTAGCGCATGCTGCACTGCTCCGGCGCAAAAGGCTGCCCGCCGTTATAGGCTGCGCCGGCGGTGGCGAGCACATAGAGGTAGATGCGCGTTTGTAGCCGCTGGCTGAATACCTGGTAGCGTGGGCGACGTTCGGTGCGCCAGGTCTTCCAGTCCACGATCACGGCGCGAGCATCGGATGATGCTTCATCGAGGGCGAGCAAGTCGAAGCGCGCATAGAGCAAGCGCTCGCCGATGGAGGCAACCAGCGCCAGTTCCGGCGTGCGTTGCGGAGGCAGGTCGCCAAAGTGGGTGTGTTGAAAGCGATCCCACCATATGTTCAACTCGGGGTCGTCGAGTGTCTGGGTGGGCACACCAAGCCAATACCGTTCGATCCAGCGATGTAACACCCGGCCGCGCCATAGATAACGTTGATATTCCAGCGGGCTTATCTCGAGCGGGTTGCTTTCCACCATCGGCCAGGGCTGGTGGATGACGTAGTGCAGATAGAAGCGGCGCGGACACTCAAAATAATCGCTCAAACTGTGCTGGCTGAATTTGAAGGCTGGGTCGAGCATGAGCCCATTATGCAGGTGAGTATGCCGTTACCGCAAGTGAGCGCGATTGTGCCGCCGTCGATGGGTGCAACGCTTCGCGGGGCACATCGTTATGAGTGACAAACGCTAACCATAGGATGAAGAGGAGAGAAGCGGCGTCGCCTGTTCGCAGGTTTTGCGCCGGGTTGGCGTTGGGAACGTTTCCGGTTGCTATCACGTCTGAATTGTAGGATCAACCCATAGTGAGCGGAGTGCTCGCAAGCGCACCCCGTTCGTGAGGAGCGTAGTGATGGGTACAGGAATGGTTCTCACAGTCGTTATGGCTGGCCTGGTGATCTTATTGGTCGCCAAGACAAGGATAACTGCCGGTGGCGAGCGCGAAATGGTGTCCTATGCGCGCGACCAGATGGTCGGCCGAGAGACGCGCTCGGGTGGCTGGGTCTTTATCATGGCCCTCGTTATCATTCTTATGCTGGCCGTCTTGATAGCCGGTTAATCCTCGCCGCTTTTGCTTCTTTAAAGAAAGCCACAAACGCAAGGGCATAGGCTGAACGTTGTTCAGCACAAGCTTTAAAACACATCCACTGCACAAGGAGCGGGTTTTATTCGCCTCGATAGGTAGAAAGCCTTTGGAGTCTTTGTTGCTGTGTTTCTTTGTGTTGGAAAGCCTTAGAGACTGTTTCAAAAGGTCGTCTGCTCTGACCCAACGGCGCTGTCATTCCGAGTGCGCCGCGTGACAAAAATCGAGCCAGGCTGCAATGGCGCATGAGGAATCTGAGCGGTCATCGGCGCGCGTGTTGGATGGAACCACACTTCCGTAGCAATGTCTCTCGCGGAGCACGGCCAGGATTCCTCGCTGCGCTCGGAATGACACCGCAGCGAGTGATGCGGGTGATGTGCACAGATGAGGTTGGCGCAACGGCGTTATCGATGCGTTACGTGCGGGAAATGCCCAGCGCACTTCCCCTTTCAAAACCTCTTTCTTAGCGGTCTGTGAAATGGCCCGAGGCATCTGTTATTCGCTGCTGACTTCTTGCACCGCCAGCGCCAGCTCATTCTCGCGGTTGCGGCGTGTGCGGCTGTAACTGATGACCAGTTCGCGCCTGGCGCGCGTGATGCCCACGTAGAGCAGCCGTAATCGCTCGGCGATGTATTCCACGCGCGCGCGGCGTACCAGCTCTTCGTCGCCTGGCAAGGGAATGCTGCCGCTTGCCAGCGCGTCCAATTGCATGCGCGCTTCGGTGGCCGGGTCGTGCCCGTTCAGGAACCACAGTTCACCACGGAATGACCCGCCGCAATCGTGCGGGAACTCCACCTGGTCCACGCTGGTGAGGTAGACGCGATCCCATTCCAGCCCCTTCGCCTTGTGCATGGTGGTGACGGTGATGATGCCTCCCACCGGCTCAAAGCCGGACTCGATGAGCGTGTTGCTCATGTATTTCTGGCGGTTGGCGGAAATATCTTCCAACTCGCGCGCCAGGTCGGCCAGTTGCATTTGCGGGTTGATGGCCGACATCCGGCGCAAGCTGAGCGCCAGGCTGTGCGCAATCGCCAGGTCGCTTTCGCGGGTCAACAGGTCTTGCGCGATGGTGAGCACCAGTTGATCGACGGGCAGGAAACTGGCGCGCAGCCACTTGGAGACGCGCACACTTAACTCCAGCAGGGCTTGCTGTTCCTCGTCGCTCACCGGCACGCTGGCCGAAATGGCCGGCTCCGCGGCGGGCGAGGGGAAGAACAGCTTCTCGGGATGTACGCTGCGCAGCAACGTGCGCATGCGAGGCTCGCTGACGCGCGTAAGCGGGCCGATGCGCGAATCGTGCAGGCGCTTGTTCACCTCGGCCAGCGCGTTGGTATTGGTCGGCACGCTGCACAGCCGCACGGCCCCGGCCAATAGCTCCGCCACGTCGCGCACCCCTTGTGGGTTACGCAACTGATCCTGGTACACCATTTTCTGCGGGTGGTTCTTTTGTTGCAGGCGGTTCAGCTCTTCCACGACCTGATGCCCAAAGTAGTTCGTGGGCGTCAGGATGGCGCAGGTGCGACCGGGGCGGGCGAGGACGTATCTCTCTGCGCTGAGCGCCACCTTTTGCACTTCCAGTTCTTCGTTGTCGAAGGGCTGCACATAGACGTGCCCTTCGCTCGCGGGAGGGTTGTGTTGCGCATCGTCGGGCGGGGTGGGCCGGATGCGCACGGCGTTGGTCAGTGCCGTGTCGCGCACTTCTGCTTCGGGGTGATCTTTCACAGCCCAATCCGCCAGGCGGTTGGCCGTGTCGATGATCTGCGGCGCGCTGCGCCCGCTGACGGACAGCGGGTAGGGTTTTACCTCCGGACGGCGCAAAAAGTCGCGAAAGAAACGCACGTCGGAGGAGGTGAAGGTGGTCATGATAGCCTGGTTCGGGTCGCCCACGCGCAACCAGTTGTTGTGCTCGCGTGACAACATGGATAGGATGTGCTCTTGCAGCGGCGTGCTATCTTGCGCTTCATCTTCCAGGATGTAGGGCCAGCGCCGGCCCAGGCTGCGCCGGAAGCCGTCGTCATTTTCCAGCGCCATGATCGCGCGCCAGATCAAGTCGTCGAAGTCCAGCCGGCCGCCCAGGCCCAGGATGCGTTCGTACCGCTCGTAAATGGCGATGCCGATGAGCAAGAAGGGCGAAATGGCGGGGTTGCTGACGTGGCGCAATAGCGAGAGCGCATCCGTGGGATCGCCTTCGGGATACTCGTCCTGCGGCCCGGCGCTGCGTACCAGGCGAACCAAATCCTGCGGCGTGAGGCGCAGGTTCTTCGCCAGGCGGGTCACTTCTTCGCCCAGGTTCTCGGTAGCCTGGCGCCATTGCTCCTCGGCCTGTGCGCGTTGCGCCACGGTCAAGTCGGGCGAGAGGAAGCTGCGCCAGTAGTCCTGTGCCTGGTTGATGAAGTAGCGCGTGGCTTCGGGCATCGTCTGGCGGCCGCTCAGTTCGTCGTCCACGCGGAAGTCACTGGTGGTGCCGGCCAGGTCGGGGCGCTCGCGCACGATCATGTGCGCCAGCCCGTGCAACGTCAATACTCGGTAGCCCCCCGCGTCGAAGCCGGATTGCTCGGCCAGGATTTTGTGGATGCGCGTGCGGATGTTATCCACGGCCGAGTTTGTGAAGGTCACGACCAGGATTTCGGCATCGTCAGCTACCTGCCCGCTGGTCAACAGGCGAGCGGCCAGCGCCGCCAGCGTATACGTCTTGCCGCTGCCCGGCACCGCCGAGACGGCTGCCCGCCCGCCGGTGTATTCAGTGATCCGTTCTTGCTCAGGTCGAAGTGCCATCCCTTAAGTCCCTTCCGTTTTAAACACAACTTGCGAATCACTACAATCATTCATCCCGTCGTGATGGAATGTGCTCATTCTTGTGGGGCATTTTGTTGAGCGTCTGGGGATGTTACCTCATCAAATAACGTGATCTGCTTGATCGAATAACGAACTGGTTTGAGCTGTTTTTCGACGCTTCCTTCCTCGACGAGCCGCTGTAGCCATTGGGTTGCCTGGCTATGCGTGATTTGCAATTGAGAGGCCACTTCTTTTTCGGTGAGAGGGGTGCGTAATAATTTCAGTAGCAGTTCACGCGCGGTCGCAAATAAAACGCCGGATGGATGTTGCATGGCTTCAGCCGGTTCGGGCGTGTAAGTCGCATGATCTTCAAAGAGGACGGGCGTGGCATCGGAGGACGGCTGTGATGCAAATGAAAATGTGTCTTGTATGGCGGATTGTGGCACGGGCGGGTTGGGGGCCCGCAGCGCATTCGAGAATGTCTCTATTGTCGTTGGTTCCGGCCATTGTCGAGCGCCTTTTTGGCGTAGTGCTTCCAACCCCTGGCTCTGTTCCCCTGTTGCACGGACATAAATGGGCACGAACCTGTATTTATCTAATTGTTCGACAGCGCCTGCCCAAGTGCCGCCTTTCATTAAGTCGGAATTGACGATCAACGCAGCGTTAGCCAACGCGTAGATCAGCTTATTGCGTTGCATCGCGTTCCCAACGTTGAAGCTCGCGTTAGGATCATAGGGAGATACGAGCGCCAGGCGTTTCTCCATCAGTGCGTCACGATAGTCACGCTGCAGCGCGTTTCTCTCGAGGCTATCCGCCAGGATGCCGGCTACTTTCCCCCCGGATTCTAACGCCCCTTGCATCGCGGCCTGGTCAATCCCGCGTGCGCCACCGGAAACGACGGTCGTCTGTGCCTGCGAGGCAAGTTGAGCCACCTTCTGGGTATAGGTGATCAAGGCTTCACTCACTTCGCGTGACCCCACAATGGCAAGCCCGCCCGTCTCCAAAATGCTTATCTCGCCACAGCCATACAATACTGAAGGGGCGTCTTCTTTCAGAGCTGTTTTGAGTCGCATCGGATATGCCGCATCTGCCCTGCTCAACACCCAGATTGCGCGCGCGTGCCAGTGTTCAACTGCCTGACTGAGCTGGAACCCACGGTCCAATAGCCGTTTCAACCGATCTGTGTTGATAGTAGCCTGGCACTCTGTAATTAACCCGGGCGCTTCGGTGCTCAACAAATCGGCTGGCTGGCGCTGCAGGTCTCGCAAGCGGCGTGCTAGCTTCTTATATTCCCCGGGGCTTAATACATTCGGCGCGTTATGATCGCGTCCCACAATGAGGGGGGCGGTCAGTAACAATATCGCCTGTGTATTAGGTGAAAGGGACCAGTTCATTCGCTTAAACTCGTGCTGGCGAGCGCCGCAGGAAAGACAGGGCCGCTCCCATGATTGCGGAGCAACCAGGCGGCAACAGTGAACGTCCAGCGTGAATCCACCATATCGTCAACCAATAGCACCGCTCCTTTGGGCAGAGGCAATGCTTTTGGCTTGATTGCCAGAGCGCCGTCAAGGTTCCGTGCCTGTTGGACATTGTTTGCCATCGTTTTTTGTTCGGGCCGTTCACCTGTCTTCATGATGACGTCATGATAAGGCAGATTCAGGGCCTGCGCCAAGCGTTTAGCAAAATCTGGCACTAAAGAAGGATGGCGTAGGGAAGGAATTGCGGTGACCCAGGCGGGGAAAGGCGCGGGGTTCCACGTTTTGATCATTGTGACGCACGCCTGCACCAGTTCGTCGGCAAAGTGGTTGTCTTCGTATTTCCCTTGCTGAACCAGGCTGCCCCATCCTGCGTCGCCCCACATACACAGCGTCTTCCCCGGTTGGGCTTGCAATTCGAGCTTAATTGTTCCTTTCAGGCCGTATTGTGGCATTCCACCCACTGGCCACCTCACGCGTGGGGCAATGGTGTGATGAGTGCGTCGCAAATAACTCACTGCCGCTTGAATGAGTCCTGGCGAGGGATGATCCGGCAAGCAGGGAAGTGTTGGTGGCTGAACGGTGCCAGGATCCCCATCAAGCGCCCGGATCAGAAATGTCATGTGCCCCGCTCGCAAGGTCACATATTCCTGCATTTGGCGTTGTTCTGCGTGCCGCAGCTCCGTCAGCCGCGCCGCGCGCCGCCAGAATGCTTGGCTTAAATTTGCCGAGGTTAGTTGCCACTTGGAACCTTGTTTGGCGATGGGAGCGGGGGACTCCAGCGCGAGTAATTCCGTGGCCTTCTGGATGCGCCCGTAGCGAATATTGACCTTGCCTTGTAGCTCATGGATCGAAAGCCCCTCCGGTGCCATGGCGAGCGCATCCAAGATGTCCTGTACTTCTTGGGGTGTTGGGAACGCGTTATGGATGAAATACTCTGTGATCTTAGTGTCTTCTTCTCCGCTTAGGAGCACTCCATACGCGGCATCCAGTGCGCGACCCGCTCGCCCCACCTGTTGATAGTAGGCAACCACCGATCCGGGTGCCTGGTAGTGGATGACGAAAGCCAAGTCCGGCTTGTCGTAACCCATCCCTAATGCGGTCGTTGCAACCAGGGCCTTCACCCGGTTCATGAGCAAGGCTTGTTCCATCTCTGGCCGGGTATCGCCGGTCTCGCCCGTGTAGGCTTCTACGTTAAGCCCGCACGACTTAAGCCATTCCGACACTTGCTCCGCATCGCGTATGGTGAGTGTGTAGATGATGCCACTACCTGGAAGCTGAGGAAGTTGCTCGGTCAGCCAGGCGAGCCGTTCGGCCTGGCTGCGCAAGCGAATCGTTTGCAGCGTGAGTGATGGTCGATTTAAATCTCCCCGCGAGACTTGCAGGTTCGGGCCCAACACAGTACGCAGGTCATCCATCACACGGTTGTTTGCAGTGGCAGTGGTTGCTAATAAACGCAGAGTGTGGGGCAACGTGCGTATGATGCGCTCCAGCAGCCGATAGTGTGGCCGGAAGTCGTGTCCCCAATCGGAGATGCAATGTGCTTCGTCGATGACGAGCAGGCCGATTCGTCCCGCGATTGGGGCCAGCACCTCTGCCTGGAATTCCTCGTTGGCTAGCCGTTCGGGCGAAATGAGCAGGATGTCAACCTCATTTTTGGTGATGGCTGCTTCAACCTGTGGCCATGCGTCCCGATTGTCGGAATTGATCGTGACGGCCCGCACCCCCATACGTTTGGCTGCCTCTATCTGGTTGCGCATAAGCGCTAGCAAGGGCGAGATTAGCAATGCCGGCCCCATCCCTGTTTCGCGCAAGAGCTTTGTTGCGATGAAGTACACGAAGCTCTTGCCCCAACCCGTCTTTTGCACGACTAATAACCGGCCATGTCCCTCAACGATGTACTGGATGGCTTCCGCCTGTCCCTCGCGGAAATGAGCATCGGGCAGGTTCGTGCCAATCCGAAGTAGTTCGAGCGCACGATCGGATGGATATTTCATGCTTCCCCCCATGAATAACCTCTTGCTGAACGCCAGATTACTCGTTAGCTTAGCACGATATTCAAGACTTGTCCCGGGCTTACCCCTCCCTGTTGTATGCGCGCGTCAACCTGAAGATCGCCCTTGCCAGCGGCCCCGATTCTTCCTGCCCGCTGATGCTGAGTTGGCTGTAGGCCAGGTAGAGTTTGCCGGCGCAGCGGTAGGTCAGCCCGCGCAAGAGTTTCGAGATCATCGTCAGGCGGGCGCGTTCTTCGTCCTCTTCCGTCCACCTGCGCCCCGGCTGCCACTGGCGCGAGAGCACATAGGGATGCGTCAATGGTTGATACACCCGCTCGTACCAGCCCAGCGAGTTGATCTCCAGCCAGAACTGGTAGCGCGAGCGGAAGTTATTGATGAGGTAGGTATAGGCCGGCGTCACCAGCACGGCATCGTCGTCGGCGATGTCTGGCTCGCGTTCGGGGGCGTATTGCGCGGCGAGGATGTCTTCACCCAGCGTCTTGATGTACTCCAGGCCGATGTCCAAGTTGGCTGTGCTCGTTGGCCCACCAGGCAGGTCGCCGGCTTCGAGTTGTGTGCGTTCAAACACTTCGCGGAAACCGCGCGCCGACTTGATCAGCTTATCGCATACCAACGCCGCGTCCAGGTCCTGGTCCAGCCCAAACCCTGGCTGGGTCAACACCTCGCTAAAGAGGCGTTGCCAGAACAGGTCCAGGGGGAGTTCTAATTTTGGATTTTCGATTTCGGATTGTGGATGCGTGGCGAAAGGGGAGGGACGCGGGACGGCAGGCGACGGCGGTTCGTCATCTGTCGTTCGTCCTTCGTCTCTTGCTGTTGCCGATGATGCACCGCCTATTTCCAGAAGCCAGCGTTGCAGCGTGGCGTAGCGGTCGTAGAAGCGCATGCCAACGCGTTGCCACAGTGCCGGATCATCCAGCGGCAGCAATTGGCGCGTGGAGAGCCGTAGCGCCGCATCGGCGACGAGTTGTGCGCGTGCCACATCCAACTCGGCGATGCCTACCGCCAGCGCACGGGCCAAATCGGCGCCGGCCACAAATTGCTCCCACTCCGGGTGCGCCAGGCGTGCGAACGAAACCATCATGCGCACGATTGGGTGATCGTATAGCGGGCGCGACGGGCGCACTGAGCGGACGCGAATGCCGAGCGGTTGCAGGCGCTCTTGCAACTCGAAGCGCAGGATATCTTCCACGTAGGGCGCCAGCACGGCGATGTCTTTAGGGTGAACCCCTTGCCCTACGAGCGTAACGATGTGATCCACGACCCAGTTCAGCATGCCCGTCCAATATTTGGCATCGCCGGGCAGGTCACCTAGCGCAGCACGCACGTCCAGCGCGGGAGCAACCGGCTGCTCGCTTTCTTCGTGGGGCAAGGAAAGGGATTCGAATTGCGCGCTCAGCGCCTCGCCAAAAGCCACCACTTCGGGGGCGCCGGTGTAGGAGTGGTCCAGCGCGATCAATTCGTCGCAATACGCGCGCAGCGCGCGTGCAGATTGCACGTCCGCGCCCAGGAAGATGCGATATCCGCCCGGGTCATCCTCGGACAGCAGGGCCGAGTCGCACGTGTGCAGCAGTTGAGCCAGAAAGTCGTGCATCACGGGCGGGTTCTCTTCCAGGTTGTCGGCGATGATGTGCCGGTAACGCGCCGTGACGTAATCCTGGTAGGTGGGCGCCTGCAAGAGGTGGCGCGTGAAAGTATCGACTTGCAACGAGAAATCCAGGAGGGAATGTTCCAGGCAATAGCGCCGAAAATCCAGCGCAACATCTTGCACGCGCTGAAAGCTCACCAGCCTCTGCGACTCGCCCGACCAGGCCGCGCTCAGGCGCACGGCGATCTCCTCCAGCCCGAAACCGCACTCGGCGGCTTTGTTCATGCTATCTAATATCTGGCCCAGCAGGCGCGGGCGGAACAACTTCAGGTCTTCGAAGTCGGCCATGCGCGGCTCCACCAGCCGATCCAGGAAGAATTGCGCCGCTTCCACGTTCAGCATGACGGGCTCGCGTTGCGGTTCGGCGAATCCGGCACGTTGTGCAATCAGCGGGAAATACAGGCTGACGTGCTGTTGTATCAGGCCATACAGCGTGGTGATGTCGGGTTCGCCACGCGCGCGAAACTTGCCCTTCACCTGTGTGAGGGCTGTACGAAACGCACCGGCCTGTGCCTGTTGCGGGACGAGCACCAGGATACGGTCAGGGCGGATGTTGGCGCCTACCAGCTCGGTCAGCCGCTCCACCAGACGCGTCGTCTTGCCAGCTCCCGGCGGACCCACAAGATAGACCTTATTCACACTGCTCCAGTAGGAAATAAAAACCCGGTTCCCCTTCCACTCGATGCTGGCCGGGAGCCGGGTTCTATACCCTCAGATCAATTGTTAGACTTACTTATTTGCAATGTAGGTGATCTTGAGTTTGATCGGTCCATCCGGTGTTTGCACCATCACTTCATCGTGCATTTTGTGTCCAAGCAGCGCTTTGCCCAATGGCGACTCATTGCTAATTTTGCCGTCAGCAGGATCTGCTTCCGCCGAACCGACAATCACATAATGATCTTTGTCGCCGCTGATGGGGTCAGTGACTGTCACCTTGCTGCCCATTCGAATCTCATTGGCTGGCCCCTTGGTTTCAATCAGCACGGCGTTTGCAAGGATCGTTTCTATTGTTAAGATGCGGCCTTCGACAAAGGCTTGCTCGTTCTTAGCATCCTCGTATTCTGGATTCTCTTCTACCTCGCCTTCTTCCATAGCATCGTGAAGTCGCTTTGCCACTTCAGACCGGCGCGTATTTTTGAGAAATTCCAGTTCTTCCTCCAGTTTCTTTAGACCTTCGGGTGTGAGGAATTCCTGTTCGTGCATGGTTGATTACCGCCTACGGAAATATAAATAGAAGTGACTGAGATAGTTTGCCCCTCGCAAACAACTCAGTCACCGCGTTTCGTGATTATATCGTTCCTATCAGCACTTGACAAGACAACCACAATGTTTAGCATAACATTCCATTATGATTGACCTCGTTTCGATGCGTAATCTTATCATAGACATGGATGGCGTCCTGTGGCTGGGCAATCAGGCCATGCCGGGCCTGGTGGAATTTGTCGCGACGTTGCGCCGGCTGGGAATTCGTTTTGTATTAGCTACGAACAACGCCAGCAAGAGCGGTGAGGAGTTCGTCGCTAAGTTAGCTGGGTTCAACACCATGATTCACCCCGAAGAGATCCTCACCTCGCCGCAAGCGACCGCTGCCTACCTGGTGCAACATGCGCCGGATGCGCGCATCTTTGTCATCGGCGAACCGGGGTTGGTCAGTGAACTGACGCGCAAGGGCTTGGCCGTCGTTCCACAGGACAACCCTGCCGGCGCTACGCATGTCGTCGTGGGGTGGGATCGCCAGTTGACCTATGCCAAGTTGGCGGAGGCCTGTTTGCTCATCCGTGCGGGCGCGACGTTCATCGGCACCAACCCTGATGTTACTTATCCCGAGGCACGTGGCATCGTTCCAGGCAATGGGGCGACGCTGGCCGCGTTGCGTGCCGCTACCGACGTGGAGCCGCTCATCATTGGCAAACCGCAGCCGGAGATGATGGTACAGGCGATGAATCGCCTGGGCAGCACACCGGCCAACACCGCCGTGTTGGGCGACCGGCTGGATACCGACATCTTGGGCGGCGAGCGGGCTGGGCTAACGACGTTGCTTGTGCTCAGCGGCGTCACCAGCCGGGAGCTTGCGCAATCCAGCCCCATCAAACCCGATTACATCTTCGCCGATATTCGCGAACTGGCACAGAAGCTGGTCGAGGTCAACTGCCCGGCGTAGCGAAGAGGATGCAGGTCGCCTGGCGAGCAATCTGTGTCGCCAGGTACGGCCTTTATTTTTTGGTATGCCCCCCTATACCTTCAGTGTACAGAAAGCCGCGCGGCTGGATAAGGCATTGGTGGCGTTGATGAACGACACCAGCCGTAGCGCCGTGCAACACCTGATCGATCAGGGGTTGGTAACCGTCAACGGCCAGCAGCGGGCGGCCAGCTACCAGGTGAGGCCCGGCGACGTGCTGGCGGTGGAAGTGCCGGCGCCGG
>DAOUFG010000174.1:0-59278 GCA_034430115.1 Thermoflexales bacterium | reverse complement strand
GGTTGCTTTCTTCGGCCAGTCCATGCCCACGTTTTGGACGGGCCTGATGGCGATTTCCATTTTTGCCGTGGGCTTGAAGTTGTTCCCGACGGGAGGTGTGCAGGTTGCGGGTTCCCCTGGAGATATTATTCAGGTGATTTCGCGTGCCCTTACGTTTGGGCAAGCCTATCCAAGACTGGCCGGCAAGGAATGGAAGGTTTTGTTGGACGGCCTGCACCATGTGGCGTTGCCGTGCCTCATCCTTACTTTCTTCAACCTGGCTGGTTGGATCCGTTATACACGCTCCTCGATGTTGGAGGTACTGCGCCAGGACTATATGCGCACGGCGCGCGCCAAGGGTCTGTATGAGCGCGTCGTGATTGTCAAGCACGGATTGCGTAATGCACTTATTCCTCTGGTAACGATTTTTGCGTTGACCATCCCCAGTTTGTTCAGCGGTGCACTGATTACAGAAAGTATCTTTTCGTGGCCTGGTATGGGGCGTATGTTGATTGAGGGGATCGACAATGCTGATTGGCCGGTTGTTCAAGGCATCTTGGTGATCACTTCTTTCCTGGTGGTATTCTCGAACCTGCTCGCCGACCTCTTGTATGCAGTTGTAGACCCGCGTATCTCGTACAGCTAGATGAGGAGACAAGATGACTACTTCGACTACAACCGCTCAAGTGAGTGATACGCAGGTAATTGCACAAGAGAAGGCCAATGGCGGGCAGTGGGCGCTTGCGTGGCGCCGGTTGCGCCGGCATCGCCTGGCGATGTTTGGCCTGGTTGTGCTGACGGTCATTGTGCTTGCCAGCCTGGCTGCACCGTGGATCGCGCCATACACTTATGATGAAATCGATCTGGGGAAGGTTTATGCGCCGCTCATGACCGCAGGTAGGGCAGGGCACGCCATGCATTATCTTGGCACAGACGCCCTTGGCAGAGACGTGTTGACTCGTTTGCTATACGCCGGGCGTGTGTCGTTGGGTGTTGCGCTTTCGGTGACGATACTGGTGACATTTATCGGCGTGGTCATCGGCGCCGTCTCGGGTTATTTTGGCGGCGCGGTAGATACTTTACTGATGCGTTTTGCCGATGTGATGCTCACCCTGCCCGATCTCCCGTTGCTGTTGATCGTATCCAGCAGCTTACGCCAGTTCGTGTCGTTGCAGGAAGCACTCGGCGACTTATTGGGCGTTGTCATCATCGTCTTTGTATTGACGTTGTTTGGCTGGATGAGTGATGCGCGCCTGGTGCGTGGTCAGGCACTCAGCTTGCGCTCGCGCGAATTTATTGATGCCAGTCGTTCGGTGGGTGCGAGCGAGGCGCACATTATTTTTGCCCACATCGTTCCCAATTCCCTCGCGCCGATTATCGTTGCCGCGACATTGGGCTTTGGGGGTGTGATTATTTCCGAATCCGCTCTTTCGTTCCTGGGCTTTGGCATCATGCCGCCGATCCCGACTTGGGGCAACATGCTAAATGATGCGCGCAGCGCGCCTCTGCAATATCTGTTTGTGCAGGCACTTTCACCAGGTTTCTGTATCTTCCTGACTGTGCTCTCGATCAACTTCATCGGCGATGGTTTGCGTGACGCGCTCGACCCGCGCCTGAAGATGTAAAATCTGGCGGATAAATCGATGAACCTGGGTACAACGACAAAACGTGATAGCCAGCCCAAACCGAACTCTGCAACCCCGGCGGTTGTTGAGGCGCCCTGTTGCGGCATAACAACCCCCAACTTGCGATCTTCACGACGGATTATGCCAACTAATGATGAACGCCCTCTCTGGAATGTCGTTTATAATCCTGGGGCGTACGCTAAGGCGCGATCAGGCCAGCGCCGTATCGTAAGATGCCGGAGAAAGGATGGCCTGATCGAGCATGTCGCACAGCAGCCGAATGATTCGCTGTGGCATGCGTACCATAACCAGGCGGTGAGTTGTGCCGTTACCCCGTGATGTTGTTAGCTTGGTTGAGCGCGTACAAAGCAACCCAGATGTTGTGCCTGTAACAGGGTATTACGCAAGTGTGATATATGTGGGCAAAGGCAGCGGCTACCAGCCTTATTCCTCTACCTTGTCCACTATAAATTTATTCAAGGTGGCGTTGGCGACTTTGAGTTTTTGACGATAATAAAGGACTTATCTGACTTTGCGCAAAGCGGCACATAGCCGGCCAAATATCGAGGAGAATTCAATGAGTGCAAATGTGAACAGTGATGCACTATCGGTTAAGCAGAGCGCTGATGGAAAAGACGATGTCTTGCTTAACGTTGAGGGCCTGAAGACGTACTTCTATACTGAAGACGGCGTCGTGAAGGCTGTCGATGGTGTAGATTTCCATGTCAAACGCGGCGAAACCTTGGGCATCGTCGGCGAGTCGGGGTGTGGCAAGAGCGTCACATCCTTGTCCATCATGCGATTGATTGCCGCTCCGGGGAAAATAACGGAAGGCAAGATTACGTTTGATGGTTCTAATCTGCTGGATCTGTCTGAAAAGGACATGACGAAAATCCGCGGTAACCGGATTTCGATGATCTTCCAGCAGCCCACCACCTGCTTGAACCCCGTGTTCAAAATCGGGGACCAGATAGCAGAGGTGCTGAATATCCACCAGAGCCTGGGTAAAGAGGCCGGCTGGAAGCGCTCAATCGAGTTGCTGCGCATGGTGGGTATCCCAGAGCCGCAGAAGCGTGTGAATTCATACCCACACGAGATCTCCGGCGGCCAGGCACAGCGCGTGATGATTGCAATGGCCCTGGCTTGCGCCCCCGAGCTGCTGATTGCCGATGAACCGACCACCGCGTTGGACGTGACGATTCAAGCACAAATCCTCGACCTGATGCGCGACTTGCGCGATAAGACTGGTACCTCCATCATTTTGATCACGCACGATATGGGGGTCATCGCCGAAATGGCTGAGCGCGTGGTCGTCATGTATGCCGGCCAACTTGTTGAAGAAGCAGACGTGAAGACGCTCTTTGCAAATCCGTTGCATCCATATACGAAAGGCCTTCTGGGCTCCATTCCTGTGCTGGGGAAGGTACGTGATCGCTTGGACGTCATTCCTGGTTCCGTGCCAAACCTGTTGAACCCACCTCCAGGATGCCGCTTTGAACCGCGTTGCATGGCCTGCGAAGGCGCGAAGCGCGAACGTTGCCGAGCCGAAATGCCACCGCTGCGTGAGATCGAGCCCAATCACTGGGTGCGCACCTGGCTATATGACTAATTGAGGTTTTGGATTTCGATTCACAACTTTCTTTTTAGCAAATCGAAATAGTAAGTGATTGGGAATCCGAGAGGTTAGACAAAATGAGTTTGACAAATACAACGGTTTCGGCAGAGGCAGCAACATTCGAGAACAAGAATACCGGTGAAGACCTGTTGCAGGTGAATAGCCTGGTGAAGTACTTCCCCATCAAGGGCGGCATTATGCAACGCGTGGTCGCCCAGGTGAAGGCCGTAGACAATATTTCCTTTACGGTAAAGAAAGGTGAGACGTTGGGCCTGGTCGGTGAGTCCGGCTGTGGCAAGACGACAGTCGGCCGCACGCTGCTTCGCCTGACTCCTGCTACCAGCGGGAGCGTGATGTTCGGCGGCAAGGACGTCTTCCAATTGAAGGGAAGTGAGCTGAAGGCCATCCGCCGCGACATGCAGATCATTTTCCAGGACCCGTACTCGTCGCTGGACCCCCGCATGCCGATTGGTGAAAGCGTCGCCGAAGGGTTGCTGGTGCACGGTATGCGCGACGCTAAGAAGCGCAATGAAATCGTGATGGAAATGATTAAGCGCGTGGGCCTGGAAGATTACCATGTCCGCCGCTATCCGCACGAGTTCTCGGGCGGCCAGCGCCAGCGCATTGGGATTGCGCGCGCATTGGCGCTGCAACCGAAGTTCATCGTCTGCGACGAGCCTGTGTCGGCGCTGGATGTGTCCATTCAGTCTCAGGTATTGAACCTGCTGAAGGATTTGCAGAAAGAGTTCGGCCTGACCTACCTCTTCATTGCACACAACCTTGGCGTGGTGGAGCATATCAGCGACCGCGTCGGCGTGATGTACCTGGGCAAGATGGCGGAATTGACCGACCGCGAGACGTTGTTCAATGAGCCGCTGCATCCCTACACCAAGGCGTTGCTATCGGCTATCCCAATCCCCGACCCGACGATCCATCGTGAGCGCATCATCCTGCCGGGCGATGTCCCCAGCCCCATCAACCCACCCAAGGGTTGCAACTTCCACCCGCGCTGCCCGATGGCCATCGACAAGTGCAAAGTGGATACACCGGCGATGGAAGAACTGAAGCCGGGTCACTTTGTTGCATGCTGGGTGGCCAAGCAAGCCGTGGAGCAGGAGAAACAACTGAAGCCGATCTTGAACGCGTAGAGTAGTTTGCGAGTAATTGAAAGGGATGACAAAACATCCGGAGGCCGGCCGAACTTCGTTCGGCTTGAGCCCCCGGATGTTTTCGGTTTATATCACCTCGTTTTCAATCAGCCTGGCCTAATTCGCTCAAGAAGCGGATGCTGGCTTCGATGCCTTTCTCGTAACATTCCAGCGTGAAATGTTCATCGGGGGCATGTACGTTATCGCCGGGCAGCCCAAATCCAAGCAGGACAATTGGTTTGCCCAACACGCGTTGGAAATCGTTCACAACCGGGATGGAACCGCCTTCCAGCGTGAAGATCGGCGGGTTGCCATAGGTGGCAGTTGCGGCGCGCACGGCGGCTTGCATGGGCGGGGTATCTCGGTCGATTAATGTGCCAGGGGCGCCATCTTGCAACGTGCTGAAGCTGAGCGTGGTGCCAGGCGGCGTGAGCGATTGCATATAGCGTTTGACGGCCTCGAACACCTTGGCGGGGTCCTGGTCTGGCACCAGCCGGCAACTGAGCTTGGCATGTGCCGTAGCGGGGATGACCGTCTTTGCGCCCGGCCCCGTGTAACCGCCCCATATCCCGTTGATTTCGAGCGTGGGGCGCGTGCCCATACGTTCCATGATGCTATAGGCGCTTTCGCCGAACGTCTGGCTGACGCCCGTCTCAGCCTTTACGTCTTCTTCACTGACCGGGATTTGGGCAATTTCGGCGCGTTCTTCTGGGCTCACCTCGCGCACGTCGTTGTAAAAGCCCGGCACGACCACGTGGCCCTGTGCATCTTTCAACTGGGCCAGTATCTGCGCCAGCGCCATGGCGGGGTTCTGTACGTTGCCGCCATAGCTGCCGGAATGTAAATCGTGCGCGGCGCAACGCACTTCCACCTCGAAGTAAATCAACCCGCGCAGCGCGTAGAGCAGCGTGGGCTGATTGGGCGTATACAACGCCGAGTCGCTGATCATAACCACGTCGCAGGCAAGTAAATCTTTATTCTTTTCGATAAAGAGGCTCAGATTAGGCGTGCCGATTTCCTCTTCGCCTTCGATAAGGAATTTGACATTGACGGGCACGTTGCCCTGATATTTGAGATACGATTCGATGGCCTTCACGTGCGCCATGTTCTGGCCTTTGTTGTCGCAAACGCCGCGCGCATAGATGGCGCCATCGCGCACGGTTGGGGTGAAGGGGTCGCTATGCCACAAATCGAATGGCTCAGCGGGCTGCACGTCGTAATGCCCATAGATGAGCACAGTTGGGCGATGTGGATCGCTACTGGCCCACTGAGCAAAAACAGCCGGATGACCGCCGGTCTCCATCACGTCGGCGCGTAAGCCGATATCGCGTAGATGCTCGCATAGCCATAGCGCCGTGTATCTGACGTCGCGCGCATGTTCCGGTTGTGCGCTGACGCTGGGAATGGACAGGTACTTCTTCAAATCGTCTACGAACTTTTCGCGCTGTTGGCGCGCGTAGAGGATGATCTGCTCAGGCATGATTGCTCCTTAATGAGGTTATTTTATCGCCCGCAGCAGGTCATAATCTACTAGCCAGGTTTCCACCTGGACGTCGTAAAGCCCTAGACCCGTCAGGGCTTCGGCAAAGGCTGGGGTGGGCGTCGCGCGGCGCGGCAGCTTCCAGGCATCGGGGCCAACCCGGTTGCTGATGACGAGCATGCCGCCTGGGCGCAGCACGCGCACCATCTCGCGCACTGCATCCAGCGGGTGCGGAAAGAATTCCAGCGATTCGAGGCAGGTGACCACGTCGAATGATTCATCTGGGAACGGCAGGATCTGCGCATCGTGCTGTAGCCACGTAATATGGGCTGCCCGATCGGCCAGCTTGGCCTGCGCTTGCGCCAGCATGCGGGCCGAAAGATCCAGCGCGGTGATGTGGCCTTTAAAGCTGCGCGTGGCCAGGAGCGCCTGCGGCAGACGCCCGGTGCCGGTCGCCACGTCCAACACCAGGGGGTGTGCAATGTTCCTCCGCAGCAGGTGTTTCAAAATTGGGGCTGTGAGCATACTGGCGTCGAGCTGTGGCTGGAACCCTTTGACCTTATCGTAGCGCGGCGCGTACCAATCATAGAGCAGAATTACGATCCACCGGCCCAGGTAAGCGCCCTCGGCGACGACCAGTTGCCAGTAGAGCAAAATGCCTAGCAGTGCCAGCACGAGCACCGTGCCGGCCACGATGACTAGAACCACTTACTTTCCACCTGGGGAGGCTGGTACGCCTCGATATGCGCAAGCGCACCAGGCGCGTCAAGCGCTATGTGATAAAGCTGGCGAGACTGTCCCTTGGCGAAGTGTTCGGCGTAGAAGTGATCGTAGAGTTCGATCAATCGGTCGTAGAATGCCAGGGTGTTGATGAGCACGATGGGCTTGGTGTGTAACTGAAGTTGTTTAAGCGTAAGCACCTCGGAGACTTCCTCCAACGTGCCAAATCCACCCGGCAATGCGATGAACGCATCGGAGCGCATTTCCATCAACGCCTTGCGCTCGCGCAGGTCGGCTGTGACAAGCAATTCATCCGCCATGTCATAGGCGACGCCACGTGCACGGATGGTTTCGGGGATGACGCCGATCACTCTGCCGTGGCAACTGTGCACGGCGCGTGCCAGCTCACCCATCAGGCCGACGTTCGATCCGCCGTAGACGAGCGTGTGCCCATGTTGGGCGATGAGCAGACCCAACTGGCGCGCGGCCTCGAAATAGGCCGGCGCGACGGCGTTGCTGGATGAACTGAATACGCAGATTGCTTGTGGCTGCATCAGGGGCGCTCCGCCAGGTCGTGCAGGCGTTGATGAACATGCCCGTTGACCGTGCCTTCGGGGAAGCGCCCATTGGGCAGCCGCACGCCGGCCGGCACGCCCGTAAGCACTTCGATTCCTTCGTCGATGGTGTTCACGGCCCAAACGTGGAACTGGCCGGCCTTGATGGCACTGACCACTTCTTCACGCAGCATCAGTTCTTGCCGGTTCGAATGTGGGATCAGCACACCCTGTTCGCCGGTTAACCCGCGCGCTTTGCACAGGTCGAAGAAGCCTTCGATCTTCTCATTCACGCCGCCGATGGCCTGCACCATGCCCATCTGGTTCACCGACCCCGTCACGGCGATGAATTGCTTGATGGGCAGGTTCGACAGGGTGGATAGCAACGCATATAGTTCGGCGCTGGAGGCGCTATCCCCTTCGATGCCGCTATAGCTTTGCTCGAAGACGAGCTGGGCCGCCAGCGTAATGGGCCGTTCACGGGCATATTTCTGCACCAGGTAACCGCTCAGGATATAGACGCCTTTGCTGTGAATGGGCCCGCCCAGGGCCACCTGGCGTTCGATGTCCACAATGCCGCTCACCCCTGGCTCCACGGTTGCGGTGATGCGGGTAGGACGCCCAAATTCATAGTCGCCGAGTGTAATCACGGCCAGCCCATTGACCTGGCCAACGGCAGTGCCCTGCGTATCGATCAGCAGGATGCCGTCCAGCATCATCTCGCGTGAGCGGTCTTGCAGCAGGCTGGCGCGGTAGACCTGTTCGTCGAGCGCTTTCTGCACGTGCGCAGCAGTGATGACCTGGGCGTGCTCTTGCATGGCCCAGTAATGTGACTCTCGAATCAGATTGGCGATTTTGCCGAAGTGGGTGGATAGTTTATCCTGGCTACTCGCCAGGCGGGTGGAGTACTCCAACACCTTGGCCGCACCGGTCTTCTCCATCGGCTTTAGTTTTTCACGCTGGCAGAAGCCGCATACGAACGACAGGAATGCTCGCACATTCTCTTCGTTGGCGGGCATCTGCGTGTCGAAATCGGCCTTCACTTTGAACAACTCAGGGAAATCCGTGTCGAGTTCGTGCAGTGCGTAATAGGTTTGGGCCGAACCAACCAGCACTACTTTGATATCCAGCGGGATCGGTTGGGGCTGGATGGTTTTGGTGCTGATGAAACCCAGTTGCTCGCCCATTTCCTCGATTAGCAGGTCATGGCTGCGCAACGCGCGCTTCAGGCTGACCCAACTGGCGAATTGCCCCAGCACGTCTTCCGCCGGCAACACGACGTAGCCGCCATTTGCGCGGTGCAGTGTGCCGGGCTTGATCATGGTGAAGTCGGTCACCATCGCGCCGAGTTGGGTGTCTTTTTCCACCCGCCCGAACAGGTTGGTATAGCTAGGGTTCAGCGCCACAACGACGGGAGCCCCCTTGGACTTACTATGATCGACCAGCACGTTCACCTGGTATTTGCGGAAGGGCATTTCGCGCACCCAGGGCGTCAGGATGGGGCTGCCGTCCGATTCGGTCGCGCCGCCGTTCTTGAACGTATCGATGTTCTGTAGGATGTCTTTCTGGGCTGCTTTCAAGTAGTCGGTTACGTCCGGCAGGTCGTGGTATTTCTTCAGCAAGTCGTCCATCAACTCGCCGACGACGTACAACGCCACCTGCTGATCCAGATGCTGCAAGGATTCCTGTGCGGCGCGCTCCAGGTTGCGCAACTGCTTGGTGTCTTCCTTCATGCTGTCTTGCAACTGTTCGCGGCGGGTGCGGTAGTCGTCTCGTGCGGCAATGGGCAGTGCCTGGAACTCCAGGTCGGTCAGTGCGTGCCCGCTGAGCATAGGCGTCATCGCGATGCCGGTGGGCGTCATTTGGAGTGCAAAGCCGGCCTGGGCCGCCTGGTCGTTGATGCGCTCAACCACAACCTCACGCTGCTTGTCCAACGCTTTGATGATTTCGTCGCGTTGGGTGCTATAGGCTTCATTGTCGAACGACTTCGGGAGCTGATAGCGCAGATGGTTGATCAGATCCTGCATGTCCTGCTGAAATTGGCGGCCCTGCCCAGATGGCAATTTACAAGCTTTGGGCTGGTAAGGATCCTCGAAGTTGTTGACATAGCACCAGTCGGAAGGCCTCTCTTTTTGAGAGGCCATTTCTTCCAGGAATGTTTGTACGGCGGTCATCTTGCCGATGCCGGGCGGCCCAGCTACAAAAATGTGAAAGCCGGGCTGTGCCATTTCCAGCCCGAAACGCAACGCTGCAACGGCGCGCGCTTGTCCGATGATGCCGGATGAAGGTTCCAGCGAGTCGGTTGTGTCACAACCTAAGGATTCTGGGTCGTAAGTCCGACGTAGCTGCTCTGGCGCGAGTTCCTGAATCATGAGTTGACGCTCTTTTTACTCGGCGTGAGTGGTTCTACAAGATTGTCCCGATTATATGCGGTTAAGGAGGGATTAAACATCCTCTCGCCCCGTATCGGCGTGGCAAAACAAAAGCCCCCAAGTCCAGCGTGCACTTCGGGGCTTGCACGAACATATTATCCATTGCTCTGATGCGGCGGCGGATTCACCCTGGCGCTGTCATCGCTGACTTATGATGTCCAGCGACAGTGGTCTGCGCCAGGGGCGACAGGTTCAGTTTGCGGGAAGGGCGTCCTAAACCGTCTCGATCGCGGCGCGCTGCGTGTTGATCTTACTGATGATCGCCGGGTCGAACTTTGCCTTGCGATCATAGGTGTAGAGGCCGTTGACTTCCTGTTCCACGTTGGTCAGTTGCGTGTAACAAAAAGCGAACATGTTGGGGTTAAACAACAACGCCTCGGTCAGTTCCTTATAGCGTTGGATGAATTCCTGCTCGCTGCGTGGCCGGTTGCCGTAGCCCCACGACTTCTCGTCAAGCTGGCCGGGGTTCCACCAAATGCCGCCATATTCGCTGACGAAATAGGGTTGGCCCTGGTATGCCGCGTCGTCCTGCGGGAAGTTGCGGTAGACCTTATCCGTGGTCTTGAAGGCTTCGTATTCCGCCGCGAACTTGGCAGGGTCCTGTTCGTAGTTGTGGCAATCGTCGATGTCGGTCTCGACGTGCACATAACCACTTGTGTCAATCACCGGACGGGTTGCGTCGATGGATTTGGTGATGCGGTAGGTCATGCGCAACACTTCGGGGTTTTGCTGCGGGTTGGTTTCGTTGAAAGGGCACCAACCGACGATGGAAGGGTGGTTAAAATCGCGTTTCAATATCTCCAACCATTCGGTGGTGAAGCGTTCCAGTGCGTAGGGGTTCGCCAGGTCCAGGCCCCAACTGGCCATTTCGCCCCAGGTGAGGTAACCCAACTTGTCGGCCCAGTAGAGGAAACGCTCTTCAAACACCTTCTGGTGCAAACGCGCGCCGTTGAAGCCCATCGCCATGGACAACTCGATGTCGCCCTTCAGCGCTTCGTCGGTGGGGGCGGTGTAGATGCCGTCGGGGTAGAACCCCTGATCCAGCACCAGGCGTTGGAAGACCGGCTTGTGGTTGATGAGCACGCGCTTGCCGTCGATCACGATGTTGCGCAGCCCAAAGTAGCTAGTGACCCTATCCTCTGTCCCCGCATTTTTCACCAGCGAGAATCGAACGTCGTACAGGAAGGGCGCGCCGGGCTCCCACAAACGGCGTTCCGAGAGGCTGATCGTGAACGTCACCAGGCTGGAGGCGGGGGTTTCGGCATTACCCACTTCGACGCCCTCGGCCAACACCGTCGCCTGCAATTGATAGCCATCGGTCTTGCCGTTGATCGTGGCCTGGATGGTTATTTTGCCTTCGTCGATGTCGGGGAAGTACTTTACGCTGCTCAGATAGGTGCCAGAGACGGCTTCCAGCCAGACTGTCTGCCAGATGCCCGTGGTACGGGTGTAGAGACAGCCATAGGCGGCATACCGGTCGCACTGTTTGCCGCGCGGCTGCAACCCGCTGCGCAGATCATCAACAGCGCGGACGACGATGACATTAACTCCCGGCTTCAGCAGCTTGGTGATTTCAAACGCAAACGAGACGTAGCCGCCCAGGTGCTTGCCGGCTTTTTGGCCGTTTACCCAAACGGTCGTCTCATAGTCGCACGCGCCAAAGTGCAACAGAATGCGCTTGCCTTCTTGCGTCCAGGCATCGGGCAGGGTCACCTCGCGGCGATACCAAACGGAGGCCATGAAGTCTTTTTCGCCGATGCCCGATAGGTCGCTCTCGGGGCAGAATGGCACCAGGATCGTCTTGCTAAGCGGCTGCTCGAAGGTCAGGCCGCGCGCTTCGCCGGATAGGCTCTGATCGATTTCAAACTGCCATTTGCCATTCAGATTCATCCAATCGGCACGCACCATTTGAGGGCGGGGATATTCGGGTCGCGGTATGGACTCGGTGGAATTCATGAGTTAAGGCTCCCATATACGATATTATTCGGTTACTATTACGAGAGATATTGTATGCGTTCGCCGCTATTTGTCATTGGGCAGTTTGTAATTTAAGCGCATGCGATAAACCAGGTCGTGTGATGCCTGATGCTACATGCTATTGAATATTATTGGCTCACTCAAGGTGGCTCAGATGAAACCTCGAAACCTGGTGAAGTTATTTTGCGTGCTCTCATTATTGTTCAGCGGTGCAGCATTGAAGATGGCTGGCCCGGCGCCCGCCGAGGCTTCCGGCGCGTTTGTTGTGCGGCCAAGCCTGCAACTGCACGCGCTGCAGCCCAAGCTGACGGCACTTGACGCCGTCTATGAGGACCCGCAGGGGTTCTATACATTGCGTTACCCGAAGAAGTGGATCGTGAAACAATCGGGCTCGGAGATGCAGTTTTGGGCGGACCGCAAGACAGATGCCGCTATTGCAGTTTCGATGCATGTCAAAGCCCTCTCCGCAGATCAGCTCTCCGGCGATATCACGGCGCTGTTTCGGGAGCGCCAAGAAAACTTCAAGCAATTGAAGCGTTGGACTGAAGATATCAGTGGGTATGCCTTCACGTGGGTGGATGAGCGTTACACCGTGGGTGGCGTGGCATATAAAGGGTTCTACGCAGCAGGCGTCCGCAACCGGGTCGGCTTTGTGTTGGTCGCCTGGGCGCCGGAGAAGAGCTATGCGAGCTACGACAGTACGTTCAGGGCAACGGCGCGCAGCCTGGCGATTTCAGAATTTGATGCCGCGCCTGCTTACGATCAATGGCTGGTGTATCAGAGCAAGCATATTAGCTTCCACTACCTGCCCAAAACTTATGTCGCCGAGGACATTCAGGCAATCGCCCGGCAGCACGAGCAGGTCTATAGCGACGTCGTGCGCAGCTTGAAGCTTAGCTATAGCAAGCCGATCACTTATTTTCTCTACCCGTCGGCGGAGGCGCTTTATCGCGCCACTGCGCGCGATTCGGGGCATGCCAACAACGAGGCGGGTGAGGTGCACGCCATCTGGGTATCGGAAGACGACCATCAGTCATTGGGGCATGAGATGACGCATATCATCACCTCTCAGGCAATCGGCGAACCGAGTGAGGCATTACTTGGAGAAGGTATCGCCGTATGTATGGATCATAGCGGCAAAGACTACCATGCGATTGCCGCAGACCTGAAGCGAAAGGGCCAGTTGATTCCGCTAGATGAAATGCTCGGAGATGCGTGGTTCGAGCATGATGCTGATGTGGCTTATCCGCAATCGGGTTCGTTTGCCTGTTTCCTGTTGAAACAATATGGCGTCAGCGCGTTCAAGAAAGCCTATGTGGCGCAGGACTTCAACGCGCAGGCCAAGACGCTCTTCAAGGCCGATTTGCCGGCGCTTGAGAAACGTTGGCTGGACATGCTGGCGGCGTATTAAATAAAGAATGCCGTTTGGCCGTGTTCTAATGAGTGGCGCGGGAAAACGCTATGATGCAGCGGGGCACAGGTACGTCCGATGGCCTTCATCGTCGCGCGCGATTTGCTCATAGAGCTGCCGGGTTTCCGCGGCCGGCTGCACACCCAGTTCGCGCGTCAAGATGCAGCGGCACTTTTCATATTGCATCAGTGCTGCACTGCGCTGGCCGCTCAACGCCAACAGGCGCATGACTTCGCGGTGTGCCTCTTCGCGCCATTCTTCCAGTTGCAATATTCGTTGCGCGTGGGTCAACGCGGCGGCATAATCACACTGAGCTGTTTTTTGCTGCGACAGCCTTTGTAAGGCGAAGATTATCTCCGAGCGCAGATGTTCACGCGCTGAGAGCAGCCATTCTTCAAATGCCGGGGCATCGTTCACATAAAACGAATCGAGTAAATCTCCTGCATAGAGCGCTACGGCTTCTGCCAGCGCACCCGTCTCGATGCAGTGCTGAAACGCCTGAACGTCGATCCAGCAACTGGCATGCGGGTTCCATGTGACCGTGGACGAGCTGATTTGCAACGTCGCAACAGGCGCTGGATCACACAAAAAACGGCGCATATTCCACAGCGCGCGCCGTAACGCACGTAGTGCCTTATCCTCCGGCAAGTTGCCCCATAACAGGTCGGCTAATTGATGCCGGTGATGTGGGCCCGGCTCCAGTGCAAGATAGACTAGCAGCGCGGCCGTTTTGTTTGTCTCCGGGTGGATGGGTTTGTGTCCGCCACAGATTTTACATTCTCCCAGGAGGCGCAATATGAGCCATGCGTTATCGATTTCTGCGCTCGATGAATGTTGCTTCCCCATATGATGCAGCCCTGCATAACAAGTGATGATGCGATCAGCCCTGACGCTCCATTTTATGTCCTTTTTCATTCAACGCTTTTTCAACGCTCCTACTGTATGAATAATGGTTGACCAACAGCTCCATATACCAGGTTGGCGGACCCGGTATTTCGCCTTTTTGTAAGTGACGGCCCAAGACAGCGTTAATGTTGTTCATATTTACTGCAAGGGGATCATCATGCAACGAAAACATCTCGTGTTCGCAGTGCTTCCGATGATTGGTGCTGCGCTTGTAACATCCGTGCTCGTCGCTCAAGCGCGCGTTTTTGCCCAGGAAGGGGCCTACGATGAGGTCTTCAGTAGCGCGCAGGAGCCCCACCTCTTTGCGCGCGTAAACCAGACGCATAACTGGGTGAATGGCGAAGCCACGCCAGGGACGGTCTTGACCGTCACGCTGCGGCGCGCGGGCATGGCGCTGGATACGCAATCGTTTGATGTAGGCGGCGAGTTTAACGCCGGTTTTAGCGGCCCCACGCGCATCCAGGCGGGCGACGTGGTGGAATTGCAATCGTCCACCGGCCTCACGGCGTCCATTGACGTAATTGCGATGTCGGGCGTGGTTGACCCGCTGGCGAATACTATCTCCGGCCATATTGCCGCCCCAGGCTGCCCGGCAAATGTGCGCGGCGAGGTGTGGCGCTATACCAATGGCACCAGCCAGGAGGCGGTCAGCGATGCAGCCTGCAACTACACGGTCAACTTCAGCCCGTCGGATGTGTTGCCCGGCGACAACATCGCCGTGTGGTATGTCCGTCCCGACGGCAACGAGGTGGGCATCGTGCGCAGTGCGTTGCGGGTCATGGTTGACCTGGACGATAGCCGCGTGAGCGGAAGTACATCGCCGCAGGCGACGGTCTACGTGACGGTGACCGGCAGCCCGCAGAAGGCCGCCGAGGCAACCGTTGCGGACGCAAATGGCGATTTCAACTTCCCGTTATACAGCGCCAACATTGACGCGGGCGACACGGTGAGTGTGTCGTCGGGCGGCAAGACCTACGCTGTGTCCATCCCCATGACGCTGACGGCTTCGATGGATGCCGCCACGGATACGATCAGCGGCTATGGCCCACCCAATACGACGCTCTTCATTGAGGTGACCGACAGGCCGGTGAAGGGGGCAAGCGTGATGACCGATGGGACGGGGTTTTTTAGCCTGAACACCAACACATCGCCCTGGGAGTATGACTTGCAGCCCAACGATATGGGCAATCTGTATCTGTTCGACGCGAACGGCCAGCAGGTGTACGTCAACTTCGGCGCTGTGAACCTGGCAACGTATATCAACGCGAACGGCCAGGCTGCGCCGGGCGGGCGTTTCGTGTATGAACTGCACTATCAGGCTCACAAGGCCGCGGTGAAGCATGCGGTGCTCACCGATACGTTACCCGCGGGCACCAGCTTTGTCGGCGTCAGCGGCGGCTACACCTATACGCTGATCGGCAACCAGGTCGTGATCGAAGCCGGCATGGTGCATCAGGACCAGGATTGTTACGTGTTGCTCACAGTCGCATTTAGCGATGCCGCAAGCCCAGGCGATCAGGTTACGAACCAGGTGACGGTTGGCGCGGATGCCTATAACCAGCACGCAGAGACGGGGAATGACACGGCCACGCACGTGATGGAACTGGTGGCGAGCAACGCCGATTTGAACGTCTGGCAAGACCCGCGCACCGGTGACCCGGCGGCAGGCCAGAAGATGATTTGGCAGATTGGGTATCACAACAACGGCAATACGGGCAGCGGCCCTGTACGCATCACCGACACGCTGCCGGTCTCGACGACCTATGTGGACTGGTGGTCTGATGAAGCAGGGTGGACCCTGGTGCAGACGGGCACGCAGGTGGTGTTCCAGCGCGATGCCATTGGCGGCAACCAGGGAAGCTGGCTCTACCTGGTGGTGCAACTCGACCCGGCGCTGGCGGCTAAGCAGCAGCTTATCAACACGGTGGATAGCTTCGTGCCCAACGACGTGGATGTGACCAATAATGCCAGCAGCCGAGATGTATACGTTTCTCCGGCGCGCCAGAACCTCAGTGTGGCTAAGCACTTTGACTCTGGCAGTCAGGTGCCGGGTGGGATGATTTACTTCGGCATCGATTACAAAAACGACGGCAACGTGGCCGTCCAGCCGGTCTGGCTGACGGACACGCTGCCGGCCGGCATGACGTTCATCAAGGCGGGTTATGGCACGCAGCAGGGGTGGGTGAATGTGCCTTACAGCAATAAAGTGGGCAACCAGTACATTTGGAACTTGGGCCCTCAAGTCCCCGGCGCTAACGGCAACTTCGAAGTGGTTGTGCAAGTCCAGCCATCAGTCGTGCCGGGCGCGCTGCTCACGAACAGCGTCAGAATCGGCGGCGGCAGTGCGGAAGCGTGGCCGTCTGACGACGTTGCTACTGCCGGCGTGACCATCTATCCGCATGGATCAAACTTGCGCGTCTACAAAGAGTCGAACTGGAATGGGGCGGAGCAGTTGGAATATACCTTGCACGTCGAGAACATCGGTGACGTGAGCATCAATAACGTGCGCCTGACGGATGTTTATCCTGTTCACACCAGTTTTGCAAACTGGTGGATGCAGTGGTGCCCAGGGGAGATGTCGTGGAGCGAAGAGGTGTCGGCACAACGTTCCGTCTTCACGCTGACTCAGGTGGATGCAGGCAACACGGCGGGGCTCAAGTTGCAGTTGAACGTGGATGGCCCTTACGTCGATCAACCCGGTCTGCTCTTCACCAACACGCTCTCGGCGACGCTTCTGCAATCGGATGTAAACCCGGCCGACAATGTTTTTGCGCAGACGGCATTTGCGGGGGCGGACCTGTATGCAACGCACACTGCGACGGGCACGCTCGGCGCGGGGAAGGTGATCACCTATCAGCTTGAATTCGGCAACCGCAGCACACAGTGGGAAACGCAAGGAGATACAACCTGGGTGATATTTCAGTTGCCAGATGACATGAGCAGCCTGAGCGTCTCTCCAGCGCCCGACCTTCATCCGTCGGCGAACATCTTCATCTGGCAATATGGCCGCCTGGGGCCGTATTGGCAGAACGGAGTGCAACTGACTGCGCAGATCCCCACCACGCCTAGTCTGGGTGAGTGGTTCACCAGCACGTTGACGATCAATAATACGAACCCGACCGGTGTGGAGGCTTATACCGATAACAACACCAGTTCAGTGACGTTGAAGTTGCCCGTGCGCAAAGTCTATATTCCAACAGTGATCCGTTCCCAATAGGCCGGTTTACAAGCGATTAAAAGGGACGGTTAAACCTCTGGGGTCTCAGGCCGAACTTCGTCCGGCCAGACCCCGGAGATTTATTTCCGCAATGCACGATTGTGCGTGGGGTGCGGTTTCGGCGTATGCGGCGTTTGGCGCGTCTATACTTAACACTGTTATAACAATCACAGTGGGGGTATCACATCTATGACGGTGCTATCGACGCGATTTAACCAGGCGCTGGTCTACACGGCTGATGTTCATGCGACGCAGGTGCGCAAAGGAACTTCGACGCCCTACATGGCGCACTTGCTGGGGGTGTGTAGCATTGTGCTGGAATATGGCGCGGATGAGACCGAAGCCATTTCTGCGCTACTGCACGACGCGGTGGAGGACCAGGGCGGGCTCTCCAGGCTGGAAGACATTCGCACACGTTTTGGCGAGGCCGTAGCCGACATTGTGGCAGGCTGTACCGATAGCTTTCAGACCCCCAAGCCCCCCTGGGAGGAGCGTAAACGCGCGTACCTGGCACATCTGCCCAGCGCGTCCAAGTCCGTTTTGCTGGTCTCGGCGTCGGATAAGCTGTATAACGCGCAAGCCACGCTGCGCGACCTGCACCGCGTGGGCGAAGCGGTGTGGCAGCGCTTCAACGTGCCGCGCGACAAGACGTTGTGGTACTACCGGGCCCTGGCAAACGCCTACCTGCAAGTTGGCCCGGCCCGGCTGAACGACGAATTGAATCGCACCGTCATAGAGATCGAGCGCCTGTCAGCGAAATAGAGCAGGTAACACAAAGAAACAAAGCAACAAAGAACACACAAAGCCTGTCTATAAGTCTTTGTTGCTTTGTGTGAGAGGTTCTGGCTTATGCCATGTCTTGCACGCGTTGCCAGGTGCGCCGTGCGATCTCGCCGACGTGCGCGCTGATCTCGGCCTCGTCGAGCGTGAGCAGGCGGCGATCTTCCATGAGCAGTTTGCCCGCGCAGAGGGTGTGCGTGATCTCGCTGCCGTCCATGCCAAACAGGATGTGCCAGGGTACGTTGCCGGCTGTGAGCGGCGTATAGGGGTGATAGTCGGCCAGGATCACGTCAGCTTGCGCGCCCACCCGCAATGTGCCGATGGGCTGCGACCAGAACAGCCCCGCGATCTGGGCGTTATTGGCATAGGTCATGTGAATCACTTTGTCGGCACCCATCGCGCGCGGGTCGCCCGCGGCGTGCCGCTGGAGCAGGTCGGCGAACTTCATCTCGGTGAAGGCGTTGTTGCTGAAGCCATCGTTCCCCAGCCCCACGCAGATGCCGGCCTCCAACATGCGCCTGACGGGCGAGACGCCTACGGCGTTGTTCATGTTGCTGCGTGGCTGGTGCATCACTTTGGCCTGCTGCCGCGCCAGCAGTTCGATCTCATGTTCGTCCACGTGGATGCAGTGCGCCGCGAGCGTCTTGGCGCTCAGCCCGCCGTGTGCCGCCAGCCTTTCCACCACGCGCTGATGATGGCGCGCCAGCGACTCGGTCTGATCGGCCAACCCCTCGGCGACGTGCAGATGCAGCGGAATCCCCGCCGCGTTCGCTTCGGCGATGCAGGTGTCCAACGTCGCGTCGCTCAGCGTGAGCAGGGCGTGCATGCCGAAGGCGGGTTTCAACATGTCCGAGGGCTTCTCGCGGCAGGCCCGCGCGAAACGGCTATTTTCGCGGATGCCGGCCTGCGCGCCGGGCAGGCCATTGCGGTCGGTCACTTCGTAGCACAATACCGCGCGTAAGCCGGCCTGTTCGACGGCGTCCGCGATCACATCCAGGCTGCCGTCAATGGTGTTGGGGCTGGCGTGATGATCGATCAGCGTCGTCGTGCCATGCCGGATGGCGTCGATCAGGCAGACCAGCGCTGAATAGCGCACGCCTTCCACGTCTAGCGCACGGTCCAGCTTCCACCACAGGCGCTCCAATATCTCCACGAAGTTCCCCGCCGGCTGGCCTGGGATGGACATGCCGCGCGCGAAGGCGCCGTAGAAGTGCGTGTGTGCGCAGATATTGGCCGGCAGGATCAGTTTGCCGCCCGCGTCGAGGATTGTGGTGTCACTTGTGGCATACCGGCGCAACAGTTCTTGACTGGTGCCGATATCGGCGATTTGGCCATCCTGGATGTAGAGCGCGCCGTCTTCGATGACGCGGTTGGGCTCGCCCATGCTGATGAGCAGGCCGTGAGTGATCAGCATCCGTGATCGTCCTCCATCAATTGCACAAAACGGTCCCCGTGGGTATGTACTTCAACCAACTCGCTGACTTCCAGTGCATTCAAAAAGCGGTCGCCGGTGGTTTGAATGAACGCGATGCGCCGCCACTTCAATGAGGGAATCGGGCGGCTTAGCCGTTGCAGCGGGCCGAGTTGCATTTTGTAATACAGCTCGTTCGCGCGAGGGTGATCGGGCTCGTTGGGGAATAGATCGACGCGCCGGACCAATTCGTGCCCGCGCACTTCGGCGTACTCGTGAATGGCCCATTTCTCGTCGCCGAAGGCGGACGTGAGGTAAAAGGCCAGGATATTCGCCAGGTAGTCGGGGGGAGCGTGCTTCACCGGGATGCGATACCAATGATCCCAACGCGCAATCTCCAGGTCGCGTGGCCGGTTGATCAGGCACACAAGCACACGGGCGTCAGGCTCTATCATTTTCGATTTTCGATTTCGGATTTTGGATTGGCTAAACGCCTTTACGGCTTCGATTGCTTGCACGTAGCGTCTTGGTAGATGCTACAGTCATGGCGATAATTTCATCCGTTGCCTTCATGAGGTCCGCAAGGAGCACAGCAGGCACGATATTTGTATCGATGAGTAATTCCATCCAATAGAGCGATTCGTCGGCCTCTTCTTCGACAATGGCTAATTTAGCGATCATATCGGCGGCAGATTTTGCTCTACATGCGGCTCTGTAGTTTGCCCCGATAGATGTGCCGGAACGGAGCAATTGTTGACCGATGATCTTCCCTGTCGCAGTTTTCGGTAATGAATCGATTAACCGGATGATCCTGACGGCGAGCTTTTTTGTCCGATCCTTGAATTGTTGTTCATCCATCTGCGTCCCCCAACGCTGCGATATGCAATCAATCACATTGTAGCGCAGGAGTTCTTGTGGCACATGCAAATCCGAAATCAAAAACCTAAAATCGGAAATCACAAGTCGTTGATCGTTTCGTCGCTGGGGGGCTGGTGCGCCTGGAGGATGCGCCAGTCGGCGTGGTCGCGTTCGGCCGAGACGCTCAGGATTTTCGCATGCCCGGCGTCGATCACGGGCATCAAGTCGGGCGCAAGGGAGTTCTTCGGGTAGGCATCGTGCCAGTCTTCCTCGGGGGCGAGGATCAGTTGCACCTGGACATGCAATAGATTGCCGGAGATAGCCTCCAGGACGTGCGCGACGTTGGGCGGCTGGCTGGTCACCGACACGGCCCGCCGTGCCGAAAGCCCAATACCGCGATGTTGCCAGTCCATGATCACCCAGCCCGGCAGGTCGGCGGCAGTGAGTTGCGCCATTTCCACTTCGATGGGCCATAGCTTGATCTGTACGTGATAGTACCCGCCAGCCAGGTCGATCTGTCTCAGCAACCACCTTTTCAGTGCTGCGTCAAATTGTTCAGCATCCATCCTTTTATTTCCGGTTTTTTTGTATAGAGATCCGAGGTTAGAGATTGGGGATTAGAGATTTGAGATTGGGAAACCACGGATTACACGGATGTCACAGATTGAACCGATACGATTACAAATCCGTGCAATCTGTGAAATCCGTGGTTCACTCAATCTCTGATCTCCAATACTCCAGTCTCTCTATCGGAGTGCCAATATCTTGCGGTCAATGTCGGCCACGCGTTCCTGGTGCGCCAGCCACCACTCAGGCGTGAGCTGCGCATTCAATTCTTCCACCGTCTTGCCTTGCTGCTCCACCCAGGTGTAATACTTCAGGTTGTGCCAGCGCCGCCGGGCTTCCGGCGTGCCGTCCATATACCAATCCGTCTTCTGGTTCTTCAGAATCCCCTCCAGGCGCACCACGCTTTCGCAGGCATCCATCCGGCCATAGCGCTCATCCGCGTCTTTCATCGTCGAATGATAGCGCTCGATATTATCCGTGGCGGGGATGATGATCGCGTCGTGCTTGCCCATCCCAAAGTGCTTGGCCGTCTTGATCGCGCCGATCAGGTTACATGCGCCGCTGATGCCAAAGATTTGCGCCATCTGCCCCGCGGCTTCGCCAGGGATGCCGTAGCGCCGGGTGATGACCTCGCTGCCCACCGGGTCGGTGAGCGCCTGGCACAGCTTCACGGATTCCTGGTCGTCGATGCAGGCCAGGCCGTCCATGTTGGTGACGTGATGAATCCAGGTGACGTGCTTATCGCCGATGCCCTGGATGTCGTGCGTGCCGTAGCCGTTGTTGTAGAGGGTGGGGCACTGGATGGGCTCCAGGCCGACCACTTTGCAATCGGGGAAGACCTGCTTCAGCCGGTCACCCGCGGCGATAGCGCCGGCGCTGCCCATGGCAGAACAGAACGCGGCAATGCCGTGCGTGCCCAGGTGCGCCGATAGTTCCTGCGCCAGCTCCACGATGGTGTTGCCGGTGACATGATAGTGGAAGCGATAGTTGCCCATTTCGGCAAACTGGTTCAAGACGTGGACCGTGTCGGGGTGCTCCTGGGTCAGCCGCTTGCACTCGTCATAGATTTCCTTCACGTTCGATTCACTGCCGGTGGTCTTGATGTAGCGCGCGCCATAGCTTTCGATCTTCTGGAAGCGCTCTTTGCTCATCCCCTCCGGCAAGATGACCACCGTGTCGAACCCGGCGCGCCGGCCCACCCATGCGCCGCCAATGCCATAGTTGCCGGTGCTGGGGAAGACCAACGTGTGCACCGCCGGATCTAGGATGCCATCCACATACTTCTCGATCAGGCACGAGTAGGCCGCGCCCACTTTGTGGCTGCCGGTGGGGAAATCTTTGGCGACGATGACCACAATCTCCGCATCCACGCCGGTGAGCGCGTGCGGCATCACGAAGTAATCGATGCCGCCGTCGGGCTTGCGCCAGTGAATGTTGAACAAATTGATCGGGTTGAGCGGGTCTTCGGTGCGCGCCCGGTCGGCCCTGGCACGGATGTCGGCCTGTACGGCCTGCGGATGAAGCATTTCTTCAAAGGTCGGGCCGAAGATTTTAGATTTTTGATTCTCAGGTGTATGTGTGGTCATCGTTTTCTCGATAATAGATCGGTCAGCCATTCTACAGGTTATCCACGTCTTTGCTCATTCGTCAACCATTCATTGCTCGTCCAAATCTCTCATCTCCAGCCTCAAATCTCCACTGTTCAATCAGAAATCTAAAATGTGAACAGCGTCCCGGCGATAGGAACACAAACCTGCCCCGCAAATTCATGCCGCGCTTCCGCCAGGAAGGTCGCTTCTCGGCCCTGGTAGCGGGCGTCGATGTGGATCAGCGCCAGGCGTTTGGCGTTTGCAGCAGCGGCGTTGCGCGCCGCGATTTGGGCCGTGCTATGGCCGAAAGCTCCCTGGGCGTGCTCCGGGTTCAAGGTGGCGCTAAAGGTCGCGTCATGCACCAGCAGGTCGGCGTCGCGGGCCAGCGTGATGACGCCGTCGGTGGGCATGGTATCGCCGGTGAAGGCGAACGCGTGGCGCTCGACCTCGAAACGCGCCCCCAGCACAGGGGCATAATCGTGGTGGCGCAAAGGAATCGCGCTCAGCCGGATTTCGGGCGTGAGTTGCAGCGTTGCGCCGGCCTGCGGCAGGGCGATGCGCGGCGCTGCGGCGACGTCAGTGGCAGTGTCGGGCCCAAACGACAACAGCAACATTTCGTCCAACGTCTCCAGCGTCTGTTCGCTCGCGATGATGGTGGGCAACGCGGCGTCTTGGGGGTGCTCAATCGACCACCACAGCATTAGCATGGGGTAACCCAGGGCGTGATCGCCATGCCGGTGCGTGAAGTACAGGTGGGTGATCTCCACCGGGGATAGCCCCACGGCGGCCAGTTGCTGCAAGATGGCCGGGCCGCAGTCGATCAAGATGCAAACGTCGCCGGCGCGCAAGATGCAGGAGGCATTCGTCTGCCCGGGCATCGGCACGGCCGCGCCTACGCCGAGAAAGAGCACTTCAGTCATGGGATTCTTCTCCTGCGCGATTGTAACAGGAGGAGATGAGGTTTAAATCACATTACAATCTCAAAGTGCGGGTTGGATTGTAAAAATAGGGCTCCTATTTAAGGAGGTATCGTTCAATGAACGATATAAGGAAGCAAAGCATGGGGGCAATGGTGCACCAGGTTCAGACCAGCCTTGATCATCGCGGCGTGTTCGGGCAGCGCGGTGTGCCGCTGTTTCCTTCAGCAGGAATGTTCGAGGCACTCGGCGGTCGGGAGGCTATCGCCAGGCTCGTTGACGGGCTTTATGACCGTATCGAAGCGGATAGCATCCTGCGTCCGGCATTCAATCGCGACTTGACGAAAGAGCGCGAGAAGCTGAAGCTCTTTTTTGAGGCATGGTTGGGCGGCGCTCCAACGTATTTCGACGCGGTGTGGCCCCCGGGTCTCAAAGCGGCGCACGCATCAGTCTCGATCAGCCGCGGGATGGCGGAGCGGTGGCTCGGGCATTTTTTCGGCTCCTTCGCCGAAACGATTAAAGACCCAACCCTCATCAACCCCATCAAACCCCTCATTTCGCGGCTTGCACTGGCACTCGTAACCCGTACAGACGACCCTATGCCCGGTGAGCGCGTCCGCGACGTTTCCGACGCTCGATTCCTGCGTGCTGTCCAGCGCGACGATGCGGCGGACATTGCGGAAGCTGCTGCCGCACACCCGCATGTGCTGCCGTTGCATGGGCCGAAGCTTTTGTTGGTCGCGTCTATTCGTGGCAAGGTCAAAGCCGCCGAGGAGATGCTACGTCAAGGCGTGGACGTGAATGCCGTTGCGATGCTACCGGGGAGTGATGCAAATCTCTATGATCTGCCCATGTTACCGATCACCCCGCTGTGCGCAGCGCTCGCCAGTCACCGAGAAGTCATCGTCAAAATGCTCGTCGAGCATGGCGCTCAGTACGATATTTTCACTGCTGCGTGCCTGGGTGATTTTGACGCTGTGCGGGAATTGCTGGATTCGGCGCCCAATCTCGCCAACGCGAGCGACCCAGGATGTGATGTGGCGGATGTCACCCCGCTGATGCACGCGGTTTTTGCCGGACAGGTCGAAGTCGCGCAATTGTTGTTGCGGCGTGGCGCGACCGTGGGCGTAAACAGCGTGCGACTGATCCGGGCTGCGGCGAACCGAGGTCATGAAGCGCTGACCGATCTCCTGCTGGCGCACGGCGCAGAACCCGCCGCGATTGGCGCCGGCGTTTGGGTGATGTATCCCGCCATTGCGGACAAACTGGTGGCGCGGGGCGCGAACGTCAACCAGGAGCCAGGCGTTTGGATCGGCATGTGCTGCACAGGGAACAGCGGCCACAAGGAAAACGCAGCGCTCGCCCGTGCCATGCTTCGATACGGCGCGGATGTGACGGCTCTGTATAAGGGCCGCACGGCGCTGCACTGCGCCGCGAAAGCCGGCTTTGTTCATGTCGTCGAGGCTTTGATCGAGTGCGGAGGCGATCTCAATGCACTGAACGAACGTGGGCAGACGCCGCTGGACGAGGTCGAGGATGCGGGGAAGAGCATCGACAGAGAGTCAATGCGGCGTCTCCTGATTGCCCATGGCGCCCGTCCGAATAAGCACAAAACTATCCCGCAATGAATTTTCTATTCTGGGGTGTCGGGTGACTGGCTTTTAGAAGACTAAACCGCGATCTATTCTCTGCCCGGCAGGCCGACTTTGAGCGGTTATAGCAGCGAGCGATTTACAGCAAAGTCTTCAGGCAATCATGGTGAGCCTGTCGAACCATGATTGCATCCTTTACAATCATAGGCATACGCTACATGCTTTCTTCTCTTACGTTTCACGTTTCATTCTGCATGTTTTTGTGTTGGGAAACTTTTAAGTGTGGGTGGGTTGGTTATAAAAATGGCTCCTATATATGTCGTCGGGCATAAGAACCCCGACACCGATACGATTGCCTCCGCGATTGGCTATGCCTGGCTGCGGCGTGAACGCGACGGCGACGATGCCGTGGCCGCGCGCGCCGGCACCGTGAACGCGCAAACGGCGTTTGCTCTGCATTACTTCAAAGTGGAGATGCCGGTGCTGCTGGAAGACGCCTCGCCGCGCTTTGGCGCGATTGCGCATCATTTCCCCCCGCTGTTGCCGTCCAGCCCGCTGTCGGAAGCTTGGCGGCTCTCGGCGGAATCTACGCGGGCGGTGCCGGTGGTGGATGCCGAGTGCGCGCCGGTGGGGATGGTGACGGGGCTCTCCGTCTTCCGCTATCTATCGGGGCATCTGGATATGACCGACGCGCCCTTTCGGGTGTTGATCGGCGTGCCGTGCGGCGAAGCGTGCGACATGAACGTGCCGCGTTTCAACGTGAATGACCGGGTGAGCGACTATCTGAGCAGCATCCTGAACAGCGAGCGCGAAGACTTCTGGATCGTGGATAGCGACGGCAAATACGTAGGCACCTGCAAGCGGGCCGACATGCTGCACCCGCCGCGCGTCAAGCTGATCCTGGTGGATCATAATGAGGCGTCACAGGCCGTCAGCGGGCTGGCGGAAGCCGAACTATTGGAGGTGCTGGATCATCACCGCCTGGCGACGATCAACACCACCATCCCGATCACTTTCCACGTGGATACGGTCGGCTCTTGCTCCACTCTGGTGGCCGAACGCATGCGCATGGCGCGCCTAACGCCACCGCCCGGCATCGCCGGGATGCTGCTTTCGGGGTTGTTGGCCGACACACTGATTTTTCGCTCCCCCACCACCACCCCGCGCGACCGCGCTTCGGGCACGTGGCTCTCGTGGATGACATTTGGTGTGGACGAGGCCGAAGCCGGTTTGCAGGACTACGGCGAGCGACTTTTGCGCGCCGGGGCCGACCTGACCGGGCGCTCGCCGGCCGAGATCGTGGGGGCCGATTGCAAAGCCTTTGAATCCGGGCCGGTGGGCTTCAGCGTCTCACAGGTGGAGGTCACGCATTATGAGGCGATCCTCGACCGCCTGGCCGAGGTGCGCGAAGCGCTGCGTGATTTACAGAAACAGCGTAAGGCCGACTTCGCCGTGCTCATGGTTACGGACATCGTACAGAACAATAGCCTTCTGATCGGCGTTGGCACCAGTCATTACTTGGAACGCCTGCCTTTCTCACGCAAGGGCGATGGGGTATGGGACATGCCGGGCGTGGTCTCGCGTAAGAAGCAGTTGCTGCCGACGTTGTTGGGGATGTTGCAAGGCTGAGCCTGCCGTGATAACGTTATCCTTAGAAGAGAATGAGAAACCTGTTAGGGTGTATGGCATGATGTGGAAATAGACACGTTTGGATGCTATTGATCATTGTTTTGGGATTGCCCGGACGAGATATGATATAAATAGCATTGACATGAACATACCTTTGCTTTCGCGGTTAGGCGTGCTCGTGCTATTGATGGCAACATTCGTGTTTCCATCGCGCGCTGCTGCTCTTGTCGAACCCTTCAACCCCGTGTCCGTTATTACAGACGAGGAGTTCAACGATTCTTATGCGATGTCTTGCAGCGACATCCAGGACTTCCTCAATGCCCGTACAGGCGTGCTGAAGAGTTATGTTGTGGACAGCAAGTCCGCCGCCCAGATTATTTGTGAGCAATCTAATCACTTTGGGATAAACCCCCGCTTGCTGTTGGTGCTCTTGCAAAAAGAACAGGCTCTGTTGGGGGATACGGAGCCTTCTTCTGATGCAATCGACTGGGCGATGGGCTGCGCCCCCGGCTACGAGGAAGCACGCGGTTTTGCGAACCAGACGGAGTGCGCCGCGCGTACCTTGCGTAACCGTTTCGATACGGTGCCGCTTGGCGCGGTGATGGATGGTGTGATCCCTTTGAACCGCGCGACGACGGCACTCTATCGTTATAACAACACGCAATCGGGCAACCAGGATTTTTGGACGATTTGGACGCACTATTGGCCGAGTAGTGCCGCTGCGCCGGCGCCTACCGAAATCCTGGTGGAGGCAGAGTTGATGGAGACGACGCCTGCAGTGGGCGATACCTGCAAGACGGGCTGGGTGAAAGGCAGTTCCGGCTTGAAGGGGTATCATCTCTTAACGCCCAATGCCTCCGGCGCCGGTGATTCCACCAATTCGGCTGTCTGGCGCCCAAACATCCCGATCGAGGCGGCTTACCAGGTGCAGGTTTACATCCCTGACCATCCTGGTTATGCCTGGCCGTGCGGTGGTCAAAGTATCTCCTGGGATACGGATCATGCGTTGTACACCATCAAGCATCGCGATGGCGTCACCACCTACGAGGTGGACCAGGCGCCGCTGAGCAACGCCTGGGTTAACATCGGCACCTATTACTTCAGCCAGGGAACGGACGATTACGTCATGCTCAGCGACCAGACTGGTGAACCGGCCATGAGCCGTTATGTGAACTTCGATAGCGTCAAGTTCGTTCGGGTTTCGCCCTAAGGGAAGCCCCTCCTCAGGCATATCAAGGCCACAGCGAGCCCAACGACCAGCTTGCTGTGGCTTTTTTTGTGTTTCACCGATTGGCAAACTTGTCCGATACTTATTGCCAGGAGAATGACAACTATGACTACCGATAACCGTCACACGACGCCAATCTACCAGGACCCATCGGCGCCCATTGAAGCAAGAGTGGACGACCTGATCGGTCGCATGACATTGGAAGAGAAAGCCGGCCAGATGATGAACGCCGCTCCCGGAATCCCCCGCCTGGGGATTCCGCAATATGACTGGTGGAATGAGTGTTTGCATGGTGTGGGGCGGGCGGGCATCGCCAGTGTGTTCCCGCAGGCGATCGGCCTGGCCGCCACGTGGAATACGGCATTGATGCATCGCGTGGCCACGGTCATCTCGGATGAGGCTCGCGCTAAGCATCACGAGGCGCTGCGCAAGGGCGTCCACGATATCTACTACGGGCTCACTTTCTGGTCACCCAATATTAACCAGTTCCGTGATCCGCGTTGGGGCCGCGGGCAGGAAACCTATGGCGAGGATCCATATCTGACGGCGCGTATGGGCGTGGCCTTTGTGAAGGGCCTGCAAGGAGATGATCCCAAATATCTCAAGCTGGTGGCAACCCCAAAGCACTACGCAGTGCATTCTGGGCCAGAGTCGGAGCGGCACCGCTTCGATGCGCGGGTGAGCGAACGCGACCTGCGCGAGACCTATCTACCCGCATTCAAGGCCACCATCACCGAAGCGAAGGCGGTGTCCATCATGGGGGCCTATAACCGCACTAATGGCGAGCCATGTAACGCCAGCCCAACACTCTTGCAAAAGATATTGCGCGACGAGTGGGGCTTCGAGGGGTATGTCGTCTCGGACTGCGGCGCGATCACCGACGTCTATAAGGATCACCACGTGGTGAATACGCCGGAGGAAGCCGCGGCGATTTCGGTGAAGGCTGGCTGTGACCTGGAATGTGGCGCGACTTACCGGGCGCTTGCGAGCGCGGTGCGCCAGGGACTCCTTAGTGAGTCAGACCTGGATCAAGCCTTGCGCCGGCTGTTCCGCGCGCGCATCCGGCTGGGCATGTTCGACCCGCCGGATATGGTGCCTTTTGCAAGCCTGCCCATCAGCGTAAACGACTGTGAGGCGCATCGGCAAGTGGCCTTGCAGGCGGCCCGCGAATCGATCGTGCTGTTGAAGAATGCCGTGGATGGTTCCGGCGCCGGGTTCCTGCCGCTGGATAAGAGCAAACTCAAGCAAGTTGCAGTGATTGGCCCGAACGCGGACGATCATGAGGTGTTGCTGGGCAACTATAACGGGACGCCGTCAAAATCCTATACGCCCCTGGACGGCATACGCCAGGCGCTTCCCGCTGCGCAGGTAACTTGTGCCAAAGGCTGTGGCATCGCCAACAAGTCCACTGCCGGGTTCGACGAAGCAGTGCAAGCGGCTTGTAAGGCCGATCTGGCGATCGTGTGCCTGGGGCTTTCGCAGCAGATGGAGGGCGAAGAGGGGCAGGAAGAGGGCGTGGAAGCCGGCGCGCACAGCTTCGGCGACCGCACCAACATCGACTTGCCGGGCGTGCAAGAAGAATTGCTGAAGGCAATTTACGCGACCGGCACGCCGGTGGTGCTGGTGTTGCTGAACGGCAGCGCTGTGGCCGTCAACTGGGCCGATGCGCACGTGCCGGCCATCCTGGAGACGTGGTATCCGGGGCAGGCGGGCGGCATCGCGCTGGCTGAGGTGCTGTTTGGCGATTACAACCCCGCCGGGCGTTTGCCGGTGACGTTCTATAAGTCCGTGGCGCAATTGCCGCCCTTCGATGACTACGCGATGACCAACCGCACCTATCGTTACTTCACCGGCGAGCCGCTGTATGCGTTTGGGCATGGCTTGAGCTACACCACGTTTGGCTATCGCAACCTGAAGCTAAGCACCACAAAGCTGGCTGCCGGGAGCGCCCTGACGGTGAGCGTAGACGTGACCAATACGGGCGCGCGCGCGGGCGATGAGGTGGCGCAGGTGTATCTGACCGACCTGGAGGGCTCCACCTCGCGTCCGTTGCGCTTTCTGGCGGGGTTCGCGCGAGTATCGTTGCAGCCAGGCGAGACGAAGACGCTCAGCTTCACCATCACCCCCGAACAAATGTCGATGGTGAATGCTCAGGGCGCCTGGGTCGTGGAGCCGGGCGAGTTCCTGGTCGCGGTGGGGGGCAGCCAGCGGGCCGGCCTTTCTGAGCGTTTTGAGGTAACTCGCTGACTTCAGGTTCGGTACGTCCAATACGAATGTGGAGTGGCCTCCTCCTACGTCAATCGTAGAAGGAGGCCTTTTTATATGGCAGTAAGTCGCCGGTTCAAACGATACGATTGGCAATAAGTTCAAGAGCTTTGTGTTGGGCACTCAATCTTAAAAATAACCCAAGGTACATTCCCGGGTTGGGTTGAAACGCGGGTGTTGTTATTGCGCCTGAATTAGCGCTCTATTCCGTGGCTATTGCAAATCTGGGTGAAAGGTGTTTAAATTTAGTTGCATTAATGTGGAGGGACTAATGCAGCGCAAGCCGCAGCACGCTCTCGTGCAGCTTCCAGGAATGGTCTTGTACTTGGATGGATCATCGCCGACCATTGATCTGCAGAGCGTTAATCATTTCATTGTGAGTAAAGGGTTGACCCGCCTGGCCTGTACGAGTTCCTTTTATCAGGCGCTGGCGATTGCGCTGAGCTATGCGGCAACAGAAGAAGCACAAGCTGCCGTATTTGAGCGCGCGACCGGCATATTCCCCCGCATCGTGGACCTGATTGAAAGCACGGTGCAGCAAACGACGCATTCCGTCGATCAAGAAGCGGGGTCTGAACACAAAACAATACTTGCCCAAGTATCGAATCTGCTCGATCTGTGTCGCGCGTTTACGAATTCATCGGAAGTGCAACAGACGAGCGAAACATGCCTGCGACGTTTGATCGGCTCTGCGCTGGAGGGAATTTGTGAGCTGGACAAGGAGGATCGGATCGTCTTTGTCAACTCGTTGTTGGCGGCCATGCTCGGTTACACCACGGATCAGATGATCGGGCGGTCGGTATATGACTTTTTCTATGATCGGAATGTTCACCTGGCAAAGCAACACATCATGGAAAATCGGCATGAGGTGACCAGGCTGGATCACATGCGTCTGCGGCATCGGGATGGTCAGTCAGTGTGGGCTTTGATATCGGTGATGCCCATGCTTGATTGTCGGGGGGAATATGCCGGCGCATTGGGTATTGTTACCGATGTCACTGGCCATAAGCGGTACGACGATGTAAAGGCAATCGTCTTTCAGATCATGCAGGCGGCTGAGTTTTTAGACACGCCACGGCTATATTACGAATTGGTCTATCGTGCCATCCGCAACTTGCTGCCCATCAGCCGGTTTGAGCTGGTGTTATACGAATCACGCTCGCAGAAGATTCACTTTGCATACGTCTCCGGGGAGGATTGCCCGACGCCAACAACCTGTCGGCTGGGGCACGGTTTGATTGAATATGTGTTGCGTACAGGACTCGTGCTGGTTGCGTCGCCACAGGAGATCGAGCGCTTATTGAAGTCTGGCGACCTTGACCCCGCACATACTTACCCGTTGCATTGGGTAGGTGTGCCGCTAAAGGCACGCGGGCGTATGGTCGGCGTCATCACGCTGCAATTGGATACCGAGGTTATCCCGATTGGAAGCCAGGAAATTGGCGCGCTGGAATTTATCGCCACCCATGTCTCCGCCAATATTGAGCGCATTCGAGCGGACGAGCGCTTGCGTGATAGCGAAGCCGCTTACAGGGCGATGTTTGAAAAGAACAGGGCCGTGAAGTTGCTGATCGACCCGCGGACCGGCAAGATTGTGGAGGCAAACCCTGCGGCGTGCGAGTTTTATGGTTACTCGGCGCGTGCCTTGCGTGGCATGCGCATCATGGAGATCAACACACTGCCGCCCGATCAGGTGCAGGTGGAGATGTCTAGGGCGTTGCATGCAGAGCAAACCTACTTTTTATTCAAGCATCGCCTTGCCTCGGGCGAAATTCGGGATGTGGAAGTGTATTCCAGCCCGATGAAAATTCATGGTCGCCGCCTGCTTTTTTCAGTCATCCACGATATTACGAGCCGCCGCAAGGCGGAAAATGACTTGCACTTCCGCCTACAGTTGGGGAAGATGTTGGCTCGCGTTTCAACCGATTTTGTGGCTGCGTCGCCAATGAATTTGAATCCGGAAATTGTTCGTGCGTTGCAAGTAGTAGGGACATTTTTAGGTGCTGACTTTGCCTGTGTGTTGCAAGTGGAACCGGGCGGCAACAGGTTCAGCAGTACACACATCTGGAGTGCGGAAGGCGTGTATACCGACCTCGATGTGTTTCAGGAATTGCCGATCGATCCGTTTGCGGGCTGGATGAATATGCTGGGGCGCGGCGATGTCGTGTGTGTCCAACATGCCGCAGATATGCCGCCCGAAGCAGAGCATGCTAAGCGCCTCATCCTGGACCTGGGGATTCAATCATTCATCTGTGTGCCTCTATTTCAACTGAATGTGCCGATTGGGTGGGTGGGGTTCTTCTCGAAGTCCTATATGCGCGATTGGTCGGAAGGTGACCTCGATGCCTTGCGGATGCTTGCTCAGATATTTATGAACGCGCTGGAGCGACGGCGGACTGAGCTGGCTATCCGACAGCACGAACAGGAGCTACAGACGCTCATCGAAAATTCCCCCGATGTGATCTGCCGATTCGATGGCGAGATGCGTTGCCTGTATGTCAGTTCACAGTTTGCGGGGTTCATCAATACGACGGCTGAGGACATGGTAGGCAGGCGCCTGGATGAGCTGAACATGCCGGATAAGGAGAAAGCCCTGCTGGAAGCGACGGCCCGGCAAGTGTTTGTGACGGGCCAGCCCGCCACAGTGGTTGTGGCTATTCCCAGTTCGCCGGAGACCGGGGCGCTGTGTTACTTCCAAATTCGCATCGCGGCGGTGCTGGGTTTGAACGGGGGTGGGGAGAGCGTGTTGTGTGTGGCACGCGACATTACGGAATTGGAATGCGCCAAACAGGAGATAGAAGCGCTGAATCGTTCACTGGAACGCCGAGTTGTGGAGCGCACGAAGCAGTTGGAAGTAGCGAACAGGCACCTGGAGCTTGAGATTGCACAACATGAACAGCATAAGGCGGAGTTGATTTCGAGCCGTGCTCATTTGCGGAGCCTTGCTCAACAGGTCGTGGCCGCACAGGAAGCAGAACGCCAGCGTATCTCGCGCATACTGCATGACGAAGTAACGCAAGACTTGATGGCGTTGACCATGACCCTGGCCTGGATGCAGAATGAATTGCCTGAAGATGCGACGGAACTGCTGCGTCGCCTTGATGCGGGCATTCTCTCGATTGAGATGACGACCGAACAAATCAGGCAACTCGCGCACGACCTGCGCCCGCCTGCGCTCGACGCGTTGGGGCTTGACCGTGCCCTGGAGAGCTACTGCAAGGTGCTCGCAGAACGCATGTCCATGCACATTGAATATGCCGGGGCAAGCCTGCCAAGGTTGCCTGGTACGGTGAGCATTTGTCTCTACCGCGCTGCGCAAGAGGGGTTAACGAACATCGTCAAGCACGCACAAGCGCGCCATATTTGGGTACGGTTACTTTTCGGCTCGCGCGGGATCGTCTTGACGATCCGAGATGATGGGCAGGGGTTTGATCCGGCTGCGCTCCAGCGGCGCATGTCCACCCAGGCGGTTCCCTGGGGAGTCGGGTTGCGGGGGATGCGGGAACGGTTCGAGTTACTCGGGGGGAAGCTGTCGATCCATTCCAGTCTTCACGTGGGCACCCGGTTGACTGGCTTTATACCTGGGAACATGATTAAGGAGCTGATGGAATGATTCGAGTTCTCATCGCGGATGATCATGATGTCGTGCGTACCGGGTTACGTTTGCTGTTGGAGCAACAGGATGACATCGAAGTGGTCGGTGAGGCATGTGATGGGCAAGAAGCACTGGACCTGGCGGTTCAACTGGCGCCCGATATTCTGTTGATGGACATCACGATGCCCTGCATGGATGGAAACGAGGCCACTTGTCGCGTGTGTGCGCTGGGGTTGCCCACGCGCGTGGTGATTCTCTCGATGCACTCGGACGAAGCAATTGTCCATACCGCGCTGGAAAGCGGCGCGCGGGGGTACCTGGTGAAGGCCACGGTGCGGGCGGACCTGATACCAGCGGTCCATGCTGCCTACCGTGGTGAGACCTACCTGAGCCCTTCCGTTGCAAATGTGGTGGTGAAGCAACTGCTTGGTCAAACAAAGTCGTCGCAGCCGGTGGAGGAGGATCCTATTAACCGGCTCTCAGAGCGTGAGCGGCAAGTGCTGCGCCTGATTGCGCTTGGTCACACGAACAAGACGATGGCGCAGGTGATGCGAATTAGTTCTCGAACCGTGGAGAAGCATCGCGCCAGCCTGATGAACAAGCTGAATGCCTCAGACCTGGCGACGCTGGTCCAGATTGCGCTCCAAGCTGGATTTGTTGGAATGCACAAGTAGTGCGATTGGGTAACAATACCTATGCGGCATTAGTAATAAACCCTATACCATAGCTGCGGATTGGTTACTATGATGTAACTACGACGAGCGAATAATTCCAACACCTACAAGGAGAATTAAAATGGCAGTCGAAAAATCCATCGCATCGAGCAGCTTGGCAGAAGTAGTAGATCGCATTCTGGACAAGGGCATCGTGATCGATGCCTATGTCCGCGTTTCGCTGGTGGGCATCGAATTGCTGGCGATTGAAGCCCGTGTCGTAGTGGCCGGCGTCGATACTTACCTCAAGTATGCTGAGGCTGTCGGCTTGACCGCCGGAGCCGCCGCCACCGCCTAGCATCTCAAGCTTGAGGCTCGTCGAGCTTGTGATGCGGAGGGGCAGTGCAGCGACCAATGAATTGCCCCTCCGTCTTTCTGTTTATCAAAGGGCCCAGTTTAACCACGGCATATCGAAGATGCCTAATGAGGAGGTGAACCGTGGAATTCGAGACCGAAATCAAGCAGCTCACCCAGGAGTTGTTTGGGGCTTTTGATTCCCGTATGAAGGCGGTAGCTGATCTGCGTGCTAATACGTTGACTGAGATGCGATCTGACCAGGCCACGCGTCGTGCGATGGCAACTGAGCAGCGAGAGCACCTTCAGCAACATATGGCTCAGCTACATGACCACGTGACGGGAATGCGCAATCGCGCCCTGCAAGAGATGAAGGAAATGCGCGATGCCAATGTGGCCATGGCGGTTGCGCAGCAACAGCGTCTGGCTCAGCAAAGTGCGGCACTGAAGCAGGACACAACTGACTTTGTCACACGCACCAACGTAGCACGGGCGGCAATGTCTCAACAACAACGTCAAATGCTCAACCAACACCTGGCACATGTGCGTCAGGTGAATACAGCGTTCATGGCTCACGCGCAGGCAAACCGCGCGCAGGCTGCTTCGGAAAAGCAGCAAGAGCTGAAGCACTATGTGGCGGCGCTACGTGAAAGCATTGCCGCGATGCGTGCCGACACCACCAAGTTCATGGCGGAGGTGGACCAGGCGCATGCCGCGATGTCGGACGCGCAACGCGAGAAACTGGCCGATGCGCGCGCGCAGTTGAAGATGGATACCCAATCCATGCGCCACGATATTCAGGCAGCGCAGGCGACTCTGCGCGCCGATCAAACTGCCGCCAAGCATGAGTGGGCGCATTTTGCGCACACCATGTCCGGGCTACGCACGGCAGAAGAAGCGCTTGAACCCGTTGCGGAACCTGTGGCGGCTGCTCCCGAGCCGGAAGCACCTCTGCCACCGGTAACAATGCCGGAGCCTGACCCGGCATCCATCCAGCCCTTCACAGCATCAACGATGCCTGCCGTCGATGAAGGGGAGGACGAAAAAAAAAAGATGACCTGACCGTGATACGGGGAATTGGTCAGGCAATGCAGCAGCGATTGAACAACATCGGTATTCACACCTACGCGCAACTGGCGCAGGCTACCCCGGAGGGGTTGCGTGAGTCGTTAGGTGAGATTGGCAGGCGTACCAAATGTGAAGATTGGATCTCACAAGCAATGGAATTAGTGAGTCGAGACGCTTGCACGAACTAGGACATGCTTGCTCATCGTTTCGAGTGACGATTCGGTGGCTGCCTGCCGGCAGTTGGGGTGGGCAGCCTCTCTTTACGGATGAATATCTGCTAGATGATTTACTAGGGGAGCTAGCTCAGGAGCATCAGCGTGTATTTGGGAATTCGGGGAATCCGATCGGCGGGGCGCAATAGCGGAAGCATTGAGATCACACTACCGGCTCAACTACAGGTGTTGGAAGGGGTCGATTGCCGCTTAAGTGTGCGGGATGGGGGGCAACCCGAAATTGTGCTGCAACCAAATCTCGCTGAGCCACATCGCTTCATTAAGGACATGTGGCAGAAAGTGCGCCTTGGGCTTAGTGAGATCGGTGACGTGGGGGAGTTTGCTGCCACAGACTTTACCCTGGTGTTGTTCCCTCCCGATCACTGGCAGGAACGGCCGCCGCTCGTATACGCGGATGCTCTCAAAGCCTTGCGGCATCGGCACGACGATGTCGATACGGAAAACGAAATCCTGGTGACCCTGGTCGCCGCGCTGGCAATTGTCGCCGTGCGCCGGTTGGGCCTGGAGGGAACGCTAGCCCTGGCGTTTGGGGATGCACTGGCCTACGTGGTGACAGGTTGCGCTGCGGGGTTGGGCGCCGACTTCGAGCGTGGCATGGCGCATCAGATGTTAGGCCATTGCGCAAGAGGGGGGCCATTCCCGGCATCCCCATTAAGTGATCAAACCTGGTTGGCACTGCGGTCCGTGCTACGCCAGGTGTATGAGCAATTCTTTCAATGGCAATTGGACCCGGCCGGGTATGCTGCGGCGCGTGAAAACTGGTACCGCGTATTCACCGCTGAGGTTGTTTTGAGCATGCCCTCAACATCAGGGAATATCGAACATACAGGCCGTCTCAATGTAACAGACGGTGCCACAAGGGGGTAACTTGAATATGACAGTCATGACGCGAGCCGTGAGTGCTGGTACTGTAATGCCGAAGATACTGGTGTTGCAACCACGAGCCGACTTTGTGGAAACGCCTGCGGTTCGTGATTTAAGCCGCCGCGCGCTGGCCTACTTGCAAGCGGGGTTTCCCATTCACTTCCGTGGGCCGGCCGGCACAGGCAAGACGACGCTGGCGCTCCATGTGGCGGCTCAATTGGGCCGACCGGTGATGTTGATTTCCGGCGACGAAGAATTCACAACGTCGGACCTGGTTGGCAACCAGCATGGTTATCACTATCGCAAGGTGGTGGATCGGTTCGTGCACAACGTCTTTAAGTATGAGGAGGATGCAGCCCAGCAATGGGTCGATAACCGCCTCACCACGGCGTGCCGCGACGGATTCACCCTGGTGTACGACGAGTTTACACGTTCCCGGCCCGAGGCTAATAACGTGTTGTTGACTGTGCTGGAGGAAGGCTTGCTGGTGCTTCCTACGCCACACCATAACGAGTCGTATGTAAAGGTGCATCCATCGTTCCGAGCCATCTTCACCAGTAACCCGCAGGAATACGCAGGCGTCCACGAGGCGCAGGATGCCTTGAGTGACCGGCTGGTGACGATTGACGTGGATTACTTTGAGCGTGACACGGAAATCCAGGTGACAGCAAAGCGCGCCGGCATTCCCTATGAGGATGCTGCCAGGATTGTGGACGTGGTTCGCGACTTCCGCCAGTCGGGTGAGTACGTGCAGCCGCCTACATTGCGCGCCTGCATCATGATCGGGCGCATGCTGTCCACTCAGGCGCTCCACCCATCCGCCAGCGATGCGCGCTTTGTGCGGGTGTGTTTGGACGTGTTGGAATCTAAAACGCCATTCACTGCCAAACATCAAGAGCGCCGGATCAAAGAACGCAACATGCTCATTAGCCTGATCGAACACTATTGTGCGGATGGCGAGACGGTAACAGCAGCTTGATGGTATCTGCGGAGGAAGTACATGAAAACTAAAGGAATGCGCGATATCCCAACCATGTATGGCCTGGCGAAGCGTTCCAAGCCGAACAGCCGTGACGAAGCAATCACTGAACTGGCGCGCCTGGAGCACGAGAAAGCCAGGTTGGAGCGCGAATTGGCGCTGTGGCAAGACAATCAGAAACGCACTCAGCAACGGCTGCAGGCGATCCTGGGCCGCCTCGCTCTTTTGCAAGCATTTGTGGATGGCCGGCCTTCAGAAGCCGCCTCGCCTGATAAACAGGCACACGACGCTCAGGAAGAGGCGGGCGCAAACGAGCAGTGGACCACCATTCAACTGGAGTATTAAGCGGGCTCATTCGCCGTTAAGTGAATCGCCCATGAAGAGGTGTCTGGATGATGAACAAGACCAATAGCGAAGCGGATAAGCTGGATCAACTGGCTGCCGCCGCCGACGTGTTGACCAAGTTGGGTGATGGGCTCAGTGCCGTGTCCAACAAATCCGGGGCCACCACCAGCGCGGAAGGCGCCCGATCTCCTGCCGGTGGATCATCGCAGGCGCGTCGCGCATTAAACGGAGCCGACATTGCTGCTCTCGCAAAGGAGCAGATGATAGCCCTGACAGGGTTAAGCGCGAACACGGTTTCGGGGCTGTGTAAAGATGAGCAGGGATGGCACGTTGTGCTGGACATGATCGAACTCAAGCGTATCCCGGCATCAAGCGACGTGCTTGCCACCTACGATGTGGTACTGGACGCTGAGGGAAATCTGGTGAGTTATCGCCGCACCCGGCGTTATTACCGTGGTTCGACGGAAGAAGAGCAATGAGTTCATCAGAGTTCATCGCCATGCCAGCCCACAAATCCCTTTGCGTTGCGGGGCTGCGCGATGTAAGGAGCGCTCATTATGCCTGAACAGCGCATGCAGAATACCATCCAGGCGACAAACCTTGCCGACATTCTAGAACGGGTGCTGGACAAAGGGATCATCATCGCCGGTGACATCTCCATCTCCCTCGTTGACGTGGAACTACTCAACATCAAAGTGCGCCTGCTAATCGCCTCGGTAGATAAAGCGATGGAGATGGGCATTAACTGGTGGGAGAGCGACCCATACTTGACCTCACACGCGCGCCAGCTTGAAGAGGAAAACAAACTTCTGAAGGATCGGCTGGACCGGATAGAAGCCAAAGTGGAAACGTCGGCCTGAGCTGATGCAGGCTACAGGCCGCGACCAATTCAAGAGGTGTATGCCATGACAGAACGTGATAACAGCGAGCAAAAAGGAAGAAAGTCTCCAAGGCAGGACGAGATCAAACTAGACCTGGGCATTGGCGGCTTATTTAAGGGACTGGGTGATTTTTTGGACGTCCTTTCGAACCTGGCCGAACAGGCGGGCGAGTCGGAAGTGCATCGTACCGGCGAGGTGAAGATAGAAGGGTTGGGCGACAAAGCCAAGGCGGTGTATGGGTTCAGCGTGCGTTCGGGCCTGGGAGGCACGCCAAAAGTTGAATCGTTTGGCAATATCAAGGCGTCGAAAGAAGGCCCCGTGGTGGACGATGTGCGTGAGCCGCTGGTGGATACCTTCGACGAGGATGCGGAGATCGTCATTGTGGCGGAATTGCCCGGCGTGGCCGAGGGCGAAATCAGCGTAACCGTGCAGGACGACATTCTGTCGATCCAGACGACGGGTGCATACAAGTATGCCAAGGAGATATTGCTCTCGAGCGCCGTTGATCCGGGCACACTGAGCAAGTCTTATAAGAATGGCATTTTGGAACTGCGTCTGAAGAAAGCCTGAGCATCATGCGTCCCGTAAAGCACTTCAGCCTTGACCGTATCGATGGCACGGAATTGCAGACCATCGCCGACGTGGAAGATGGCGTGATCCAGCTCATGCAATGCGAAGAAACGGTGATTCGCAAGTACGAGCAAGCCGGGCTGTGGCGTCACCAACGGGTGATGTTTTTCGTCCTGCGCGATTTGCAACCCCTGATGCGCCAGGTACAGCAAAAGCCCGGTATGACGCCCGGCCGGATCGCCGATATTCAAAATCAACCGGCTACCGTTTTGTATGACCTGAAGTCGCTAAGCGAGTGTTCGGTCTACATCAACCGGCAGGCTTCGGAGCGAGCAGGGTATTGGCATGACCTGGTGGCAATGCAAGGGTTGCTGGTGCACGAACATGCGCATCCGGTGGCCGAGAATGATACGGTGCGCGCCTCGCGCCGGCTAAACCTGGAGCTGACGGGAGCGGGGGACGAACGGCTTGACCGTGTGATGACCGACCTGGCGCGCGTGCTCAGTCTGTACGCTCCCCGCGAACTCTTCGCGAATGAGACGGCCCTACGTGCCGGCTTCGGCGATGTGATGTTGCATCTTGACCAGCGCTTGATCACCGATGCGAGCCGTAGTCTGGCCGGGCGGGCAACGCTGTTGCACCAGCTTGGTGACGCAGTCTCGCGCCAGGCGATCACTCAAACGGCGGCTAAGGTTTTGTTGCTGGCAGGCGACATGCAGATGTGCTTGCCGCTGGCCATTGAAGTGGCGCCATTCTACCGGGCCGGCGCCAATCAGCTCGCGCGCCAGCTTGAGACGCTCTTGACGACAACGTTGTGCCCTGCGCTCGGCCTGCGGGTGGAGCGAACCTATCGTGCGTTGTGTGATGCTTACATTAACCTCTCCTCAAATCAGACGGCGGACACCCTCATGAACTGGTGTAGCAGTGTCTTGACGATTGTCGCCGATAGCCTGACTGAATCCGGCTACGTGCTGCAATTCCGCTTGCAGAAGGAGGATGACTAGCGCTATGACAGATAACAACAATTGCCCCATGCAATATGTGTACGGCATCATCCGTTGCAAGGAGCCGCGTGAGTTTAGTGCTAAGGGCATTGGTGAAAGGGGCGATGTGGTACACACGTTGCACCATCGCGATTTGGCCGCTGTGCTGAGCGATTCAGTTGTCAAGGAATACGATAACTCGCGCCGCAACATGATGGCCCATATGTTGGTATTGGAAGAAGTGATGCGCGACTACACCGTTCTGCCGGTGCGCTTTGGCACGGTTGCACCCAAACAGCAGTCCGTGATCGATAACGTGCTGGTGCCGCGCTATAGCGAGTTGGTTGGCTTGCTGGCCGAGATGGATGGCCGTATGGAGATGGGGCTAAAGGCCTTCTGGTTCGAGGAAGTGATCTTCAAAGAAGTGCTGGAGCAAAGCCCTGCGGTTCGGCAACTACGCGATAAGTTGGTGGGGCGCTCACCCGAGCAAACCTACTATGAGCGCATCCGCCTGGGCGAGATGATCGCTGCGATGATGGATCGCCAGCGCGACACCGATGCCGAAGCCATCTTGGAGCCGCTGCGCCCCTTTGTACACAAGACGGTGCTGAACAAAACGTTGACGGATCGCATGATTCTGAATGCGGCGTTTCTGGTCGATAAGGCACAGGAGCCCGGCCTGGACCACGCTTTACAGAAACTGGATGTGCAAATGGGCAAACGCATGATGTTCAAATATGTCGGCCCAGTAGCGCCCTACAACTTCGTCAACCTTATTTTGCATGTGTGAATGAATACGGGAGCGTGCCAAGATGGATTTACTAGATCTTCTGACTTTCCCAGTGACAGGGCCGCTCAATTTTGTGACATGGCTGGCCGAGAAAATCGCGGAGCAGGCGGATAACGAATTCTATAGCGAGGAGGCAATCCGCCGGCAGTTGACGGAACTCGAGATGAAGCTTGATATGGGCGAGATCAGCGAGGAAGACTACATGGCGGCGGAAGATATGTTGCTGGCGTTGATGAAGCAGGTGCGTGATCTGAAGGCTGCCCAGACGGATGAATCTGAGGATCAGCCGGTATCCCAGGCATGACCTGGCGCAGGAACAGCTATTGAACCCATGGTTGGAGCAGGCAACAAGGAGAGCACGCATGGCGAATAATCCACAAGAGACGATCCCGCAACTCGCCTTCAGGGTGGCGGAAGCGCTGCCGAAAGATGTAGGGCGGGGGCTGGCCCGGCTTGACCCACAGGATTTGCAAAAGTTGAAAGCGTCCATCGGCGACATCGTGGAAATCATGGGCAAACGGACGACCGTCGCGAGGGTCATGCCGGCATATGCGGCGCAGCGCGGGCAGGGGTTGATCCAGATCGATGGCATTGTGCGTGCCAATGCCGGTGCCAGCCTGGGAGAGCAAGTGACGGTGCGGGTGGTGCAGGCCCAGGCGGCGCGCTCGGTCGTGCTAGCGCCACCGGACGGCCAGCGTAGTGGCAGTATTACTTCACAAACACGCTACCTGGTGCGATTGCTGGATGGCATTCCGGTCCTCGCTGAAGATCAAGTGCGTATTGCAATGATCGGCGCGCACGCGCAGAACTTCCGCGTCGTCGAGACCTCTCCTGGTGGGCCGGTCTTGATCAACGCAAATACGGCCGTTCGGATTGCCGGCGAGGGCAAAGGGCGTGCGCGCAATACGATCACCTACGAAGACATCGGCGGGTTGCGCCGTGAAATCAAGCGTATTCGCGAGATGATCGAGCTGCCGTTGCGGTATCCCGAGGTGTTCGAGCGATTGGGCATCGAACCTCCCAAGGGGGTATTGCTGTATGGCCCACCTGGGACGGGCAAAACGCTGATCGCCCGTGCTGTGGCCGATGAGACGAGCGCCCACTTTATTCACGTGAACGGCCCGGAGGTCATTGACAAGATGTATGGCCAATCGGAGGCGCAACTGCGCGGCATCTTCGACGAGGCGCGCCGCAAAGCGCCGGCCATCATCTTCATCGATGAAATCGATGCGATTGCGCCGCGCCGCACCGACCTGAGCGGCGATAGGCAGGTGGAGCGCCGGGTGGTCGCGCAATTGCTCGCGATCATGGATGGGCTGGAGTCGCGCGGGAATGTGATCGTGATTGCGGCGACCAACATCCCGGACACGCTGGATCCTGCGTTGCGCCGCCCAGGACGTTTCGATCGTGAGATTGAGATCGGCGTGCCCGATCGGGCCGGCCGGCGCGAGATATTGGATATTCACACGCGCGGCATGCCACTGGCAAGCGACGTAAACCTGGACCGCATGGCCAATACGACGCACGGGTTTGTGGGCGCAGACATGGCTGCGTTGTGTCGCGAGGCCGCGATGAGCGCCTTGCGCCGCTTGATGCCCGAGATCGATTTCTCGCAAGCACAGGTGCCCTATGACCGGCTGATGGCGTTGGAAGTCTGCCAGGGAGATTTTGACGCCGCCCTATCTGAAGTGGAGCCTTCGGCCATGCGCGAAGTATTTACCGAAGTGCCCGACGTAGGCTGGGACGATGTGGGCGGTTTGCAGGAAATCAAGCAGCAACTGATCGAAACGGTCGAATGGCCGCTGCGTTACGGCAGATTGTTTGACTACGTGCACGTCCGTGTGCCGAAGGGAATCTTGTTGCACGGCGCGCCGGGAACCGGCAAGACGCTGCTGGCCAAAGCGTTGGCCAGTCAGAGTGAGGCGAATTTCATCTCAGTCAAAGGGCCGCAATTATTGAGCATGTGGGTGGGCGAGTCGGAGCGCGCCGTGCGCGAGGTGTTTCACAAAGCTCGCCAGGCCGCCCCCTGTGTGGTGTTCTTTGATGAGTTGGATGCCATCGCCCCGCAACGTGGCAGCGGCGGTTCAGCCAGCCAGGTCACAGAACGCGTGGTGAGCCAGTTGTTGACCGAGTTAGACGGCATTGAAGAATTGAAGGGCGTGGTGATCCTGGCTGCCACAAACCGGCTGGACCTGATTGATACAGCTTTGCTGCGCCCGGGCCGGTTCGATCTGTTATTTGAAATGCCCGTGCCCGACGAAGAGACCCGCCTGCAAATCTTTCGCGTCCACACGCGCAAAATGCCGCTGGCGAAGGATGTGGACCTGGCGGCGCTTGCTGCGCAGACGGTGGGCCGTGTCGGCGCAGACATCGAAGGGGTGTGCCGGCAGGCGGCGGTATTCGCTTTGCGCGAGTTCATAGACCTTCATCGTGCCGGGGACCTGGAATTGCCCGATACGTTGGAGAAGTTCAGCATCGAACAAAGGCATTTCCAGACGGCGCTGGCATGATGGGAATGCGCCATTGCTGTGTTCACTTTCGTGGGGCAGGGGGATCGATATGAAGCCGATATACCTATATGGAATCATCCCAAGCGATCACAAGATCATCTTCGACGAAGTTTGTGGCATGGATGACGAAGAAGATGAGGTGTACGCCTATCCTGTGAATGGCATTGCTGCGGTCGTTGGCAGCAGCCCACTCGACGACTACCGGGGCCTGAAGCGGGATCGGGTCATGCGCTATCTGGTGATTCATCAACGCGTGGTCGAAGCCGTCATGAATCACTTCACCGTTCTGCCCGTGAAATTCGGCACGGTGTTGCCCGACCTGGGTTCGTTGGAACGTCTGCTATATCGGGGAACGGGACAATTTGCCCAGGCGCTCAAAAAATTGCACGGGTTGGTGCAGATGGAAGTAGTGATGCTATGGAATCTGCAGCGCGTGTTCCAGGAAATTGGTCAGGACGACGCGGTGATGCAGTTAAAGGCGCATGTCGCCCAACGTCCGGCGGAACAGACGGTGAATGAGCGGGTAGCCCTGGGACAACTGGTAAAGCAGATGCTGGAGCAAAGGCGCGCAGAACTGGCCGGGCACGTTGGCCCGCAACTGTGCGCATTGGCGCGCGATAGCATCGTGAACCCCATCCTTGATGATTCCATCGTCATCAACCAGGGGCTGTTGTTGGATGCCCCCGGTCGCCAGGCTTTGGATGCGACGCTGGATCACATGGATGAGGCTTTCAATGGACGGTATACCTTCAGGCGTGTTGGCCCGCTGCCGCCGTACAGTTTTGCAACGGTGGAGGTGCAGGTTCCCACATTTGAGGCGACGGATGCGGCACGCCAGATGTTGGGTTGTGACGCCCTCGTCAGCCTGGAGGAAATCCGGCGCGCCTATTACCTGGCGGCCAAGCAGCTTCATCCCGACTTAAATGCCGGCGACAAAGAAAAAGAAGCACGTATGACGACGCTGGCGCAAGCCTATAAGTTGCTCACCCAGGTGGCAGAAAATCAAATGCTGGGGCAGGGGGGAGAACATCCCCCGACTGCTGAAGTACGCTGTCATCTTGATCGGGCGAGCATCGAAAGCATGTTACTGATCGCCGTGCGCAGGCAGGAAGTGAACTCAGACAATGGCATGGAGGGAATGACAAAATGATCAATGACGTTGCGCTTGAGCCAAGCCCTGCAGTGGCAGAGTCACTCGATATAGGGTTCTATGTCTATGCGGTAGTGAGGTCTCGTGAGGGTCAGGCGGGCGGGGCGTTGCCGATGGAGGGCATCATTCCCGACGTGAAAGTTGAAGCGTTCAGCTACAAAGATGTTCGGGTGATCTACAGCGAAGTTCCGCTCTCTATCTTTGGGCAGGCTGCGCTGGAACAGTATCTGCAGGAAGCAAATTGGGTGCGTGATCGGGTGATGGCACAGCAGACGCTGTTGACCCGCTTATTGAGAGACTACACGGTGTTGCCGTTCAAGTTCTGTACCGTTTATCTGAACAAGGACGGCATTTTCGCAACTTTGGATAACAATTACGCGAGCTTTGATAGGGCGTTGCGCGACCTGGCGGGCGCAACCGAGTGGGGAGTGAAGGTATATTGCGACCTCGCTATATTTGCCAAGCAAGTGGAGCAGACGTCCGAGGCCTTGCGTGCGCAGCGTGAAGCATTAGAGCGCGCCAAGCCCGGCACGGCCTATTTTCTGCGCAAGAAGCTCGATCAAGCGGCATTGCGTGAGGCCGAAACTGCCATCACCTGGCGCGTGCAGGAAATTCATACCAGGCTCACACAGCGTGCCCGAAGGGCATTGCTAAACAAAGTTCAAACAGCATCTGAGCATGGACACAGCGACGCAATGTTCATGAACGCAGCCTACCTGGTGCCGGATGCCGATTGGCCGGCATTTCGCACCATGCTCGACGACATGACCCCGGCGCTCGCGAAGCAGGGCATCACCCTGGAGTTGACCGGCCCCTGGCCTCCCTATAACTTCGCCTCAGATGGCAGCGCGGAGCCTCAAAATGGATGATCCGAACGCCATCACGAAAGAACGTGAGGTGACCTTGCTGGATTTGCTGGATCGCATCCTTGACAAGGGGGTCATCATCAAAGGCGACATCACCATCTCCGTAGCGAACGTGGACCTGGTGTACTTGGGGTTAAAAGTGCTGCTTTCGTCGGTGGAGACGCTTGAGCATATGCGCATGGTGTCGCTTGGGCTGGAACAGGTAAATCGCGAGTCTGCTAAATGATGATCTACCTCTATGCGATCGTTGAGCAAAGGGGGCCGCTGCCTGCCGGGCTGGAGGGAATTGACCACAAGGCGCCGAGGATAGTGCGTTATGAGAATATTGCCGCCGTGGTCGGCGAGTCGCAGATGCCACGCGCCCCGCTGTGTGAGGACAAGCTCTGGCTGCACGAAAAACTGCTCGAAGGCTTGATGCTCGAACGAGCCGTTTTGCCGGTGCGCTACGGCACACAGCTTGCAAATGAACAAGATCTGTTGGGCCTCTTGGAGGCCAACCAGGCAGCCTTTGTTTCAAACCTTAAGCGCGTGCGTGGCCGGGTGGAGCTAAGCGTGCGAGCGCTGTGGGAGGACGTGCCGGAAGTGACGCCCTGCGCTCCAGTTGTGGCGTTGCAGGGGCGCGATTACATGCGCATCCGCCTGACAGAGGAGCGCGACCGCCGCGCGCGATGCCAACGTGGGCAGGTGCTGGTGGATAAGATCGATGCCGCTCTGGGTGCGCTGGCCGATCAACACACTATCAAGTTGCTCGTGACGCCGCATATGTTGCTGACGGCAGCTTATCTGGTGGCGCGGGAGCGCGTGGGCGCGTTCCATGATGCTATTGCGTTGCTGGCTGTCGAAGAACAAAAACTGCAATTTCTGTGCACGGGGCCGTGGCCACCCTACAACTTTGTAGATGTCAACGTGGAACTCCCCATTAGACAAATACAAAATACCGAGGGAATATGAATACAACTATCAGCAATGATCCGACCGTCGAACGGGTGATATTCGAGCAAGGCGACACACGGTGTTTTACCAGGGAGATGGATGAGGCTGGACGCAGCCTGCCCCAACACATTAATGCCGACCCGGATGGCGTGGAACAGGGCCTGGCTAAGTTGGTGCTGACGCTAATCGAGTTGATCCGCCGGCTGCTGGAGCATCAGGCGCTGCGGCGGATGGAAGGTGGGTCGCTTACGGACGAGGAGATTGAGCGGTTAGGAGAGACGTTTATGCGGCTTGAGCAACGCATGGAGGAACTCAAGGTTGCCTTTAACCTGGAAGGCGAAGAGCTTAACCTGAATCTTGGGCCATTGGGGGATTTGATGTGATGGCCATCCAGAGCGCCTCTGGGGTCGGATAGCGTCGATAAATTGTTTCACGCGCCTGGCAGAACGTGGCTGCGCTCCAGGCCGGCAAATGGCAGGTTTCACGCATGGCAAGTTCCATCAGGGCCTGGAGTTTGTTAGGCGTTTGGAACCTGTGCAATGTGCTTTCGTCATAGACGGAGATTGAGATACTGTCCTGGTGTATCAAGTCGGCAAAGCACAAACGGGTATTGGAACGGTGGAAATCTAACCACGCCTCGTAGATATTCTGACCAATCTGAGCCAGGATAGGAAGTAGCAGCGTTCCACTTTCCACAATTAGTCCTGCGCGGAGGGCGACAACTGTTTGGGCCGACAACTGCATGGTTCCGTGGCTTTCATAAATGTAGAAGCGCGTCTCGTAGCCAGGGTGATTGACACGTTGAAAATGACCATAAATCATGCCGTGTCGCGTATGCTGCGCGAGCGTTGTTACGTCAGCCCAAACCTCCTGCCGTGTACTGCGTTTCTGCATTGAGTTCTGATCATACGTATCGATCATAACAATGAGCCTCTGGACGTTTCGACGGTCGGATGAATTGCACGATTCGAGTCTCGTGTGGGCTCGGCACACAATTGCAGGTGCCCCTTATGGTAACCCGTTTACCGGATTTGTGAATCGGGATGTTTACGCAATACCCAGGTAGGCATAGTACTCAGCCGGTGGGGACTATTACCCGTATCGGGGATGAAGGTTCCTCGTTGAGGCCCGATCAGTTGCAAATGATCAAAGTGACTCGTTAGCGAAGGGCCCCTCGGGCTTATGATTACGTGGAGCGATGTCTATCTCTCATAAGGAAGAACGAATATGCAAGCAAAATTGACACCACAAGAACGGAAAGAGATGATTGCGAAGCTGCGCGCCCTGCCGGGGCAGTTGGAAGCGCTGGCGAAGCCTCTTTCTGAAGAGCAATTACTGACACACTACCTGCCGAATGAGTGGAACGTGGCACAAAACGTGCACCATCTGGCCGATGCGCACATGAACAGCTTCAGCCGGCTGAAGCTGATGTTGACCGAGGATCGCCCGGCGTTGAAAGCGAGCAACACGGACGCCTGGGCGGCGCTGCCCGACGCGGATAACCCGCACATCGACACGTCGCTGCGTCTGCTGAGCGGATTGCACGAACGCATGGCGATTCTGTTTGAGTCTTTGAGCGAAGATCAGTGGCTGCGCACCGGCGTGCGCGGTGATGGCAATGAAATATCGGTGGAGGATGTGCTGCGCATCTATTCGGGGCATGGCGAGCGCCATATTGAACAAATCAACAAAACGCTCGCCGCACGCATGTAGGGCGAGATGTTGTCTCGCCTCGGTCGGGCGACTTAACAAGTCGCCCGACATTTGACGATTAACTTAGTTCTGTGGCTTGTAATCTTTGCCCAGGATGACAAGCACATCGGTGCTGTCATCCGTCTCCAGCGTGCTGCTGATGCACGAGGAAGGCAGCCCGAGCGCCGAAGCCAGTTGTAGTGTGGAGGAGTAGCTGCCCAGGTAGTCGATGATGACGGAGTTGGCGCTTGTGCTTGGGGCATCGCTTGCCTGCACCACGTTGTAGCCGAGGTTGACGAGATAGTTTTGTGCCGAGACAGCCAACCCTTGCGTGGAAGTGCCGTTTTGCAAGGCGATTCGCTCGGGTTCGGCTGTCTGATTGTAGAGTTCTGCGGTCAACTGGCGGATACGTTCGCGGTTGGGGAGCAACACCTGTCCGCCATTGGGGGTAGTCCAGTCTGGGGCCGCGGCTTCGTCCACCGTGACGCGCTTGATCTGATCGGTGGAGATGTCCTTGGCGGCCAGCAGTAACTGGACCATGTCGGATGCGCTCATATCCGTTTCGATAGAACTGCTGAGTGTGTTGAGGATGGCCGGCGCGTTGGGCAGGAGCGTGGAGATGGCATTAGTGCTCAACACGCGATCTCGCAGGGCCATGATGATTTGCTGTTGCCGGCGCAGGCGGGTGAAGTCACTCGTCTGATGGCGTGTGCGCGCATACTTGAGTGCCGTTGCACCATCCAGGTGTTGCCAGCCTTTGCTCAATACAAATGGGTCGTAACCGTAGTTGTTGTCGGGGTACTCGGGGTCGTTGATGTCCTGATCCACGTCCACGTCAATGCCGCCAACCAGATCCACCAGCGCCACAACCGCGTTGAAGTTCACCCGCACGTAATGCTGGATATGGACGCCGATGTTGTATTCCACTGCTTGAATTGCGTAGGAGGGCCCACCGTAGGCCATCGCGGTGTTGATGCGATCCAGGCGGCTGGAGTTTGGCATGGGCACGTAAAGATCGCGCGGCAGGCTGAGCATGCCTGCCGTTTGGTCGGCCGTGTTGAGCGACAGGATGATCATCGTGTCGGAGCGGGTCGTGTTGGGGTCGTCGTCGGGCCGTTGATCAATGCCTAATAGCAAGATATTGGTGCACGACGCGCACTCGCGCATCGGCATAGGGTTCATCGCGATCACCGGTGTTGGTTCGGCGTTCAGCGTGGGCGTTGGGGAGGGACGCATGGGGGTGGCTGTGACACGGGGCGTTGGTGTTACTGCCGGCGTCACGGTGGCCTGCGGCGTGATGACGACCTGCATCTGGCTTAGGATTTCCTTCTGAGCCTTTGCCTGCGATGCATGCTGCGATGAGACCAAGGCAACGATACCCCCAGCTATCAGCATAACGACGACGACGATAACAACGATCGCGCCGACTCGCCGGCGCCTGGTGTTCAGAATGTTGATCATTTCCGGTGCAACTTAACGAGAAACAAGATGTTCTTTGATCAGCATTGTAGCTGACCATGTGACCCCCGAATGAGTATAGATTATACGAATTACCGACTGTTGCACTACGTTATGAGGCGGGAATGAGTGCATTTTTCAATTCTGTGTGCCACTGGTGTGCATCATTATCATACACACCGAACCCGGAGCGAAACTCCCAATAGGCCCAACTCATCTGATTCGCTTCTGCCTGGCGGGCCAGGTAAGCCGTCCAGTGTACGCGCGAATCCATTTGGGCCTTGGAGTAGGCGCCGAACTCGCCCATGTAGATGGGGCGCTGGTGTGCCTTACCCCAGGCGGCGGCGATACCCAGGTCGTAATCCACATTGGCGCGCTCGCCGGTTGAGCCCTCCCAGGTGGTTCCCAGCCAGGCGTCGCTATCTTGCACCCACTCCGCGCCCTGGTGCGTGAATTGGAAGGGTTGATAGTAGTGGAACGTGACGATCAGATTGCTGTCGTCAGGGAGGGTCAAATCGTTCAGGCGTTGTAAGCTGTTCCAATCCAGCGGGCCGGCGATGATGGGGCGGGTAGGGTTCGTCTCACGGATGACGCCGATTGCCTCACTGAGTAAACCGTTCCATACATCGGCGCTCATGTTGTAGGGTTCGTTCAGCGGCTCAAAGTAGAGATCTGCCGGTTGCCCCTGGTAGCGTTGGGCGATTTGCTGCCAGATGCCCATCAGGCGTGCACGATGTTGGTCGGGGGCAGTATAGAACTCGTCGTAGTGGTGCACGTTGATCACGACGGCCAGTTCGTTTGCAAATGCCTGTTCGATGACCCAATCGATGCGCGCGAAGAATGCTGGGTCGATGGTATAGGGGGTGCTTTCTGCGGCATGCGCCGACCAGCGAATCGGCACGCGTACCGAGTTGAACCCGGCGGCATGGATCAACTGAAAATCCGTTTCCTCCAATGTCACGCCCCAATCACCTTCATTGGGTGCTTCCAGGGCATTGCCCAGGTTCACCCCGCGCCCCAAACGCCGGTTGCGTTCGAATATCTCGCCGGACGTCGTCGTTGGTGTGGGCGATATGGCGGGCGTGTTGCTGGGTGCCGGCGTAGGTTGTGCGGTGGGGGTAGGCGTTGCAGGTGGTGTGGGTGTTTCAGATGGTGCCGGCGTCGGGCTGGCCGGGACTGGGGTGGAGGTAGGGCTGGCGCAGCCGGCCAGCAGACCGATGCCGGCCAGGGGTGGCGTGAGCAGCAAAATATGTAAAACACGTCGTCGTTGGTTCATGCCTGTAATTGTCCGTTCAGAAACTCACTCTGGCAAGCTTTTGTACAATCGAGTAATATGGAGATTGCACTATGTTACATGGTGCAAAGGACCCAAGTCAAGATCGGTGCTTCGGTGAGGATGACCTTCACATTAAAGGAGTGCAACTCATGACTGTCAAACTGCTCAACCCCGTTTCAATCCCGAACCTGCCGTGGGAAGACCGACCAACCGCGAACGCGCATGTCATCTGGCGCTATAGCCAAAACCCGGTGATTCAGCGCCATGCGATGCCGCGCAGCAATAGCATCTTTAATAGCGCGGTGGTTCCCTATCGAGGACATTTTGCTGGCGTCTTCCGCGCCGACGATACCTGCCGGGTGATGAACATTCACTCGGGGTTGAGCGAAGACGGTCTGAATTGGACGTTTGACCCAGACCCGATTACCTTCCAGGGCAATGATCCCGAAGTGCTGGCCTTCCAGTATCGCTATGATCCGCGCGTTTGCTGGGTCGAAGACCGCTACTACGTCACTTGGTGCAACGGCTATCACGGCCCCACCATCGGCGTGGGCTATACGTATGACTTCAAGATGTTCACCCAATTGGAGAATGCCTTTTTGCCCTTCAACCGTAACGGCGTCATGTTCCCGCGCAAGCTGAACGGCAAATACGCCATGTTCAGTCGCCCCAGCGACAACGGGCATACCCCCTTTGGCGATATCTATTACAGCGAAAGCCCCGATATGGAACATTGGGGGCATCATCGCTGGGTGATGGGCACCACCATTCCCTGGTGCAGCACGAAGGTGGGTGCCGGGCCGATCCCGATTGAGACCTCCGAAGGCTGGTTGTTGATTTATCACGGCGTGCTCACCTCGTGCAATGGCTTTGTCTATAGCTTCAGCGCGGCGTTGCTGGACCTGGATCAGCCGTGGAAGGTGATTTGCCGCGCGGCACCGTATCTAATGTCGCCGCAGAAGCAGTACGAATGTGTGGGCGACGTGCCGAACGTGGTGTTCCCATGTGCCGCGCTGGTGGACGGCGCTACGGGGCGGATGGCGATCTACTATGGTTGTGCCGACACGGTGACGGGTCTGGCATTTTCGAACGTTTACGAAATGGTGGACTGGGTGAAACAAAACGCATTGTGATGATTCAAACACTTCCTTGTGACGGACGATGGGCGGCCTTTCTTCTGATCGGGTGATACGGCCTGGGAACTGTATAGGCATCATGCGCAGTGGCAGGTTTGCCTTTATCTACTTCCCACTCGCGCGTACAATGATGGTTGACCTGACCCGGTTGCGCGGTGAGCATGTTGACGCGCAATGGTATGACTCACGCCAGGGGCACTATTCACCCATTGGTACATATGCCTGCCAACCCACCTCGTTCACGCCACCTGCCGACGGACCCGACTGGGTGTTGGTGTTGGATCGCGCCAACGGATGTTGGTGGATGTAGGGCGAGTTGTTAACTCGCCCGATCGACGAATGAGTCAACGAATATAAAGGTGAAGTGTGGGCCTGTGTTCATTGCAGGCACACGGGAGAAAGCATGACAGCTACGAAAGAAGCATTGAACAGCAAAACGATTACCTACGAGCAACTGGCCAAGACGATCGATCATTCCCTCTTGCGCCCCGAACTGACCGAAGCAGACGTAACCGCCGGGTGCGAACTGGCGAAGCGCTATAACGTCGCGTCGGTGTGTGTGAAGCCCTGCCACGTCACGCTGGCGGCAAAGCTGTTGAAAGGAAGCAACGTCGCGGTGGGCACCGTGATCGGCTTCCCGCACGGTGCGCATACCACGGCGACCAAAGTGGCCGAAGCTAAAGATGCGCTGGCGAACGGGGCGGTGGAGCTGGATATGGTGATCAACATCGGCGAGCTGCGCTCCGGCAACCTGGACTACGTGCGGAATGACATCCATGCCGTGGTGGAAGCTGCCCAGGGCAAGGCCATCGTCAAAGTCATCCTGGAGAACGCCTATCTCACCGACGAACAGAAGGTGCAGGCGTGCAAGTTGGTGGAAGAAGCGGGCGCTAACTTCGTGAAGACGTCCACCGGCTTTGCGCCCAGCGGTGCGACGATCCCCGACCTGAAGCTGATGCGCGCGAGTGTGAGCCCCAATATCCAGGTGAAAGCCGCCGGTGGCGTGCGCACGCTGGATGCCGCGTTGGAAGTGATTGACGTGGGTGTGACGCGCATTGGCGCCACGGCCACGGCGGCCATTCTGGACGAGTTTGAGAAGCGCCACCAACATTGACTGAGGTAGCCAACCTGGTAGCCTTTCTAGCCCAAAGGCACCGGGGCAGCAGGAACACGCAGGATTAAAGGGGAAACCTGCGTGTTCCGCGAGGTTTTGTTCCCTTGCGTTAACTTCTACCAGGAGCGTTCCAATGATCCAGGCACTCGATAGCAAAACGATCACGTATGAGCAACTTGCCAAGACGCTTGACCATTCGATCTTGAACCCCGACCTGACTGAGACGGACGTGTTGGCTCAGTTGGAACTGGCAAAACGGTATCGGGTGGCCTGTGTTTCGATCAAGCCTTGTTGCTTGCCGCTGGCTGTTTCGGTGCTGAGCGGCAGCGGCGTCGCTGCGGGGGCGACCATTGGGTTCCCTCACGGCGTGAACACCACCGCGGCTAAAGTATTCGAAGCGCAGGATGCGCTGGCGAATGGCGCACAAGAGCTGGATATGGTGATCAACGTCGGCGAATTGCGCTCCGGGCATATCGACTATGTTCGGGGGGAGATTCGCCGCGTCGTCGCAGTGGCGAAGGGCAAAGCGGTCGTCAAGGTCATCATCGAAATCGCCTACTTGACCGACGCCGAAAAGGCGCAGGCTTGCAAGTTGGTGGAAGAGGCCGGGGCGGACTACGTGAAGAACTCCACCGGCTATGCCCCTAGCGGCTACACCATCCCCGACCTGAAGCTGATGCGCGCCTCGGTGAGCCCGCGCGTGCAGGTAAAAGCCTCTGCCGGGGTGCGCTCGTTGGACGCTGCCCTGGCGGTGATCGACGTGGGTTGCACGCGCATCGGCACCATCGCTACGGCGACGATCCTGGATGAATTTGAAAAGCGCTATGGGAAGGGCGCACGCATCGAGTAATTGATTCCACATCATGGATACCCCGACCCCTTACTGCGTAGGTGTTGACCTGGGTGGCACCAACCTGCGTGCGGCGGTGGTGGACGTCACCACCGGCCACATCGAGAAGATGCTCAAGGTGCGCACACCCGCGAGTGGCGGCCCGACGCCAGTGATCGATGCCATCGTGGCGCTCGTGCGACAAGTGCTGGGCGGTGATACCTTTGGTCGCATAGGCGGGGTGGGGGTCGGCATCCCTGGGTTGGTAGACCTGGACCGTGGTGTGGCGATGTTGTTGCCCAACATCCCCGGCAATTGGCCGAACGTCCCACTGGCAGCCACGCTCACGGAACGCCTTGGGATCGGCGTCAGTCTGATCAACGACGTGCGCGCGATGATGCTGGCCGAATGGACCTTTGGTGCGGGGCGCGGCGTGGACACGCTGGCCTGTTATGCCATCGGCACCGGGATCGGCGGCGGTGTGGTGATCAATGGCCAACTGCACCTGGGCATCAGCGGCTCCGCTGGCGAGCTGGGACATCACGTCGTGGAGGTAAACGGCTTGCCGTGCAACTGCGGCGGGCGCGGCTGCCTGGAGATGTATGCCAGTGGCCCGGCCATTGCCGCACATGCCGCCCAGGCAATCATCCAACGCCGGCCTACACGCATCGCGGAAATGGCTGCCAACGACCTGAACCGGGTGACCACCAGCGTGGTATTGCAGGCGGCACGCGAGGGCGATGCGCTGGCTTGCGCGATCCTGGATCAGGCGGGGACGTATATCGGGATTGCCGTCTCGAACACCATCCATACCATCAGCCCTCGCAAAGTGGTGTTTGGCGGCGGTGTGATGGCAGCCGGCGAGTTGTTGCTGGAGCCGATCCGCCGCACGGTGCGCGAGCGCGTATTTCTCGCGCCCGCGCAATGCGTGGAGATCGTGCCGGCTCAATTGGGCGATGACGCCGGGTTAGTCGGCGCTTCACTGTGGCCGGCTATGCGCTCATCGCTCTAAGACGCTTCTTACAGCCGCAACGGCCCGATCAACGTCGCCGTCGTTCGTCTGCCAGTTGCAAACCGAGACGCGCATACAGCGTTTACCGCGCCAGGTTGTCCCGCCAAAGAGTGCTTCGCCGGTCTTGAGAATGGCCGCGATGACTTCGTCGGTGCGGCGATCATGGTCTGCCTCTGTGGCCTGGGGGCGGGTATCCAGGAATCGCACCAGGCCCTGGTTTATCTGCGGTTCCCAGACCATTTCCGCGCCTTGCAACGCGCCGATGCGCGTGACAATCTCATGCGCATGGCGGCTGGTGCGCTCCACCAAATCGGCGATCCCATGCCGGCCAAGCTGGCGAATTGCCGCATACGTCGCCACGCCGCGCGCTCGGCGAGACCATTCCGGGTTCCAATCAAGCTGATCGCGTGCATCCTCTGCATGCGTCAGGTAGCTTGCGCGCAGCGACATGGAGGCCCGATGCGCTTTGGCGTCTGCGACGAACGCGTAGCCGCTGTCAAAAGGCACGTTGAGCCACTTGTGACCGTCGGTGGCCCATGAATCGGCCTGCTCCACGCCTTTCAACAGATGTTTGAGCCTGGGGCTTGCCGCTGCCCACAGGCCGAAAGCGCCATCCACGTGTACCCATGCGCCGTGGCGGTGTGCCAGCGGTATCAATTCTTCAAAGGCATCGTAGGCACCGATGTTCAGGTCACCCGCCTGCAACAAAACAATCGCCGGCTGGCCCGCACACGCTTGCAGGGCCTGGTGAAGAGCCTCGGCGGGCAAGCAGCCCTGGTCATCCGCCGGTATATCCAGGATATGATCGGTCCCCAACCCCAGCAGGCGCACGGCGCGTTCTATCGTGCCGTGGCGTTGGTTGCTGGTCAGGATGCGAATCTGTGGCGCGCCTGCCAGCCCCTGCCGCTCGACGTCCCATCCCTGCCGGGCCAGGCAGGCGTTGCGCGCCACGGTTAGACAAGTCACGTGCGACATCTGGCACCCGGTGACCAGGGCGAAGCTGGCTGTCGCGGGCAATCCCAACAACTCTTTGAGCCACGCGCCGCATACCTCTTCAATGACGGCCACGGCGGGTCCGGTCGCGTAGAGCCCGGCGTTCTGATCCCATGCCGATGTCAGCCAATCGGCTGCCACCGCCGCGGGCACGGAGCCGCCGATGACCCAGCCGAAAAACCTGCCGCCGGCGCTGCCCAGGAGGCCGCCCCGGACATCTTCCACCAGCTCATCGATCACCTGGGTTGGCTCTGTGCCTTCGTCTGCCAACGGGCGCGTGAGGCGCTGGCGTAATTCGGCAAGTGTGGCCGTGGCCGAAACCGATGTTTGCTCCAGGTTCTCGAGGTGCGCCAGGGAGTGCTGCAGCGCATGTTCCAAAATCGGACGGTAATGTGAAGTCATCGTATTTTCCTTTGTTTGTTGTGGCATCATCTGATTAAGCCATGTCTTCGGCGCAACTTTGCGAAAACCCGGAGCGTAACTGCTTCCCGGCAGCCCTGGATGGCGATTGCATTAACTCCGCCTCCAGCAGGCACAGGAATGCCGCGGCAATCGGCATCACCTCGTTGATGCGCTGTTCACGCGCTTTACTGTACCAGGCGAGTTGATCGACCCACGCACCGGCGAGTGCGCGGATGGCTTCGCTTGTGCCACTGCGGGCATATTCTTCCAGGATCGGCGCGGCGACGTGCGTGAGAAAGTACATATCGAAGAGTGACTCGGCCCAGGCCGGGTATTTTGGCACGAATTTGGCGTAAGCATTTTTCACGGCACGTTGTCGTGCCTGTTGTTCATTCCCCGCACTCGACAGATTCGAGATAAAGCGCTCAATGGTTTGAGAGATAGCCATTTCAAAACTCCTTCACGTCGTGCAAACGTTCTATATCTTCAGATAATTGCATCATGTCACACGCAACTTATGCTTGACTAAAATGACTGGGGAACCAACTTAAATAGACATCGGTCTCGGTTACTCCTCTTTCAATCAAGATAAGGAGATGTTACGAAGCCGCGCCCCTTGCGTCTATCGGTATCTTGCGTTTAAACTCGCTGCTCAGACACCCGATGTCCGCCAGACATCGGGTGTCTTTTCTGCATCATCGCGTTATGATCCATTTCGTGGGTATACTTGTCCCTTCGGGGAATCAGACGATGGCAACGCTCCGTATTCAGACTCTCGGCATGTTTCAGGTATGGCGGCAAGACGAATTGTTGCCGGATACGGTATGGCCGACGAACAAGTGCAAAGCGCTGCTGAAGATTTTGCTGTTAGCGCGTGGGCGTTACTTGCCTGCCGATCGCCTGATGGAGTATCTGTGGCCCGACCTATCGCCGGGGAGCGCCCAAAATAGCCTGTGGGTGGCCATCAGCCAGTTACGCCGGGTGTTACAGCCCAATCTTCCTCGCCGGGGCAGCTCCGATTACATCATCACCAGCCGTGAAGGCTATGCCTTCAACACCGGGAGCGACTACTGGTGGGATATAGAGGCGTTTGTGCAGCAAGCGCGCATCGCGCGGGCCACGCAAGACCTGGACGCTCGCGTGGAGGCTCTGGCGGCGGCGCGCACGCTCTATTGCGGGCCTTTCCTGGAAGAGGATGCCTATGAGGATTGGGCCACGGCGACCCGCGAGCAATTGAGTGAGGAGTTTTTGGCCCTGTCGTTGGACCTGGCCGACGGCTATGCCCGCCAGGGGCGCTATCAGCCGGCGATCAACCTGTGCCTTGAAACGCTTGCCCAAGATGCCACGCGCGAGGCAGCCTATCGGGGCCTGATGCGCTATCACTATCACGCCGGCGAACAGGCGGCGGCTTTGAAGGTCTATGAGGAGTGCAAGTGCACACTGCTGGATGAACTTGGCGTGCCGCCGATGCCCGAAACGACCGAGTTATTTGAACAGATTTTGCGCGGGCAGGTTCCCGGCGCAGAACAATATCCAACCCCGCTCGCCGCGCCGGTGACGCCCGCTTTCTCGCTCAGCCGCACACCCCTGGTGGGACGCAACGCCGAATATGGGCAGTTGGTGAGCGCCATCACCCAAACGGTGGCCGGGCGGGGACATGTAGTGTTGCTCGAGGGCGAGCCTGGGATTGGCAAAAGCCGGCTGGTGGATGAAGCGGGCCGCTTCGCGCAAGACCAGGGCTTGCGGCTTCTATTTACCAAGTGTTATCAGCTTGAGCAGGTGATGCCCTATCAGCCGGTCATCGATCTGTTGCACCAGGCGCTGGAGCAGGTGCCCGCCCAAATGCTCGCCGGTGTCCCGGCCGCCTTCCTGAGCGACATCGCCACGCTCGTGCCCGAGATGACGGAGGTGTTCCCAAATCTGCCGCCGTCGTTGCCGGGGTTGGACGAAACGCGCCAGGCACGCCTGTTTGGTGCATTGACCCAACTGTTGAAGGTCGTCGCCGGTAAACAAGGCCTGTACCTGGCGGTGGACGACATTCACTGGGCCGATCACGTGACGCGCCAGTTTCTGTATCACTTAGCCCGGCACGTCGCCGACTTGCCAATCCTGCTCGTCTGCACCTATCGCAGCGAGGAAGTGGCGTTGGACGCCTACCTGGCCGACCTGATTCACAGCATGCAAAGCGAGCCCCAGGCGCTGCACATGATGTTGAGCCGCCTGTCGCAATCGGACGCGACGATGTTGCTGGAATCGATGGCGAGTATCGTCCCTGGCTCGGTGGATCTGGCGGAGTGGCTGCACAAAGAGACGGATGGCAACCCGTTCTTCATCATCTCCATCTTGCAGTCGCTGCAAGAGCAGGGCTTACTGACGGCACCCGACAAGCGCGTCTGGCAATATAGCCCGCGTAAGCTCTCGATGGCCGGGGCGGAGCTGACCTTACCCAATGCGCTGCGCGAACTGGTCCGTAGCCGCATCCGGCGCGTCCCGCAGGCCATGCACAGGGTGATCGAAGTGGCCGCCGTGTTGGGCCGCCAGTTCGACTTCGCCACGTTGCAGGCCGTCTCTGGCGTCAGCCAGGTGGACTTGCTGGACATGCTTGAGGGCCTGACGCAGCGCCAACTGTTGCGCGAGGAGCAGGTGGGCGGCATTTACGATTTCAGTCACGATAAGGTGCGCGAGGTGGTGT
>DAOUFG010000173.1:0-16365 GCA_034430115.1 Thermoflexales bacterium | reverse complement strand
CGGGGAAGGACTATCTGTTGAGCGAGTGGTCGGTACAACCAGGGGCCGATTGGTCGCTTGTGCAGCGTTCCTCCACACTCAACCCGCTCAGTGTCCAGGTTGATGGCGACCTGCAGTTACGCGGGATGAATGTGAGCATCACCGAGACGACCCAGGTTGCCAACGGCGCTGTATTACAACTGGCGCTGCTATGGCAGGGTCGAGACGTGCTGCCGGCGCTACGCCTGGCCGCGGACGACGGCACCTGGCAGGTGACCATCCCCGCCGCATCCGGCCCGCGTGATGACGTGACGTTGGACTGGCGGCAGGCGCGCGTGCCTGCGCAGGCGCGTGCGGGCGGCGCGACGCTCAGCCTGCCCGGCGGCCAGGCGCTGGCGCATTATCAGATCAGCGAACTTCCTGGCCTCTTTACGCAACCCTCGATTGTGAACCCGCTGCAAGCGCATCTGCCGGGCGTGGGCGACCTGTTGGGGGATGACCTTACCCGCACAACCTTGAATCGTGGTGAGCCACTGTCGGTCACATTGGTCTGGCGGGCAGGCGACGACCCCATCGCAACCAGCTATACCGCCTTTGTGCAATTGGTGGGTCAGGATGGCAAGCTCGTCGCACAGAGCGATGCGATCCCTGCGAACGGGCAACATCCCACTACCAGTTGGCGCCCGGGCGAGTATATTCTGGATACGCACGTGCTCACCTTCCACCCAGAGGCAGTGGCAGGCCCCGCGCGCTTGATCGCCGGCCTGTATGACGCTCAGACGGGCGCGCGCGTGCGATTTGAAGATGGCTCCGACGCACTGACGCTGAACCCCAAGATAGACGTAAGATAGGCAAATTCACATGGGAGACACGATGACAAACGATCAGGTTGGCGCGATGCTTGACGAAGGCCCCAGCGACTGGCAGATCATTCAACAAGGCTATGCCGGGTCTGGTCGCCTGGAATTGAAAGGGCACTGGGTGAGCGAGACGCCGGGCGTGGTGCAGGTTCGCCTGGCGCATGAAGATACCAGCGCGCCGGTGAACGAGCGGTTGGATTGGCACACCGCCCGCGCGAACGACGATCATACCTGGAGCGATACGCTGGAAGAAATCCCCGCCGGAGGGCTGTATCGCCTGGAGACGCGCTTCAACGCTGTGGGGAACCTGGCTGGCGAATGGTCCACGCGTGGTGACATGCGGCACTTCCTGGGCGTGGGTGACCTGTGGGTCATCGCCGGGCAGAGCAACTCGGCCGGGTATGGGCGTGGCCCGTTCTACGATCCGCCGGAACTGGGCGTGCACCTCTATCGCAATAGCGAGCAGTGGGCGCTGGCGACGCACCCGCTCAATGAATCCACCGATACGCGCCACGCCGTGAATCGTGAAAACGCAAATTCGGGGCACTCGCCCTATCTGCACTTTGCGCGCCTGTTAAAGCAGGGGTTGCATTACCCCATCGGCCTGGTGCAAACGGCGCTGGGTGGTTCCGCGCTCGCGCCCTGGAACCCCACCGAAACCAAGTCGGCAGTGCTGTTCAATAACATGCTGCACTGCGTGCGGTGCGCGGGTGGGGCGGTGAAGGGCATCGTGTGGTACCAGGGTGAAACCGACGCCGACACGGATATTTGTGATACCTATGCGCGCCGGTTTGACCAGGCCGTGTGTGCCTGGCGCGAGGCGTTGAGGGAACCGGATCTGCCGGTGATCGTCGTGCAATTGAACCGGGTTCGCCAACCGGCGACGGCGGACTCCAATCGCCGTTGGACGGTGCTGCGGGATGCGCAACGTCGAGCGCCCGCGCTGACGCGCCACGTGGCGGTGGTGCCCACGCTCGATCTGCCGCTGAGCGATGGCGTTCACAACAGCCCGGCCGGGAATATGTTGCTGGCGGAGCGAATGGCGCGCGCTGCGTTGGGGATGGTCTATGGCAAGCCTGTGGACTATCTCGCACCAGAGGCCAAATCAGCAAGACGACAGGAGAACGACACGGTCGTCGAGGTGAGCTTTGCCAACGTGAAGAGCCGCATGGATTGCATCGATCCGACGGCCAACTGTTTCTATGTGGAAGATGAACAAGGGAGTGTGGCCGTGCAGCAAGTGCAATATCCCGGTGATGCGAGGGTGCGCCTGGTGCTTGCGCGCGCTTTGGATGGCATTGCCCGGTTGCACGGCGCATACGGCATCGACCCGGCGATCGTGCCGATGGACATGGAACGCTTCATCCCCATGTTAGGGTTTGCAAATCTGCAAGTGGATTAGCCAAGTATCTGTATGACGCAAGTGATCATGTGGTTGCAGCGCAGACGCACGTTGCTGGGTGCAATTGCCATCTTCGCAATTGGCCTGGCGACTTATGGCTATGCGGTTCAGCTCCCCTATCATATCGACGACTTCGTGCACTTCCGCTGGGTGGCCTCCCACTCGATGGTGGAGATATGGACCAGCGCGGCCGGGCTGTCTTACTTTCGCCCCTTGCCCTTCACGATTTGGAAGGCGCTGTATTGGCTGAGCGGGGGCTATCCACCCGTCCTGGTACACGCGCTCAACGTGCTCATCCACGCGCTGAACGGGGTGCTGCTTTTTGCCGTGCTGTGGATGCATCAGCGCGAAGCCCACGGGCGTTTTCTACTGTCGCTGGTCGCCGCGGTGTTATTTCTGCTTTTCCCGTTTAGCTACCAGGCCGTGCCCTGGGCGGGTGCTCTGACGCACCCCCTGGTCACGTTGATCGTGCTGTGCGGGCTGGCGTTGGCGGTGTGGGGGCAGGCGCATGACAGGCGCATCGCGCAGGTGGTTGCACTTGGTTTGACCTTGCTAGCGCCCTTTGCCCACGAAACGGGTGTATTGCTGGCGTTGATGCTCACGCTCTTTTATTGGACGGCGCAGCTCAGGCGCACGTTGAAACAGGCGCTGAAGCTAAGCTGGCCCTACTGGGTATGCTCTTTGTTGGCGATGGTGGTGCTGTTCGTCTTGCGATCCGGCTCGGGGCTGGAACCGCAAACGGTGGACCTGACCAGCCGCTGGCAGAACGCGGTGTACTTCTTGCAGGGCCTGGCTTATCCGGTTGCACCGCTGGCTGAGCGCTTGCGCGAATGGTTCCCTGGTCTAAACGACCTTCTCTCCATCCTGATCGTATGCCTGCCCGTCCTGGCGCTGGCGACATGGCTCTACGTGCGTGCGGGGTTGGGTCGCCAGGTATTGTTGGCGTTGGGGTGGTACGTGATCATGATTGCCCCGGCCTGGCTATTGCTTGGCTTTAGCTATGTGGTGGATGGCGCTCGTCTGATGTATGAGGCGTCGCCAGGGGCAGCGCTGTTCTGGGCTTTGCCGCTGGCGGTGGTGTTGGAATGGCTGAGCCGGCTTGCCGTGGGGCGCGAGGGGGCTTCTCCTCAGCCCGGGGGCCTGGCGGGCACTTATGCGCGCCTGCGCTGGTTACGCCTGGCCGGGCTGGTGGCAGGCGTGGTCGTGCTCGCCTGTATCGTGGTCGGCAGCCTATCGTTCTTGAGCGAGCGCGCCGACATGTACCAGGAGACGCGCTCGGCCACCGATGGGTTGTTGCAGGCGGCTGCAACGCCGCCGGGCGATAAACCGATGATCCTCTCGGTGAATTTCCCCGGCTGGATTGCTCCCATCACGCCCACCTACGCGCTGGGGCACGAAGGCGTCAGCTTCATTCCCGACTATAGCTCGCTGATTGACCTGGTCTGGACGATGACCGGCCAGGATCGCTATGTTCACAATGTGGTGGTGACGGAGCTTCAATCGCACTGGCGGTTTAACTATCAGAATTTTGGGGCGCAATGGTCGTTGCCGTCGTTGCAGCCCTTGTTGCGCGAGGCGCGCACGGTGTTGTTCACCAGCTATCGCAATCACGACCTGGCGACCTATGACGTGGGGAACCTGGAGCATGAAAATCTATCTCGCCCTGCGCAATATGTCAGCAGCTATGACGGTCAGCTTGCGCTGATCTCGGGCGAGTGGCAAAGGGTGGGCGATACGATGCAAGTGACCTTGCACTGGCAAAGCTGGGTGACGTTGACCCAGGAGGTGCGCACGTTCGTGCATTTGCAGGACGAATCCGGCGAGCTGGTGGCACAGGAGGATGGTTTGCCTATGATGGGTGTCGCAAACCCGTTGTGGTGGAAGCCGGGAGACCAATGGCGCGACATGCGCGTATTGATGCTGCCGAACGGCCTGAAGCCCGGCAAGTACACATTGCGCGTGGGCGTGTATCCGGCGTTTGGCGGAGATCGCTTCACCGCCCTCGACGCTGTAGGAAACCGCTATCCTGATGATGCGGCGACCCTGGCGACCTTTCAGGTACCCTGAAGTAATAAGGTTACATTTTTCTGCACATAAAATCCACCACTTGACATAGAACGTCTGTTCGCCTATCATAGAACAAAGGTTCATAGTTCGCCGGACTGCAATGACAGCGTGCGAGTGGAGATGACAGTATGGCCAAAGTAAATGGACAGTTGACAGAGCCTCAACAGAAGATTCTGTCGTTCATTACGAATTACGTGGATCAAAACAACGTCCCGCCGACGATCCGAGAGATCCAGGCAGGGACGGGGATTAGCTCTACCTCGATGGTGAGCTATCACCTGAAGGCATTGGAACGTGCCAGTATGCTGAACCGCTACGAGCGCCGCTCGCGCGGGTTGGTGATTAACGAGCCAAACCGCGTCCATCCGATGGATGTGGCGGCGGTGCCGATCGTGGGCGTCATTGGCGCTAGCGCGCCTGCCCCCACGCCCGACGCCGATGCGCTGGCCAGCGCCGAGAACTCGGTGCAGATTGCGCGCAGCCTGGTAGGAACCGCTGATGGGCTGTATGCGTTGGAGGTGAAAGGGAACTCCATGATCGACGCGCTGATTAACGATGGCGATATCGTCATCATGCGCCGAGACCAGGAAGTGCGCAATGGCGATTTAGCCGCCGTGTTCCTGACCGACCGCAACGAAAGTACATTGAAGCGGGTCTATCGCGAAGGCAAGCGCCTGAAGCTGAAGCCCGAGAACCCGACGATGAAGCCCTTCTACGTGGATGCGCGCTATGCGCAAATTCAAGGGCGCGTGGTATGTGTGATTCGCCGGACGTGATTTGCCGGCGCTTGCCGGGATGACTCCCTGGCAAATGGCTTGAGAGATTGCATGTTGGCCTGTAAGTCAACTCTTGTCTCGCGCATACCCGAGCGCCTGAGGTGATCGTCACCCCAGGCGCTCTTTTTATAGTGGTGATTCATGACACAAGAGACCTTGATTCGTTGTCCATGGGGCGAGGGCAACCCGCTCGAACGCGCATATCATGACCAGGAGTGGGGCACACCCGTGCACGACGACCGCGAGCTATACGAGTTCCTGGTGTTGGAGGGTGCTCAGGCGGGCTTGAGCTGGGACACAATTCTGCGCAAGCGCGAAAACTACCGCCGGGCGTTTGATCAGTTCGACCCAACGCGCGTGGCGCAATACAATGATGCTGACGTGGGACGCTTGCTGTCGGATGCGGGGATTGTGCGCAATCGGTTGAAGATTGCTTCGGCGGTCAACAACGCCCGGTGCTTTTTGAGGGTCCAGCAGGAATTTGGCACGTTCGATGCTTACTTGTGGCAGTTCACGGGTGGGAAAACGCTGACCAACAACTTTACAAAGCTGTCCGAGATTCCGGCTCGCACGGCATTATCTGACGCGTTGAGCAAAGACTTGCGCAAACGTGGGTTTAACTTCATTGGCTCCACGATTTGCTACGCCATGATGCAGGCGGTTGGCATGGTGAATGACCACCTTGTCACGTGTTTCCGGCACGACCAGGTGTAGGGAAGACGGCACTATTTGGGTTCGTTGCAGATTCCAGGAGTGTGAAGCATGATGAGTGAAACAGTGTTGCGTGGGGCGGAACAATTTAGCCTGATGAACGCAAGGCTGCTAGAACGTTTGCGCTTTGCGTTTCTGTTCGCCGGCGGGCCTGGCGAACGTGTGCTGGCTGCGCTAAAAGCCTATCAAAACCCGGATGGCGGATTTGGAAACGCGCTGGAGCCCGATAAACGCTGCGTGGATAGCCAGCCGGTAGATCAGGAGATGGGCCTCGGCATTCTGGAAGAAATAGGGTTCGACGCGCCGACCGTACAACGTGTGTGCGACCATTTAATGAGCATTAGCACGCCGGAGGGTGGGGTGCCGTTCGTGCTGCCGACGGTCGGCAGCGCTCCGCGCGCACCCTGGTGGAATACGTCTCCCAACCCGCCGACGAATCTGAACCCGACTGCGTCCATCGCGGGATATTTGTATCAGGCCCAGGTTCAACACCCCTGGCTGGAGCGTGCGGCGGCGTTCTGTTGGGCCGGCGTGGAGCGCGTGATGGCAAAAGACCCGCATGAGCTTCTGTGTGTGCTGCGCTTTTTGCGCCATGCACCAGACCGCGCCCGTGCAGAGCGAGAATTGCGCCGCCTGGGCGATCTGATGATGAAGAGCGGGGTGGTGGCGCTGGATCCGCATGCCGGCGGCTACGTGTTCGGCCCGTTGGATTTCGTCCCCACACCAGGCGACCCGCTGTACGCGCTTTTCAGCCCACAAGTGATCGCGGAGCACCTGGACGCGCTCTGTGCACGCCAGCAGGCTGATGGCGGGTGGCCGATCACCTGGCAAGCCGTCAGCCCGGCTTGTGAGATGGAATATCGCGGCATCCGCACGATAGAGGCGCTCAAGGTGTTGAAAGCCTATGGCCGGCTGGATTGCGAGTGAAATGAACTGAAGAAAGCGAGCATCCGCACGTGATATTGCCTGTGGCAGGCTGGTATATAGTGGAGCTGAGCAACTATGGCAATATCACGTCTACTTCCGAAAGTCGTCTTCGCGGGGATGGTGCTGTTGGTGCTTGGTGCCTGCCAGTCAAGCGCCGCTACCAATGAGCCGTCTTCCACAGATGGGGCACGCATCGGCGTCACCATTGTGGCCACGCAGAATGCCGCTCCTTCTCCTGTTCCACCTACTATAGAACTGGCGTCCCCGGTGCAGGACGTTACACCTACCGCGTCGGGCCCAAGCGCCTGCCCGGCCATCAACCCCAATGCCGCGCTGCCGGAGAAGCCGGCGACGTTTACGGACACCGCGGCGGCGCTGACTGCCTACCTGGATGCCGGCGCCAGTGATAGCGTGGCGCTTGAAGCGCTGAAAAGTTGGGGCAACATTTACCAGGCGACCACCTCCAATGAGTTACTGGGCACTGTTTTGCGCGCCAAAGTGTTGCCTGGGAACGACGAGCAGTTCATTGCGGCGTACTACGACCCTGCGGAGCAACAGGTGGTGTCGAAGCACGGCGAGCTTATCGTTTACCAGTGCGTCGATAGCAAGATGCAGATTGCTTACCAGGCCAGCGCCGACCCGGATTTTGCGGGCCAGGTATTTAACCCGCGCGTCTTTAGCATTGAAGACGTCACGGGGGATGGGCTAGGAGACCTGAGCTATATCGTGGGAGATTGTAGCGAGGACACCTGCTACGAGGGCATCTATATTATGACAGCCGTGAATGGCACACTCAACAATGCGATTGTCGAATTTGAGTATGAGCCATTCCCCGTCTTCACTTTCGTGCCTGCTGCCCAGGGGACGGCGAAAGACCTGATCGTGAGGGTTGGTTACGTGGGAGGCACAGAGGCTGGCCCGCAGCGTGGCATCACCGACACGTGGACGTATGTTGGGAATGTATACACCCTGACGCAAGTTACGAAGGAGGCACCTGTCTATCGCATTCACGCGCTCCAGGATGGTGACGATGCCTTCCGCAGTAAGAATGTTGCGACCGCCAATGCGCTCTATCAACGTGTTGCGACGGACCCGAGCCTGCAATCATGGGAGGGGAATGCACCTTTGCGCGAGGAGCCGAAGGTGTTGGGGGCGTTTGCCTATGTGCGCATGATGCAAACTGCGGCCTATAGCGGCGATACGGCAGGTGTGCAGGCGGCGCATGATGCGCTTGTCAACGCTGCGCCCGCAAATTCGCCTGGAATGATCTACGCGAATTTGGGCGAGGTCTTTTACAAGGCTTTTAGCGAGACAAAGAACTACAAACAGGCTTGCGACGCCACCGAGCAGTATGCTGAGAAGAACGAGAACACGTTCCTCATCCTGGGGCAAGATACTTTTGGCACGGCGAATGAGGACTATGGGCCGGTTGACATGTGCATTGTGCCTTGAAAGATAATGCACAGTATGCCAATGAACACTTCCTCTCCAGAATCGCAGACGCGCAATGACTGGTTTGTTGTGGATGGGCACCTGGACCTTGCCTATAACGCCCTCGGTTGGCGACGTAACTACCGGCGCGCGGCGCGCTGGACCCGCCAAATGGAAAAAGGCACCTCCGTGGTGCGTGGTAACGGGCAATGTGCGGTAGGGCTGCCGGACCTGCTGCGTGGACGCGTGGGAATCGTGTTTGGCACGCTGTATGTGAACCCGGCCCGCCGCCAGATGGACGCTGCGCCGCTTTCCTATCGTGACGCGCAAGAGGCGCATACCCTGGGCATGGCGCAACTGGATTATTACCACCGCTGGGCGGATCAGGATAAGCATGTTCGCGTCGTCGAGTCGCAAGGCGACCTGGCGAGCGTGCTGACCACATGGCACCTTGCTGTGGATGCGGCCGGCAGATTAACCCCAGTCACCCGTGACGAGGTCGCCGACTTTGCGGGCCACCAGGTGGGCATTGTGCCTCTGATGGAAGGGGCGGACCCTGTTTTGGAGCCAAAGGAACTGGAACGTTGGGCGGAGCGCGGATTGCGCATCGTGGGGCCGGCGTGGGCGGGCACGCGCTATGCTGGCGGCACTGGCGAGCCCGGCGGCCTGACCAAGTTGGGGCGCGAGTTACTGGAGATGATCGCCGGGTTGGGGCTCGTCCTGGATGTGAGTCACCTGGCGCAGCAAGCGCTCTTCGAGGCATTGGAGGATTTTGAGGGCCGGCCAGGCACACTCATCGCCAGCCATAGCAACCCGCAGCGCATCATGCCGACCGAGCGCCACTTGCCCGATCAGGCGATTGAACTCATCGCGGAGCGCCGGGGCGTCATCGGCGTCGTGCTATTCAATGCCTTTCTGAGGCGTGGTTGGGGCACCGGCAGCAAGAAGCAAGAGGTGACGTTGGATGACGTGGTGCGCGCGATTGACCACATTTGTCAGGTGACCGGCAGTGCCGATTATGTCGCGCTGGGGAGTGACTTCGACGGCGGATTCGGTGCCGAAGCGATGCCGCGCGAGCTGGATACCAGCCGGGACCTGTACAAGATCGGAGACGAGCTGTTGCAACGCGGCTATGACCGCGACGACGTACAGAAAGTGATGGGCAGCAACTGGTTGCGCATCCTGAAGAATGCACTTCCTTGAGGCTTTTACAAGATTGAGTTATTGGCGCACCGAAGTACAATGACGGCGGAGAGAAAAAGACGATGGTGGATGTGCGTCTGAGTCTCCCATCGTGCAACTTACACCCACTCAAAATCGCATATCAATAAGAGGATAGACATGGCAAAGCTAAAGAAACCAACCCTCGGTGTCATCGTCGGGAGTCGCGGATTTTTCCCAAAGCACCTGGCGGATTCGGGTCGCAAGACCATCCTGGAACTGCTGGAAAAGCAAGGCATTCATGCAGTATGCCTGACCCCCGAAGACTCACCTCACGGCGCGGTTGAATCGATCAATGATGCCGAGAAGTGTGCTGACCTGTTTAAGGCGCACCGCGATGAGATCGACGGTATATTGCTGACGCTCCCCAACTTCGGCGAGGAACGGCCGATTGCCAACACCATTCGTTGGGCAGGGTTAAATGTGCCGGTGCTGGTGCATGCTTTCCCAGATACATCCGACCAAATGACGATTAAAGACCGGCGTGACTCGTTTTGCGGCAAGATGTCGGCCTGCAACAACATGACGCAGTACGGCATCAAGTTCACGTTGACGTCGTTGCACACGGTCGATCCGAACAGCGCGAGCTTTATCGGCGACCTGCAGAATTTCGTCGCCACCTGCCGCGTGGTGAAAGGGTTACGCGGTGCGCGCGTTGGGGCACTCGGCGCACGCCCGGCAGCCTTTAATACCGTGCGTTACAGCGAGAAATTGCTGGAAATGAGCGGTATCAGCGTGGATACGCTGGACTTGAGCGAGGCATTTGGACGCATGAATCGCCTGGCTGACGACGATAAGGCCGTCAATGAGCAGCGCGATCTGATCCACGCGTATGCCAATGTCGGCCCCAATGTCCCTGCGGAGGCGTTGACCAAGATGGCCAAGCTGGGCGTGGTGTTGCGCCGCTGGATGGCCGACGAACGGCTGGACATGACGGCGATCCAGTGCTGGACTTCGATGGAGGAGTTCTTTGGCATCGTGCCGTGCACCGTGATGAGCATGCTCAGCAACGACTTGCAGTCATCGGCGTGTGAGACTGACGTCGCAGGTGTCGTGGGGATGTATGCCATGGCACTGGCAGCACAGAAGCCTAGCGCGCTGGTGGACTGGAACAATAATTATGGCGATGACCCGGATAAGGCGGTCGTCTTCCACTGCTCCAACCTTCCGAAGCAGGTCTTCACCGACATCCCCGTGATGGATTATCAGGAGATCATTGCCGGAACCGTCGGCCCGGCAAATACCTATGGCACCATGTACGGTCGCGTCAAGGCGGATCCGTTCACCTTCTGTCGCGTAAGCACCGATGACGGAATCGGCGAGATTCGCGCTTACGTTGGTGAAGGGGAAATGACGAACGATCCGCTGTCCACCTTTGGCGGTTATGGTGTCGTCAAGATCAACAACCTGCAATCACTCCTGCGGCATATCTGTGAGAATGGGTTTGAGCATCATGTGGCGATCAACCTCTCCAACGTGGCGAACGCGGTGGAAGAAGCGTTCAGCAAGTATATGGGCTGGGAAGTGTACCATCATCGCTAGATGCTTTAATTAAGTCCTTTATAGCCTCCTGTCGGCGCGTGGACGAGTTCAACTAGCCCGGCAGGAGGTTGCGCTTTGGAATTTCAATCGCTCATGTGGAACTGGATTCGGCGGACCGCACAGGCATTATGGCTCTACCTGGTGCTGACTGTGGCTGCATTGGCCTTGTTCTACATCGCGTTCAACCTCAGCACATTCAATCTGCTGATCATTCTGGCTGCTGCGGTGGTGTTCGGCTGCCTGGTAACGCTGTTCGTGGCGGCACAACGCCCGCCTGTCGCGGTCCCATCGCCGGAGATGAAGACGACCTTGCTGAGCCCGGCCGTGCTGGTAAGCGAGGTGCGTGCGGCGGCATTGGTGACATATGCCCAGGTGGGCACCATCAGCGTGCGAAAGGAGCGAGCCAAAGCAGAATGGCGCGCACTGGATCGTTTGTTTGGCGAAGAACTGGACATCGATGTGGGAGTTCGCGTGGTGGCTGGCGTAAACCTGAAGCACCTGCGCGAGGAAGACGTGCGCATTGAGGGTAATCGTGTCGCTATCACGCTCCCACCCACTAAGGTGCTGATGGTGTATGTGGACGAATCGTTGACGCGCATTGTGGCGCATCACAATGGTTGGTTCACGGGGCACGATTTGAGCATGATCGATTCTGCGCGGCGTGAGGCGATGCAGAGCATGGTGAACGCGGTGATTGAGAAGGATTTCTTTGAGAAAGCTGGTCAACAGGCCGCGGTTGCCGTGGCTGCCATCGCAAAAAGCCTGGGCTATGAGGAGGTGCGGGTGACGCCGACGTTACCCGCCATTGGGCAACACTTTGAGGAACTGCACGACCCGGCGACGATGACTCGGATCATTGCGTTCCCCTCAGACCCTGCTCCCCGTGAAGATCAATGGAGTGATGGCTGATAGGGAAGCTGGCCGCCAAATGAACCTCATCTCTTACAGACAGGTGCCCAATCGTAATGTAATGGTTGGGCAGGCGTAGAGTGAGGGTGGGATTCGTTGGCTATCTATTGAGGATATCCTCGCGCATGTTTACTATAATAGGAACAAGTGCGCGTGTTTGCGCGTCCCTAAAATCAGGAGAATAAAGTTACAACAAACGCCAGATCGCAAGTTGCCCGATGCGGACGAGTACGCCAGGGTGACAATTTTGCAGCGAACTAAACGGACGAAATCGTCTGCTTGCCGGATCACGCCAAACATGAACATGCGAAAGGGTGTGCACGGTACGCACAAAGGAAGAGACTAGATAGGAGAGAATACTGATGAAGGATTACTTGATGACTCCTCACACCACACGGACAAGATTGGGGGCCATCATCATGGCGATCAGTCTGGTGATGAGTGCCTGCTCAGGTGGCGGGGCGAAGGCGACGGAGGTCAAGATTACCGCGCCAACCGCAGATGCAGCGATTACTGTCGGGCAGGGAACTGTCATCCAGGGCGAAGCGAATGGCGACAATATTACGCGTGTTGAAGTAGTGGTGGATGGTAAGGCTTATGCCTCACTTTCCACGCCCGATAAGACCAAGGGCGTCGCCAATTTCCCTGTGAACCTGCCGTGGACGCCAATGGCGGCTGGCACGCATGCCATCCAATTGCGCGCTTATGGCACGAATGATGCATTGTTAGGCCAGTCTGAACCGCTCGTGTTGGATGCGAAAGCCACCGTCGCCCAGGTAACTCCTACGGCAGCCACGACGAAGGCAACGGATGCTGGACCTGTTGTGACTAGTACGCCCGGCGTGCAGGCGGCGGTTACGCCCACCCCGACGACGAGTGCTAGTTCCTCGAATAGCCCAAGCCTCACGGTGACGAATGATTTCGTCAATGTGCGCAAAGGCCCCGCGATTGGTTATGACCTGCTCGGGACGCTGGACAAGGGGCAAACGGCCCCGGTCCGTGGGAAGAGCAGCGATGGGAACTGGTGGCAGATTTCCTATGCTGCTGGCACCAACGGGGTTGGTTGGGTATTTGGCGAGTATGTGCAGGCAAACGCCGCTGCAAATAACGTTGCCGTTGCTTCCGCGCCGGCGCTCCCTACTTCAGCACCACAACCCACGACTGCTGTGCGAGTGATCCCTATCGCGACAGCGATTCCGCCGACAGCCGCGCCCGCGGTTCAAAGCCAGCCATTAGTCGGTTCATTAGGGCAACTGCACCTGAACCAAAATCCCATCCCACAATACGGTTCTGTGACGGCTTACTGGAATGTATCCAACATTCAGGGCATCTGGTTTGATAAGGGCGACGGCAGCGGGTTCCAGGCCGCGTCTGGGTCGCAATCCGTTACCGTTGACAATGTCTCTTCGCAACGGACTTTCCAACTGAAGTGGCGTGACAGCAATGGGACGGAGACAACCGATACGATCACTGTGTATCTGTCGGGTGTCACTGCGTACTCAACAGCTACATCCGTTTCGAGGACCTGTAATTCGTCTGACCCGAACTGGCGTGGCGGCAGTTCGAATTATCCCTTCTGCGTTGCGCAAGACCTGGAATGGACCAATAGCTCCAGCAACCCTCTATACGTTAGCTACAATGTCGATTACACGGTTGGCGTCAAGTGGGACGTGTATGGCATTGCCGGGTTGTGGTTAAAGGTCGAAGGCAATGGGGATAAGTGCGGCCCTGCCGGGTCAAGTGGAATGACTGTCGGATTGAACGGTAGCGGTACCTATTACTGGAACCTGAATACTTGGGCCGCGGGTGGTTATATCGTTCACCTGTATGTTCTGCGCAATGATGGCACGTACGTCTACCATAATGAGAAGTATCTTTGTATTGGCTTTGACGGCAGCGGCCCAACCAGTACGCCGGCTCCGGCGACGAGTACGTCCAGTGCCTCTGCCACGCCTAATCCTACGGCGACGACAGCTCCTATAGCAACTCTTGCACCATAATACAGGGCTTACAATTTATCGCAAAGGCGCTATGGGGGTGCCGTTAACGGTCGCGTTAGCGGCACCCCCGTTTAGCTGAGGAGAGATATAGACACACCATGATAAATTTAGCTTCTGCATTACGACGCGGGTTGCTGACCTTGTCGCTAGCCGCTGCAATGCTGGCCGTCGTCATCGGCGTCACCCTCGCGACGGGTGTTCAAAGTAGAGAAGCCCCCAGCCCTACGGCACCAACTGCCGGGGACGTATGGTTCCCTGAACCGGGAACACCAATGACGTATTTTACCGACAGCAACCTTCAGGCGGTGGTAACCCTGACAAAAGTCAGCACCGCTACATTTGACGCCAGTACGGCCAAATTCAATATCGTCGAGTCTGATGGTCATTTGACCCAATATCCTGCTATTGCCCAGGTGGGGGCAGACCCCAATACGGTGGTGATTACTGCCAGTGGCTTCAGCGTCACTTCAGCGGGGAACCGCATCCAATTCCTGATCTCTTATTCGGATGCTTCGGGCACTTACAGCACAGCAGCCTATCCGGTGCTTGTGCTTACCAAGCGACTATATATGCCGCTTGTGAACTACACTGCCGATGGCAGTACGCCGTGTTCGGCATTCTCAGCGAACGCGTGGACGCCCTATTCAACCACCCAATATCAGGCCTACCGTTTCTATAGTATTACAGTCCCCGTGACTTCCACTGTGTACGTGACGGCTACGAAATATAGCATTTCAAATGGGCAGATGCAGGTGCGTACCCGCCCGGATAATTCATGCGTCACCACCGGGACGCAATATGTCTTGAACTATATGACGTTGCTCGTGACCCGGACGAATAATTCATTCGCGACGTATAACATGGTGCCGGGGAATTACCTGGTTCGTTTTAGCGCAAGTACGTACTCGACGAAGCCGTTTACCTTTACCTGGGGCTATCAGGCTGGGCGAGGGCCGTTTGAGGTGAATAATACGCTGTGCACAGCGGCGGCGATAACGCCGGGTTCCACCAATTACGCGTACCCGGATGATTCGGATGATTTCTATTACTTTGATTCGCCGTTATCGAACGCTACAATCAAGGTCACAGTCTCCGGCTATAACCTCCCCGGGCAGTATCAGTTGATTAAGGGTAACCCGGATTGCAACACCTATGTGTGGCCACCGGTGGCAGTGAAAGATGCTCAGGTTGGCACCGTCACGATGAGCGCAACCGGGCAAAGCGCAGGGCGTTACTTCCTGCGTATTTTGGCAACTGGCCAAACTGGCTACAACCAGTCTGGTGTGTACTCGTTCAAGGTAGATATCAGCACAAGCTCAGCCTTGAATTCGCCATCGACAGAAGAAGTCACCCCGACGCCGATAGGTCTTCCGTCTGAGGAGGGAACCTCCGAAGTTGTACCTGGCTACTCCTCGCAATCAAGTCAGGCACCAGCACCGTAAGGTGAAGTAAGGGCAGGCGACAAGCCTGCCCTTCTCTATAATCAGGTCATGAACATTACTGGACTTGCATGGGTGTATGGTGACGACGTCAACACAGACGTGATCTTCCCGGGCAAATACACCTATACGGTGACGAATGTAAACGAATTTGCACAACACGCGTTGGAGGACCTGGACCCCGATTTTGCCAGGCTGGCGAAGCCCGACGATGTCATCGTGGCGGGCAAGAACTTTGGCTGCGGCTCCAGCCGTGAGCAGGCTGCTGTGTGCATCAAAATGGTGGGGGTGCGCGCTATCATCGCCAGGTCGTTTGCGCGCATCTTCTTCCGTAATTGCGTGAATAACGGCGTTTTGCCGGTCGTGTGCCCCCAGGCTGTGGATGTGCTGGCGAAGGGCGACCTGGTCAGCGTGGATATGGAACACAACCTGGTGACGACCCCACATGGCGAATTCAGCTTCCCGCCGCTTTCGCCATCTGTCATGGCGATCATCGATGCAGGAGGGCTCATCCCCATGTTGCGGCGCAAACTTGGCACCGACAACCTGCCGGCGCCGGAGGTTAAGTTCGGCGGTGGGGACTGATCCCTCCCTCGCTTGTGATTGATTCTCAGGCGGCGCAATGCTGCGCCGCCTATTTCTCTCCCCAACCTTAAAATTATCCCTTATCCCCGCCAAAGGCTAGACGCCTTGCAGAAAGCTGCTAGACTATGCCGCATTTAATCGGCCTCGATTTCAGTGGCACAAGTGAGGGATGACTCATGTTGAAGATTGAAAGCGGCGGAAGCCCCTACGGCGCCCGCTTGGTGACCGATCAGCCAATTCGTAGTGGCGAGCTGATCTCAATCATCTCCGGGTATCGGATCGTTTCGAAAGCTACCTATCAAACGGTGCAAATCGGCCCGCATGAGCATATCGAGGAGTTGGGCGTGCTTGCCTATCTGAACCACTCTTGCCAGCCGAACACAATCGTGGACACGACTGCTTTCACCGTCAGCGCCATCCGCGATATTGCTGCCGGGGAAGAATTGAACTTCTTTTACCCCTCAACAGAGTGGGAGATGGACCGGCCGTTCATCTGTCTGTGCGGGGCACCGCAGT
>DAOUFG010000172.1:0-5862 GCA_034430115.1 Thermoflexales bacterium | reverse complement strand
AAACGGCGCCCTGGTCTCCATCAGCAGCCACGGCCTGCCCATGCCGCGCGACACGCGCTTTGAGATGCACGCCGATGGCGACCGCGCCACCGCCACGATCGACCTGATGCGCGGGCAGATGGAATTGCACGACTACGATGGCAACGAGACGCGCTACCCCGAAGCGCCGCGAGACAGGCGCGCGCCCAGCCTGGAACCGGCCACCAACCTGGTGAACCTGATCCTGGGGCAAGGGCATAATGGTTCGCCCGCCACGCTGGGGCTGTATGCCATGAAGATCATCGAAGCCGCATCGCAATCCGCTCGCACAAACCAAAACGTGGTGATCGCTCCCGTAACCGCGAACGTTTGACGATTCACCTTCGCGAGGCATTGCTAATCTCAGCAATGCCTCGCCCTTGTCGCCAGGCAAAGGGACATCATGAATATTTCCTGGACCATCGTTCCCCAAGATATCGCCATTCTGCGCGACCTGTATCGCCGCCAGCGCGATATTTCTCAAGACCCGGTCATGCCGGCCCGCAAAGCACAATGGAAGGCCCACGCCGCTCTAAAAAGCTTTCGGCCTATGTTTCTCGCCGAAACGCAAGGCGTGCTGGACGAACTGGTGCCGCTGAAATCACTGCAATGCCAGGAACCCTGGGCCAGAGACATAGAGCGCCAGTTGCGCGATCTTATCTTCCACTACGAACACGTGGGGGATGATTACGTGGTGGAGCCCTGGATCAACATCGGCTGGCACGTCGAGACTGGCAATTACGGCTTCGAGATTGCCAAAGTGCGCGCCGAAAATGACGGCAAGCTAGGCAGCTATCACTGGGACCCGCCCCTCAAGAATATAGCTGGTGATCTGGGCAAGCTGCGCTTCCGGTCGCTGCGGGTAGATCGCGAAATCACTTCGCTATGGAAGACATTCCTGGAAGATCACTTCGGCGACATCCTGCCTGTGCGCATCCGCGCCGCCTATTGGTGGACTACCGGGCTCACCTCGACGGCCATCGACCTGATCGGCATGGAAACGTTGATGACCGCCATGTACGACGACCCGGCCGGCCTGCATCGCCTGATGTCTTTCTTGAGCGATGAAACGATGCACTACCTGGACTGGTTTGAGGGAGAAGGATTGCTCACACTGAACAACGAGAACGATTACGTAGGTTCCGGTGGCATCGGCTACACCGATTGCCTGCCCGCCCGGCATATTGACGGGCCCACGCAGTTGAAGGATATGTGGGGCCTATCCGAGTCTCAGGAGACGGTGGGCGTCTCGCCGGCGATGTTCGAGGAGTTCGTATTCCAGTATCAGATCCCAATCGCGAAACGCTTCGGGTTCATGTACTACGGCTGCTGTGAACCCATCCACAACCGGATCAAGATCATCAAACGCCTGCCCAACCTGCGCAGCCTGTCGGTGTCGCCGTGGTGCAACCAGGAACTGATGGCCGACGAACTGGGCGCAGATTACATCTTCTGCCGTAAACCAAACCCAGCGCTGATCAGCACCGAGCACTTCGACGAAACGGCGATTCGAGACGACGTCCGCACTTCGCTGCGCGCCGCAAGTGGGCGCTGCCCATTAGAATTCGCCATGAAAGACGTTCACACTTTGAATAATGAGCCATTGCGCCTGGGCCGCTGGGTCGCACTGGCACGTGAGGTGTGCTCAGACTCCGGTTTATAAGATTCCTGTATCATCCAGGCACACTGACACAGAAAGGGAAACACAATGAACCTGACAGGCATTGAACGCATCACCAATATCCTCAAGCGCCAGCCGGTGGATCGCATCGGGCTTTTTGAACATTTCTGGTCCGATACGCAATCCGCCTGGACCGCGCGCAAGAACATCCCACCCGGCGTCAACTTTGCGGATCACTTTGGGTTCGATATGGACCTGGCCTGGCCGCTGAACATGGTCGCCGACCTGGACTATCAACCGGAAATCGTGAGCGAAGATGAGGAAACGCGCACCACGCGCGACGGCAATGGCGCGCTGCTGCGCACGCACAAGCTGCACGACGCCACCCCCGAACACATCGACTTCATGGTGAAGGATCGCGCCGGCTGGGAGCAATACATCAAACCAAAGCTGACCGTCGATCGGCGGCGCATCAACCTCCAGGCCTATCGTGATGCCAAAGAAGCCTGCCGCAAGGCCAATCGCTTCTTCGCATGGTCGGGCGTGAACGTGTTTGAAATCATGAAAGACGTGACCGGCCACATGTACATGTTGATCGGCATGGCCGAAGACCCCGACTGGGTGCGCGATATGGCGATGACCTACGCCAAGCTGACCGTCGATTTGCAGGAGATCCTGTTTGCAGAGGAAGGCTGGCCGGACGGCATCTGGTATTACGAGGATATGGGCTTCAAGCGCAAACCGTTTATGTCGCCGGACATGTATCGTGAGATTTTGCAGCCGGCGCATGAATACACCTTCCGCTTTGCCAAGAGCCACCAGCGCCCGGTGATCGTCCACTCTTGCGGTTACGTCGCCCCACTCATCCCCGGACTGATGGAAGCCGGCATCGACTGTTTGCAGGTCATCGAGGTGAAAGCCGGGATGGACCTGTTGAAGCTCTATCACGACTATGGCGAGCGGCTCTCGTTCATGGGCGGGATCGACGTGCGCACGCTCTACACCAACGACAGGGCCATCATCGACGCCGAGTTGGAGTCAAAGGTGCCGACCGTCAAAGGGCACTATGGCTACGTGTTGCACAGCGATCACTCCATTCCCAATACGGTGAACTACGAGACGTATCGATACTTCATCCAGCGCGGGTTGGAATTGGGAAAGTATTAGGGGCACAGTTAAGCAGGATGGTCATGGTTCGACAGGCTCGCCATGATCATCCAATGCTCGCCACCGCCAAGATCGCGGCGCGCACGCCGGTCACCATCGTTTCCAAACCCATCGATGGCACGCACCACCTGGATGGAAGGATTCACGCTGCTGCCGCCGAACGGCTCAAACCCTGTCAGAAGCATCTTCATGCGCCTAATCTTACTCATCTCTATCCCGAAAACAAAATAGGGTGAGGATAAATTCCCCACCCCGTTTGCACGATGGTTGGCCCGCCGATCCAACCTATCGCCTAGCGAATGGCGTAGGATACCTGGACGCTCATGCTGACGTCCAACGTGCCTGGCTGAATGGGCGTGCCGCCCACGCCTGAGGCCACTGCTTCTGCACGATACATTGGCGTAACGCTGTTCACCACTTCGCTGATGCTGACCACGTCCCCCAGGCCGACGCCCGCCAGGCTGGCCAGGCTCTCGGCACGCACCTTCGCATCGGCCATCGCCTTCGCGCGTGCGTCCCCCTGTAGCGAACTGGGATCTGCCACGCTAAAGCTCACGCCATAGACGTTGTTTGCTCCTGCGCTCACCACCGTGTCCAGAACGTCGCCCAGTTTCGACACGTCGCGTACCGTGACGTTCACCTGGTTGCTCACCCGGTACGTAAGCGCGGACGCAGTTGGCGTCTTGCCGGGTGAGTTTTGTTGCTGCTCTGTATAGACGCTATAGTTGCTGGTTTGAATATCGTTATCGGCAATCCCCTGCCCCTTCAGGGCATCAAGCAATGCATTCATCTTGGTGCGGTTATCGCTCACCGCCTGTTGCACATTGCTGGATTGCGTATCGATGCCGATATTCACGGTCGCCACGTCGGGCGTGCCGGAGGCCTGCCCTGTCCCCACCACGGTAATCACGCGCCCCGTTGAGCCACCAGACAGCGGAACCGTCGTCGTGGTCGCGACGGGTGAGCTTTGTGCCGAGGCAGGGTTGGCTGCATCGAATGAGCATGCCGTCATCAACAGCACGGTCGCCAACGCTAACACCGAGACGATTATTGATTTCCGATTCATATCAACCAAATCTCCTTTTACGACTCTACTTACCTTGACGCCGAGGAGAGGAATAAGGTTCCAAGCTTTTTCGACGCGGAGTTTAGTTGATAAGGCGTCATCGACCAACAAACGCCCTGGCTCCCATCAGGAAACCAGGGCGTTGATATTAAACCGGACCCTCTGCGGTGCTTTAGTTCTTGTTCCCGTACACTGCCTGGCGCAACCCCTTGATGTACCCAATCGCAAACAGCGCGCCAACCGCCGAGTAGTGCCCAAAGGGAGGATCGTCACCATCCAGTGCCGGCACGTGGTCTGGCCGCAAAACGCCGTTGAAGTCGATGTCCTTATATGCCTGCATACAAGCGAGCAGGTCCGTCTTCCCTTCGTCGTGGAATACCTCCACGTACTTCTCCGGCGTGCCTTGCACGTCGCGGAAGTGCACAAAGGTGATCTGCTTCTTTGCGCCGAAGTGACGAATCACGCCGGGTAGGTCGTCGGTCATCAACGTGAAGTTGCCCTGGCACATGCAGATGCCGTTGCTTGGGCTGGGCGCCAGCGCCATCAAACGGTCAAATGCGTCGATGTTGCGCAGAATGCGCGCGATGCCGCGAATCTCCGCCACGGGCGGGTCGTCGGGGTGCATCGCCAGTTTCACGCCGGCCTGCTCCGCCACCGGGATCACCTCTTGCAGGAAGTACTTCAGGTTGGCCCACAGTTCCGCTTCGCTCACGTGCCCGGCGAGGGGTGCATTGCGCATCAAGGCATGATCGTAGCTGATGGCGCGCGCGCCTCCTCGCAGCGGCGTGCTGGCCGACGTGCGCGGCACGCCCAGGATCGGCATCCAGTTGTAACACAACACCGGGATGCCCAGCTTGCCCATGTTCACCAACATCGTTTTGACCGATTCGATCTGCTCTTCTTTGCCAGACAGGCCAAGCTGGATCTTATCCACCGGCGGCATGCTTTCGATGACCGACAGCGTGTAGCCACCCTCTTCGTAACGCTGCTTCAGCCGCATCAGGGGTGCATAATCCCACGGCTTATCGGGCCCCGGTTCCGAATAATCCAACCCGCCCACGACATGGTTCACGCCCACTTGCTTCGCCAGCTTCCACAACAGCGTCGGCTTTGGAGACAAAATCTCTGCAATCTCGATCATGGTAATTCCCTCATTATTTATCAAGGTTCGCTACGGGACGATGCCGATCAGCGCCAACTTACAATTCGTGCCGGTGCAATTCTCGGCATTGCCGTGCAGCACTTCCATCTCAAACTGGTGTCGCCCCGGTGCCAGGTCTTCCGCGAGCGTGGACGTGCGATACCAGCCGTCATCGGTCACCCACCAGGGGCGCTCGCGCTTGCTCATCTGCCACTCTGCGCCATCCAGCCGGTAGCGATATTCACACGATTGCTTGCCAAAGTCGAACCCCAGCGAAAGCGCGCGACCCTCAAATTCAAACGCCAGGCGCGCGCCGACGGCCGATGTGACAAGCATCTGGTCGATCCACACCAACTTGGAAGCGCGTTGAACCGTCCAGGGGCCGCTCAGCCTGACCTGCTCAAAGGGCAGACAATAAGCGCCTTCCCAGTGATTAGGGTTCAATGGCGCCGGCCGTGCAGCGCCGGTTGGGATGACGGTTTGGCTGGGCGAGTTCACCAATTCGTGCGCCAGGAACGCGTTCACGCTTTGGGCGTAGCTCAGGCTACCCCGGCTCTGCGGGTGTAATCCATCGGGCAACCATTCCTCCCAACGCATCCGCCCGCGCATCACTTCCTGCATGGCATACCAGCCCATCCACACCGAGCCGATGTTGTAATGCTTACCCAGCTCTTCGAGTTGCGCCACGGTGTCTGGCACATGCCCGGAAGTGATGTCGGCATATTGTTCCTGCGAATAGGTATAGGTGAGCACGACGTCTCGCCCCTCACCCGCCAGCAGCTTACGCAGCAACCCTTCACGCGTGCGCGCACGATGCTCCGCCGGGTCGCCCTGGTCATTCACGGCATA
>DAOUFG010000171.1:0-59370 GCA_034430115.1 Thermoflexales bacterium | reverse complement strand
GTCGCCGAAGTAACGCTCCAGGCTTTGCAACGCAAAGCGCGTATCCAACACCGCCGTCATGATGGGCGGCACGATCACCAGCACGTCGTCCGCCTCGCGAATGGCGGCTTCGTGCAACGGCGACGCGAAATCCTGCCCCATGTCGATCACTGTGAACGTATACGCCCGGCGGACCTGTTGGATGATGGCGCGCCCAATCTCCAGGATCATCTGGCGATTGTCGAATTCCTCTGATCCGCTATCCGTAGGCCGCAACAGGCCGGGCAAAAAGTCGAGTTGCGATTCCGGCACCGCCGGTGAGTCCACCAGGTAGTTACGGATGAACGGCAGCGTCGCCATCGACGTCCCTTGCACACTATAGCGTGCGCTGACGTTCACGATCAGGTCATATAACCCGCGCTCAATGACGCGCAAGTTGCGCGCCATGGCAATCTTCATCTCGCTGGCCATGATGTAGCCCAGCATGGTGTGACAATCGCCCTTGGTCTGGTCAAAGTCCAGCAACATGGTGGATTGGTTACCCATCGTCAGATGTGAAAGCACCACGCTCAGGTTCACCGCCGTCGTCGTCCGGTGCGACCCTCCGCCCTTCGGCACGTAGACGCAAATCACCCTGCTTTGCCAGGCCGCGGAACGCTGCTGGTCGCCTGGAGCTTCGTGCTGCACCTGTGCCGTTTCGCCACGGGCGCGACGCTCCCGCTCGCGGTCCACCACTTCGTGGACGGTGTTGATCAGGTTGCTCACCTGCACCGCATCCAGCGGCATGGTGATGTAACCCACCGCGCCGTTGGCCATCATCTGGCGGCCCTTGTCCGTCGTCGCATCCACCCAACCGATCACCGGGATCGACTTATTACGATAGAACAACAAATCCTGCAAAATTGCCGTGCGATACCCGACGCAGTCGGGCGTGATCAACACCACATCCGCATCCAGGCGCACCGCGTTATCAAACACGCGCTGCGCGTCCTGGTCATAACTCACCACCTTGATATCCGTCTCTGTCAACGCCTGGCGCAGCTCATCCACATCTGTCGAATTACGATACCCTATGGACAAACGATACTGTTTTTCTTCACTCATCTCACACACTCCAATAGCCAAGTTCACTTCGATGAATCCGCGGGTTCGGATGGGCTGATGATGTTGAAGGGCTGTGGCCCGTTCACATCATTGCCGCGCTGGGCAAAGAACCAGCGCACAAAGTCATCCCACGTCACACCATCGGTCGGCAGCGCATCATTCCCACTGATGGCCGCACGCACCGCGTAACTGTGCTTGCCATTGTTCAACACAAAGCTCAACACTTCTAACTGGTCGCGCGTCACTTTGATATACAGCCGTTTCACGTCGCCGGTCGGCGGCGCAGCCTTACTGGAATCTCCCGAACTCTTGGCCGCATCGCGGTCGATACGCAATATCTGCAAGTTCTGGATCAATAGCTTTGTAATGGGCGGCTCGATGGTCTTTGTCATTGCGCCGGTGGGCGCGACGCCATCGCCCTCCGCGACCTGCATTTCCGAGGGCGTCGTATCGCTCACCGGTAAGGTAAGTGCGCCCTTCTGGTCGCCGGCGCCGAAGTTCACGATCACGTCGATCCTATCGTTCGGTTGGATGTAATTACCCACTTCATCAGGTTTGACGGGCAGTACGATGTAATAGTCTTCCGTGCCCGTCAGCGCATACGACAGGCGCGTTTCCTGCGCGTCCGTAGAATTTGGGTCCACCTGCGCTTTAGCCAGTGGGAACCCCGCCCGCACGTCGCTGGTGGTCACTTTGCCATCCGCCTTGGGCCAATCACCCTTCAAGACCCACTTGGCAAGCGTCTCCTTATCCACATTGGACATCCGCTCGATGCGGAACATATTGGCACTCAGGGTGGACCCGGCCGGAATATCGACAATTGCCACCGGCACTTCGACAATGACCGGCCGCGAGGATTGCAGGAAGAAGTAGACGCCGGCTGCAACGACGACGGCCAGCACACCCCCCAGGATCAAAAAAAGTTTGCGCATGATGATGACTCCTACTGTGCTTCTTGCATGGTCTGCGTTTCCACTTTGCTTGCTTCTAGCTGCGGCGTCGGAACGGCGGCCGCAATCGGCGCCAGCAACTCGCGTTGTTGGGCCATCCGCTCACTCGTTTCGCGCACCGATGCGACATCGTATGTCTTCAAGGCCGTTACCAGGGCCCACAAGGATTTCGTCATGTCGGCCTGCGGCGCAATTTGCTCCGCGACACCGGCATAGCGCGCGACCTGGTCCGCCGCAAGTTTTGCATCGGCGACGCGCGCCGCATGTTGAGGCGCCAGCCCCACCCGTCCTGTCGTTTCCGCCGCCCACTCCGATAAAGTGATTAATGCGTCGGCGGTCATCGCCTGTTGAGGCGTAATCGTGGGCGTCACTTCAATCGGCACCCTTACGATTGTCTCTTCCGGCGCAGTCGCCTTCTGCGCCAGCGGTAAAAACCAGGTTAGGTACGGAGGAACCGCCACCAGCACGGCCGCGCTGATGAGCCAGGCCCCCGCAGCGGCTACCTTCTTGCCCCGCAAATCCTTTACGCGCGCCAGCACCACGTTCGCCAAATCTCCCACCGCGATAGCAATCAACCCGTTAAAAGGCGCTGCCAGGGCAATCCACAATGTAGCGATGTGATCGCCCAACTGTATCGAGCCTTTGGTGGTGAATATATGCAACCCAATGACGATTAGTGCCCAAATCAACCCAAAGAGCAACAAGACGCCCGGCACCTGCGTCGTGAACAACGTCACCAGCGCCAGGCAGATTCCTAAAAGTGTGAACGGCAGTGGCAACTGGAAGCGGCGCAAATCGCTGGCCCCAGTAGCAGCCATCAACGCTGACTCGCACGCCATCAGCAGGCGCGCCGGCCATGTCCCGACCCACAGCGTGACACACACCGCGCCGGCGAATGCCGGCAAAGCGCCCAGCACGAATATCAAGTTGCGCCTGGTGCGATCATCCGGGTCCGGGCTACCGGCAGGCGGTTCCCAATGCGTGCGCCGGCTATAGACATTGCCAAGCCAGACCAGCGTCGCATAGACGGCTAATGTAAAGAGCGTCAGCGCCAGAGCGTCGATCATCACACATGTTCCTCGTGCGTCATCTGCGGGATGCGCAAAAACGGCATCTCACTGATCGACTGCCCACGCACCTTCGATACTTTTTTGCCTTTCCCCCGCTCCACCACGTACCAGTGCGCTTTGGAAGGCGGCGTGATGTGCCACATATTGCGTATGGCCAACACCTGGTGCCATAATGCCCCGGCGCTGGCGTGGTTCTGCGCTGAACGCGCTGAAATATCCACCACTCGATCACCGCGCCGGATGATTTTGGCTTTGCGTAACAGGCGCACGTCAGTAGTGAAGATGATGGTGCGTCCATCGCGCGTCACCAGGCTGAAGCGCGGGTTCGGCTCGGCCTTCGCATCGAGGATGCCCACCGATTCATCAATGGAAACCGTCTCGCCCAATGCATCCGCCACCATCTGCTCAGCCACCATTTGCCACGTGCCAAAGGTCGCCTCTTGTGCGCGCAACTGTGGGTCCGTCTGATTCAGGAGAGACGTTTCTTGCTGCATGACAGGTTTGGGGTCCGCACGCCTTATCCCGCGCAATAGGACCAGCAACACGACGCAAAGCAAAGCCAACACTGCTACGAGCACAGCCAGCAACACGAAAAAGGGGTTCACATCCAACCCCATCACCGTCAGCGCCGGCACAACCACATTCCCCTGGGTAGAGCCAGCAACCGTCATAGAAATCGGCGCAGTTACGGAATAGGGCACGTCCATCGCCAGCGCAATGTCCACCTGGTCGCTTTGATCCATCTGGATGCGCAACTTGTGCAAATTACCATTCACACTCTTGAACCCGGATGGAATGGTCACCTCCAGAGCAGATTGAGGCGAAGCCCGCAAGGTATACTCGCCTGCGTTATCCGTCACACCAACAATGGCGCTATCTGCTACCGTGCGCACCAGCACATTCGGAACGCGCGCCTCTTCGAATGAACAGATGCCATTCAGGTCTTGATCCACGCAGGCGATGCCGTGAATGGTCATCGGCGTCGCGGTAGGAGCCGGTGTGGCAGGGTCAGCCCCTTCCGCATAAGCCACCCGCCCCCCACAGGCCAGCGCCATTGCCGCAACGGCAATGGCGACCCTACCGAGCAATGACGCTTTTTTAATGAGTACGGTGATTTGCTGCATCATATGACGTCGTAAATGGATTCCAAAGTTGTTTGTTCCACCTGGGCCGGCACTAAATCCGGCGTAACCAGGATCAACGCGTCATCTCCGTTGGAGTAGAAGCCATTAAGCCTTTGCCTGGGGCACATGCCCAACCGGCGATACATATTAATCGCCGGTATATTGCCGGCGCGCACGTGTAACCACACCGACGCATGCTTCGCAAACACGGCCTGCATCAGATGCGTCGCCAGGCCGCGCCGGCGATATTGGGGGAGCGTTCCCACCCCACCCACATACATCACCGGCTGCCCATCCAAATCGTTGGGATACGCAATCAAGTACCCGGCAGGCACGCCGTTCACTTCGTTGACGAACGACAACGTGTCATGCCTCCCGACCCGCTGCCACAAACCAAACAGCAGCCTGAAACGTCCAAAACAAGCACATTCCAAGTGCCGGATGGTGCCTCGATCCTTGGACGTAGCCAGTTGCACGGTCGTGATCTCGTTCGGTGCAAGTATGGTCATAATGCTCATCTCGTTCATCCCCCCTCCACCGTGCAATCACCCTACATTCACCCCTCTCTACAGCAACGGATGATTGCACGGCCACACCCCGTTTCATTTATGGCTCTGCAGTTACGCCCGGCGGCGCGCACGTGCCGTCGGCAACGCACTCATCGCGCAACACCGACTGGACTTCCACCACCGGCACCCAAATTCCCGTCTGATCGTCCCAGTACTGCTGATCGTCGAAGACACCGCCAGATGACGACTTCGTGCGCACGTCATAGGTGGTGCTCTTGCCCACCCCGGTCATATCCACACCGGCCCAAGTGGTCGTCTTGTCCACCCACTCATAGCCCCATTGCCCTGGTGCCACCCAACCCGGGTCACAGCCTTCGTTGGATGTGCCCTCAGGTTCCTCGGTGGTGCCATCGGGGTAGAGCATCGTTTGATAACAGGCTCCGCTGGGTTGCCATACGCGGCCGGCAATCTGATACGTCACCATCCACTCATGCCCACAGGACGTCTTAATCGTCACACCATAGGCGGGCAGGTTATAGGTGCTGGCCGGGACTTTATTCACCGTATCGAAGGCGCGACCAAATGTTGTGCTCAGGCCCGCGCTGGAAGTCTGATAGACATATGAAGCCTGCGTACCGTTCTGCTCTTGCGCAAATGGACCATTCACATTCCATGTGCGATCCGAGAAGGTCCATTGTGGTTGCGGCACCACTTGCCCAAACCACGTCTCTCCCCCATCAAACCTGCGGCTACGCATATACAGGCGCAAGTTCTTCCAGATGCCGGCCTGGTATCCAGCCTCGGTCGGGTTCCCCTGGTCATCTACAAAGCTGCTCACGTTATCAGGAGAGAGCAGCCCCGTCGCGACGCCTGCCAGAGACACCGGGTCCGGCGTTTGCAGCGCGAAGGTGGTCGTCATGTTCACCATGGCACGCGGGTATGGCGAGCGCAAAACATCGTTGATAGGGCACGAAGTATCCAATTCGGCATACACGTTCCAGGTTTGGATCTGACTATCGGCAGGTGTGCAGTCCAGCACAAATCCGGCCGGCGTCAGATACGGCGTGCAAGGAACCTCATCACTGCTCGTCGGCGTTGAGGTGGGTTGCGCCGAACATTGATCCGCCGTCATACAAAAGGTACTACTTTCCCACCAGGTTCCATCTACATACTGATAGGTCCTGCCATAATATTCGGTGCAGGCCATCCCCGAACTTGAATCCGTCACATCGCCTGTCTTGCATGTCTCGGTGTAAGAGTTCGGCGCCTGAGTCGCCGTTGGGGCTGGCGTGTCCGTTGGCGCAGTCGTCGCAGTGCTGGTCGGTGGGACAGGCGTATCTGTGTTTGTGGCGGTGGCCTGCGGCGTATTCGTCGGCGTAGGCGTATAGGTAGCAATGGGCGTTGGTGTCGCCGTCGGCTCCGGCACGTTACAACCATTGGTCCAAATCGCGATGCCTTGCGCCGTCCAGTTCATCCCAGGGTAACTCACGGTTTGGTAGGTAAATGGCGGGATGATATCACCCCAGTTCTCTTCAGGATAGATGCCACCCGTATGATCACCGTGTCCGTGCACCGATTGTGCGGTCTCCACGCTGTTGATCGACACCACGATGTCAACGTAAGGATTACTTCCAGACCCAGGAGCATGGCAAATCTCCACTTTGTGCACTTCTGGGATAGGCGTCGGCGTATTAGTTGGCGTCGCCGTCGGCGGGATGGGCGTATTGGTCGGCGTTGGCGTCAAGGTTGGTGTAGATGTCTTAGTTGGCGTTGGCGTCGCCGTCGGCGGAACGGGTGTGCTCGTCGGCGTCGCCGTTGCCGCACTACACAGTGCGGACGTGGACGCGGTGATAGTGACGCCACTGTTGATGCGCATCGTCTTGGCAATAATGAAAGGCACTGTGAAGTTGGCGCCACTGTTGAATGTCATGCTGGCATTCGGCGCATAGAAGCCGCCGCCCGAGAAGTTATAGTTTGGCGTCGGATCATCCGTGCTCACCTGCCAGTACAACAACCCGGCATAGCTCCCACTGGACGTTGCCTGCAAGTGCGTCATGTCGCCGCCGGAGTTGATTTGCAGCTTGCCGCTGGAGAAGTAGAGCAATACGCCAGGGTCACTCGCCGCGCTGGTGCCCGGGCAGAGCGAATCGCCATATAACCGCAGCTTGGAAGATGCATCGACGTTCCACTGCCCGGTGATGTAATAGATGCCTGGCGCGAAGCAGAAAGTTACGTTGCTATTCACATTCAACCCGCTATAGGTGCCGGGCGTCAGGAAGTAAGTGTTGCCGGCGTTGAAGTTCCATCCGCCGCTGCACGACGAGCCTGTGCAGGCAGGCGTTGGGGCACTCGCGGGTATCGCTGGTGCCGTGAGCGAGGCGAGCGGATCACTGACGCTGCTCGTAGACACCGTCAGATTTGGATAACTCGTGGTATTACGGCTCGCGCCATGCGACCCGTTGATGATGCCGGCATTATTCTGGTTCGTGATCGGGCTATAGCTGAGATTGCCGGTCTGCACCTGGATCTGCGCCTGGGCGCTTGTACCACCATCGATGGTGCCAGAGTCGATCCACAGCACGTTGTAGTTCACACTCGTGCCGTTGATGAACACTCGGCCGGCATGAACCGTCCCACCAGACATATTGACGTGGTTTCCGTTTGCATCGGTGGAGAGCACATAAACGCCGCCGTCCGCAGTACACTGGGCACTACTAAGGGCCGGCAACAAACCGGGCGCCGGCGTCTCAGTGGCGGAGGTCGTCGGTCCGGCTGTCGCGTTCGTTTGCGGGCCAAATGTCACCGTCGAATCTGATGATTTGCCCTTCTTCGAGGCTGCTGTTGGCACTGGCGTGGGCGTAGGTGTATCTGTCGATACCATCGCCGTTGCCAGGTCAGCCATCAGCCCTGGCCCGGGCACAGAGGTCGCTGTGGGCGGAATCGGCGTAGCCGTATCCGTCGGCGCGGGCGTAGTCGTACCTGTTTGTGCGGGCACTGGCGTTGCCGTTTGCTCCGGCCACGCCGTAGCATTCGTTTGCGGGCCCCACACCGTTCCGGGGCTTGTTTGCTTTCCCTTCCCGACAGGTTGCAATGCCTGTACGGCGCTGGTGTCGTCAGAACAGCGCCCAGGGCCGATCGTCCCAATGTTGAAGCTGTTCAGCGTGGCAGCATAGGTAAGCCCCTTGTCACGATCAGGAGAGGCCGGGTTGCTGTTGGGCGGATAGTTCCACAGCCAGTCCTGGGCCGCCAGCAGCGTCGTATCAATCAGGCTCGTATCAACACCACGCGCCTTAGTAAGGAGCGTCGCGATCACCTCTTTCACCAGTGTGATGGAAGCATCGGAGCCTGCATCACTGTTTAGGAACACAATGAGTTGTTCTTGCGTGTAGCCCAGGCTGCCGATGGTCAATGCCATCACCGGCCAGGCCGTGGGATGATTCTTCCAGTAGTCCGCTGTGTAGGTACAGGTCGCCGGGCTAAGCTCCGGTGTACTGGTGCTCATCACCGCCTGCACCATGGGCTGGCATTCATTATTCCAAATCGTCTGGCCCGCGCCGGTCCAGTTCACGCCTGTATAACTCACACCACCATATTCAAACGGCGGGATGATGTCGCCCCAGCCATCCGCTGGGTACATTCCACCGGTGTGATCCAGGTGCCCGCTCACGATGCCGCTTAGCGGAAGCGTCAAATCATCATATGGGTTTGTCTGTGACGATGTCGAATGGCATATCCGAAGCTGGCTTTCCGGCGTCGCCGTCACCAGGCTACGCACACTCGCCGCCGTCGCATCGATCGTCACACCACTGTTAATGCGCAGCGTCTTGGCGATCAGGAATGGCACGCTGAAGTCCGCGCCGCTGTTGAAGGTCACGTTAGCATTCGGCGCATAGAAGCCGCCGCCGGCGAAGTCGTCGTTCGGCGTCGGATCATCGCTTCCGGCCTGCCAATATAACAATCCTGCGTATGTCCCAGTGGACATCGCCTGCAGGTGCGTCATGTCGGCGCCGGAGTTGATTTGCAGCTTGCCGCTGGCAAAGTAGAGCAACACCCCCGGATCACTCGCGGCGCTCGTTCCTGGGCACAGCGAGTCACCGTTCAGGCGCAAGTTTGTGTTCGAATTTACGTTCCATTGGCTCGTGACGTAATAGATGCCCGGCGCGAAACAGAGGTTCACCCCACTGTTCACGTTCAAGCTACCGTACTTACCAGGCGTCAGGAAGTAGGTGTTGCCTGCATTCAAGTTCCAGCCGCCGCTGCACGACGAACCCGAACAGGTGGGGGCCGAGGCGTCCGCCGGCTGCGTTGGGGCCGTGAGGGAGGCCAACGGGTCACTGACACTGTTCGTAGACACGCTGACGCCCGGGTAGGATGTGGTATTCCGGCTATCACCATGAGTGCTATTGATCACGCCGGCATTGTTCTGGTTGGTGATCGGGCTCTTATTGATGTCACCGGTCTGTACCTGTACTTGCGCCTGCCCTGCCGACCCGCAGTCGATCGTCCCCGAATCAATCCACAGCACATCGTTGTTGGAGCTTGTTCCATTGACCACCACTCGACCGGCGCGAATCGTCCCACCCGACATATAGATATGGTTGCCATTCGCGTCGGTGGAGAGCGCAAATACGCCTCCCGAAAGACCACAGGGCGAAGTCGTCGCCGTAGGCGTTGCCGACGGCGTCGCCGTGGGCGTGGATGATGGCGTGGGCGTCGATGTAGGCGCCGACGGCGTAACGGTCGCGGATGGCGTCGGCGCAGCGCAGAACCATGGATACCAGTAGTAATCCAGGCTGGCCCCTTGCGTCAGAAGTGGGGCACCCGTATCGGCATCCAGTAACATCCCGCCAATGTGAATTTCAACCACTGTATCCGTCGGACGGATGCCGGGCCAGGGCACCTGGATGCCAAACATCTGCCCATCGCTCACCAGGCCGGCGTCCACATACGTCGTCTCGGTCTGCAAGTCAACCGGGTTGACGATACGATATGAAAGCTGCAAACGTGCCTGCGCCACAGATGGCAACAGTGAGACCCTCCCTGTGACAGTGAACAGAGTTGGGTCGTAGGTACACACGGCCGTATCGTGGTCGGTGAAGTTGACCGCGTTCATCACGGAAGCGGGGGTGGATGTCGCTGTGGGCGTCTGAGAGGTCGGCGACGGCGTGACCTCTATCGTCGGCGTGGGCGTATTGGGTGTGACGGACGCAGTGCCATCACTGGCAGTAGGGCGTGCGCCAACGGTGCCATTGCCGATCACGACGCCGTGTAACGTTGCCTCATCGGTGCCCGGGCTGACTGTCGCCTCTACCTGCGTGTAGTTAGCAGCATTGGCGGGAACGGTACGCCATGTCAGGGGGGAACTGGTGTTGAACGCCAGCCCCAACAGAATAATCACCGCTATAAATATGCGCCTGGAACGTATAGCTGAAGGGTGGTTTAACTGTGTTTTCATGGTGTGAGTTCCGTCACCTCATCAATGTGCGAAAATTGCCAACGCCCACTCGGAAAGTCATAGGCAATGCTATAAATCGTGAGTGTGTCCTTCTTAAGCTTGCCGCGCGTAATCAGTTGCCTGGATTGCACGTCATAGACATCGCTCACCCAATCTCGCGTAATGACGCCGGCCTTAGCCGTCAGCCCGTCGGGAGAAAAACGCCTGATCTCGATTGAGAATCGGCCGGCACGATTCATCGCATATAGATCGCGCGTTTGCTCCACCGCCTGCATATCCTGCAAGGCGGTGGCGGTGAAATAGGTGGTCAGTATCGTGTCACGTTGCGCAAGATAGTCGTCAATCGAAAGATCACGTTGAATCGTGTAATATGCGCCCAGGTCTTGCGTCACCTTGGCGATCACCTTCTGCGGCGCGGTTAACGTGCCGTCGGGCTGCTTGAACAGTTGCCCGGCCCATGGCGCACGCGAATAATCCGGCGTCGCCGTCGGGAGAGACGGGTTCTGCGTTTCCCGCGTCACTTCCGGGGTGACAGGCGTCTCTATCGGATTAACAAGAACCACAATCGGGGTCAGCGGCAATGTGGGCAAAGGTTGGGCCGTCAGTTGGTCCGACAACAACTCGCCATTCCCATATGCCACGTAAGATTCATTTGCCAGGACACCGAACAACGCGACCAACACCACGATGCCCAGTACCACCACAAAGCGTGAGAGCGGGGTCAGACGCTGATAAATCGGTCTGCGATAGCTGGACTCGCGGTACGTCGGCTGATAGCCGGTACGCCCATACAGGTTGGCCAGGCTTGCTTTGATGGTGTGTAAGATGCGCGACAATGGATTCATCGTTTTGCCCCAATAACACCCTATTGGCCCTCCTGATCAATGCCGTAAGCCGGCTCTGCAAAGGCCTGGATGGGAAACGTGATCGCCCCAAGCCCAAACAAAGACCCTAACACCGGCATTTGCGCTGTTGCGGAGGCATACACAGCAATCACGTCACGTGTTGCTAAGTGATTGATCGTCACCTCAGTTACGGTTACCTGTCCTTTGGTGGCACTACTCACCAATTCTTGTGCGCGAGTTAATGCATCTGGGCTTAACCGGATTTCTTGATCATTAATAAAGGCTTCCTGGTCAACATTCTTGGCCGCGTCTTGCGCTGCCAGCCGCGCAGAGTTAGTCGCCACGGTTGCCACGTAGCCAGCATTCCCAAAATCGAAAATCAGAGCGAAGAACATAAAGAGCAGCATCGTGTAATAGATGGCTTGCACGGTTACCGTATAACCCGATTCGACCATCTTTACATAGTGCAGTACAGTTCTACGCGACGTATTCATCATGCATACTCATTGCCAACGTGACTTATAGGGCTCGGCACGTAAAGTCACTTCGCTCTGTATGTGTATGGCGCCACCCGTTAATTCTGCAAATCCTGGGATTCCCGAGACATCGATTGGATAACTCACACTACAAGTTACGGGGGTGTCAGGCTCCCAAGTACCAGTCACCTCAATCTGTGCAGTTGCAGGATCGACATAGTTGCCTGCCAACATACCCTCGGCCGCCTCAACGCCCTGACGACGTCCCGTATCCGGGTCTAGAGAAGCAATGGCAGACCGCGCACACTCGCTTGCCGCCGACCAGGCAGGCATTTGCTTGCTACGAGCAAGGGTTGCAAAAGCAATCAACATAATCATGATCACCAACGGAACAATGACAGTGGTAAATTCGAACGCCTCGTCTTCGCCGCGTTCCAATTCGCGCCAACGCCTGATGCCACCCTTGAGCCGAACCGTGCTACTCATTGCATTGCTCACCCTCACAAACCGGCTGCCCCGGGTAGAACTTCTCAGAGCGCACTTTCATACTCGACCCGGACGAAACGGAAAACTGCCAGCCGCCAAACTCACCCAGGTTAAAACCAGCATCAGCGTCAATCGATGTGCTAATGCTGCGAGTTTCGTCATCTTCGACGAATCCAGCACCCGAAGGTAACGCCTTACCTGTCCAGGCAGTCCATAGACTGGAAAGCACGTCATTAGCCTGATCAGGAGCGACCGACCCGACCTGTGCACTAAGTTGGGTGCTGAAGCTCGAGCTGACGCGCCAGAATCCTACTAGCGCTAACATCAGCCCGAATAACATAAGCGCCAGCAAAAACGGCACAAAGACAATGTCACTGAAACTCCCGTCTATGCTGCCGCTCTCAAGTCGCCGAAACAGTAAACGCGATGCGCGTCGATTGCATCGCTGATACTGCCACTTTGGAAGCCTCCAGCACTTGTGCTGCTCCCGCATGGCTTTCTCCTGTGCTCGCGAGGCGACTTACTCCTGCCTACTTTTAGCTAAGTCGCCTCGCTGCCATTCCTCATGAGATGACTTTGGCTATTGACCAAAGTTGTTGAATGAAGTGGTGTTAATCGAGTCGGCAGCACCATTGGCCGCACCCATCACCGCCAAGCCCAACACGCCCACCACAAGCACCACCAACAACACGATACCCACTGTGCGCAAAGTCGAGCCAGAGCTGTCGGCATCGCCGCGTTCTAGCTTGCGCACTATAGCCAATGGGTCATTGATAGCGATGCGAGCACTCGCCAACGTGTTGTAGAATTTATCAAACATGGGATTTTCTCCTATAATAGATTTGTCAAACTGAATTTCATACCATGCAACATAAGTCGGTGTGTTACTTTTGTGATCTTTGCTTGTTTTGATATATGTGCACCCCCTTACTTATTGAAACTCCCCATCACACCTACTAGCGCCGGCACGATGATAAGGATGGTGGTCACCACCATGCTGCTCAACCCAACTGGGCGCGTCATTTCCTGCAGGTTCTTACGTGCTTGTGTGTCGATTTGCTGGCGCAGCCTTTGTTGAGCCAAATCCGCCAATATGTTTAGCACGGGGGCCACTTGCCCTCCCTGCCTGGAAACCATCTTCAGGTTGTTAGCAAAAACGATGATGAGTTCATTACCCTCATTCCGTTCAATGAGCTGATCCATCGCCAGGGTGTCGTCTTTCGTTACATCCAATACGGCAACAGTGCGCCGCAACTCCGAGACAAATGGACCGCCGGGACGGCGAGCCATATTGCGAATCGCGCGCTGGATTGTATTGCCAGCTAATACATCACCCCGCAGTTCTGGGATGCGATAGCCCATCTCCAATGCAAGTTCTTGCTGGCGCTTTTTCGCCGCGCCTTCCAATGCGGAATCTGGGCTTGAGAACATAAAAAAGCCAATCGCACCACCAAGCGCAATTGCAGCTAAGAGGCAAGTTATAAAGGACATTTTGCCGCTGATGGCCATAACAAATCCGGCGATCAGGCCAATGCCCGCTACCAGGCTTCCCCACAGCAAGGCCCCGAAAATCTTCTCGCTCCAAATAGTCTCCAAGTTCCAAAAAGGGGCCTTGGGGTTAGGCATCACAACTTCGCCAGGAGCCCAATACCAGTCTGCCTGCTTAAGCTGGCACAAATACTTAACGTTAACGCCCGTATTGCTCATGGCTCGCCGAGTAGCTTCTTTTACGACCCCATCGAAAACATGGCTCTTCCCAATACTGCGCGAGCGATACTGTGGAGACTCTGGCACCTGCACTGTTGTCCTGGTCACCTTCTGTTTTGGCATCGTCGCGCCGACAAAAAGCAAGAAAGATGCAATTGCGGAGAAAACCAAGAGGATTTCAAGCATGATCAACCTCGTAAGATGTCGAAAGTGGCCGAGATTGACCGCTCATCACCGTCGGCCCTTGCGAGGTACCCAATGGTTTCTGTCCACTGCGGCTCACGGGCTCACTAACCATCGACACGCGCCTCACCACCAAGCCACGTTGCGATACCTGGATGCAATAGCGGTAAACGAAAATCGAGATCAAAGCCGCTCCCGTTGCGACGAGGTTGCCTCCCAAGGTGCCAAAATAGCTCGTCATTGGTGAAAACATGGTGCCCCCGGCGGAAGCAGACATGAACAGTGTGGCAATTCGGAAAATACAGAATATGACCCATGGGCCATAAGTGCCCCATTGGACACTGGAGCGTGCATTCACCTGGCTAATGACCGCCTCTTCGAATGAAGCCACATTCTGGCGAGTCGAATCGGCCAGGCGCAACAACATCTCATTTACCTCGCCGCTGGCTTCGCTCGCGCGGATCAGACTGGTCGCGACCGTATCAAACACGATCGACTTCCGCCGCGAAGCCACGGTTTCCAATCCTTCCACGAAGCGCTCCTGGCTGGCTGCCAGTAAAATCTCCTGGAAATCCTCCTTCACCGGCGACTGGCTATATTCGGCAACTGCCTCTAGCGCTTTCTTCAATGATGGATTGACGCCGTATGCAGTACGGATCGTGTCGCAGGCGCTGGCGAGTTGCTTGTTGTAACGAATTTGCTTGCGGTCTCGGTCTTGTTCGAGCTTAGTCCAGGTCGTCATAAACCCTGCCACAATTCCTAAGCCAAACAACGTCACAGACCCCACGATCAGTGCCAGACCAAGCCCAACAGGAATGCCATAGATAAGGCTGCGCTTGATAAATTCCGTTGCCGTTACGTCCATTTGCTTCTCATCAAGCTGCTGCTGAATTGTTAAGATAGGCTTTGGGCGGCGAGGAAGATGTAACACTCCGGGTTTCCCACGCGAAGGGACAACCAGCGCATAGAAGAGCACTATCACCACCACTCCCGCTCCCAAAGAGAGCAAAATGGCAGGGAGGCTGGCCTCTCCTAGTGTAGCAACGAAGTTTATGATCGAGTTCATCTTACTTACGCTCTACCCTGTGTATGTTCAACCGCTCCACTAAGCAATTCAAAGCCGATTATTCGTTCTAATTGAAATCTATAGGCAATCGTATAGACCTTTTAGTAAATCACCGCAACTTACATCCGCATACCACAAAGCTATCGCGCCCAATGGACATCAATAAGTCACTCAAGCTGATTTATACCTTCAATAGTTACTGCTGTCAAGAGCGATTTCAAGTATTCCATTGTTAACCGGCTTTCACAACAACATTTTAATTACAATTCATTCGAAAATAGTTACATATGCAATAAACCAAAACAGCGCCGACTTGTCTCAAAAATGGGGGATCGGTGCATAATATTAAATATGAAAAGCTTTCGTAAAGAATTATGGGTAAATGTTCCAACGCGACGCGCTTTCATCAACATCACGCCACAGGTAGAAACGGCGCTACAAGAGAGCGGCATACGAGAGGGGTTGTTACTGGTAAACGCGATGCACATCACTGCATCCGTCTTCATCAATGACGACGAGGGCGGCTTGCATCACGATTATGACGCCTGGCTGGAACAACTGGCGCCACATGAGCCGCTGAGTCGTTATCGGCACAACCTGACGGGCGAAGACAACGCCGATGCGCATCTCAAACGCCAGGTCATGGGGCGCGAAGTCGTCATCGCTGTCACGGAGGGCCGGCTCGACTTCGGTCCCTGGGAGCAAATCTTTTACGGCGAATTCGATGGCCAGCGGCGCAAGCGCATCCTGGTGAAAATTATCGGCGAGTAGAGGGCCAGATGTTTGGGGGAGTGGCCCTCCAATCGGCCACGCCCTCAGTTCAAAGAGCCAGATTCGCCAAATCCCCCTATATGAGCGCATCGGGCTGCGCCGCGAACCGGCAGAAGGTTGGATTGCGTTGGACACCTGCCAGATGAACTGCTAAGGTGGGATAATCAGATCGTCGTTCCCGGGGGGCACGTTCACAAAATCATTACAGGCAGGCAGTCATCATGTCCAAGCTCCTTTGCCGTCACCCGTTGCTATATCTGTTGATTGCGGTGGTGCTATCTAGCGTTGTGGTCTACGCTATCATGCTACAGTTTCACGCCGTTCTGCCCTTTCAGCGCGCCAATTACCTGATAAGTTCGCACCATTTCCTGCCGGACCCGCGCATCGATGGCGGGCCATTCCTCTTTTTGCGCGCGCTCGGGCAATATGATGCACAGTGGTACTTGCGCATTGCAGCGCAGGGCTATCCGGCACACCCCACCATCACAACACTGAATAACAAATCGGTCATGGATGGCCTCAGCTACGCCTTCTTTCCACTCTATCCCCTGCTCGTTGGGTTTGCGAACATCATCTTTGGGAACCTGGAACTCTGCGCTTTTCTCATCGCCAACCTGCTCATCGTCCTCAACGTTTGCAGCCTCTATTTCGTCATCCAAAAACTGTATAACCCATCACTCGCTGTCAAAACGACACTGTTGCTCTTTCTCTTCCCATTCAGCATTTTCTACCGCAGCTACTTCGCAGAAGGGCTGCAATTATTGTTGCTGATCTGGTTTGCCTATTTCCTCATGCAAAAAAAGATGGTCAGCGCTGCGATTTCCCTGGGCTTGCTGAACGTTGCCAAAGGCAACGCGATGCTCATCAACGTGCTGTATGTTGTGTACCTGGCGCAGTATGTTTACGCCCATCGGCGAGAGTGGCCTCGCGCACTGCTATCACTCTGCATTATTACAGTCCCCCTGCTGGGGTGGATTCTCTTCAACTATGTACAGACTGGCGATCCATTATATTTTCGAACCGTTTTCGGGCAATGGGATCAAACGCCGTTTTATCTACAGGCCCTGAACAACCTGAACGTAATGCTGCACATATTCCGGCTGCCCTTTCATGGTTTTCACTATTCCTTTGTAGACACCAGCGTCACAATCTTCACGTTGCTGATGATCGTCTTAAGCTGGAAGCGCCTCCCTCCTGTCCTGTGGTGGATTAGCTTCCTCCTATGGCTTACACCCTTTATCAGCCACGATTTGATGTCGTTTACGCGTTACGAAAGCGTTTCCTTCCCGCTATTTCTATTTGCGGCGCTCCTTCTGAAAAATAACAAGCTCTACATCCCCGTAGCCACCATTTGTTTCATCTCGTTAGCGGCTTTGTCTCTTTTCTTCGTCAACTGGTACTGGATTGGCTAAAAAACAGGCACAGGTTAAATCTGTAACCTGTGCCTGATGATCCATGAGCGAAAGGATGAAGGAATTCGCCTAAGCTTTGCTCAGCCATCGCCTTAGCCAGGGCAGCATCTGCGCGCCATGCCACATGTGCGGGCCGTCGAAAGTGCTGATGTCCAGGCGGTCTTTGGCATCCAGGAGCGCATAAGCTTGCTGTGCGATGGCATACTGCTGCAACACATTCTCAATCCCACGCGCCCCATTGAGCGGGTCTCGCAGGCCGGACTCGACCAGCAGTGGGCGCGGCGCGATCAGCGCACCCAGGTCACCCATGTCCGCCGTCTCCCACAGGTGCGGCACATAGTTGCAGTCGCAATTGTTCGAGAGGGTTAAGAGCGAATCCTTCACGCCGTAAAAGTACCCGCTGACGATGGCACACGCCACGCGCTCATCCAACGCCGCAAGCCATAGCGTCTGCAATCCCCCACCCGACAGCCCAATACACGCCACCGGCTGTCCGGTGCATTCCGGGCGCGTCGCGATGTAGTCCAACAGGCGCATCAAGTCCCACGTCCACATGCCGGCCACGGTCAACCCCAGCGGCAAGGCCATGTGCGCGAGTTGATGGCACGACGAATCGAACAAATGGTCCGCCCCCTGCGAGAACGATTCGCGCCGCTCCCCAAAGCCACGCGCATCGGGGCAGAAGACGATATAGCCGTTCTGTGCCGCCACCTGGCCGTAGTTGTAGCGATACTGGCGAATGCGTTCGGCCACCTGCGGGTCATCGCCGACCCCGGCGACGGGCAACTTGCCGGCGCTATCGTGCCCATGCGCCGCAATGACCGCCGGCACACTGCGGCCCTCGATGCCGTCCGGCACCAGCACAAAAAACGGCATCGTCACGCCCGGCTCGGTATCGATCTCCACCCGCTCGCGCCGGTACCCTTCACATTGCACCGTTTCCGTCACGCGCGGGTTCGGGTCGGTGGAGAGCATCAGGTCCAAGCCCAGCAGACGCCCTAACGTGCCGCGCAATTCCTTGCGCCAGATGCGCCATTCTTCCACGCTCTGCGCATGGAAGCCCATCTGCCGTTGTACGGTATCAAAACGCGCCGCGAGCGATGCTTCACTGGTGAAAAAGTGTGTCATGTGTGCCTTTGTGTTCGTTGCGTTGAAGCACTATGCTTCCTCACACATCTTATAGGTGGCTCGAATCGCCTCAACCGGGTCGCCCTTGGGCACGAACTCATGGCCCACATATCTATCGTAGCCCGTCTCTGCGATGGCGCGCAGGATCGCCGGGTAATAGAGTTCCTGCGTCTGATCCATATCGGCCCGGCCAGGGTTGCCGGCGGTGTGGATATGCCCGATATAGCGGATGTTATCGCGTAGCGTGCGGATGATGTCGCCCTCCATAATTTGCATGTGATAGATGTCGTACAACAGCTTCACATGCGGTGAATCGACGCGCTTGACCACTTCCACGCCCCAGGCGGTATGGTCACACTGATAGTCGCGATGATCCACCTTGGAATTGAGCAACTCCATGACCAGCGTGACGCCCTTGGCCTCGGCAGCCGGAGCCACCCGGCGCAGTCCCTCAATCGTGTTCTCTGCGCCATCGGTGTCGCTCAGCCCGCGCCGGTTGCCCGAAAAGACGATCAGGTTTGGAATTTGGTACCTCACCGCTTGCTCGAGCATTTCGTTGATTTCATCCTCGATATGGTTGTGATTCTCGCGCCGGTTCAACCCATCGGTGAGCGACACGTGCCCGCCGTGGCTGGCGATCACCAAGCCCTCCTCACGCGCCACATCCCATAGCTCGCGGGGTAAAAGCTCCATCGCCACATAGCCGATCTGCTTAGCGGTCGCAAAGAAACGACGCGCGTCGATGCCGGGGCGGTTAAAGCACCACCAGGCCAGCGAATTGTTCAGTTTTGCCATTGGTCACTCCATTGAAGCCAATATTATGATTATCTCAAATCTCCACTCTCTCATCTCAGGAATATCTACACCGCAAACGGCGACACCCGACAATGCCTGACATCGTCACGCTGCACATCCGGGGCAGGCAGCCACGAACGATAGGGCGTGCCCGCGCTTCCGGCACTGGCGAAGTCCACCAGCACAAGCTGCTGCCCAGCCTCGCAATCGATGGTCGCCTGCATCCACGGCTGATGCGCGCCTTCGGGCGCATGTAACCGCATGTGCTGGATATTGTGCGCACTCAACGGCGGAACATCGTCCGGGTCCATGCTGTTGTACTGCCGGTCATACACAAAGAGCAGCGGGCCGCTGTAGACGGACACTTTGCCGGCTGCCTCGCGCTCGCCCACCCATACGTGCGGCGACATATCCAGCCCCAGCGTGATCACGTCGCCAGGGTGCCATTCGCGATCCAGCCCCAAATAACGGCCAGCCGGCACGGGCGATACCGCCTCGCCATTGATGGCCAGGCGCGTATCGGCAGACCACGCCGGGATGCGCAGCTTCAAGCTGAAGCGTTGCGGCTGATCCAACCCCAGCGTTAACTTCACGTCACCCTCTTGCGGATAGCGCGTTTCCTGCGTGAGCACCAACCACGTGCCGGATGCCAGCGGCACCCGAATGGTGCCTGGGCCATAGTAGTTCAGCGTCACGCCCGCGTCCTCCAGCATCACCGCCCACTCCGAAAGCATGGCAATGCCGCGCGGGCCATTCACCGAACAACAATTCAGTTCCGGCGCTCCTTCACGCGCCTGGAACACGATTTCGTGCCCCGACGCCTTGCGCAAACCATCCATGGGCGTGTTATAGGTCCACCAGCGCCCTGAAGGGTGTTGGGCACCCAGGATCGCGTTGAATGTCGAAAGCTCGATTTCATCCGCCACGCGGCTATCGCCCGTCAGGCGCAGCATGTCGATCGACAGCGCCACCCACGCCACGCTGCAACACGTCTCAATGGCGCGCCCGTCGTAGGGGTTGCCCACAGCCGCCTCGCCGGAGGTGAACCCGCCGCCGTTGTGCCGGTCTCCTCGTGCGATGCTGTGCCAGATGTGCTCAAATGCGCGCCGGTATTGCGTATCCCCAGTGATGTAATACAACTCGGCAATCGCCAGGATGTCGTGCAGGCTCTCCCAGCGCGGTTTGGGCGTTTGATAGTATTCCAGCCCAGCCAGCGCCGTGCGCACGTAGTCCCCTGCCGGTGGGATTTGCCATTCCTGCTCCACCGAGCGCGCCAGGCGCAGGTAATCTTCCACGCCGGTCTGCTCATATAGCAAGCACAGCACGTGCGCGATGGATTGATTCATTTCCTCCGCGCCAGCCGAGATCACCTGCTCGCCGCCACAGAGGAACCGCTTGCACAGCAGGTCCGCCGCCTTGCAACAGGCCGCCAGCGCGGCAGGGTCGCCCGTATCCTGGTGCCACAACAGGAGCCCCAGCATGCAGTGATAGTGGCCCCATATATCCCACAGCGCGTCACCCGCGAATGTCTTGCCCGTCAGGCGTTGATCGCGCGGCGCCGGCCCCTGGTAACCGTCCTCATCCTGGGTGGCAATCAGGTCGCGCACAAAAGCGCTCACGTAGGCGCGTAAGCGCTCATCCGGGGAAAGCCGTAATGCGAACACGGCCGAAGTGAGATATTTGCCGGCGAACTCACCGGCCCAGGGCACCAGGTCGCGCCGGGGCTGGCGGTCACGGTCACGGAACATCTGCAGCATGGCCGGATTCGCGTCGGGGGCGCTCAGCAGCCAGTGTTCCAGGTTATTACACAGACGCTGTTGCACGAACCCTTGCAATTGATACTGCGCGCCGTGCACCGAACACATGGCCGGTTGCGCCTTCAAGGGAGCACTATTCATGAATCAATTTCCTCCAGCGATTCAGGCGGGCACCTGCGCAAAGCATGCCTCTATCTCTTGTGTTGGGCAGACTATAGCATGCCGGTGCAAAATGGCGAAAAGAACCCGCCGGCCCACATTCAGGTGTCTCATGCGCCATCACCCGGGTGTTACAATCGTGAAGTTTGCATTCTCGACAAGCGGCGGGTGAAGACATTCTGAGCGATTACATGCCAACTATGTTGCCCACCATCATGACCGATGGGTCCATCCAGCATTTCAAACAATGAATCTCTGATCTGCGTTGGCATCATTCTGGTAATATTGCTGCTCGTGATCGGCTGCGGAAGTCTATTCGCTCTGCTCGCTGCTGCCATTAGCCGATTTTTAAACCACAACGCACCCTCCACCGAAGCGATGGCCGAATTTAATACCAGTTACGCTGCGCAGTTGAAGAAAAAGAAAAAGAAGATGGAGAATGTGAATCCCCCTACCAGCCCTGTGAGTGACGTAGACGACGAGGACGACCTGGAGACAGCGAACACGCCTTTTGTAGCGTTGGCAAAAGGCAGCCGTTACGTCGCCTTGCTGGCGGCATGGGTTGCCACGTGCGGCAGCCTGTTCTTCAGCGAAGCGCTCGGTTGGGTTCCCTGTCTGTTGTGCTGGTATCAGCGCATCCTGATGTACCCGCTCTCGCTCATCCTGGCCGTCGGCATCTTGCGCAAAGATAAAGGCATCTACAAGTACGCGCTGGTATTCTCCATCCCCGGCGCATGTGTCTCGCTATACCACTACCTGTATCAAAAAACCACCCTCTTCAGCGGCATGGTGCCATGCACCATCGGGGTGCCCTGCTCATCAGATTACCTGAACTGGTTCGGGGGCGTGGTCACGATTCCCTTCCTGGCGTTGATGGCTTTCCTCATCATCACTTTCTGCATGGTCGCTACCCGTCTGGGGAATGACGAAGAAGAGCCAACCACTGAGACGCAAAACCAACCGCAACGCAACACCCTCATGGAGAAGTTGCCCGTATTTGGCATCATCCTGGTGGTGGCGGCGGCCTTCACCGTAGCAGGCATCCTGGTGAAGAGGGGCGTCGCCGCGGCTGCACCCGCGCCCACCGCCGAAACCACTGCGGTGCAGCAGGCTCCGCTCCCCACATCAGACTCGGCCACCATCGCGCGTGGGAAGGTGCTCTATGAGGCAACCTGTGCGGCCTGCCACGGCGTGCGCGGCGAAGGAACCAGCGAAGGGAAAGCGCTCACGAGTTCGACCCTGATTAAAACTTCCAGCGACGCCGACCTGGTGAAATTCGTGCAGGTGGGACGAACCGCCAACGACGTGCATAATACAACTGGCCTGGCGATGCCGGCCAACGGCGGGCAGGCCAATATGAGCGGCAGCGATATCGCCGCCGTCATCGCCTGCATACGTGAATTAGCAAGTCATTCAACTACGGGTCAATAGAAGCATGTCTAGCATGAGCACGCGTGTCGCTGGCAAAAAATCGAGGTTTACACAACGTTGGAAGTGGAACAAGCGCGCACCTTTGCGCTGGTTCTGGAATCTTCTGTTGCGATGGGCCTACCGGGCGTTAATGCACCTGGAAGTGATAGGACTGGAGAACGTCCCCAAACAGGGGCCGGCCATCGTGATGATCAACCACGTCAACATTACCGACCCAATCGTCGTGCTGGCGGCGTTGGGACGTACCATCACCCCAATGGCCAAGGTGGAAGCCTTCGAGGATCCGCGTTTTCGCTTGCTGGTGACGACGTATGGCGCAATTCCGGTTCATCGTGGCGCGGTGGACACAGCCGCCATCCGCTCCGCCGTCGAAGTGCTGGAACACGGCGGCTTGATTTTGATCTCTCCCGAAGGGACGCGCAGTAAAACGGGCGGGCTGAACCAGGGTCAGGAAGGCCTGGCTTACCTGGCGACCCGCACCAACGCCCTCGTCTTGCCCGTCGGCATCGTCGGCACGCCAAACCTGATTCCATCGCTGCTGCATTTGCGACGCGCACACGTCACATTCACCATCGGCCAACCACTCATCCTATCCGTTAATGGCAAGCCCAGCCGGGCCGAGCTGAGCCAGTTGACCGACCAAGCCATGCGCGCGCTGGCCGCCATCCTCCCCGAAGAAATGCGGGGGGTCTATCGATGACGCAGCGCGTACCCAGGGCTCACATTTGATGTCTTATGCCCGGATTGATCCAAACGATTGAGCCCCAGAGCGTGGCCGCGCAGGCCGGCTTACAGCCCGGCGACATGCTGTTCTCCATCAACGGGCAGCACTTGCGCGACATGATCGACGCGCAATTCTACGCCGCCGAAAGCGACCTGACGTTCAACATCACGCGCGACGATCAACACATCGATATTCACGCACATCGCGACTTCGGCCAGACGTTGGGCCTGGAGTTTGCCCACCCCACCTTCGACATCGACATTCGGCGCTGCAACAACCTGTGCCCGTTCTGCTTCGTCCTGCAAAACGCCCCGCGCATGCGCCGTTCGCTCTACATCAAGGACGACGACTACCGTTATTCCTTCCTGTATGGTCACTTTGTCACGTTGACCAACCTGAGCGAAGAGGACTGGGCACGCATCTTTGAACAGCACCTCAGCCCGCTCTATGTATCCGTCCATGCGACGGACACGGAAGTGCGCCGCAAGTGTCTGCGCAACCCGACCTCCGGCGACATCATGGCCCAGTTGCGCCGGCTGGCGCAGCACGACATCACCGTGCACACCCAACTGGTGATCACGCCCGGTTTGAACGACGAGGCGGTCCTTGAAAAATCGGTGCGCGACCTTGCCACGCTCTACCCGCATGTGCAATCGGTGAGCGTCGTGCCGGTGGGGTTGACCCAGCATCACAAATATGGGCATCGCCCGCACACCGCCGCCGAATCCGCAGCGATGATCGACACTGTGGAAGCCTGGCAGAAAGAATACCGCGCCCGCTTTGGCGTGGGGTTCGTCTATCTCACCGACGAGTGGTACCTGGTGAGCAAGCGCCGCGTGCCGCCCAAGAAAGATTACGACCACCTGGCGTTGCAAGAAAACGGCCTGGGCATGGTGCGCAATTTTCTGAACCACTGGCAACGCCTGAAGCGGACGGAGCTGGCGGTGCCGCTCCGCGAGCTCAGATACGGGCGTGCGCTATTGGCTACGGCAACGCTCTTTGCCCCCACCCTGGCGAAGGCTGCGCAGGAATTCAGCGCCCGCACACAGGTTCCGCTGGATGTGCTGGCAATTGAAAATGAGAAACTGGGCAAGACGATCACCATCGCCGGCCTGCTGATGGGTGAGGACATCGTCCGCCAGATCAACGCCCAGCCCGAGCGACTGGCGCAGGCCGAGGTGGTCATCCTGCCACGCATCACGTTCGACCATCCCGATGGGATCGCCCTGGATGACATTTCTCCAGCCAGCATCTCGCACGCCATCGGCAAGCCGGTCGCGCTGGCGCGCAACATGGGCGACGTGCTGCGCATCATCCAGGCCGGCGCGGCGACAGCTTAGCGCGAAAAAGAAACCCGATATCTGCGAGATATCGGGTTCATTTATAGCCACATGGAACCACCTATGCTATGGCTTTGCAGGCACATGCGCCAGCAAGGTTTCCCGGGCGCGCGGGTCGCCGAACATCCAGCGCGTGATCTCCCCACTCTCGTACAGCATCAGGATACTGTCACCGTCGAATGTAGCCGCCAGGCGGTGGCGCTCCCTCAAGACATCCATCGCCCGGCTCAAGCGCGCCTTCACGGTGCCACGTGCTAGGTCCCAGACGATGAGGGGATATTGAGATGGAATCGCACCAGAGCCACAATAGCACGGCTCGTATCCACCACGGTCCGCGATCCACCGCCCAGATGGATCGGTGAAGAGCGGACTGCCGGCATCCGGGAATTCGATTAAACGCCTGCCAAGCAGCCGGCTGCCACTCCGCAGCGTCTTGACCTTCACCCCATCGGAAAAGCGCAGCAGTTCCACGCTGCCGGCCAGCCCTTCGCTGGCAAGCGTCTGCCCATCCGTTAGGAAAATTGGCGCGCTGGAAACCACCTGTCCCGACTGCGGCAAGTGCATACGCTCCTGGCCGGTTGGGATATCCACGAAGCGTGGGTAGGGTGCATCCAAAGGGCTACTCAATGAAGGGATGAAGATTGAGGCCCCATCCGGTGACCAGACCAACACGGGGATCACCCCATCGGCGGTTTGGCTATTCGGTACCTCCCTGATGCGCCCGCTGGTCACGTCCAGCAGGTAAATGGGATCGTTGCGCTTTGAGGGGGCCATATACTGGAAAGCAAGGGTGCGCCCATCAGGTGACCAGGCAATGTCGCCATAATCGGCATCAGGTTGCGCACCTTGAAATCGTTGCGGCTTGCCACTGGCCGCCGCGAAGGTCATCACGCTCCCATCAGATAACGCCGCCGCGAACGCCTGCCCCTGGGCCTGCACGTCAAAGGCGATAACGTTCGAGGGCGTTTGCTGGAACCACACTTCCCTGCCGGTGCTCACCACGTTGAGCGAGACGCCACTGGCCCAGGCGATGGCAATCTGCTGGGCGCCGGTCAAGAACACGGCGGATACGATCTTGCCCCGCCCGATGCTAACCGGAGGTGTGAGCGTTTGCGGTACTGGGAGCTTCGTCGGCGTTGGCAGCAGGGGCACGCGTGTGGCGAGCCGGGTTGTGGGCATTGGAACGAATGTCGGGCTGGGACGCGGTGCAGGCTGCGCCTGCTCAGGGGGGCGTGAACTGAGATGCGGCGGGGTGAGATCAGCAGGGGATGTTGATGAACAACCAGCAATGCACAGAAGTGCTATTACGCCGGCAAACCACTTGAGCGGGTGCATCTCAACACTCCTGGTGGATGAAGACACCCTCATTCACCTGGTAAACGATGGTGCTGATGGTGCCTTCATTTTGATACGCAACCTCAAGAAAACCGTTTTGCAGCATCAGCACTTCCCGCGCCACCGAGATTAGGCGCACTGATTGGCAAGCGACACCTATATAGCCATATGTCCGCTTTCATACCTCTTCCATATGAGCGGCTGACACTTCATCGGGCACATACCTCCTACGGAATTACCAACGTATTGGCAATCTGGTCCAGCACTTCCATGTATTTACCCCCGGACTGTTCGCCACGGGTATATGCGGTGCTCAATTCAACCAGGTGCTGACCATTGGTCACAAACAATACGACTCTCTCCCCCTCCCCCTGGTATATCATACGTAACACTGTATAACCCCGCGCCAGCCGCGGAAGTTCATCAAACGCATGGACCTTGCATTCAAGGCATTGCGAGAGAAACTCAGCTTCCACATAGGCGCGCACCGATCCATAAGCCGTGATATCCATTGGTTTCAAACCAACTGAGATAGCGCGGAAGTCGCCGCCTTGCTTCTGTGCATAGATACCATCCGGCGGCGTGTTCAATATCATGATGACGTTCTCCGCTTCCTTCAGCAAGGTAAACCAATTTGCCGGGTAGTTGAAGCTCACACCGGAGGAGGAGGTGAACATCTTCGCTTTGCTAGATGGGGAAGCAGGTGTGCTGGCATCCAACACAAAACCATTGGAAGACGGTGATTGATTTGCAGAAGGAAGCGGCGGATTCACACTTTCAGGGGTTGGCTCTGACTCAAAGACGATGGTCACAGGAATATCGGTAGCGGGCGCGCTTGAACTACCGCACGCACCCAGCCAACCCATGGCAACAATAGCCATGCAGCCAAGTACTGTGCTATAGAGCGCCCTGGTAGAAGACACTTTTATCCCCTTAAGCGCGAGAAGCCCGCAAGCTCGTCCCAATTCCCAAGAACAAAATCACGCTGCCGAGTAGAAGGATGATCGCCTCTAGCAGATAGATGATGTTTGGCAGGGTGCGGAAAGGGTCCAGTAAGAACACAAGGAAATCAATCGGAGGCCAATGATTCGTGAATTCCTGGATTCCAAGTGATAGCAGATAAGCAAAGAGAATGGACACACCCAGAATGACCCAAAGTCTGCGCGTCAGGACTAAATAGCAAAGGAGCAAGGAAATAACAATAGCCAGCAAGGCTATGAGCATCACTGAAATGTAAAACCCGCCTTGCAGCATGTGCTGCAGGTTATCAATGACAATAAGACACCCGTGTAACAAAATGAGTGCACACATCGCTTTGAAACGCTTTGGCACATTCAAAAACTTCATGTTCATCTCTATCCTTGCGGCGAGGTCTCGGTCTGTTGCGCAACCTTGTCATTGTTCGTCGTCTCGCTGACTCCTTCGGCATCCACATGGCACGTTAACTCGCCCCACACACCCGCGCGCACAATCGGATGGTCATTTGCGATCAGGACCTGTATGGTCATGTTGCTCCTTGCGATTTAAACAGCAGCATGATGGGCGCCCTTCCCGCATCACCGGGACTGGGGTACTGGATTGGCAACCCATGGGAACGGGTACGCCTGCAAAGACCAGTAGCGTGACGATCATGCTCAACTTCTTGTTCGGCACAGGCATCACATACGTTGACTGATTGCACTCCCAGGAGAATCATCCAGATGGGGAATTAAGGGCTACTATGCTCCGCAAGAGATGCCCATTCAATCACACTGCTACTTTCGCTCGGGGTACTTAGATTCAGTACCCTCACCCAAGCGATAAGCTTATCAAAAACAGTGGGAGTAAGGATATCCTCGTCCTTCGCCGGGGTGGCCACCAAAATGGAACGGCGAGTCTGTAAGTTGTACACATACATGGGCTCATCACTTGCCGCGGGTGGCCAGTACACCCACTCCCCGTTCAAGCTCATATACGCATAGGGGCTGGGGAGCGCGATTTCTTCCAATTGGCTCGTAGTTCTATTTAGCACCCAGATGCGATTGCCATAATCAAATCGCTTCGCTGCCTTCCACACGATAAAGCCAGTCGAGATGTCTGGCTCACTGCTACTGTCATTCGTAGAGACCACCGCCGATTGTTTGGTAAGCAGGTCGAAAGACACGATTTGCGTCGCCCCTCCTTGTGTCGTCGAATGATCCCTTTCCGCGACCACTGTTTGACCAAACGCCATGCCATAGTTCCAAAGGTAGTTATTTTCGATGCACTCCTGGCTGAGTATGACCTTCTCGGTACTTTCCAGGTTGAAGGCTTCAAGCGTGGAAACGGCACACCCCTTATCCGCGGACTCCTTTACAAAGGTTATCACGACCCATGGCCCATGTCCTTGCAACCGCGGAGGAGGATTATCCGCATGATCGTCCTGGGCGATTACTCTTTCTGTTTTCGTATTCAGATTGACTGCGCGTATCTGCCACTGCTTATAATTTGTGGAGGCATCCAGGAAAACTAGTTGACCGACAGTAAGGATAGGCGGATTCACATCTACCATGCCATGGTCATAGGTGCTAACAACAAAAACCTCATCAGCTCCTCCTACTGCCGACAAAGCCCGGCGTCGAATTTGATCTCTGTGCGCGTAGGAAACCCAATAAATATAGCTGTCAGTGAGCCCAATCTGGATCACTCGTTCGTGCTCTAAAGTAAAGTGACCAACTGTCTCAACACCATAAGTTGGCGCCGATATCGTCGGAGTTGTCGAGGAACCTAAAGAGGAATATGGCGTAATGCGTGACGCACTTTCTAAAGGTGTTAGTGTTGATTTGGCAACGATCTGCATCGTATTAGTATCCCCGATATACTTAATTACTAGACACCCCAGCAGAGTTAATATCGCAAAGATAAATGCGCAAATCATCACATAACATGACCACCGTTTTAGGAATAGCTTCATTAGGATGTGAGTACAAAGCGATAGTACCGCGCAGTTGCGGTACTATCGTTACCTATTACCCTTTCACTTCACCAAGCCTGCGTATTGTTGTAGTACACGTGGTTGTTGAAAAAATCAGTAGCACTGCTTACACTGACGTTATAGTTCCCAGAATAACCTGCATATGAAGATGCTGTATCAACATAGTAAGTTGGGTAAGCATCACCCATATACATCCCATTAACAGTAACAATGTGATTAGTATTGTAAGTGCCCCATCCTGGTAACCCGCTCGTGGTCAACCCGGTTACTAGAGCATAGTTCGCATTAAAGTCAGTGCTTACCCGCGTGATGAAGTGATTTACATCTGAAGCTCCATTTACTTCATACCAGCTTGTACCTAGATGTTGGTTGAGCGTCGCACCAACCGCAGTCATATAGACACCCCAATTGGGGTCTATGTTCTCCTCTGTCCCAACAGTATCGATACTGGGCATTTGATCGGCCGGAATGCGAACACTGAGGGCGACTCGCGTAGCACCTGGTCCGCAATAGTTACGGTGGGCGTAATCATTAGGCTCCGGGTAATAACCGACGCTTACACCAGCCATGTAGCCCATAGGTCGAACACCTGACTTACTTTCCGTTATGCGCTCATTGAAGTCGATAATCGCCTGCCGTTGCTTCTCAGCAGCTTGCCTGATCTCCCCTTGGGTCCGCACGTAATTGGGATCAAGTCCACCATTAATATGCGAGCCACCATTCTTCGCCATCTGATCTTTTTCAATTATCTGCTGCATCAGAGTCTCGATGCTCGGTACCGGGATCGTGTCTAGTGTCTGCCCTGCATTGGAATTGGGCGGGGGTGGGTTACCATCCTGCGCAAATGCTGGCGTAGATGCCAGCACGATTAACGCAAGAGGAATAGCACTTGCAACCCTCAACAGGGTATGCTTGATACTTCGCATTGTTTACCTCCACGTCGATCAGGTTGATCGTGAATCTTTTCCGTGATACAGGGCCCTGTACGGAATCGCAAAGACATCCTACGCCATCGAAGCCATCTGATCAATGGGGGAAACCCTACTTGTCCGATAGGGATTTCCCCACCGGATTAAGATTCGTCCAAAAGCAATCCTCGCCGCATCGCCGCTGCCACCGCCTCAGCGCGCGAGACCACCCCCAGCTTCTGATAGATGCCGCTCAAACGTTTCTCGATGGCCTTCTCACTGAGGTTGAGCATTGCTCCGATCTCCCGATCACTCAATTGGGCATTCTCCGGCTGCTGAGCTTCGTCTTCGGTATGCCATGCCAGCCTCTGCGCCACCTCATTGCTCAACCAAGGCTGCCCTTCGGCCACTGCACGGATCGCATCGGCAATCACCTCCGGCGCCTCATCTTTCAATAGATACCCGGTCGCGCCGGCCTCCAACATGTCGTGCACATTGTCGATGTCCCCATGCGCCGTCAGGACTAGGACATGTACAGGTTGGGACAACATCCGCGCACACTCGATCACTTCCGTCGCCTTCAGCCCCGGCATCTGGATGTCCAGCAGCAACACATCGGGCATTAAAGCCTCAACTTGCTGCGCGGTCTCATCGCCGTTCGTCGCCTCGCCGATCACCTCGATGTCCGCATGGCGAGCCAACTCAGTGCGCACGCCCAGGCGCATGATCGGCTGATCATCTGCAATCAAGACTTGTATCACTATAGGTCACTCCTCACTTGTGAATCGCCTTGACTAGCCACAGGACGACTTTCAGGCACGGCGGTCTCCGTAAGACCAGGCGATTCAACCAGCAGCACGATGGACGTGACGACGAGTGACACCGCCGGTGCACCCGCACACATGACGGGCGTAGTGGTGGGCGCCATCAGCACTTCGCGCGTCATTGGGGCTGAATGGCTGGATTGGCAGCTTGCACAGGCCAATATCATCAATGGCATTTATGTCAACGTGTTGTGCTCCTGCATGAAGACATAAGGGCCGTTGGGTTCTCCTGTCAATCATCTATCCTTTAGCTCGCTGATGAGATAGCGATTGCTCCCTTCGCACGTACAGCTTGGTCTCATTCCATTGGGCCGAGATCATTCCGCGCCCAATGAAATGCGACAGTCGCCGGCTTCTATTACCCCGAGGAGTCACCGGCGCCTATGTTATACGCCGGGAAAAATTACCCGGTTACATTCTAGCGCCGCCGACGTTAAGACACTATAAAGAAACAAAGCCACCCGGCTTTTCACACCGGGTGGCTTTGTTTTCCATGGATTGGCGATTCATCGGATTGAATCCCCAATCTCTAATCTCTACTCTCTATTCCCTCAAGAAGTCGCGCAGTTTACGCGCATGCGCCGGGTGGCGCAAGCGGCTGAGCGCCTGGGCCTCGATCTGGCGCACACGTTCGCGCGTCACGCCCAATTTCTTGCCCACTTCTTCTAAAGTGTATGTCTCGCCGTCCAGCAACCCGTAGCGCAGTTGCAGGATGCGCACCTCGCGCGGCGGCAGCGTGGACAGAATGTCCGATAGCTGCTCGCGCAACATCTGCGAGGTGACCACTTCCGCCGGCGCGGGGCTATCCTCATCGGGGATGAAGTCGCCCAGCACGCTCTCTTCTTCGTCGTCGGTAGGCGTCTCCAGGCTGATCGGCCTGCGCGCCACCTGGATCATTTGCTCGGCCTTGCGCACCGTCACGTTGAGCGCTTCCGCCAGTTCCGCCACCGTCGGGTCACGGCCCAGTTCCTGCGTCAATTGATGGCTGGCGCGCAATAAGCGGTTGATCTGGTCGCCCATGTGCACCGGCACACGGATCGTGCGGCCCTGGTCCGCGATGGCGCGCGTCACGGCCTGGCGAATCCACCACGTGGCGTAGGTGCTGAACTTGTGCCCACGCCGCCAGTCGAACTTCTTGGCCGCGCGGATCAACCCGATGTTGCCCTCCTGGATCAAGTCCAAGAACGGCACACCGCGCCCGATGTACTTCTTTGCAACGCTGATGACCAGGCGCGAGTTCGCATTGATGAGGTGTTCGCGCGCCGCCATGCCATCTTCAACAAGCTGTTCCAGCCGCTCGATATCCTTCGAGGATACTTTCTCCTCGGTCAGGTCTTCACGTGCGTCCTTACCGCGCTCCATCCGTTGCGCCAGGTCCACTTCCTGTGGCGCAGTCAAAAGGGGCACCCGCCCAATTTCTTTCAGGTATAAGCCAACCGTATCATCGGCTTCAATCGCTTCGAGCAAATTCTCGTTGTTATGCTCGCTAAATTCGTCTTCTTCTTCCTCGTCATCGTACGCCATTTGCTCTGCGGCCTCATCCTCGGTCGGTATGACCTGGATTCCCGCATCCGAAAGCGCAGCGAAGACGTCTTCCATCTGTTCGAGGTTCTTTTCCGCATCGGGGAAGGCAGCTAAAATGTCGTCATACGTAACATAACCTTTGTCACGCCCGATGTTTTGAAGTTGCTCCTCGCCAGACAGTTCTTCTACTGTGATTTCTTCTATGGCCGCTGGTAAATCCTTATCCTTTACCTCCGGCGGCGTTTTAACTGTTCTCTTCTTCGTGGCCATTAATAAACCTGTTTACACGTCCAAACTAAGAATATCATTAAACTGACGTAATGTTGACGTATATATCCATGCACGACGTGCAAACCGTGCGCCAACAACGCTTAACAGAATCGTGTGATGACAGAATGTTAGTAACTGGAATACCCCTTGTCAAGCACTGCAACCTCTTTTTTGAAGGTTCATCACACTTTTGGCACCTACTCACTCGGTGAATGAGTCTCCTGGCGGACGTGCGCTTCTCTATCGTCAGGGTGTCGCGTACGTATAGGTGGACATTAACGCGCCATTCTGGTCATACAGCCTAGCCGTGTCGGCCTTGGTGGACCAGACAGCATTAGGGCTACTAAAGCTGAGTGCCCCACAGCCCCCGGTTGTTTGGGGAGGCGAACTTGTATATACGCGACACGTCTGCCCTGCCTGTAACATCAACCCGTTGGGGAACATGTATGACCGGCTGCTGGAAGCAGCCGTGAGCGACCAGTTGCTGATGCTCGCCTGGGCGCTGCTCACGTTGGCCACCTCCACATACTGATCCGACATATTCACGAACGCCGTACCGGTATACATCACCATTGTGATACGGATGGCCCCCGTATAAGTTGCAGTAACGGTATAGCCGGGTGTGGGCGTCAGCGTGACCGAGACGGCACTGGTGCTCGTCGGCGTCACCACCTCGGGCGTGGCTGTCGTCTGAGGCGTAGAAGTTGCTGTCAATTGATCCGCCGACAAGGGCGTGAAGGTTGGCGGCAAACCCGTGGCCGGCGCGCCGGGTTGAGCGGGCGGCGTCGGCAAGGGCGACTGGAACTGAGCCGTGGGTGGCGGTGGCGTTGGCCGGCTCTGCTCCGTCACCACGACCGGGGTGGCGGTCGCGGGCATGACAGGAGATGCGCTGGTGGCGGTCGGCTCGGGTATCAAAGCAGTCGGCTGTTGCAGGGGTGACTCCAATGGCGATTCAAGCGGATTTAGCTTGTTTGCATCCCCGGCGACAGAAGTAACCTGCCCCTCGAGCGTGGACGAAATCGCCACGGTAGGCCGGTTCGCGGCCGCAATGAGTTCGCGCGTATGGGTGACATCTTTGCCCAGCAGTAGCGCAGAAAGGCACGCGCACAGGATAGGGATCATCGCCAGCGCGCCGATGAGGACCGCCCATACCGCTGCAATCGGTGCAGCAGGCCGGGGACTGCCCTGCCCAGGCACAGCGGAAGTTGCAGGCGCCTCCTCATGTTGTTCCGCCAGTTGCGCGGTTCCCTCGCTTGAGGGTTGCGCTGCAACGGCGTCCAATCCAGCGGGGGCTTCCGCCTGAGCGACGACCTCAAACACCTCGCGCCGCGTGAGCCAGCCTCGCGTCAATGCCGGCGCTAACGCCGCATGTTCGGGCGCAACGACTGTGTATCGGCAACGGCGTGTCCGCGCGCTTGCGACGAATTTGCTTCCGCACGCGCCACACACGCAGGTTGCCCCTTCCCAGCGTAACGCCCGCTGCCGGCACAAAGGGCAGGTGTCGGGCGGGATAGTGGTTACATCCAAAATTAAATCCCTACTGCCATGCGGGTGCCACGCGTTCGCCGATCCATCTCCCACGGATACACAATATACGCATCCGTGATGGCCGCAAAATAGCTTGGCTTGTGGTTCGGGAACAGGCTCTTACTGGGCTTGAAATGCAGTACAGCCGTCTCCGTGTGCGCACCGATCGTCTCCAGGCGACCCTTCACCGTCATAATGTGCCGTCCATGCGTCCAGACGTCATCCACCACCAGGATGCGCCGCCCGCGCGCGATTTCATCGTTGGGAAACTGTAAAAAGGTGGGCCAGGCCAACAGGCGTGGTGCCGTATCCGAAGGGAACTCCACCGCCGCCGTCAAAATATGCTTGATGTTCAGCGCTTCGGCGATCAATCCGCCCGGGATGATGCCCCCGCGCGTAATCATCACTAACGAGTCAAAGACGCCCGTCACCTGCGGTAACAACTGGTCAATCAAAGCATCCACATCCGTCCACGACAATACTTCTTGTTTGGGTGACTCTTCTCGTCGCATATTTCTTGTCCTTCGTTCTGGCCGTAGTATAAGTGCAACGGATACCCGTCGCCGGCGCAAGCATCATTTATACTATTTTCGCATCATTGCCTTTTTTTGCAGGATGGTATAACCTAGTATTGAAACCGTGCGGGAGCAATGATATGCATCATCCACTAAAAATAACCTGTCTACTCGTTGGAACGATGTTGGCTCTGGCTGCGTGCGCACAACCGGCCAGCGTGGGCATTCCCACGCCCAGCCAGGCAACGCGTGATGCACAACAACAGCAACTTGCTCCGACAGCTACGGTCAGCCAGGTCACAGACACGCCCATCCCGCCGTTGCCCACAGACACAGCCATGCCGCAATCGGCAGCGACGGAGACGCCCACACCAGTTTCATCCACAGCGGTTCCCGCAGCAGTGACACCGGAAGACACAACCCCTGAGCCGACGCCGGTGCCTTCAACCGGCTCGGTTTCGTGCAACCGGCTAATCACCTACATTGTAAAGCCAGGTGACAATCTATTTCGCATTGCACTGCGCTATCGCACCACCATCCTCGCCATCGCGCGGCGCAACGGCCTGACGAACACACGCGTCATCCACGTCGGGCAACGCCTGCGCATCCTCACCTGCGCAGGTGGCTCCGCACCCGATGACACCGCCAATGGCTCCTACGTCGTACAACCGGGCGACAACCTGTTCCGCATTGCCCTACGCTATGGCACCACGGCGGAGCATTTGAAGGCGATCAACGGGTTATCATCCAACTTGATCGCGCCCGGCCTGGTGCTGCTGGTGCCCTGACCCGCCCTACTCCGAAGCCTTCACCTGCATATCCAACGGCGCGAACTCGATCCACGTGTGCCCCGGTTTCAGGGGAATCGGGTTGCCGTTTGTGTCCACGAATGTCAGCCCCATCGCGTTGCCCGTGCGCTGCCAGCGCCCCTGCATCCTCTTGCCATCGCGGAAAATCGTCGCCGGCCCGTCACCCCATAATTGAATCTGGATGGAGTGTGCACCGCCCACATCCTCAATGATCAACGTGTTGACGTGATTGGCATAGACCACGATCACGTTCTCCGTGCCCAACTGCGCGCCGGTCAACTTCTCGGTATGCGGGTACCCGCTGATTGCGCGCAGCCACACACCCGCCGTCGCGCTGTAAACCCACGTGACCGTCCCCGACGTGTAGGGCACGCTGATCACGTGCGTCGGTTCACCGTTCGGCGGAGCCGTGGTCGTGAACGTCCAGGAATCAAACGCCGTCGACTGATCCTTGCCGCGCGCCTGAAGTTCCTTCAGTGCATCTTGCGCGTTGGCATACAGGTTATGCGGAGGCAACCGGTCGGGCGTGCGGAACATGGGCAACTTACAACCGGCCTGTTGACCGCACTCGAACATGCCCAGGTCGCCAATCATCCACGCCGTTTTGGTAATGACGCCTCCCGAGCCTTCCCACGACTTGGACGCCTTCATCTCCTGGCGCACGCCGCCGCTGGTGCCGGAGCACACCTCGCCGGCCCCGTAGATCACCGCCAGTTCGATGTCGATCAACCTGCAACTGCGCACCGAGCCGACCTTCTCAGGCGTGTTGGTCAGGTAAAGCGCAGTGAAGCGCGTGATGCCGCCCTCTGAATAATGCTCCATCACCACGTCAGCCAAAGAGAGGCCCGTTTGCGGGCGCACCTCCGGCGAATTCGAGACCTTGATCAACAGCGGGATGTGACTGGCCACCTCTTGCGTGAGGGTGAGCCCCGTGAAGGGGTTCATCGGCTCCGGCGGGACCGGCGTGGGCGTGGGAGGTGCCGGTGTCGGGCTGGGAGTGGGTATCAATGTCGGCATTGGCGTGAACGTCGCAGTCGCAGTGGCCGGCACAGGCGTGCTGGTCGCCGTCGCGGGCGGCACAGTTACAGTGGGGCTTGCGGTTTGCGGCGCGGGTGACGCACTGCACCCAACGCTCATAATAACACACATCAGAACCGGGGGCATCTTCAGTGACCAGGCGTGGCGCTTTGACGGCATGTCATCATCCTTGTGTTAGAGAATATGGCAATTACTGTGGACGATTATAGAACTCAATGGTACAATCACCACCCGTGCGTCAAGGACGCCCCCATCGTCTAGTGGACTAGGACGCGGCCCTTTCAAGGCCAAAACATGAGTTCGAATCTCATTGGGGGCACTATTGGTAGGTTCCTCCGCCCAGCATCCATTTGACCCAGAAACGTAAGCAACTTGTCATCTATATCACGTCGTAGGGTCAACCCTTGCGCTGGTGGCCCTAAGAGCAAAGCATAACCGCAATGGCACTCCCTTACCTCCCTCTAGCACCTGCCCTATTGGATAGCCGTTGAATGACAAAAAGATATTCCCTCTATGCCGAAGGATATAGGCCGCTCAGCACGACTACTCATTGAACCTTCTTACTTCTTGCTGGAGGGCGGCGTAATCATGACCTATTTAAAATCATCTCCCTCCCAACGCGGCTGCTGGCAGTTGGGAGAGCACGAACTAAAAGCCGGTGACATCATCGAGGTGCGCTTGCTGGATACCTGGGGCCGGGCCGTCGTCCGGTATGAGGCGTCCTGGGGCGAGTACCAGTTGCTGGTCAATGGCTGCCCGTGCAGCCTGGCCCTCCTGGAAGGTCACCCCGCCATTTGGCTGGGAAACGAAACGATGGCGCACGGCCCAATCAATAAGGGTTTACTAAGCGAAGCCGGGCCTGCATAAAAAGCGCTCGCAGCCCTATTGCGCGCTATGCCTCGGGCTCCTCGATCACAGCAGTCACCAGCACCACCAGGTCAGCGTCCGACGTATTGGCCAGGCCGTGGCAATCCCCCGGCTCATTCAAGACACAATCACCCGGGCCTACGTCAAAGTATTCGCCGTTGGTCGCCATCGTGCCATGCCCGGCGATGACGAAATACAGTTCGCGGCCATGCTCATGGCGGTGCTCGCCGATGCTGGCGCCAGGCGGGATGCGCCAAAAGTCCACGAAGCGCCACGCCCCGCACCCGAGTTGTTCACGCGTCAGCACGCTGCCGCCCAACACGGCATCCTGACCATCATGTAACGCCATTACGACCCTGTGTTCGACAAATTGTGTGTTGAGCTTAATCATATGGTTTTCTAAATCATACCTGTAGGTGAGCCGTTTAGCGTTTCGACTTCCTGAACCCCGCCGCTTGAGCCTCTTCCTCCGTGTCGAAACACGTCACATTTTTATGCGTGCGCGCATACCATTCGCCGCTGGGCACGTGATAGATCATCGAATTACGGTTGCCCTTGATCTGCCCCACCTGGCAAGGTTGCGCGTCGGCTTGCGCGTTCGGCGCGGGGGCCGAGGTCTGTGTCAGCGCGGGCGTCGGGCTGATCATCACGCGCCGCGTGGAGGTGGCGATGGGCAGCGGCGGCGGTGTTGCGGTCGCCTCGGCTGTTGGCGATGCAGTCGGGCTTGGGAGAGGTGTGCACGTGACGGTGGCAGTAGGAGGTGGGAGCGTCGGCTGAGGTATGAACGTCGGAATACTCGTTGCGGTAGCCGTATCGGCAACGAATGGGGTCGCTTGCACAGTGGGCGTGCCATCCTGCCCCGGCGGGCCACACGCCGTCAGCAGGGCAACCAGCAAGGCAAGCCCCTGAACCAGTTTCAGCGTCATGCCGGTGCCTGGCGTGGGAGTTGATCGAAGCTGCCATTGAAAATATCCAGGTCGATGTTGACCGACTCAGCGCCATAGTCGCCGCCGGCGCCGGTGGACGAATATTGCCAGAAGCTATAGCTCTGCCATGCCTTGGGCAGGCTCGGGCGCGTCTCGGGCGTCCAGTCCTTCACATATTGCGCCACCCACAGGCTATATTCGCCGGCCCAGGCGACATCCCCAAGATAGGGATCCCAATACCAGGTTGCCGTGTAAATGATCGGCTTGCGCCCCGAAAACCGCTCCAGGATGTCGAGGCACCACTTCAAGTCCGCCACCATCGTCGCCGGCCAGGGGCGCGGGATGTTGGGTTCCTCTATATCCACCACCAACGGCAGTTCGCCGTAGTCGCCACCCAGTGCTTCGATCACCGCGCGCGCCTGCCGGCCCGCATCCACGCTGGGGTAATAATAGAGATACGCCCCACGGGCAAGACCGGCCACCTTCGCTGCCGGCCAATTGGTCTGTATCATGCGATCAGGATACGTCCCATAGGCACAGCGCATAAACACGAACTTCGCTTTTGCACTCAGCTTTGCCCAGTCGATGTTGCCCTGCCATTGCGACACATCGACCCCTGTTACGCTCTCGGCCGGCAGGCTCATCCCACACCTCCATGTAATTCTGCGAACCGACGGGATCTATCTGCGCTTACTTATATGTTGCCGTTTCCATTGCCATTCCCGTTCCCATTCATATCGCCATCAGGAATGTCAAATATCTGCTCACACTTCAAACACTTGGCTTTGCCCTTCCCCACATCCACCATCAGACCGCCGTCACCTGTCGGGCATGGCATGGGGATCGGCCTGTTCCAGGTTGTAAATTCACAGGCCGGGTAATTCGCACAGCCGTAAAACACGCGCCGCCCTTTGCGCATGCGCTTCTCGACGATCTTGCCGCCGTCCAACGGGCACACTACGCCGGGGATGCCGATCGGCTCCACATGCCGGCACTTCGGGAAATTGGTGCAACCGATGAACCGCCCATAGCGCCCATCCTTATACGCCAATGGGCTGCCACATTCCGGGCAATTCTCGCCGGTATATTCAATCACGCGCTCCATCTGCGGGATGGTGCTGGCCGCCTGCGTCACGGCGCCCTTGAAAGGATCGTAAAACTCATGCAACACCGGCCGCCACTCACGTTCGCCCGTTTCGATGCTATCCAGGTCGTCCTCCACGCGCGCGGTGAACCCCACGTCGATGTAGTGCGGGAAGTTGTTCACCAACATATCGTTCACCTGCAACCCGAGCGGCGTGGGACGCAACTGTTTGCCCTCACGCACCACGTAGTTACGCGATTGAATGATCGACATGATCGTGGCGTAGGTGCTGGGCCGCCCGATGCCGTCCTCTTCCAACGCCTTGATCAAACTGGCCTCAGTATAGCGCGGGGGCGGCAAAGTGAAGTGTTGCGCGGGGATAAGACGCAACAGATCCAACAACTCGCCGGCGGCCAATTCGGGCAGGCGCCGGTCACGCCCTTCCTCGTCCTCATTCACCGCTTCGCCCTCGTCGTGGCCCTCTTCATAAACCTTGAGGAACCCGGAGAACTTCACGATGGACCCCGTGGCACGGAACAGGTAAATCTGTTGCGCCTCGATGTCCACCGTCGTCGCGTCGAAGACGGCGTTTTGCATCTGGCTGGCCACGAAGCGCTTCCAGATCAGGTCATACAGGCGATATTGATCGCGGTCCAGGTACTCTTTGATTTCTTCCGGGACGCGCATGGAAGAGGTTGGGCGGATCGCCTCGTGCGCTTCCTGCGCGTTTTTGCTGCGCGAGGTATATTTGGGCGCTTCTTCGGGTAGATACTCCGCCCCGTAGCGTTGCGCGATCAGGTCGCGCGCCTCAGCCTGTGCCGAAGTCGCCACGTTGGTCGAGTCGGTACGCATGTAGGTGATCAGGCCGGTGGGGCCCTCACCTACGTCGATGCCTTCGTAAAGCTGTTGCGCCACCGACATGGTCTTGCGCGCGTTGAAGCCTATTTTGCGGCTGGCCTCTTGCTGCATGGTGCTGGTAGTAAACGGCGCTGCCGGACGGCGTGTGCGATCCTTGCGATCCACGCGCGTGACGGTGTACGTCGCGCCTTGCAGCGCATCCGTCACCTTGCGGCTGTCCTCCTCCGAGGCCAACGCCGGGTCGGCACCACTGATCTTGAAAAGCCGTGCGATGAACGACTTGCCATTGCCGTTGGTAAGCGGCACGCCATTGGCCTGCTTCGCAAGCTCGGCCTCAATCGTCCAGTATTCCTGCGGGTTAAAGGCTTCGATCTGCCGTTCACGTTCCACCACCAGGCGCAACGCGACCGACTGTACGCGCCCGGCGCTCAATCCCTTACGGCCCATCTTATCGCGCAGCAGCGGGCTGAGCGTGTACCCCACCAAGCGATCCAAAATGCGCCTGGCTTGCTGGGCATTCACCAGGTTTTGATCCACCTCGCGCGGGTTCGCGAAAGCCTCATCAATCGCATGCTGGGTAATTTCGTGAAACTCCACCCGGCGCACCGGCTTGCCGACGAGCGCCTTCTCCAACACGTGCGTCAAATGCCACGAGATCGCCTCGCCCTCGCGGTCGGGGTCCGTCGCCAGCCACACTTCACTGGCATCGCGGGCAAGGTTCTTCAGGTCCTTCACCACGTTCTTCTTGGCGACGGGGATGCAATACTTCGGCTCAAAGTCCGCCGCCACATCCACGCCCAAGCGATTCTTAGGCAGATCACGAATGTGTCCCACAGAAGCCTCGACCACATATTTGCGGCCCAGGAACTTCCCGATTGTGCGCGCTTTGGTGGGCGATTCCACGATGACGAGCGGTTTGCGGCCTGCCTTTGCCTTGCCGGCTTTCTTAGACTTAGGTGCGCCCTTTCCATCGCCCGCTTCGTGCGTCGCCACCGGCGGCGTCAGCCCCTCGTGAGCCGGCGTGCGACCCATCTTAAAGACTTTGTCGTTGCCACAGTTTGAGCACGTTCCCTGCGTGGCGGGTGAGCCATTCTTAAAAAAGACCGGCTTAGGATCAAGCATTTCATGCTTGCCCCGGCATTTAAAGCAATACGCTTCCATGGTAATACTGCGATAGAAGATTCAGCACATTCGATATCGGCCACGATTCCTCGCCCTCCCAGATTGGCGAGGTTACGCCCACAAAACGGACTATATGAGCGCTGACAAGCGCTTAACTTCTGATCGCTTCTAGCATCTCCTTTTCGAACCGCGCGACGCTAAACATCTCAGCACGCGCTCGTATTTGGTCCGGTGAAAAAGTCATCTCCGCAAACCGTTGCACACCCGTCATAAGTGATGACGACGTCTGGCGGTCAAACAAGACCCCAGTTATACCATCAGTAACGGTATCGAGTGCTCCCCCTCCCGCATATGCGATTACCGGCTTACCGCAGGCCATCGCGTTGATCGGCGCAATGCCAAAATCTTCCAGGCCTGGAAACACGAACGCACGGCAACGGCCCAGCAGATCGCGCAAAGTGGCATCATCCACTCTGCCCATTAGCTTAACATTAGAGCCTGCCATGCGCTGCAACCGCTCACGGTCGCGCCCCTCCCCGGCAATCAGCAGCGGCATGCCCAACTGATTAAATGCCTCAATCGCCAGGTCGATGCGCTTGTAGGGCAACAGGCGGCTGACGATCAAGTAAAAGTCGTCACTCTTGCGCGCAACGTTAAAATCCTCCACCCGCACAGGCGGATAAATGATTTGTGAATCGCGCCCATAGAACTGGAGGATGCGTTTCTGCACCACGCTGGAAATGGCGATGAACTTCGTCACGCGCTGGGAAGCGCCAATCTCCCACTTGCGCAACAGGACGTTCAACGCCTGCAAAGCGACCCTCGCCCCAGCGGGGATATTTTCACGATCCGCATAACTCGGAAAGTCGAACGTGAAACGCGTCGGCGTCAGGCAATAACAGATATGCCGGGCGCTGGTGCGCGCGGCCACGCAAAACGCGCTCTTGTTGCTGATCACCAGGTCATATTCCGCCGGGACATGCACACCGGCCCAGGCCAGCGCAAAGAACGGCATATAGGGTTGATGGCAAGCGTACACATTGGGGAGCCGATCCATCCAGGTGCTACGAATGTCCCAGGCGCTCCATGCCTGGGGCATGCGCTGCCGATCGTAAATACTTGTGTAAATCGGCGCGCTGGGGAACATTTGATGTAACACATCCAACACGTCCTCCGCGCCGCCCAACTGATTCAACCAGTCGTGGAGTAACGCAATGGTCATGTATGATCAATCTGTTCGCAATAGTGATTCACTGGCATAGTTTGGCATTTTAGCCTATCCTATCGTCTATACTCACCTCCTTGCTATCTCCCTTATCCTCTTCCTGCTCACTCAGGTACCTCATAATCTCACTCCTGGTGGTATACCGCGTGACACGCTGGCGGAACTCACGGTCAAACACCATCGGCTGAAGGAAATACGCGTCAAGGATGCCTGCGTTCATCATCCGGTTGATCTGAGACACATCCTTGCCTAACAGTTTCGCCGCCTCGGCGGCGGCAATCAACTCTTCACCTTCGGTCAGCGTGACCACCTCGGTGCTAAATGTCAGCTTGTAAACTTTCTTACCCTTGCTCAATTTATAGACCTTGGCCATTTGCAAAAACTCCTTGCCGGTATCATACTGGCGCTCCGTTGACGCTGTCAAGCTATGGTCAACAAAGGGGAAACATTGGACATCTTACAGCAATCCGCAGACGAATTCCTTGCCAACTTAGAAGCCAGCCACCATTCACTATTGACCTATCGTTCCGGCCTGCGCTGTTTTTTTAGTTACCAACTCCCAATGGACAACGATGTACTGGAACGATTCCACGCCCGGATGATGAATGATCCTCGTGACTTCGCGCCCAAGACGCGCGCGATCTACTTGATCGCAGCCAGGCAGTTCATACGCTGGCTAGACGCTCACGACAGGCTGCCTCACGACTTCTCCGTGATAAAGGCGCTGACCAGATTGCGCTCAAGCGTGGCGATGCACCGCACCTACTACGACCCCAAGTTGCCCGATCCGAACTTGCCTAAGCTTCTCAATTACTTCACCCCACAGCCGGATGATTCGCCAAAGGCACGACTGCGAGCGTTGCGCAACAACGCGATCATGCACGTGCTCTACTCCACGGCGTGTCGCGTGTCCGAGGTGACATCTATGACGCGCGAGCAGGTGCGCGACGGCCACGCGACCGAATGCGCCATCAAGGGGAAGGGGGAGAAGACGCGCACTGTGTTCCTGGACGGCCCCGCGCGCCGGGCTATTCGCGCATACCTGGCTGAGCGAGACGACAACAATCCGGCCCTCTTCAAGCGCCATGATCGCCGCGATACGGGTAAGCCGTTGTGCCCGCAAACGGTCCAGATACAGATACGCCAGGCGGCGCGCGAGTTGCGACTGCAAAACAACACGACGCCACATTCGTTCCGGCACTATGTTGCGACCGACATGCTTCACCTGGGTGTTCCAATCGAGATGGTGCAGATCACCCTGGGGCATACCTCGATCAACACGACGCGTGACATCTATGCGCATACCAATATCGCGGACCTGCGCAAACAGATCGCGCGCTACCAGCGCAAGCGCAAGCAAGGACTTGGTTGAGTTGTCTGTCATGGTGCCGGCGATGTAGTGGAGGGGGAACAATTACTTCGCATTCTTCGCGTTTTTAGCCCCTTTCCTGCTTGACAACTGATCGCCCGCATCTTATAATCTTGACCAACACTTGACCACAACTTAGTCAAGTTATGTTACAGGGGAGGAATCAATGAGATCAGCAACACTGCGGCGCCTGGTTCCAATGCCAACAGCGGCGGAATTGGATATGCTGCATCAAGACCAGGAGCGCCGGCGCGCTCAGGCGGAGAGGGATGCCGAGGCTGCACGCCAGTGGACGGCAAAGATGCGGGGGCGGTGTGTAACCGTTCTCGGCCACGATGGCCGAAACCTGTACGTAAAGATCACCCGTACCCACTACGGGATGGCTCCGCAGCCCGCCTTAAAGCGATTCGCGCGAGTAACAGGCTATGCCGGTTCGCACACCTACACGCTCTCGCTTGTCTATCCGACCACTGCGACGATGGCGTTTCTGCGGTTCGCCATCACCAACGGGATGACCGAAAAGAACAAATTCTATTGGAGCATCTAATGACAACCCTCATCCTTCCGAGTGGACGAACGATCAATACAGACCTGGTGTTAACGACCGCTCCCGCGCCCGAGACAACGTCGGGCGTCAGGCGAGTGGAAGTGTGTGGGCCGTCCACCGCGCGCGTGGTCCTCGAAGGTGACGACGCTGCTGCGCTGGCCCGCTGGATCGATTGGCAAGGGACTCATATCTACGCCAGCGGTATGCGCGAGCCGACGGTCGAGCTTGAGTTGGAGCGGAGGTGATCTATGCCGCAGTGGGTTTTGATCGTTGGTGCCGTAATGCTGTTTGTTGGGTCTTTGCTTGTGATCTATGCCGCGTGCCATATCGCGGGCGACGTGGATGCCAGGCAGCAGGTAGTCGAGGAATGGAATGACCATGAAATCTGACAACACACGCTTTGATTGGAATCACAACGATGCCGCTGAGTGGCGCGAAGCGCACCAGGTGCATCCGCATCCGCAAGCCGGCGGCGAGAAATTGCTGCTCGTCATTCTGATCCTGCTTGTCCTCGGGGTCTATGTGAGCCTGTGGTTTTGGCCGATATAAGGGAGCGCAATGAAAACGAATACTTCTATAGAGCCGGTGGGCAACAATGGTATTAGCCAGGTGGACATGTCCAATGCCATCATCAATGCCCTCCCGGGTGGGAAGCGGCTCTCCACCGTGCAAGCTGCCGGCCTGGCGGTCGCCAGCATGGCAACGGGTCTGAGTCCATTCCTGGGCGAAATCCACATGACGCCGATCGGCGTCATGAAGGCGGCAGTGAGTGACCTGGCCCGCTTCAACGAATGGCTGGAAGCCCACGACGATAAGGCGGAGTTCACCTATCACGAGCCCACGGAAGAGGTCTATAAGACATACGCTATTGGACCGCGTGACACCATCATCGAGGTGCATCTGCACCTGCAATCCCTCTTCAAGGCCTGGCGCGCCCAGGGCGACGCGCTCAAAGCCTGGGGCGCGACATACAAGGAGATCATCGCGGAGATCGGAAGCGAAGCACCTTTCTATACGGGCTACGGTATCGTCCGTTTTGACGAACAGAAGGACGATCCGCCGAGCCAGCGGGATGGCCGGACTGCTGTCGAGAAGTGGGCGGAGATGGATATAAAGTACAGCCGCCTCGACCGCGCACGTAAGCGTGGCCGCACGGCGCTTATCCGTTCCGTTTGCCCAGTTACAGTCGAGCAGTACCGCCGGATGCACTACCAGCGTGAATTAGCCCTGGAAGTGCAGGTGGTCCACACGACCCACGAGGCTCGCGCGCGACTCCTGGGCCGTTCCGACGATGAGAGCCTGATCGACGCGCAGGGTGCCCAACGGCAGCAACATGCGCCGGTAGAGGGCGACATCGAACGGGCACCGGATGCCCCTGCGACGACGGAGCCGGCAGTCGGGGCAACCGACGATGATGATGTCATCGAAGGCCAGGCCGAAGCGGTACCGGCGCAGAGTGCGCCAGTGCAAGCACCGCAGCCACAAGACACGCCCGAAGAACTGTTGCGCCTCAAGGCGCGTGTAGATTCGGCTGCCCGGCGCTACGCTGAGAATAACCGCCAGGTGTCCGAGCGGTTGAGCAAGTTCCTCTTCGTCCTGCTGCACAAGGAGTTGTGCGGTGGGAGAGAGGAGAAGCGCAAGACTATTACTGAGTTCCTTACCGGCTTCGCCCACTTCCCCGACATTCCGCCTTGCTATCTCCTGGCGCTCAAAGACGAGTTCCTGAAGCCGCGTGACTCCGGCGATGGGCGCTCAACGGTTGATCCGGCAGCGGTCGGGCTTGCCGATCAGATCGTTCACGAGATGGCCCGCCGCCAGGGCCAGCAGGAAATGTTCCAGTAATTCCACGCGCCGGCGTTGTGCGCGCCGGCGCGCCATTTTGACAAGGAGATTCATGAGTACCGATTACACCCAATTGACCGAAGCGGACGCCGCAAAGTTAGCGCAGAGCACCACGGACCCCACGGAGCGCATCGAATTACTCGATGCGCTCATCGCGATACACGACCAGCGTGCAGAGGTGGAGCAACGGGCCAGGGAGGATGAAGCACGCAGAGACGTGATTGCCCGCTGGGAGTCGCTCTATACAAAACTCCGCGAAATCGCCGGCGACCTGGCCAGCTACATCACGCCGCCAGAAGTGTGGCCCCAAAACATGCCGGATTCAACCTGTTCCACTACTATCAAGATAGCCGGTCTGGCGCCAATTCGCATCATTGCCGACTACCAGTATCAGCAGAGAACCTGGGAGCCAGCCAATCTACCGTTCAAAGTCCCACGTGCCTGGCTTGAAGACAACGGCGACTTCGACGATGACGCGGCTGTGGAGTGGATTTGGGGTGATAGCTACGTCATCCGGTGCATAGATCAATTCATGGCACTACTGGACGCGCGCGTCCAGTTCCATCGATTTGAAGAGCTAGACAAGCGGGCGCAGCAAGTCAACGCAAAGAAGGCTGAGGAACGCGCGCAGCGCAAGGCCGAAGCGGAAGCAAAGCAGGCTGAGGATGATCGCCGGCGCGCCAAAGAGGATAAGCCGAAGCCCGCCGACGGCATCCCGGCAACGCCAGCCCAGCCAAACTATACCGACGGAAGCACCATCAACGATTTCTACGATCACCTGTACTCCACACGCTCGCAACTCCACGCCGCGATTCAGACCGAGGCGACCGCCAGGGAAACCTGGCGCAGCGAGATGTTCAATGCCATCAAGGATGGGCGTGTCCAGGGCAAGAACGAAGAGGCGCGCGAGATGGCCGCGCGCGAAGTCCTGGCCGATCAGTATCAGGCGTTGCAACAGGCGCAATTCCTGGCCGCCGTCGCGCGGCTGGAGTATGACCTGGCCGCGATTCAGGTTCGTCGTATCCAAACCCTTCAGGGCGCGGATAGGCAGGAGTTTTAACGATGGCTGGGGGGTTCAATCCATATTCTGCGTCAATCAACAATCCGCGTCGCTATAAGTCGCGCCGGGATGGCACGGCACCAGGGAAGTGGGACATGGCCATTGGGGGCCATGCCCCACCACTTTTCTTTGTCCAGTGCGGCTGTGGGCAGATCACCTGCACACGCCACGTCACCCTCTTGATCGCAATGGGCTGGGCCGTCCAGCTTATCCCCGGCGCCCAGCAAGGCGACACGCTGCGCGGCACGTGCCCGTCCTGTCATCACACGTGCCTGGAAGAGATCACGTGCGCGCGTTGTGGTGAGACGGTGTTCGCCGATCCGCACCTGCTGCCCGCAGCGGGGTGGCAGATGGGCAAGCGGGTGCTGTGTCCAGATTGCGCCCGGCAGCGTGGCCAGGCGATAGCTGCGTATGACCGCCGCATGGCGGAGGCGGTTGTATGAAGCAGAAAAGGAATTCACCAAACGCGAGATGCGCAAGATTCTGTTTGGCGACGACTTCCCCGAGGACGGCGGTGAAGCGTTGTAGTGGGTCGAGGCCATCGTCTCGGATAGTGACGAACCGCCGGTCGATGACCTGGCACAGTTAGACGAGTTCATCAAGCAAGCCGAGGAGGAAAAGCATGGCTAAGTCAAAAATCGAATGGACCGACGAGGTGTGGAATCCCCTGGCCGGCTGCTCAATCGTCAGCGCGGGTTGTAAAAACTGCTACGCCATGCGGATGGCATACCGGCTATCGGCGATGGGGCAGGCGAAGTACCACGGTCTGACGAAGAAAGTAAACGGTAATGTCGTGTGGACCGGGAAAGTCTTTAAGGATTACGACGCCCTGGCTACTCCCCGGCACTGGAATAAGCGTCGCCGCATATTCGTAAACTCGATGAGCGACCTGTTTCACGAAAATGTACCGGATGACTTCATTCAGGATGTGTTCGACGTAATGCGTTATACCCCGCGTCACACCTACCAGATTCTCACCAAGCGCCCAGCACGGATGGCCAAATTAGTACGCAAGATAAGTGGCGGAGATTATCCCGTTGCCGCGAATATCTGGCTGGGCGTCAGTGTGGAGGATCAAGCGGCGGCCAATGAGCGCATTCCGCTGCTGCTTCAGACGCCAGCGGCGGTGAGGTTCCTGAGTTGCGAGCCTCTGCTGGGGCCACTAAATCTTCATTGGCTGGGCCTACTTAGCATATATGACACATGCTCATTCAACGCCAGGACGAACCGACGCTATTACCTGGATAGCAATATCCCAATGTTGGATTGGGTGATCTGTGGCGGCGAGAGTGGCCCCGGTGCGCGGCCCATGCACCCTGATTGGGCCAGAGGGCTACGCGATCAGTGCCAAGAGGCTGGGGTTCCATTTTTCTTTAAGCAATGGGGAGAATGGTTGCCAATCCGCGAGGGCGATGAGGAAGTGGCGCATGACTTCTATAGGGCCGAGGACGCCAACCGGCTTCGCCGAGGGATCGACTTGATCCAACATATTGGGCATTTCGTAGTCATGGAGCGCGTCGGCAAGGCAAAGGCGGGTCGCCTGCTTGATGGCCGCACCTGGGATGAAATGCCGGCGGTGCGGGCGTGATGACCTCATATCGTGTTGCAACCGGCACGAAGATGCTCGATTGCAGTTATCGCTACGCCTGCGCGTCGTGCGCCGGCACCGGCAAGCGTGGCGAACAGATTTGCCAGGATTGCTACGGCCTGGATATTGAGCGCATCACGCTTGCGCTCAAAACGGCACGTGGCTACAGGTACTACGCGCTCTTGAAGGCGTGGCTGTCGGTGCGCGGGAAGGAGATGGCCGACGAGGCGAAGCGGGTCAAGGAGAAGGGAGCGTTATCCCCTATCGACGTTGGTTACATCTCTCTCAGGTTTGATCTAAACCTTAAGGCAACATCGAAGTGGCTGGGAGAGTGTCGCGTGATCCCGGCGGGCGCTTATGAATATTTCATGCACGGTCATACAGTGCATGAGGTGTACGCAGCGGCGCGCGAGAAGTACCCGGAATTGGTGGAGGTGCGCGCGTGAGTGTGATGCTTACCAACGGCGATGCGCTCGCCATTCCCCTGGCTGATAACAGCGTTCACTGTGTCGTCACCAGTCCCCCATACTGGGGGCTGCGCGATTACCAGGCTGATGGGCAATTGGGGCTTGAGGCTACGCCTGGCGAATACATCCAGCACATGGTGCAGGTGTTTCGCGAGGTGCGGCGCGTGCTTAGGGATGATGGCACATTGTGGCTGAACCTGGGCGACACCTATGCCAACGATGGTAAATGGGGTGGGGAATCCTCCGGCAAGCGCTCCTATCTACCGGATAGCGACCGCCGGCGTGTTGGCCGGGAGAAGCGTACTACTGGAATGAAGCCCAAGGACCTCGTCGGGATCCCCTGGCGCGTCGCGTTCGCTCTCCAGGAAGATGGCTGGTATCTCCGCTCCGACATCATCTGGCACAAGCCAAATCCGATGCCGGAAAGCGTCAGAGACAGGCCCACTAAGAGCCATGAGCATTTGTTTCTGCTGGCCAAGTCGGAGCACTATTACTACGACGCCGACGCCATTGCGGAACAGAGCGTCACGGGCGATCCCCGCCGGCCGTACGGCAGCCAGGGCGCATGGGAGATGGACGGCAGGCCAGACGAGCAACAGCACGGCGGCGAGTTACGTGCCTCGGCGCGCTTCGGCCGCAATGGCAAGACGACTGACTATGTCATCCCCGGCCAGCGCGCGGCGCAGCACCGCCAGCGCCAATCGGTTCCTCGTGGCGGTTTCAATGGCAAGACAAACGAATTGCCAGGCCGCGAGGCGTTTCGGGCTATCACACAGACGCGCAATAAGCGCGACGTGTGGACGATCCCAACGCAGCCTTACCCAGGCTCGCACTTCGCCACATTCCCACCCGGGCTCGTTGAACCGTGTGTCCTCGCCGGCACGTCGGCGCGTGGGTGCTGCCCAAAGTGCGGCGCGCCATGGGAGCGTGCAGTTGCAGTAAGCGGTCGCGCGATGGCCTTCCCGGACACCTACGTGGTGCTGGGCAATAAGCGCCAGCAGGTCCGCCAGTTCGGGAACGCGGTAACACCGCCCGTCATGGAAATGCTCATGAAGCGGTGTATGGAGACGCTGAGGTAAAGATGACTACAGAACTAACCGCTCGTGACGCCGCCAGCGCCACGGTGAACGAAGCGTTCAAGGGCTTCATTGGTAATTCTGATGCCGTGTATTCGATCAAGCGCGCACTGACTGTCTCGCTGGCTCGCGCCAAAGAGGGGGAGCCACCAATCCTATCGCGCACGTATTTACTCGCCGGCCCGCCCAGCACCGGCAAGACGGAGATTGCCCGCCGCATGGCAGCCGTGCTAAAACTCCCGTTCCTGCGTTTGGATGGGCGCGCCGTGAAGTCACGCGAAAAGCTCTTTGAGATGATCGGCGATGCCTTGCTTGAGCGTAATATGCGCCCGTCCCGAACGGGCAGCAGGGCAGGGATGCCGGTCGAAGAATACCCGCCTTTCGTCGTTTTTATCGATGAAATCCACCTGGTGAGCGAAGGAACGCAAGAGGCGTTCCTGACGCTCCTGGAAGCGGATGACAGATCGCTATTGCTCGATGGCCAGGGCGGCCGGCGGGTTGCCATCGTGCGCAAGGCCACTTTCATTTTTGCCACAACGCGCCCCTCGGAGCTTGACCGCGCGTTCAGATCCCGCTGTACGGAAATCCAACTGCTTCGCTACTCCACCCAGGAAGTTCAGGTGATGGTCCACAACCGTTTCCCTCATCTCCCCGACCTGGCGACCGAAACCATCGCGTCATGCAGCCGCCAGTCCCCGCGCCAGGCGTTCGAGATGGCGACGGAAGTCGAGGAAGAAATCCTGCTCGATCCATCCGGCGATACGCGCGAGTGCGTGCGGCGTGTCATGAATGGCCGTGGCATCAAGTACAACAATGGCGTGACCGAGGACGATAAGCGGTATCTCAAGATTCTCAGCCGCGAACGGAAGCCGCTTGGGGAGTCCATCATCACGTCCACGCTATATGACGTGGACCCTTCGAAGGTGGCCGACGACATCGAACCCTTCCTGTTGAGCATAGGGTACATCACCATCACCCCAAAGGGCCGCATCATCACCTTGAAAGGAACGCAGTTTATAGAGACCGAGAAGGAGCTAAATGGGAATGCGGGCGCCAGAAATAACGGTCATTAGTCTTGGATGGGGCGTGCAGTCATTCACGTTGGTTGCAATGTCGGCACTTGGCGAGTTGCCGCCTGTGTATGCCGCTATTCACGCCGATACCACGCACGAGCATAAAGCCACCTATGAGTTTGCCGCCAAATGGAGCGAATGGCTATCGGATCATGATATGCGCGTAGTAACTGTGAGTGACGAACGTGCAGCGCGCGCCGTTTATCAGGATGACGGGCGCAAAGGCGAAGTAATGGCACCGTTTTTCACTCTTTCGCCAAAAGGCAAGACCGGGGTGCTTAATAGAGTATGTACTAACCGATGGAAGATACAGCCCATGCGCAGGTGGATAAGCCAGGAATTGCATGCACTGGGACACGCGAAACATCCTGGGGCAGCAGAACAGTGGATTGGCATTTCTGTAGATGAAATCGAGCGTGCAAGGCCGAGCGATGTCCAATACGTCATGAACCGTTTTCCGCTTCTTGAGAAACGGATGACGCGCATAGACTGTGTTAAATGGCTCACTGACCACGGCCTTGAAGTTCCACCAAAGTCCAGTTGTGTCTTTTGCCCATATCACTCTGCGTCGGAATGGCGCCGATTGAAGCACGAGGGAGCAGACTGGGATCGTGCCATTCTGGTCGATGAGCGGGTCCGAGACGCCAGGCATAACGCCCGAATACCAGTCGATGTGTTTGTGCATCCGGCGCGCATCCCATTGGTAGATGTTGATCTAAAGACCCCCGAAGAGGCCGGTCAGTTACGGCTTGAAATGGACGAATGCTCAGGGACATGCTTCTTATGAGTCGCCCTTGATTCATCCCGCGCCCGGATGCTATAAGGGGCGAAACCAATCTTGGAGGCGCAACGCCTTCTGGCTTCCATGCGATAGGAAACCAGCGAAGACTCTTCGACAGGAAGGACACACCAGCGTAGCACTTGGGTGCTGGGCTGGACGCTATTATGACACCCCGGCGCGGCCAACTGTGAAGGCACATCCGCGCCGGGCCCCACAAAAAGGAGTTGTATGTCTATGAATATTGAGACTAAGCCCGTTGAACATACAGGACATGGCGACAGGGTTCCCGTTGTGTTGGGAGGGCGCGAGTATTGGCTGACCATCGCGGAAACACGCGAACTAGCAGACAAGCTATATGCGATTCTAGGCATTGGCACAGCAGAGCAATCCAGTGATGCGGCAGTAGGCGACATGATTAGGCGCATGCCGGAAGGGTGGGCCTTGTGCCACGATCCGCTTCTTGGTTGGGTTTTGTATAAGCCGGGTGGGGTCACTGGCGGGATGGGCTACAAGGATTTGGATGACCTGGTTGAGCATTCGTTTCAGAGGAAGAGTGCCAATTGAGAACAACCCTAACTGAGAAGCTCCGTGAGGCCGTCGCAAAGGACCCGTATTGGTGGCTGCGGGTCGTGGATATTCAGGAGACCGAACGTAGCGCCAACGGCGTGTACCGCGTCGTAGGCATCCGAAAGCCGCTCCACACGTACACCTGGGAAGCCGAATCTGATGTCCCGCCAGAAGGATTTAGATTCAATATCGATGAAGGTGCCGGGCTACCACCGGAGTTTTATGAAGTAGTGAGAGACGCTGTTTCATACCAGCGGCTACTCGATGAACTCAGGGAGTCTTACCGTAAGGCTGGCTTCGGCAACGTCGATGATTGGCAGTTCCTTAGGCGAGTGTGAGGTTAGATAGAATCTAATCAAAGGCCGATAACTGCGCTTATCGGACACGATAAAGTGAGACGACATGACCAATACAAGCGTGGTTCCTGCTAACCCAACCGCGATCTCGCCCGACGTGCGCGAGCGTGTCTCTCGCTACGTCAATGCGTCAAAGGCCAAAAACACGAAGCTGGCCTACGGCACCGCCTGGGCCGCGTTTGAGCGGTACTGCGATGAGCACGCCTGTCAGGCGCTGCCCGCCCTGTCGATGACCATCGCCGGCTACATCACCCACCTGGCCGACACCGGCAAGTCGGTCTCGACGATCAGTGTCGCACTATCCGCTATCGGCTTCTATCACGACACGATTGGCACTGGCGCCCCAAACCCCGTCAAGACCCCGGAGGTCAAAGAGGCGATGGCCGGCATCCGCCGCGCGAAGGGCGTGCGCCCACGCAAGAAGGCGCCCGCAACGCTGGATGTCATCCGGGATCTGCTCGAAATACTCCCCAGCGACGATCTGCGCGGTGCGCGGGATCGTGCCATCCTGCTGATTGGGTTCGCCGGCGCATTTCGGCGCAGCGAATTGGTGGCAGTCCAGGTGGAAGATTTGCGGTTTGACGCCACCGCCCTGACGATCACCATCCCCCGCTCGAAGACGGACCAGGAGGGTGCCGGGCTTACGAAGGTGATTCCCGTCATGGATGACGCATCTTTGTGCCCAGTCGCCGCGCTACGCCTTTGGATGGCCTACGCGGATGTTGATAGCGGTCCTGTCTTTCGTGCCATCGACCGCTGGGGCCATGTCCACGGCCAGATGGATGGCCGCGAGGTGGCGCGTATCGTCAAGCGAGCCGCCGAGAAGGCCGGCATAGACGAACACCAGCTTTCAGGCCATAGCCTGCGCGCCGGCTTCATCACGCAGGCCGCCCTGAATGGGGTCGCAATATGGGAAATCAAGGAGCAGAGTGGCCACAAGAGCGACCAGGTCGTCGGCGGATACATCCGCGCCGCCGGCCGTGGCGCGCGCAGGGCTGTGGAACAAGTATTCAAGGAGTCGTGATGTACGTCGAACAGGTCTTCCTGGGCACTCGCAGCGACGGCGGGAATATCGTAGAGGTCTACCGCTATGTCGAACGAATGCCCGATAACTCATTGCGGACATTTTTCGTGGAGTGGCGGCATCACCAGGTACCCTATTCACACATCAGCGGCGGGATAGTCTGGATGTATGAGATGGAGGTAGCCTCAGAGGTCCACCTGAAGGAATGCCCGCGGATTGATGCGCCCGCAACTTCCCAATAAAAAGAACCCGGTGATCGGCCGGGTTCTTTACGATTCTCGAACACACCGCAGCGGGTCGGCTCCATACACCTAACCGCTCAAGTGTGACCGCCGCTGGGCTTTCCGATCTCCTGGTATGGTCAATGAGTCGTTATGGCCTTCGCGGAACTTCCACCATTGATTAAAAGATTCGCCACGGCTCTTATACCACCCCACCGAAGGATCACGCAAGAGGAAGCCTTGCAGCGTCAGCAGGTGGGGGAAGGAGTTCAGACGCTACAAGGCTATGTCATCAAAGATAGCACTACGCCGAAGAATCCGTCAATGCCCTATTGCCAGCATGTCGCACGGGCTGCAACGTTCGCTTCAGCCTTGTGGAACTGATCGACGCCGATGTGCTTATAGGCTCCCTGCGCCTCCGTGGGCCACAAAGGATCGTGATAAACCACCTCGGTCACATAGCCGCCGGCATCCTTCACGGTCCCCACTACGACAATCCAATGGTCTTTCTTGTACGACCTGTCGTATCGCTCCGGCAGGTCCAGGTAGTGCACCAGGCACAAAAACGGCGGCTCCAAGACCTTCGCGCCATAGGCGATTTTCAGCCCAAGCTTCTCCCAGCAGGCCACCGCCTGCCAGGTGGAGGTGTACTGGTTCTGCACGCCCAGCATCTCGGCAAGCGCCTCAACGGATCGATCAATCCCCCATCGCTTAGCGAGCATCGCCCAGCAGGCCGGCCCGCAATCGTTGGCGTACTTAGCGCCCGCCCCGACCTGGCTCACCCACGGCACCTTCGCGATGCTCATACTACCCTCGGGAGCAGGTGACGGCTCAGGGTTGGCGGTCGCAGGGGCGGTAAGCGCCTGGAAGACCTCGTCGTGATAGAACGCATCCAGGTCAATGTGGTCACTGCTTGCGCCATACAGCTTCCCGATCCCGACGTTGCTGTACTGATGGATGGAATAGTCGCGCCACGGCGCGGGGACGGCGGGGCGCTTATCAGGGTCGAGCGTGTAGTACGCCTCCCATAGTGGATAATCGGCCACCCACTGTGCGCAGGTTCGCACATAGTCATCCCAGTACCATTTACCTGTGTAAATGATCGGCTTGCGCCCGGATGCCTGCTGAAGCCGGTCGGCCAGGCGCCTGAGATTACTCCCCCACCCTTCATTCCAGATTTGCAGTGGAAGCTCAACATCAATTGCGAGCGGCAATTCCCCAAACTCACCCTTCAGCGCCTCAAGCATCGTCGCGGCCTGCCCGCCGGCATCTATAGTCGGGTCAAACGCCATATAGGCGCCACGCGCAACGCCCGCGTCCCTGGCGGCTTGCCAATTGAAATCCCCACGTTTATCATGCTTCAGCCCCAGGGACATGCGGATAAAAGCGAAAGCCAGTTCCAGCTTGTTGTTGGCTGGGTCGGCGCGCTTCGCAGTGTGCCAGTCGATCTCACCCTGATATTCTGAAACGTCAATCCCGAGTTTCATTACCACGCCGCCTTTCTGAGAGATTCAATGTTGAACCGGAAGCCGGCCCACTTGGCATCCTTCCCCATGTCATACTGGAAGATAGCTCCCCCCACCACCGGAGATGGATAGTTGATGCCATTTACCAGCACCGGCTGGGCCTGGACATCGATCCATGTCTTGAACCACGTCACCTGGTCCTCGTCGCTCACGTGGTTGTCTGCCATGCCGCCCCCGTTATCGACGCCCGTTTCAGTCAGAAACAGCTTGCGCAGGGTTGGGTCAAGACCGACTTTCGTGAACAGGTTTTCCCAGCGCCGCTCATACCAGATCAGCGCATCCTTACTGTACAGGTGTGCCACGGTGGGCGAATAGTTGTGGCATGAGACGCCGACCTTGCGGTTGCCGTTGTAATACGGCACGTACCGCTTGAGTTGGGCCACAATGGCCGGATTCCAGTAATCCGGGCAGCCCATGCTGTAGCCGCCCAGGAGTACCTGTGCCCCCCTGGATAACAGGATGTTGGCACACGTCAGTTCCTGGTCGATCCGGTTGCGGATCTGGTCAACCGTGCCGTAGGGCCAGTTATCCTGCTCGTTGTACATCTCGTACCAAATACCATCGTCTGCCCCACCGATCCGGTCTGCATACGCAGCGCCGCCCAGCGTCCAATCGCTGATGTAACGCCGCAAGACCACGACTGCATCCGGGTGGCGCGCCTTGATCGCGCGCGCAACATCCGTCTGATCCATAACCATGAAGAAGTTGCAGCCGCGCGCCTCGGCATCCAATGCCGCCTCGGCACTCTCAATCGTGTGTACCCCCAGGCGCGGTTTGATTGTCGGGATGCTTGGCCCGCTGGGTCGCGTGGCCTTCACCGGCTCCTGGACGTGCAAGATTGCCAGCCCGCCGTGCTCGAAGTACTCGGCGGTGAGCGTATGTGCGCCGGCGGCCAGGTCCACGTATGCGATGAAATCGGTGCGCGGTTGCTCGATCCAGTGGTCAAGCTCGGGGATGCTCTGCCCATCCACGATCAGCCGCGCGCCGTCGTCGGATTCGATCCTGAATAGATATGTCCCAGCAACTGGCGCGACCCACGTGCGCGTAGCTCGCAGGCTGAACTTGTCAGATGGAACACCACGCCCAGGCGACCCATCCCCCCACTCGAAGTCAATCGTGTCAGACTTCACGCTGAGCGCCGGCGCGCCGGTGAGTGATTCGTTGGCGTAATAGTCGATGGTCCACGGAGTGGTCGTGGCGCTTATAGGATTTACGGTGACGGTGCGCTCAAATACGTCGGTGCCGCCGTCACGATACACTACCTTCAGGCGGTAGGTCGTCGTGGTGAGCGGCCTAAACTTACGCACGACCGGCTCGCCATGATCGTCGCCGATCTCAGGTTGGTCATTCAGGTAGATAGCCTCAATACCTTTTGCCAGCCACTGAACTCCCACCTCCTGCCCGCTCTCCACTGTGTCGCGGCTAACGCTGAAATCGACCGCCGGCCGACTCTCGCCTTGCAGTTCGATCAGCCAACCGGCTACCCACCCCAACGAGTCTACGACGAATGGCCTGGTAAGCGCCTCGTCTTCGTACAGCGCGTCATTCGAGAGGTGAATGGCAACCGGATACCACGCGCGCCCTTTGGCATCATTTTGCGGTTCGCCGGCAATATCGACGGTTGCCCCATCCTTCAAATGCGCGATGATGCGCTGGTCTGTGCCAGGTAACTCACGTAGTCTAAGAAACGTATCGTCGCTTTTTACGATTGCTTGCATTCATTTCTTCCTTCCCTTCCCCCTTCTACCGACTGATGACCAACGATTACGGTTTCCCCACAGCATCCCCTTCTGTTACGGGGGCAGTATTGGCCGGGGCTTCTGGTGCCGGGGCTTGGTTAGGTTGGCGCGGAATCATGACGATGGCCTGCCTCTGCCGCAAGTTGTGCAGCAAATCCAACTGACCATTGATCCGTTCGCGCATGAGTTCTAACTTATGAATCTGTTGCTCAATATCGAACAGATCAACTAGCACTTTATTTTCTTCCATAAATTACGCCGCAATTCGTCTAATACAAATTTCACTTGCAGTACCCGTTTGTCCGCGCCCTCCGGTATTATTTTTCGCTTGACCTCTAATCGTGTAAGTAGTGCCTGCATTCAGATAGACTACGCAACGTGCTATAGCATACTCACCTCCGGCTACCATATCTGCGCCAGAAAAGTATCCGCTCACATTCACCGACGCAATCGGGCTCTGTACATGATCGCTACCGTCGTTCATAACTACCTGAGCTAGCATTGCATCTCCAGTCTGAGCGGCGGCAGAACCACCAGTAAACAAAAATTTCACGATGAGTTCTACATAGGCGATTTCATTTACAGACGGCGTGAATTTACCTGTTGTCAGTCCGGGAACGTCTTTAAACGAGGTGGTTAGCGTAAGAGCGCCGGAGGCGATATAGATCGTCTCGCTTAACTGCGTTTGCAACCGCTTCCCTTTTACGGTTATGTCGTTACTGAACGCATGGCTCCCCGTCCAGGTCGGACTAATCCCCTGACTCAACGCCGGCGCCGCATCGCTACGCATGAACGTAGCTGCGCTACCGTTAACTGCCGCCGTCCCAACTTGCGCGCTGGGGTTTGCTCCGGTTGGATTCGCCGTCACCCAACCATCCAATTTGCCGCCACCATCTGCGACCGGGATTGTGCTCGCTGCTGGTGTTGCAGATGCGTGATAGCCGTCCGTCTTGTCCGAATCCCCAATGGCCGGGGCTGCATCGGAACGCATGAAGGTGCTTGCACTCCCGTTAATAGCGGTCTTCCCAGCAGTAGCGCTGGGGTTTGCCGCGCTCGGGTTCGCCGTCACCCAACTATCCAATTTCCCACTTCCGTCCGAAACCGGTATTGTGCCGGCTGCCGGGGTAGCAGATGCGTCTTTCCCATCCACCTGATCCGCATTCAGTCCGATCACGCGCTGGCCCTGCACGTCGTCGCCCAACTGGAACGGGGGCCGAACCCCCATCGGTGAGATGGAGATCGGCGCAAAGACGTTCAATATGTCGGCGTTAATCTCAGCGCTGGACCCATCCGTGGTGGTATTCACTGAGATATTCGCCGCGTGCGAACCACCATAGAGTTCCGCCTGCAACACAACCGCAGCTTCCTGACCAATAGGCGCATCCGAGCGCAGGATGATGTAGCTATCCTCCCCCGCTTGCTCCTGAGATTCAATCGTGACGGCGTGCCGGTCTTCGCCGATCTGGTCGTTGTAGATTTTCCCAACTGCTTCCCCGGCAGCGTTATTGACTAGGAACGCCGACACGTACACCTCGCCGGTACTGCTGACTGATGCAATCTCCACATCCTGCGCGTTGCGGATGCTGAGCTTATTCGCGCCGGCGCTGTCGCCCAGCCGCACGAGTGCGTCGCCCGCGCGGTGGTCGATCATGCGCGATACGCGGCGTGCCCACTCGGAGTGCTCGTCACCTTTCATTATTGGCCGAACTCCTCGCCGCGCATGGCTGCCTCCATCACCGCGTCACTCTGATAAATGCGGCTCTCCCAAACGTCCATGACTGATAGGATTGGTGACCCGCGCACGGTCGCCGTGAGCAACTGCGCCTTCTGCGCCGCGTCTTTTGCGGCGGTGCCGGCGTGCCAATAGTCGCCCTGCAC
>DAOUFG010000170.1:0-26428 GCA_034430115.1 Thermoflexales bacterium | reverse complement strand
CGCCCACCACACGACGAGCGCGCCGGGCAAAATTCCCAACAACCGCAGCACGACAATCGCCAACGTCGTATCCCGGTAATGGAAGGCATACTTCTCAGGCGTGACGATCAACAGGTTTTTGTTGTTGACAGAATAGGGGTTTGCCAGGGGCGAGGGGTTCGGCTGCTGCTGCGCGTCAAAGTCGGAGGTGTTGAAAAAGGAAAACACGGGGGCTGCCAGCGCATAATAGAGCGGCGGTTGACTGCCCTCACGTTGCAGGTTGGCAGCGGGGGACTGGGGGTTCTGCACCGGCAATCCGTTGCCTTGCGCCAGGTATCGGATGAACCAAGCGTGGCTTTCTTCGTCATTCTTCTCGAAGATGGGCGTGGCGAAGGCATATACAGCCCCTAATACGACGTATGCCAGCAAAATGAAGAGGCGCAGCCGGCTGCCGAGTGAAGAGGAATGAGTAGCAGATTGACCATATTGTGCCGTTGACATTCCTGCGTGATTATCACATACCCCACATCACATCAAAACCCACCTTGACCGCGCCAGCAGGCACGTTTAATGGGCAACCGTGATGGGCGTCTCTAGCGTCAGGGCGTCTTTGCCGTCGTCCAGCGGCACGCGTTGCAGGTTGCCCTCGTCATACAATCCAACCAGGAGATGGTAGTCACCCGGCGCAAGCTCCGCCGGCAGGGCAAACGCGTGTACGTCGGCGACGTACTCACCGGGCACCCAATCGGTGGTGGGGCGCACGTCGCCGGGCGTCTGATCATTGCCCGCCACGCGGTTGTGCGCGGCATCCTGCAGGTGCACGAACACTTTCAAGCGCGCATCGATCTCCCGGTCGGTGCGCCAATAAAGCGAAACGGTGAGCACCTGGCCCGCGTGCAGAGGGCCCTCCGGCAGCGCGTAGGCCGCGAGCGATATGCCATTGGTGAAGTGATTGGTCTGGCTCAACACGCCCGCCGGGAGTGCATCATTGCGCGCCGGTGCGCTGACATTTAACCTGCTGATGAATACCCCTGCGCCGGCAGCGCTGCGCAAGGTGAGCGTATACACGCCGCCCGCCAGGGCAGGCGGGATGCGCATCGCCTGCGTGGAGCGCCACACGTCGCCGACGTACCATTGCGAAGTAGGCAGGCCGGGCACAGGCGCTTCGCAATCCAGCGCCACCTGCTGCGCGGCAGAAAGCAGGTCGAAACAAGCCTGGAAATCAGCGCCGGGTACCTGCGTGGCATGCCAATAGGTGTCCAGTGAGAAGCTATCGCCCACGTGCAGGCTCAATTGCGCGGGCAGCGAATGACCAATCAAGGTCACACCAGCGCTCACCGGCTGATTGACCGGCGTGGCCGGCTGCACCTGCGCAAGCGGGATGGGCTGGTCGGGCCTTTCCACGGTAATGGTGAAGATCGTCAGCGCTGTCGCCTCATAGGTCGTGCCGATAGGCGCGCCCTGGCGATCCAGTACCGTCAGCCGATTGCCCGGCTCGCCGTTGTGATAGACCGACGCCTTCACCTGGTAGACGCCAGGCGGCGCATCGGCGGCGATGGCGATATGCCGCTCATCCAGCAGATAATCCGTCGGCGTGAAGCGCGAGGTGGGGAAGATGCCATTGGGATGCGCCGTGTCATACTGGCCGAAGGCGACCCCACGCGCGCTGACTACGTCGGTCTTGACGCTATAGTCGGACGTGGTAGGCTGATAAAGCTGCCAGTACAGGCTGAAGTTCAGAGTCTGCCCGGCTTTGACCGTCTTGCTGGGAATATCGCCGCCGATCAGGTGCAGCGCGTTGCCAAAGTTCACGTCAAAGTCGTCACTGGCGCCCTGCACACGATGATCGACCAGGCGCGTCCACTTGAAGGGCGTAGGGCGCTCGTCCACCAGCACGCTCTTCACCACGCCGGCCAAGGCGAGCGCCAGCAGCACCACCGACATTAGCCCAAGTGTGGCGCGCGCGGACAACTGCGCCCCTGGGGCGGCAAGTGAACGGCGCTGCAAGATAAGCGCGTCGCCGTCCAACACAAGCTCTTTCTTTTTACGCTGCTGGTAGAAACCCAGCAGCGCACCGCCACCGCCCATCATCAGCAACGCGGCAAGCGAGACATCCGCCGAGAACGTGCGGATGGGCGTGCTGCCAAACGACACGTGCACGTGATGCTGGCCGGCCGGAACGGTGACCTGGATCAGGCCATTGGGAGTGCTGGGCGTGATAGGGGCCGAAATGCCATCGACAATCGCCCACCAGCCGGGGAAATAGAACGTGCGGAAGGTGGCCGTGAACGCCTGGGGCGCTTGCACGTCCAGGTCGTAGGTCAGCGGGCCATACACGGCATTTGAAACAGTCGCCCCTTGCGGCAGGCCGGCTGCGTCCAGCCGATCGGGGTGATCCGCATCGCTCACGGCAGGCGTCGTGGGCATTTCCAGCACGTCTCTGGGCAGATATTCGCCAAACGAGGTCGTGCCGATGGTGCCCAACTTCTGCTCGGCCTGCCAGACGTCACTCATGCTGACGTGTGGGCTGTTCGCCAGCGGGTCCGGCTGGGCAATCTGCCACGTATAGGCATACACGGCGAACCCCGCCACACACACGAACAGCGCCGGCGCGAGAAACCGCATCGCATGGGCCACGTGCACGCGCAACCATTGGTCAAGCGCGGCAAACCCGAGCCCAGCCAGCGCAGAGACCGCCAGGGTGGCCAGCCCCAGGAAGCGGAATGGGTATTGCAGATAGCGCAAGATGGATAGGTGATCCCACACCACCTGCGAAAGCGGCAACGTCATACAGGCGGCGACGAACGCCAGCAGCGCCAGGAAGAGCGCCGGGACCTGACGATCCAGCCGCCCCACGCGCGCGATGTGCAGCAGCGCCGGCAATGCCAGCAGCAGGGCGACCCAGCTCAGGCTGGCCGGCACATACTGGCCCACAAAGTTCGGGTCCACCGGGTTGGGCAACGCCAACAACTGCGCCAGCGCCAGGAAGTGGGCGGAGAAATCGGCATAACCGCTGGTGCCACGCGCCATCTGCACCAGGCCCAGCTCAAACTGCGGAGGCAGCCAGAAGAAGGCCGATAGCGCCAGCGCCAGCGCCAAAAAGAACGCCCCACCCAGGACGGTGCCCAAGAAAGCACCAACCCGCCCGCGCGCTTCGGCCGCATGCCAATGCCACGCCCCCACGACGACCAGCGCCGCCGCGACCGGCGCCACTAGCAGGCTGGCGATGACGTGGCTGAGCATGATGGCGGTGAAGCAAGCCGTGAGCAACAGACCATCGCGAATCCGGCGTTGCGCCGTATATCGATGAATGGCAAAAAAGAGCCACGGCGCGAAAGAAATGGCAATCGACTCCGCAAAGCCGCCGCGCGTAAAAATGTTATAGAGCGTGTAGGGCGCAAAAGAATATGCCACCGCGGCCACCACACCCGCCAGCGTGCTATTCGAAAGGCTGCGCACCCATTGATACATGCCCGTCGATGCGACGACCGCGCTCAGCACCCAGGCCGCCAACATCGCGTGCGGCAGGCTGAGCCCCAGCCGATACATCACGACGCCCAAGTAATAGGCCAGCGGCGGGTGATAGTTCATCAGCGGATAGCCATAGCCGAGCGCAAAATCGGGAATCCACTGCGTATAGAAAATGCCCTGCGACCACAACCTGTCCCAGGCGGCGATGCGGAAGAAGTGCAGTGCCGTATCTGCCCCCAGGGGCACCTGCCCGCTGAAGAACGGTTGCAGCGAGCCACACGCAATCAGAATGCACGTAAGCAGGGGAGCAGCTTGTTGGATCAACCGATGTAATCGAGGCTGTTCTGTGGTGCGTTCATACATGGGCATCATCTTTGGCTAATTCTAACGTCATTCGGCGACGCCCTGGGGCTAATGAGATAATGCGAGCCATCATGAGCAAAGCAACGCATCTCGATCTTCCCATTCGCTTCGGCACGGTCGGCTCGCCGGCCAGCGCAGCAAAGAACAAAGGCAGCGTGGGCGGCATCGGGCGCCTGCGCGAATTGAACCTGAGCGCGCTGGAACTGGCCTGGGTGCAGAGTGTGCGCGTCAGCGATGATGCGTGTGCCAAGATCAAAGAGGCTGCGACGCAGTTCGACGTTGCGATCAGCGTGCACGCGCCCTACTACATCAACCTGAATGCAGAGACAGAAGAGATGTGGCAGGCCGGGCGCGAACGGCTACTGGCCGCCGCGCGCGCAGGATACAAAGCCGGCGCGACGGACATCATCTTTCACCCCGGCTCGTACATGAAACGCACACCCGCAGACGCTTGCAGCACCGCCATCCAACGGCTGAGCGAAGTGGCCGAAACGCTGCAAAAAGAGAAGGTGCTGGTGACGTTGCGCCCCGAGACGATGGGCAAAAGTGCCATGCTGGGCACGTTGGCCGAGGTGATCGACTGGAGCAAGCAGATCGAGAACGTGTTGCCATGCGTCGATTTTGCGCATTTGCACGCGCGCGCCGGGGACGGCAGCTTCAACAGCTTTGACGAATTCAGCACGGCGCTGCGCATGATCGACGAGGGACTGGGCGAGCGCGGTTTGCAGCACATGCACATCCACTTCAGCGGCATCGCCTATACGGCAAAAGGCGAGCGCAATCACCTGAACCTGGCCGACGCCGACATCGACTATAAGGCGTTCTTCAAGGCGCTGGCCGTCTGCGGCGCACACGGGCGCGTCTTAAGTGAGACGCCCAACATGGAAGAAGACGCGGTACTGATGCAAAACACGTACCACCGCGCATGGCAGAAAGCCTGTAAGGAGTCTTAGTCCGCCCATTGCCAGGCCGGGCAAAAGCCATCTTGCACGGGGATCAGCAGCGCATTATCGTCCAGAGGGGTGCCATCGTAGGTTTGGGCCTGATAACGCCTGACGCCTTCAAATTGATATAGATCGCCCTGAGCGATGAGATCCTCGTCCTGATCCAGCCCATGCAAGAAGAGATGCGCCCCGCGCAATGCCTCGGCATCTTGAGAATCGTCCAGGTCATCTCCACGTGGATGCCATCGCTACAGTAGATATTGGCGGCATTGTAAGTCAAATCCGTGTTTACGGCCCTGCCATGCGGGATATAACGGGCACATCGGTTTCTGAATTTACGCAAAGCCCGTTCAAAGGAGGGCATAATAGTGCTATGGGACAAACAAGGGCGAAGTTGGTATGGGAAAGCTCGCAAAGGCAACTCGTGGCGAGTCCAACCGGCTTGATTCTCTCCGATGATGTAGTGCCGGACAGGCAATATTCGCACAAGATCAGACCGATGCGGCAGCAGTGGGTATGGCTCAAGCAAGTTGCCCACGAGGCGAGCCAGACAGCTTACCAACCCAAGCATGGCATGTTGCCGGGTTACTTGCGCCAACAATCCGAGTTAACTTCAGTTCGCATGGCACTTGCCTGAGCCCAGCGTTATCAAATTCCAATGCGCTCCAGACATCATCATTCATACACCGCATTCCTCATTCCTTCTGCCATCCTGTTACTCGCGTTTGCAGTGCGGATCGCAGGACTGACCAGCCAAAGCCTTGAGTATGACGAAGGCTATACCATCCTATTTGCTCAACGTGATCTGCCCGCACTCTTTATCGGGGCCGCCCAACTTGAACTCAACACGCCACTCCATTACGTTTTGCTGCATTACTGGATGATCCTGGCAGGGACATCCGTGTTATCCACCCGTTTGCTCTCCGTCTTCATCGGCGTCGTGACGGTAGCCCTGGCCTACACCTTGGCGCGATTGGCTGCGCCCGCCCGCCCTGCTGCCGCGCATTGGACAATAATATTAACCTCCTTGTTTCCGATCCTCGTGGCCTTCTCTCAGGAAACACGCATGTATGGGCTGCTGGTCTGCCTGGTGATGTTATCGCTGGTGACGTTCATACGCGCCTTGCGTACACCAAATGCGGTGACGTGGTTCGTCTGGGGCATCTGTTGTCTGGCCGCATTTGCCACGCATGTATTAGCTGTATTCATATTTGCGGCCCAGGTCATCATCCTCGCCGCATGGTATTTGAATCAACGGCATAAGACGCGCGGGGCGATTGTCGCCGTGATCGCCACCGGAAGCCTGATGGTGGCATGGTCGGTTTATCTCGTAACACACGCACAAAGCTACGGAACCACCTACACGACTCAACTACAGTTCACATCTGTATTCATACAGAGTCTATCTGCAAATCTTCTACCAAAGCTGCAACCAGGAGGATTTGTTGGGGTCGGCGCAGTACTATGTGCAGTGATTATCCTGCTGATGGTGTTCACTTCTCAACGCAAGCTCGCGTTTCTCATCACCTGCGCCATACTCATGGTTGCCGCATTTTGCTCCTTGACGGGCAAATTCCAGGGGCGCTACCTGGCCGTAACAGCACCTCTGTTTGTCACATTGCTCGGTATCGGTATCGGCATTCTTTCGCACAGGCATATTTATCTATCGGCTATTCTCGGCGGAGTTGTAGTGTTAACCTGTTCAATCGGGTTGGTGGCAATGCAAGTGGATCCACTCTATGCAAACGACAACTTCCGCGACGCCATTATGTACGCCGACGAACACGTCGGCAGTGATGAGGCAATACTGCTGGTGCCGGGGCCTGTGGCACCAATGTTTGAGTACTACTACGGGCCATCGGGATGGTATGCACTCCCATCCGACCCGGTGCTCAACATCCAGCACTCGCTAACTTATGACACAACCGCGCCAATAATGAACCAGGCCCTAGCCGGTAAGCATGGTGTATGGCTCTTCTTATCGCATGACGACCTTATTGACCCGAGCGGCGTAGTACAGATGTTGTTGCGCCGCATCTCTAACGGGCTCCAACCCGAACAGGTCGTGAGCCAGTTTAAAGGCTTACAGATGTTGCATTATCGCTTCGACGAGGAATATACTCCGTTGCCTGAGAAGATTCCCCCGATGACATCACAGATAACGATCACGGATCCACAACATGGGCTGAAAGCCCTTGGTTGTACTCAATTCCGTAAACCCCATGTAGGACAGGGCAGTATGGAGGTGGCATGCTTCTGGCAATTAGACAGGGACGCAAAACTACCATACGATACGCAAGTGTCTCTGCGCTTATACGACTCCCAAAAACAGCTTATCGCGCAGAGTGATCAAATGCTCGCCCCGCAGAAGGGAATCCCGTATGTACCATTCGAGAAGCCTATCACCAGCTTCTACTTTATTCCTTTCCCAGTATCCACTAATGCAGGGGAATATCACCTGTTGGCTATTCCTTACATCCCGACCGAACAAATCTCTCCTCAAGTGGACACGCCTGTTATAATTTTGCCCTGACCCGGGTTTCAATGTGAAATCAAGCTCTTTGTTAACCAGCAAACAATGCTATTTCCCACTTGCGATTGTTATCTCGTAACGAATTGGTTTGTTGGCCCGAAGTGTCATACTGTTCCTACTAGGAGCCATGTCAGTCAACCAACCTGTTAGCACCACCGAACGGCCCAAACAATCTGCGTCTTATCCCCCAATACACGGTTTGAGCGATGTCGAGGTACAGGAGCGCATCGCGCGGGGACAGCGCAACCTCTTCGTCCACAAAAGCGCCCGCAGCTCGTGGGACATCATTCGCGACAACGTCTTCACCGTCTTCAATGTCGTCCTCTTCGTGACACTGGTCGCCACCATCATCGCGGGGCTGGCAACGCCTGGGATGCACCAGACCATCCTCGGTGACACGATATTCTCCGGCGGCACCGTGTGGCTGAACATGATCATCGGCATCGCCCAGGAATTGATGGCTAAGCGCCAACTCGACCAGTTGGCGGCGCTGGCCGTGCGGGATGCGCGCGTGCGGCGCAACGGCAAGAGCGTCGAAATCCCATCCGACCAAATCGTGCTGGACGACATCGTTGAAATCGGCCCCGGCGACCGCGTGCCCGTGGACGGTGAACTGGTGGAAACGCACGCGCTGGAGATGGACGAATCGCTCCTCACCGGCGAAAGCGATTCGCTGACCAAGCAAGTGGGCGATGCAGCTTATAGCGGCTCGTTCTGCCTGGTGGGCAACGGAGCATTGCGCGCCACCAAAGTGGGCGCCGACAGCTATGCCAATAGGCTGACGCTCACGGCCAAGGCAGTCAAAGACAGCCGCACGCCGCTGCAACGCAAGATCGACCTGGTGGTGCAGGCGTTGGTGGTCGTGATGGTCGTCGTCGCCGCGCTGGAAATGGTGGCCGCCGCCAACATGCGCACCCAACCCGTGCACGCCCTGCGCCAGACGCTGGTCATCGTGACGAGCTTCGTGCCGGCCGGGTTGATTCTGGCAATCACCGTCTCGCTCAGCGTCGGCGCTGTGCGCATCGGCCGCATCGGCACGCTGGTGCAACGCGTGAACGCCATCGAAAGCATGGGCAACGTCACGGTGCTCTGTACCGACAAAACCGGCACGCTCACGCGCAACCTGCTCTCGGTTCAAGAAGTGCTCCCATTAGGCGATCACACGAGCGACGAGGTGAAACAGATGCTGGCGGCGTTCGTCGGCAACCTGAACTCACAAAATAAGACGGCCGGCGCAATCGCCACCTGGGTGGGCGCCCCGGCAACCCGCCGCACGGTGACGGCTGAAGTGCCTTTCAGTTCGGCGCGCAAGTGGAGCGCACTCACCTTCGCACAGGCCGATGGCGCCGGCGAGACGTTCATCCTTGGCTCACCCGAGATGTTGTTGGATGGCCTGCACACAAGCGCGTTGGATAGGGCCGGCGAGTTCACCCGCCAGGGGTTGCGCGTGGTCGCGCTGATGCGCACCCCCGAGGCGCTCCCGGCCGACGACGCATCTTTCGCGCTGAAGTCATTACGACACAGGGACCCGCTTACGCTCATCGTCATCCGCGACGAAATCCGCAGCGACATCCGAGATACGCTGCACGCCTTTGAACAGCAGGGCGTGCAGATCAAAGTCATTTCGGGCGACAATGCCGAGACGGTGCAGGCCATCGCCCGGCAGGCCGGTTTGACGGGCGAACGGGTGATTACCGAACACGAACTGAACAGGCTGGAAGGCAGCGCCTTTGATAGCGCCGTGGCAAGGGCGGACCTATTTGCGCACATCACCCCAGAGACAAAACAGCGCATCGTGGCTACATTGAGCGCGCACGGCGAATACGTCGCGATGGTGGGCGACGGCGTCAACGACGTGCCGGCCATCAAACAGGCGCGCCTGGGCATCGCCATGAACGATGGCGCGCAGATCACCAAGGACGTCTCGGCGCTGGTGCTGCTTGAAAATACCATGTCCACCCTGCCCCAGGCGCTGAGCGAAGGACGGCGCATCACACAGAAGATTCTCGCCTCGGCCAAGCTCTACCTGGCCAAGAACGTGGTGACGATCTTCGCCATCCTGTTCGCCGGGTTTGTAGGCCTGCCCTTCCCTGGGGAACCGCGCCAGATCAGTTGGGTGGCCACCATCACCGTGGGCGTGCCGTGCACCCTGCTGGCCTTCGGCCTGTTGACGCCGTCGTACACGCGCAGCTTCCTCAGCGGCGTCCTGGGCTATAGCGTCCTGTCGGGGTTGATCGGTTCGGTGGTCGTGGTCATCGCCTATATTTGCAGCAACTACCTTTCACACGACTTGCAACAGGCGCGCACCGTATTTGCGTTCGCCAATCTGCACTACGCCATGCACGTCTTTTTGGACGCGCACGGCGTCTCCGTCTTCAGTCTCTCCAGCATGCGCAAGCATGGGCGCGAGACGCTGGCCGGGTTTCTGCTGCTGGCGGCGGGGTTTGTGGGGCCGGTCATCGTGCCGGGGTTGTTCAGTTCAAGCACGCCGGGCGTGTTGGAATGGCTGATGATCATCGTCCTGCCATTGATCGGCAGCCTGACGTTGCGCAGCCTGATCTATGGCTCTTCCACGCGCCACATGGTGAACGTGCTACGAGCCTGAGTCGGTTATAATTGGAACACATGAGCGATGTGTTGTTGGAACTCATGTATCTGATCGATTCAGCCGCAAGTGGTTACCCAAAGTAGGGAGCATTTGATCTTCAATGCTCCCTACTTTTTTGTTGAGTTTGCCCTGTGACAAGATAGGGGCGAGTCATTTTCCATATACATTCGTTGAGCCTATTCGTTATTAAGGAGAGGTAATGACCAAGTACATATTCTGCACGGGGGGCGTCGTCAGCTCGGTTGGCAAAGGCGTCACTGCGGCCTCGATTGGCCGTGTGCTGAAGGCGCGCGGTTTACGCGTGTCGATTCAAAAGCTGGATCCCTATCTCAACGTGGACCCAGGCACGATGTCACCCTATCAGCACGGTGAAGTCTTTGTCACGGAAGATGGCGCCGAGACAGACCTGGACCTGGGCCATTACGAACGCTTCATCGATGAGAACCTGACGCGCGCCTGTAACGCCACCACCGGCCAGGTTTATAACGAGGTCATCGGCAAGGAACGCCACGGCGATTACCTGGGCAAGACGATCCAGGTAGTGCCACACGTCACAAACGAGATCAAACGCCGCATCGGCCTGGTGGCCAAGAGCAGCACCGCCGACGTGGTGATCGTGGAAGTGGGCGGCACCGTGGGCGACATCGAGGCCATGCCCTTCCTCGAAGCCATCCGCCAGATGCGCCGCGACGTAGGGCGCAACAACTCCTTTTATGTACACGTCACCTTCCTGCCCATGATCGGGGCGACCGGCGAGTTGAAGACCAAGCCCACCCAGCACAGCGTGCGCGACCTGCGCGGGGCCGGCATCCAACCCGACGCGATCATCGCCCGCAGCGATCACCCCGTGAGCAATGAATTGCGCGAAAAGATCGCCCAGTTCTGCGATGTGGACCCGCGCGCCGTGCTGCCGATGATCACCACCAATTACCTTTACGAAGTGCCCCTGACGCTCGAAGATATGGGCTTTGGGGATTATTTGTGCGAGCGCCTGCAAATCAGTTGCACCGGCGTGGACCTGGCCGATTGGCGTAACCTGTGCGCCGAAATGCGCAAGCCCCGCCCGGCGTTGAATATCGCCATCGTAGGCAAATACGTGGAACTGCACGACGCCTACATCAGCGTGCGTGAGTCGCTTTATCACGCCGGCGTGGCCGCCGGACGCGACGTGAAGATCACCTGGATCAACAGCGAAGACCTGGAACGCAGCGACGGCAGCATGGGGCTGGAAAATGTCGCGGGCATCGTGGTGCCCGGCGGGTTTGGCTATCGTGGCATTGAGGGCAAGATTCGCGCCGCGCAATTTGCGCGCGAAAATAACGTGCCCTACCTGGGGTTGTGCCTGGGGATGCAGGTGATGTGCATCGAACTGGCGCGCCATGTGTTCAACAGCAACGAGCCGAACTCCAGCGAGTTTGACCACACCACGCCCTATCCCGTGATCGACCTGATGCCCGACCAGCGCGACATCGAAGACATGGGCGGCACAATGCGCCTGGGCACCTATCCATGCCAGCTCGTGCCCGGCACGCGCGCACACGCCGCATACGTCAGCCAATTGGGCCCCAACGCGAACATCGGCGTCGTCACGGTGCAGGAGCGCCACCGTCACCGCTTCGAGTTCAACAACGAGTTCCGCAAGATATTGGGCGACGCCGGATTGGTGTTCAGCGGGCTTTCACCCGATAACCGGCTGGTGGAGATTTCCGAACTGCGCGACCACCCGTTTATGCTGGGCAGCCAGTTCCACCCCGAATTTAAGAGCCGCCCCAACCGGCCGCACCCGCTGTTCCGGGCCTTCATCGATGCGGCTTCCGCCTATAGCGAGGGCGCGCCGCTGTTCAAGCCGGTCGTGCGCATCCCAAGCGCATCCTCTGGCAATGGGCATCTGGAGCCTGTTAGCGTGGGGGAGCGTGAGGGGTAGACAGAGAAGAGATGAGAGATTAAGAAGTGAAACATGAAGAGTGAAACGTGATAGGGTGACTGATTTTCACGTTTCATTCTTCAATCGTCAATCCGAAATCACGTGGCTGTCAGCGCTAACTGGGCTAGCGCCATGCCGCGCTGCAGCGCCTGCTCGTTGAGCGCCAGTAGCTCCGGGCGGCGCGAAGAAAGGTGCCCTTCCAACGCGTGTTCCACCACCGTCAACGGCAGGACCTGTGTCAATTGCAGGTAGGCACCCAACATTACCATGTTCAACAGCCTGGCATTCCCCAGCTCGGCGGCGATTTCGCTGGCATGAACGGGGACGGCCTGGATGTCGGTGCGTTGAACGACGTGCGACGTGAGCGAGGCGTTGTGAATCAAGAAGCCCCCCGGCGCAACGAGCGGCTCGTACTTTTCCACCGAAGGATTGTTGAACGCCAACACGCACGCGGGTGTGCGCACGAGCGGCGAACCAATCGGCTCGTCAGAGATCACCACTGTGCAATGCGCCGTGCCGCCGCGCATCTCAGGACCGTAGGAGGGAATCCACGTCACATATAGACCAGCGTCCATTGCCGCATAGGCCAATAACTGTCCAGCAAACAGCACGCCCTGACCGCCAAATCCACTAAAGATACAGTCATGTAGCATGTCCGTCTCCATCCTGCCACTCGTGGCAGGATACCTCCAGGTTAGTCACCCGAATTTCCTGATGCTGCCTTAGCCTCGATCATGTAGGGCAAGATGTTACCTCGCCCTCGTGAACCCGGCCGGGCGACTTAACAAGCCGCCCTACATCCGACAAGAGCGCCGCTTCTTCTGACGGTTTAATTAGATGCCTTTGACGCTGTTTTTCGTCGCCACGTTCTTGAAATCACCCAGCGGGTAATAGGGCACCATGCGCGTCTCGATCCAGCGCAACGCCTCCACGGGCTTCATGTCCCAGTTGGTCGGACAACTGGCCAATAGTTCCACCATCGCAAACCCCTGCCCATTCAACTGCACCTCAAACGCGCGGCGGATGGCCTTTTGCGCTTTGCGAATTTCCGCCGGGCTGTGCAGGCTGCGCCGCGACACATAGGCCGCGCCGTCCAGCAGGGCAATCTGCTCCGACATGCGAATCGGCGAGCCCATCGTCTTCACGTCACGTCCATAGGGGGAGGAAGTGGTCTTCATGCCGGGCAACGTGGTGGGGGCCATTTGCCCGCCCGTCATGCCAAACACGGCATTGTTGATGAAGATCACCGTGATGTTTTCGCCCCGCGCGGCGGCGTGCATGATCTCGGCAGTGCCGATGGAAGCCAGGTCGCCGTCGCCCTGGTAGGTGAAGATCACCTTGTCGGGCATCACGCGCTTCAGGCCGGTGGCCATCGCGGGCGCGCGCCCGTGCGCCGCCACGGCGAAATCACATTCGAAATAGTTATAGGCGAAGACCGAACAACCCACCGGCGCGACGCCCACCGTGCGTTCTCGAATCCCCAACTCGTCAATCACTTCAGCGATCAGGCGATGCGCCACACCATGCATGCAACCGGGGCAATAGTGCGTGTAGGCTTCGCTCAGGGCGTGTGGCCGTTGCGCCACGATTTTCTCAGTAGTATCTGTCATCATCTTGGGTTCCCCGTCGATTCATTCATTCTCTACGTCACGCGATGCATTGATGGATGAATCACTTGGCTGGATTCTTGGGCAAAGGGACCATCGGCCCTTCAATGGTGTAGTTCACGTGCATCCTGGCGGTGGCCTCCGCAAGTTTGACGATGGAAGCCAGGATTTCATCGGGCATGGGCAGCATGCCACCCAGGCGGCCCAGAAATTTGACGGGCGCTTGCCCACCCACGGCCACCTTCACATCGTCGAGCATCTGGCCGGCATTCATCTCCACCACCAAAAAGCCGCGCGCCTCGTCGGCCAGTTGCGAGATACGCCGTTCGGGGAACGGCCACAGCGTGATGGGCCGCAACAACCCGACCTTGATGCCCTGCTGGCGCGCCATTTTCACCGCTGTCTGCGCAATGCGCCCGGCCGTGCCAAAAGCCACCAAGAATAGCTCTGCATCGTCAAGCATGTATTCCTGGATGCGTACCTCGTTCGCGGTGATGAGGTTCAACTTCTCCTGCAAGTGCAAGTTATGGCTTTCCAGGTCCTCGGCTTCCAGGCGCATGGAATAGATGCGGTTGCTGGGCCGTCCGGCGGCACCGGTCAGCGCCCACGCCGGCGCGACGGTGCGCAAAGGCTGCATGGGTGGCAGTTCCGCCGGCTCCATCATCTGGCCCAGGGTGCCATCCAGGAGCACGGTGACGATGGTGCGATACTTTTCGGCCAGGTCGAACGAAAGGCCCATCAGATTGATCGCTTCTTGCACACTAGCCGGCGCAAGCACGATTTGTTTGTAATCGCCATGCCCGGCCGATTTCACCATCTGGTAATAGTCGCTCTGCGAGGGCGCGATGTTGCCCAGCCCGGGGCCGCCGCGCATCACATCCACCAGAACGACCGGCACTTCGGAGCCGGCGATGTAGCTGATGCCTTCTTGCATCAGGCTGATACCAGGGCTGGAAGAAGAGGTCATGGCACGTTTACCGGCGCACGCCGCGCCATAGACCATATTGATGGCAGCCAGTTCGCTTTCGGCCTGCACGAAGGCCCGGCCCAGTTCCGGCATACGCCGCGCCATATATTCCAACAGTTCTGTTTGTGGCGTAATCGGGTAACCAAAATAGGCGTCCACCCCTGCGCGAATGGCAGCTTCAGCGATGGCTTCATTCCCTTTCAAGAGTTGTTTGGGCATACGTCCTCCTGGCAGGGCACGTGGGATACGGCGCGCCCTAGAGAGCAGCAAGTGCCGGACGCACAACAGTTTCGCGGTATACCGTAATAGCTGCGTCTGGGCAGATCACAGCACAGGTTGCGCAGCCGGTGCACTCGGCATTCGCGTCATTCCACTCCGCGGGGTGATAGCCTTTGGCGTTGAAGCTGGCGGACATACGAATCGCCTGATGCGGGCATACGCTGGCGCATAACTCGCACCCTTTGCACCGTTCCACGTCTACGACAATGCGTCCTCTGGTGGCCATTTGATTCCCTCCATGGGAATAAGGTCTATTACCAGCATAGCGCGCGCGCAGGACTTTTGCGAGTGTTGTATGTCATGCCTGGGCGAGGGAAAAACGTCACTTCATTTATGAAGTTCCGCGTTAGTAACGTAAAAGGGCGCTTCAGTCTCCTACCCAGACAGGGGGTGAGGTTACCTCCCCTTCACCCAATTCAACAATTTCTTCAGCGGCCAGGTGTTGATCACCACATCGGGCGTCACCCAGGCGCGGCGGGCGATGGTGATGCCATAATGAATCTGGTTCAGCCCTTCGGGGGCGTGCGCGTCGGTGCTGATGCTGAGGTGACAACCGACTTCCACTGCCCGGCGCGCGTGCGTCTCGTCCAGGTCCAGGCGCATCGGGTCGGAATTGATCTCCAACGCCACGTCGTGCTCCGCTGCGGCACGGAACAAGGCTTCCCAATCATAATCGCCGCCCTCGCGCTCGTTGATCAGCCGCCCCGACGGATGCCCCAGGATGTCCACATGCGGGTTGGCAATCGCCTTCAGCGCGCGCTCGGTGATGTGCTCGCGCGGTTGCGATAACGACGTATGCACGGACGCTTGCACGAGGTCTAGCGCAGCCAGCGCCTCGTCGGGCAGGTCCAGTTCGCCATTGGTCTTGATCTCCACCTCGATGCCCTGCAACACGCGGAACTTCAAACCCTCCGCCTCCAATTGCGCGTTGGCGGCGTCGATCTCTTTGCGCTGCTGCTGCAAGCGCGCCACGGTCAACCCGTTGGCGATGCCCAGGCTCTGGCTATGGTCGGTGATCAGGATGTATTGATAGCCGCGCGCCATCCCAGCCCGCGCCATCTCCATCACGCTGGCGGCGCCATCGCTCCAGGTGGAGTGCATTTGCAGGTCGCCCTTCATATCTTTGAGCGAAATCAAACGCGGCAGATCATCTTTCAGGGCAGATTCAATCTCACCACGGTCTTCGCGCAGTTCCGGCGGAATGTAAGCCATGCCCAGCTTTGCGTACACACTCTCCTCGGTATCACAGGTGATCTCCGAGCCGTCTTTGATCGACGTCAGGGCATACTCGTTCAACGACAGCCCTTTCTTCTGTGCCACTTCACGCACGCGGATGTTGTGGGCCTGGCTGCCGGTGAAATATTGCAGCGCCGTGCCCCAACGCGCAGGCTCCACGGTGCGCAAATCCACCTGCATGCCGTTTTGCAGCACCACGCTGGTCTTCGTCTCGCCGCTGAGCAACACTTCGGAGACCAGCGGCAACGCGCGAAAGGACTCCATCAGCGCAGCGGGGTTCGTGGTGGCGGCGACGAAATCCATATCGCCGATCGTTTCACGCCCGCGCCGCAGCGACCCGGCATATTGAATCTTTTGGATCCCTTCGACATCTTTGAGCGAAGCGAGCAGTGACTGCGCCACCGGCAACACATCGCCAACGCGCTGGCGCCCTGTGGCACGCCGGCGGAGTGATTCGATGCCGGCGACGATCTTTTGCTCGCTCTTCTCGCCCATCTTCGATAAGCTGCGCAGCTTGCCCGCCCTGGCGGCCTGCTCCAGTTCATCGATGTTGGTCACGTTCAGCTTCTCCCAAATTTCCTTGATGCGCTTCGGCCCCAGGCCGGGCACCTGCAACATCCCAGCCACGCCATCCGGCACCTGCGCCTTCAACTTCTCATAGAAGCCCAGTTGCCCGGTGCGCATCAGTTCATCGATCTTGTCGTGAATGGCCGGCCCCACGCCGGCGATTTCGCCCAGCCCGCCCTCCTGCCAGATGTCCGCTACCGGGCGAGGCAACGCCAGCAAGTTTTGCGCCGCCGTGCGATAGGCACGCACCTTGAACACGTTTTCGCCCTGGATTTCGAGCCGGTCGGCAATGTTGGAGAAGATGGCCGCAAGTTGATGATTTGAGAGAGCCATATATCGATTTTATCAGGCACTTCGCCGCAATAACGCAAAGGGACGAAGCAACAAAGGACACAAAGAATTTCCAGCTAACAAAAGAAGGCCAGGGCTACACCAAGTTCAAGAGCTTTGCTAAGATTAGTGGAATGATCGAAATCACCGCCAACATGCACATGCACACCCCTTATTCCGATGGCGAGAACTACCATCATGATATCGCCGACGCGGCGACGCGCGCCCGGCTGGACGTAGTCATCGTGACCGATCATAATGTGCTGGTGCGCGGGGTGGAAGGCTATTACAGCGGTGTATTGGTGCTCACGGGCGAAGAAGTGCACGATTGCCAGCGCGTGCCACAGGCGAATCATTGCCTGGTGTATAACGCCAACGAAGAACTGTCGCCTTACGCGCCCAACCCGCAAACGCTCTTGAACGAGGTCTCACGGCGCGGCGGGCTGGCCTTCTTTGCGCACCCTTTCGAATACGCCAGCCCGATCAGCTTCGACCTGGAAGCCCTGTCGTGGACGGATTGGAACCTGCGGCACTTCACCGGCATCGAGATATGGAACTACATGACCGAGTTCAAGTCCCGGCTGTGGAGCTACCCGGCGGCAATCTTTGACGCCTATTTCCCGGCCTGGGTCATCTACGGCCCATTCCGCGCCACGCTGCGCAAATGGGATGAGATGCTGGCGGCCGGGTTACGCGTGAGCGGCATCGGCAACGCCGACGCGCACGGCACGCCCATGCGCATGGGCCCACTGCGGCGCGTGATCTTCCCCTACGAATATCTCTTCCGCTGCGTGAATACGCACCTCTATATCGAGAACCCCCTCACGCACGACCTGGACATGGATAAGCGCATGATCTATGACGCGCTGGCCGCCGGGCATTGTTTCGTGGGCTACGACCTGGATGTGCCTACGCATGGCTTCTCCTTCACGGCCTATAGCGGGGCCGATAGCGTGATGATGGGCGACCAGATGATCCGGCGCGGCGCAGTGCGCTTTGAGGTGCGTTGCCCGGCGCGCGGGCGCATCCGCCTGCTATGCAATGGGCGGGTGGTCGCCACGGCCATTGGGCAGGAAATCCAATATACCACCACCGTGCCGGGCGCTTACCGGGTGGAGGTCTACCGCCGTGCGCGGCTGGCCAACCGGGGCTGGATCTTCAGCAACCCGATCTACGTCAAGTAATTTCACCACAGAGCCACAGAGATTTTCGAATTCTATTCTTTGTTCCTTTGCTTCTCTGCTCCTTTGCGGTTTATATATCCGATTTCACCGCAGAGGCGCGGAGCACGCAGAGTTTTTTGTATTCTTTGTTCCTCCGCTTCTTTGCGGTTCAATTCAGGTTCCTACTAAAGCGAAAAACCCGGTTTCCACAAGAGACCGGGTTTCTATTTCACTATGCCTCACTCCGTATTGCGGGAGTGAAATCCTGAATCAAAAAATTGTTAAATCACCGCAATCGCTTCGACTTCCACCATCGCGCCGCGCGGGAGCTTGGCAACTTCCACCGCCGAGCGTCCGGGAGGATCCTGGGTGAAGTAGGTGGTGTAAATGGCGTTCATCGCCGCGAAGTCATTCATGCTCTGCAGGAAGACAGTGGTCTTCACGACGCGGCTCAGGTCGGAGCCGGCGGCCTGCAACACAGCCGAAAGATTCTTCAACGCCTGATGCGTCTGCGCTTCAATGCCGCCTTCCACAATGTTGCCGGTGGCCGGGTCAAGAGGAATCTGGCCGGAGCAAAAAACAAAACCATTTGCGACAATCGCCTGCGAGTATGGACCGATTGCCTTAGGGGCAGCGTCAGTCTTCACAACGTTACGCGTGGACATACCTAAAAACTCCTATGAAAAGATGTCAATATTATGATAAGCAGAGAGCCATCTTACGGCGCGACGACGGTCGTCGGTGTAACACCCTGTGACTGTGTCGTTTGCGCCGTGGGAGAGAAGGACACAATCGCGCTGATCACCATGGACAGCACCAGTAGCACACTAACGATATAGAGAATGATGCGGTTGCGCCGCGAGAGTCTGCTCGTTTGCATAACGCGCCTATTGTCCTACAAGAAGAACGTAAGTCAAATGATGGGAACACAGCCGGCGCATACGGCGGCCACGCCCCACGTCTTCTACCTTTATACTCTATTTTCGCGCCGGCAAAGGTCACGCTACCGGCCTCGCTATGGCGTGGATAGCCAGCCAAAAGCGATCACATACAAGATGCTGGCCACGACCAGCGTCCCCATCATGACCGGCAACCCACGCCGCATCCACAAGCGCGCCGTGATGGGGTAATGAGTTCGTTCGCTGATGGAAACCACAATCACATTGGCCGTCGCACCCATCACCGTGCCGTTACCGCCCAAACCGGCGCCTAACGCAAGCGCCCACCACAACGGGGCAATGTTGATGCCCAAGGTGCCTACTTCGAGGATGACCGGGATCAATGCAATCGTGATCGGGATGTTATCGACGACAGCCGAAAGCAGTGCCACGCCCCAGATGGTCGCAAGGCCCAGGAACACTGTGCTGCCGCTACCGGCAGTCTTCAGCAGCATGGCGATGCCATGCAGAGCACCGGATGCGCTCAACCCGCCAACGACGACGAACAGCGCAGCGAAAAACAGCAGCACACTCCACTCGATGCTCTTGAGCAGCGCATCGACGTCGGGCCTGATCCATAGCATCGCCACTGCCGCGCCTGACATCGCGATAAAGGCGGGGGAAACCCCAAGGATGCCTTGCAGGCTAAAGAGCACCAGGGTGACGGCCAGCACGATGAGGACGCGCCGCAGGTTCACGGGGTCACGCAGCGCCGCCCGCGCATTAAGGCTCTGCAACGCTTCGACGTTGCTTGGCTGCTTGCGCAAATCGGCACGGAACAACCAGCGCAACAACAGCAGCGCAACCACCCACACCACCAGGATCAGAGGCATGAGGTGGGTGAGGAATGCGTCGAAGCCCAACCCCGCCGCCGAACCGATCAATACGTTCGGCGGGTCGCCAACCAGAGTGGCGACGCCGCCGATGTTGGACAAAAGCGCCTCGGCAATCAACAGCGGCGCCGGGTTCATGCCCAGGATTTCGCTGATCAGGATCGTCACGGGCGCGATCAGGACGATGGTCGTCACGTTATCCAGAAACATAGACGTCAACGTCGTCACAGTACCCAGAATGAGCAAAAGCCGCCAGGGATGCCCCGACGACCTTTGAGCGGTGGTTACCGCCAGGTATTCGAAGAAGCCCGTCTTCTCCAGCAAGCTCACCAGGGTCATCATGCCGAACAGCAAGCCAAGCGTCTCGAAGTCTATTGCCTCGATGGCCTGCTGCTCGCTGTAAAAGTGGAAGATGAAGCCCACCGCCATAGTTACCGCCGCAGCGACCATCGCCGCAATCGTGCGATGAATGCGGTCCGTCAGGATCACCCCGAGCATGACCACGAAGATCGTTGTTGTGATGAAAATAGCCATGAGGTTAGCCCTGACCCGGCGATGTGTCTTGTTGCGACGGATCCGTCTCCGCCAACCAGCGGCTCAGGAAAGCCACGCCCACGTCCACCCACGACGCCAGGCCCAACAAGGTGCCCTGGTCATCGACCACGGGCAAATCCAACAAATTGTATCTATTCAGTTCGGCGGCCGCACGCAATAAGCCACCTGTACGCGAAATGGAGATAGGTTTCCCCATTACGTTACTGACCGGGCGATCCATGATGCCGGCCTGAAGCCGGGCATTTTCGAATGCGCCAAAGTCGCGCACAAAATCGATCCGCTCAAGCAGGTTGACAAAGTCGGGCATGAAGAGGTCCATCAGGTCGGCCTGCCTCAATAGTCCCACCAGATGGTTATCCTCATCCACGACAGGCAACGTGCCGATGTGCCTTTTAACCAGGAGTGCCATTGCTTGCCGCACTGTTTGGTTAGGGTGAATGGTAATAACTTCTGTCTTCATAAATTGCTCAATACTCATCAAATGACTCCCTGCTCCCTTTAGAATCTTTTGGCTTATACCCCAAGCATGCCGGCGTGAAACACATCTTTCGATGTAAGGAGACCGCATGTCGCTCAATAGCGCCAAAAGAGGGATGCGATACCAACCCTTGATAATCATATAATTACTTGACCCTTTTGGATACTCGTCCGCTACTGCATAGCGCGCATTAGGAAAAGCCATAGCCATATCGGCGAATAAGTGTGGTTCGCCGGCGTTGAAGTCGTTGGAGCACGATGGAACAATTCCTGCAAACGGAAACGCTTGTAATCGAATTACTACTGGTGGTGTCGCTGGTGGCGATGGCCGTGCGACGGCTGCACGTCCCCTACACCATCGCCCTGGTTGTGGCCGGGCTGATCATCACTTTTCAGCAGCCCATCGACCTTGAATTGGCGCCAACGCTGATTCTTTCTCTGTTCTTGCCCCCACTGGTGTTTGACGCCGCGCTTCACCTGAACCTGAATGAATTCCGCCGTAACCTGCCGGGTATCCTCGTGCTGGCTGTACCGGGCGTCATCCTCACCACATTGATCGTGGCGGGCATCGTGTCGCTTGGCACATCGCTCAGCCTGCCGGTGGCACTGGTGTTTGGCGCGCTCATCTCGGCGACGGACCCGGTGTCGGTCGTCGCGACGTTCCGCTCCATCGGCATCCCCAGGCGCCTGGGCGTTTTGGTTGAGGCCGAGAGCCTGCTCAACGACGGCACGGCCATCGTCATGTTTAACGTGGTGATGGCAATCGCGCTGACGGGCCAGTTCAACCTGCCGGCTTCCGTCATCGATTTTGGGCGCGTAGTGGTGGGCGGCATCATCACCGGCCTGGTGCTGGGGTGGCTGGTGTCTTACATGATCTCGCGCATCGACGACTACCTGATCGAGACCACCTTGACCACCATCGTTGCCTTCGGGTCGTACCTGGTCGCCGACCGCCTGGGGTTCAGCGGCGTGCTGGCAGTCGTGACGGCCGGCCTGGTAAATGGCAACCTCGGCCCGCGTGGGATGAGCCCAACCACCCGCATCGTTCTCTTCAACTTTTGGGAATACGTGGAGTTTCTGGCAAACTCCGCCGTATTCCTGCTCATTGGCTTGCAGGTGAACATCTTTGCGCTGTTCGAGCACTGGCAACTCGTCGCGGTGGCTGTGGCGGGGGTGCTCATCTCGCGCGTCGTGGTGGTGTATGGGCTGGGCTGGATCATGAATCGCTTCATCGAACCCATCCCACTGAGCTGGCAACACGTCCTCAGTTGGGGCGGCTTGCGCGGCGGCGTCAGCCTGGCACTGGCGCTCAGCCTGCCGGTCGCGCTGGGCAACGACCGCGAACTGCTGCGCGTGATGGCCTTCGGCGTGGTGCTCTTTACGCTGATCGCGCAGGGGGCGACGATGCGGCCGCTCTTGCAGCGGCTAAACCTGGTCACCCGAGACGGTGCAGCGCTGGACTATGAGCGCGTCCACGCCCGCCTGACGGCCCTGCGCCGGGCGGAGAAGCGGCTAGAGGACATGCAGCACGAGGGATTGCTTTCCACTCCGGCCTGGGAAGACCTGCATAAGGGCCTGAACGATCAGATCACGGCGCTGACGGCCCAGTTGCGCCAGACGCTGGACGCGAACCCGCTCCTGCGGCTGGCGGAGCTATTCACCGCGCAGCGCGAGTTGTTGCGCACGCAGCGAGACGCGCTCAGGGCCTTGCGCAACGACGGCGTGATCTCCGAAGAAGTCTTCCAAGAGCTTGCCGCGGAGATCGACGCGGAACTAACGAAGGATAAAGCAGAGAGTTCCGGCGACGCGGTCACGCCCGAACTGGAGACCATCGCCAGCTCGGAGGACATCTAACACACAGCGAGCAGCAAGTATAATGCCCACCACTTCAACGCCACACTGACAACACCATCGTTTATCGACATGCTTTCCGCGTTACCCGGCAGACGTACAGGGAATGAGAAGAGGAGGAAAGGGAACTGTGATGAACAATGTCACGAGACGATTAGGGCTTCCACTTGTTTTCATCAGCGTTGTGTTCATATTGCTTCTATTCGCTCATACGGCCGCCGCAGCCACCCAGGTAGGGCAAACCAACGCCCAACCTGCCGACCTGACCGCCGCGCTGGTCCCTTTTGTATTGCTGGCGACTGCCATTGAGCGCTTCTGGGAGGCCGTTTTCGATTGGGTGGAGAAGGTGCTCATCTCCACCGGGAAGGTATTCGGCAGCGTCAACGAATCCGTGAAATGGATGGTGGATGAGTACAACAACGCCCAGGCCGCGGTCACGAACCTGGTCACCAGCTTTAGCGGGGAATCGGGGGATAATTTGAGGAAGGTGACCGAGCAGCTTGCAATCGCCGAACAGCGCTTGAAAGACGCCCAGTTGCGCATAGAAGAAATACCCAAAGAACCGCGCTACGTGGCAACCAAGAGCGCCATCACCATCTTTGGCAGCCTGGCGATAGGTCTGGTCATCGGCATTGCAGGGCTTCTCGCAAACCAGCCGCTATTGTTCTTCAAAGCAGCCGGGTTCGCACCGCCCGTCTGGCTGGACGGCATCCTGACCGGCCTGATCATCGGCGCGGGGCCTGGGCCGGTGCACTCGCTGATTGGCACACTCCAATCGCTGCGCGACTCGGTGTCTGCCCTAGGCAATTTGGCACAGGGGACAGCGCTCAAGAATGCGGCGCAAACTATCTCGCCCACCGTCATGCTAGCCGCCACCACCAAAGAGATCGCCATGGAAGAACCGCCGGGCCAGCCGGCTGCATCCCTCGAATCACCCATGCAGTTGCAGCGCAGTTTGCAGGCAGCCGTGCGGAAGCGCTAAGCAATCATGGTTCGACATCCTGGGCCAGATGGCACGGGAAATTGCAGACCGAATGTATCCTTCTTGCCGGCGGTATTGGCGAACCATGCGCAACGATTCAACGCGTGGATGCTCATGGTGAGCTTGTCGAAGGATGGCAAACTCACCACGATTGCACAGGACATGCTTCAACTGTGCCTTACAGATAGAAAATGCGGTGCGCGTTCTCGGCCAGCATGCGGTCGTTATAGGCTGCGCCGCCTTCCATGTTCCCCGATAGATAGATCGGAGGGGTAATGCCGCGCGCGACCAGCCGTTCAATCGTCTCGGCCATCAGCGCGTGCATCACGGAGACGCTCGTCACGCCGGATACGGGCGCGAACTTCGTCGGCACCTCTGGCAGGCTGAGCGAAGCATCGCCCGGCGGCACCAGGTTGTCGATCACGATGTCCACCACGTCGATGAGTTTCTTGCCCAATTGGTTGCGCGAGGTGACGGAATCTGAGAAGGCCTTGGACGTGACGCCGATCACGGTTGCGCCCAGTTCCTTGGCCCGCACCGCCGCGTCCACCGGCACGGCATTGCGCCCCGATACCGAGATGATGATGAGCACGTCACCGGCCTTGATCGGCGCGGTCGCCAGCGCGATCTTGCCATACCCTTCCAGTTGCTCCATCTTGGAGGTCAGCGTGGGCGGGCGCAAGTCCAGCAGCAAGCCGGGGGCGATCACGGGGTTCACCAGCATCAACCCGCCGGCGCGGTAATAGATATCAAGCACCGGCAACAGGGAGTGATTGCAGCCAAAGCCGAAGAGGGAATGCCCGCCGGCAATCGCCTGGGCAATCGTTTCCGCTGCCTGCTCGATCTGGGGGGTCTGCTGTTCGATTAGTTGGCCGATTAATTCTTGAATGTTGCGGAGATATGTTTTTGCAAGCATAGTACTATCATAACGCCGACGCAGGACAAACACATGTTGCTCTAAAGGAAGGCATCATGCACACCATACAAGTGGAACAACTGGAAGCACTGCTGGAGAAAACGCTGGCCGCCGTTGGAACGCCCGATGACATCGCCCACGAAGTCGCAGCGTCACTGGCGGATAGCAATTTGAAGGGCGTTGACTCGCACGGCGTCGTGCGGTTATCGTCATATCTGAATTACATCGCGGATGGCTATATTAAGCCCGCCGCGCGGCCGGAGATCGTCCACGAGACACCGACGACGGCGCTGGTGCGCGGGAATTACGGCTTCGGCATCCATACGCTCAGCTTCGCGACGGACGTGGCGATTCGCAAGGCGAAGCAAAACAACGTCGCCTGCGTTGGGCTGGTAGAAGCCTCGCACACCGGGCGCATCGGCTGGTTCGCCGAACGCGCGGCGGCGCAGAACGTCATCACCATGATCACGGGCGGCGGCGCGTCGCGCAATGGGCGGCATCACGCCGTCGCGCCCTATGGCGGCACGCAACATGTGCTGAGCACGAACCCGATCACCTTTGGCATGCCGGGCGGGGAAATGGGCACCGTGCTGGCCGACTTTGCCACCAGCATCACCGCCGAGGGCAAGTTGCGGCTGTATCGCGCCAAGCACGAGCCGGTGCCGCAGGGCTGGCTGCTCGATAAGGACGGTCACCCCACCACCAACGCGGAGGACTTCTACGCCGGCGGCGCGATTTTGCCCGCCGGGGCGCACAAGGGCTACGCGCTGGCGGTGATCGCGGAGCTGCTGGGCGGCGCGCTATTGGGCCAGTCACATGAGTTCAACTGGGTCGTCGTCGCGGTCAACATCGAGGCCTTCTGCCCGCTGGACGAATATACCCGCGCCAGCGAGGAAATCTTGCACAACCTCAAGACGGTCACACCCGCAGAAGGGTTTAGCGAGGTGCTCATTCCCGGGGAGCCGGAGAAGCGCGCAGCCGAGCGCCGCAAGGCACAAGGCATCCCAATCGCGGACGAGGTGTGGCAACAGACGCTGGACGCCGCACGCAACGTGGGGGTTGATCTGAGCGCCTGAGCTTGCGCGCCGGGCAGATGAAGTTTCGCTCGCAGCAATAGGCCACGAATAAAACCTGGTGGGTGATGCGCAAATTGATCGCGTCACCCGCCAGGCCCGATTACGTCTTACGAACAAGGGCGGCTCACCGGATGGAGACAACGGTGCCGACCGTCGCCCATCGATAGAGCCAGGCGGCATTGGCGCTGGAACGAATCACCACACACCCCAGCGAACTCACGGCGGTGCGCTTGCCGATCATCTCCGGCCCGTGGATGCCGTTCTGAATTCTGCCCACGTAATAGATGCCCATCCAATAGGGCAAGCGCCAGCCGCGGATCACCGAATAAGCCACCGGGATCTTGTTCTGGACCTTGAAAGTGCCGCGCGCGGTTCCGCGTGCATTCACAGACATCGAAGCGACGAGCGTATTGCCCTGGTAGGCATATAGCTTCTGCTGCGAAAGGACCACCACGATGCGCCTGGCACTGGCGGCCTGCACCTGAGAAGGTGCAAAAAAGGTGAACATCAACAGACCAACGAACAACGCCAGATACGATTTCCGAAACAACTTCATTCTGGGCTCCCCCCATGTGGTATGTTCACCAAATTCTACACTCAAAACAGGGTTAACATTAAGCGCAAACAGCATACAAGACACGAAGAGCACCAACTGCGCAGGACGCCACAGCGAGGCTTGATTCGGTCATCAACCATGAGATGCGAGAGTTCCAGTCGCCCGCATCAGCCGGCGGAAATACACGCATAATGCCCACGTGATCGCAATCACGGCGCCACCCATGCCGAAGTTGATCGTTAGAAAGACCAACGGCGTGATATCGAGCACGAA
>DAOUFG010000169.1:0-32634 GCA_034430115.1 Thermoflexales bacterium | reverse complement strand
CGTCGAACTTTGGTATCGCGAGCAGCCGGGACGCACGCACCGCGTCAGCTTCAGCAAGCGCTGCCGGCACGATATCTCCGGCTTCCAGGCGTTGATCGTCTCGCTGGGGGCCGACCGGCGCGCGCTGCTCAGCCTGAGCCTCGTCATCGACGGGCGGACGGTGACGTTGCTGGACCGCCGGCATGGCCTGGGCGATGGCGAGGAAGTGCGCCTGCCACTGGCGGGGAAGGAGTTGACGGGCATCACGCTCGAGATGGAACAGGCCCCTGAGGCGGCCGGACAGAACCAGGGCCAGGTGATCACCGGCGTGGTGCGCTGGTTGACGTTGGAACGCACTGGTGCCGACCCAAGCGCCGCCAATGAAGTGCGCGGCATGCCACACATCGAACCTGCATCCCCCTCTGTACAGACGGAGGAACCCATGCTGCCGGTGGGCATCCTGTTTGGGCGCGACGAACTGCCCAACCTGCAGCGCAAGATTCAAACCGGCCAGGCCAGGCGCATCTATGAGGAGATATTGGCCGAAGCCCACACGCACCTGGACTACCGGCCCGAACCGCACGTGGGGCGTTATACCCCGGTGGATTGGGGCAATTCGCAGGGTGCGGGGCGCATGTCGGCTCACATGCACGAGATGTATCACTTCAACAGCAGCATGGTTTATAACGGCCTGGTCTACCTGCTCACCGGGCAGGTGGACCACGGGCAGGCCGCCCGCCGGGCGCTGCTGGCGACGCTGGCCTGCGACGAGTGGGCCTCGGGATTCGTCTCGCGCATCCCGGTGGGCCTGCCGGGCTACCGCGCGCCGTTTGTCACGGCCAGCATAGCCTGCGCCGTGGCGCTATGCTACGACTTCATCGCCCCCCTGCTATCACCGCCCGAACGCCAACAGGTGGAAGACACGCTCTACACGAAGGCAATTCCCTGGCTGGACCTTTACCTGCGCCTGTATGGCGAAGGCTACCTGTTGGAGACCAACCAGGGGCCGGTCTATTCGCGCGGGCTGATCTACGCGGCGCTGGTGGCGCGGCGCAGCCACCCCGACGTCGTGCCGCTGCTCGACCAGTGGATCGGCTGGTTCCAGCGCATGATGACGGTGTGCTACGAATCCGACGGCAGCACCAACGAAGGCCCCAGCTATTGGGAATACACCACCCATGAAACCATCGCCGCATTGCTGGCGATTTCGCGTTATGTGGGCAGGCCTGCCACAGCGCTTGCACCGCCCAACCTGGTGGACAGCATCGACTACCTACTGCACATGCGCTCGCTCAGCACCGAGAAGCTCGCCTTCCAGAACATCGGCGATTGCGGCAGCGGTGAATCGAACTACATGAGCGGCACCTTGCTCTATTTTGCACAGCACCTGCACGACGCACGGGCGCTATGGCTGTGGAACACCTTTTATGCCAATCGCACGCACGAGGCGGGTGGGCCCTTCTTCGGCTCTGTTTCGGGGCAATATGTGATCGAGGCGTTACTGACGCTGCTTCTGCTGCATGAGGCCGAAGCGCCCCTCCCAACCCTGCCGCCCAGCAAGTGCTTCAACGTATGCGAGCGCGTTTTCTGGCGCACCGGCTCCGCCTATGGCGATACGCTGCTCTTCTTCGAAGGCGGACGCATGATTCCCGGTCACGCGCACGCCGATAAGGGCCAGTTCCTGCTGGAGGCCTACGGCGAGCGCCTGGTGGCCGACCCAGGCATGGTGAACTACGCCGACCCCGCCTCCGAAGCACTGCAAATGAGCACGTGTCACAACGTGGTCACCGTGCGAAACCGCGATCAATCCTATCAAGACCTGCGCCGCGCGGTGATGCTGGAGGCATTGGAAAGCAACGCGGCCTATAGCTTCTTACGCGCCGACGTCGCGGGATCCTACCAGGAGTTGGACATCTTCAAACGCCATATTCTATTCGTGCGGCCCGATTACTTCCTGGTGTTGGACAACATTCGTTCACGCGAGGGCGGCGTGCAATGGCACCTGCACACCGCCGGCACGCTGGCAGCCGATGGCGCGCGCGTATGGGTGGATGCCGCCAAAGCGGGCATGCTGGTGCAGATGGCCGGCTCATGCCCGCTCGTGGCCCGCACCAGCAGCTATAACGATGGCGACAGGCGGCTCACCGCCAACGTGACCTACAGCCCCGCCAACGACGAGCACGCCTTCTGGATCGCGGCATTGCTGGTGCCCTTCGCAAAGTCGGCGGCAGGCGACCCACCCGACGCCCGAACCACGCCACTTCCGGGCGGCATTCAGTTCGAGGTACAAGGGGCCTGGGGCACGGACACACTCCTCGTTTGCCAGGCGACGGGGAAGATCGAAGTCATCCGGCACCTTAAAGGGACCGGCATTCAAACATTCAAGATCCAAGCCTAAATAACGTTGGGAATTCAGCCAATGCAGATTCAAATCCTGTTGCCCTTCGATGGGGCCGAGACGCACACCTGGCTCTGGGCGCACGAAGAAGCCGAGATCGACTTCCGGCATGACCCGCTTCGCGCGGCACGTTGCAGCAGCGCCTTTGCCGCCACCGAGCTATGCCACTATTTGCGGCGCACGCTCGAAGATGTGCAAATCCGCTTCGGCCAACATCGCACCGGCGATGGGCTGTGCATCACGTTGAAGCTCCTGCCCGGCGATGGCGCAGCGGACGGCTTCAGCCTGACCCCCGTGCAAGATGGGCTGGAGATCAGCGCGCACAGCCGGGCCGGGCTGCTATACGGCGCGTATGAACTGTTGCGCATGCAGGGGTGGCGCTGGATCGCGCCCGGCAAGGCCGGCGAGGTCGCCCCAGCCCCAGCCCCAGCCGAGGCAATGATCCTGCCCGATCAAGCCCACACCTACGCCCCTTCATTCAACCTGGGGCGCGGGTTCGATTTCGAATATGCCTCGATGGACTCTGCCGAACTATTGCTATGGATGGCGCGCAACCGGCTCAACGTATGCGGGCTGCGCCCATCGAGCGTGGCGCTGGCGCGCAAGCTGGGCATGCACCCCAAGATTGGCGGGCATATCTTCGAGGCCATCTTGGACCCAGAGCGCCCCATGCCATCGGGCAAAACGCTATGGGAGGAACATCCGCAGTGGTATGGCCTGCCGGCGAACGGCCTGCGGCGGAAAGAAGCGGCGCTTGCCACCCAGTTTTGCGTCAGCCAGCCGGAACTGATCGACTACCTGGGCGCGGAACTCTTGCGCCGCCTGAACGGCCCCTGGCACGCCGCGGACATCATCGACCTGTGGGGCTTCGACACCTGGGGGCAAACGTGCGCCTGCGCCGATTGCCGCGCGCTGGGCAACGGGGCTGACCAGATATTGTTCTTCCTGACCCAACTGCGTGGGCAGGTGAACCAAGCGCGCCGGGAGGGCATACTCGATCACGACGTGCGATTGATGGCCTGCGCCTACGAAGGCACGGCGACGCTGGCCGGCCCTACCCAGCCTGTGCCACAGGCATTGCTCGACGCGGGCGACGGCGTGACCTTCTACCCGATCAACCGTTGCTACGCGCACGACCTGGCCGACCCGCTCTGCCGCGCCAACGCGACCTATCAATCCGCATTACAAAGCTGGCTGCGCCGCACGCCGCACCTGCCCCTGGTCAGCGCCGAGTATTTCAACGTGTCCAAAGATGAAGACCTGCCGCTGCTCTTCAGCGCGCGCATCAGCAACGACCTGCCGCACTATCACGCGTTGGGCGCGCGCGGGCTGACCTACATGCACCTGCCGATGGTCAACTGGGCCATGCGCACGCTAACCCAGGTGTTGTATGCTCAACTGGCTTGGGACGCCCACACCAACGTCGCGGCCTTCATGGACGAATACTTCAACGCCTGGTACGGCGCGTGCGCTGCGCAGATGCGCCAGGCTTATGCGTTGATCGAGCAAGCCTGGCTGACGATTGCCGACTGGCGCGCCTGGGAAGCGCACAGCGTCCTCTCACAGTTGCTGGCCTGGGACGGCAAGCCGTCCAGCGCCCCGCTGAAACCCACCGCGCACTTCGATACGCCCTCCGCCGCCATCATCAGCGGGCGGAGATCATTGGGTCTGTTGCGCCAGGCCCTGGCGCTCATCGAACAGTGCCAAATGGAGGAACAAGGGCGCGACGCGCAGCAGCTAGGCACACACGAAACGCCATCCACGGCGGTGAACCCGCTCCAACTGCGCGCGCTGGCAGAGGGCCAGCAAGTGGCGTTGCGCCTGGGCGAAGATCGGCGCTTGCTGCGCTATGGCATCGACGTGATGGATCTGATGAGCGCCTGCGTGGCCTATCACGAAGCGTTGCGCCTGCATGATGCCGGGCAAGCGGAGGCAGCCTGGCAAACGATGGAACAGAGCGCAGATGCACTCGACTCATACTACGTGCCGATTGGCTACGAGTGGCCGGGGCCGGGCCTGGAAAGCAAGGACGCCCTGACGCGCTCACAACTGCGCGATCTGTTGCGGCGCTGCCGCGCGCGGCGGACGCTGCGCTGTATCAGGGCGTAACTCGATTGTGTTTGGTTCCCGCCTGGATTACGCCAGGATGGCGTTTACTTGCGTGAGTTCATCGGGGCTGAGCGCCCACCCTGCGGCGTGCGCATTGGCCTGCACCTGCTCCAGCCTGGTCGCGCCCGAGATCACCGAGCTGATGCGTGGTTGAGCCAGCAGCCATGCGTGCGCCAGGTCTCCCATGCTATGCCCGCGCTCGCCCGCCCAGGCTTCCAGCTTCTCAAGCCGGTCGTAATTAGCGTCGCTCATGTAGCGCTGGACGTAGGGGCTGCCCTCGCCGCGTGAACCGGCCGGGGCCGGCTGGCCGCGCCTATATTTACCGGTCAGGAACCCGCCCGCCAGCGGGAAGTAGGGCAAAATGCCCACGCCATAGGCATTGCAATAGGGGATCAACTCCTGCTCGATGCCGCGTTCCAGCATGTGATAGTGCGGTTGAACGCTGACAAACGGCTCCCAGCCATGCACTTCGGCCAACAGATTGGCGCGCGCCAGTTGCCAGGCCGCGAAGTTGGACGCGCCGATGTAACGCACCTTACCGGAACGCACCAGCGCATCTAACGTGCGCAGCGTCTCCTCAATCGGTGTCTTCTCATCCCAGCGATGTATCTGGTACAGGTCGATATGGTCGCTCTGCAACCGGCGCAGGCTGGCTTCCACACCGCTGATGATGTGATAGCGCGATGCGCCCTCGTCGTTGGGGCCTTCCCCCATCGGGCTGCGCACTTTAGTTGCCAGCACCACCCTGTGCCACATACCTTTCAACGCCACGCCCAGTGTCTCTTCAGAGTGCCCTTGCGTATAGATGTCGGCTGTATCGATGAAATTGATGCCCAGGTCCAACGCGCCGGCAACGATTTCGTTCACGCCTGCCTGATCCACCTTGCCGCCAAATTGATTCGTGCCCAAGCCGATCACCGATACACGCACGCCCGCATTTCCAAGTTGTCGATATTCCACAGTTGTTCTCCTATCAGTCCATCCCGTATGATTGCGTGATTATAGGACCGGGCGAACACAACACACCGCATCCTTAAAATGTTGCCTGCATCTGTAATCTGTGTGAGAATTAGCCATCTTTAGCGCACCACGCCACTGCCGCAAAGATCCTCACTAATCCGACCCTGTTTGCATATGAAGCGGACGTTCAGTCACGGAGCGAAAAAATGCAAAGTCTCGATAAGCATGTTGAGCTGAAAGTCTACGATAACGGCGATCACACCTGCCTGGTATGGTTCCCCAGCGACGGCAAACCGATTCCCACCTGTCGCGGCTTCACGATCCGGCGCATCCGCAACGGCAAGCAGACTTATCTGCACGGCGTGGTCGGCTTCACCGATGCGGATCAGATCGACCCGCAGTCCCCGTGGAAGTTCCCCTTGCAACGCTTCATGTGGTGGGACTATCACGTCAATCCCGGCGACGTGGTGCAATATGCCGTGATTCCCGTATGCGGGCCGAACAAAGACCAACTTGCGCTCGACGTCGCGCATGCCAGCTCGCTCACCCCCGAATTGACCGTCACCGGCCAGCGCACGCCGCACCTGGCCACCTACTTCAACAAAGGCATCGTCGCCGCGCAATGGGTGACGAACATCCTTGCCAAGGCACCCCCCAATAGCCGCCTGAAGGACCTGGTCACCATCCCGAAGAACGCCATTCGCAACGCGCTCAGCGGGCTACTCCGCCCACAGATGCTCACCTTGCTCGCCGACGCACAGGCCAGCGGGGGCAAGGTCTACGCGGCGCTGTATGAGTTGGAAGACGAGGAACTGCTCACAGCGTTGAAAGCGCTGGGCCCCAATTGCCAGATCATCCTGGCAAATGGCGCGTTCAGCAGCAAGGAGCCCGACGAAAACGCAGCAACTCGTGAACAGTTGAAGACACAGTCGCAGGTAAGCGTGATCGACCGCCTGGTGTCATCGGGGCATTATGCGCACAATAAGTTCGTCATCTTTTGCGATGCCGCCGGGCAGCCACAGCGCGTCTTCACCGGCAGTACCAACTGGACGTCGTCGGGGCTGTGCACACAGGCCAACAATGCCCTCATCATCGACGACCCCGCCATAGCGGCTGATTTTTTGGCGGCCTGGCAACGCCTGAAGGCGGCGGGCAACAAATACCCCGCCGCGCTCGTGGCGGGCAATTCAAAGTCGAAAATGTTCGAAGTCGATGGCTGCAAAATCACGCCCTGGTTCGTGAAAACCTCCGCCGCCCAGGATCTAGAGCACGCCCGCCGTCTGATCAACGCCGCCCAAGATGGCATTTTGTTCCTGTTCTTCAACCCCGGCGGCTTCCAACAAGACCCCAAGAAGTGGACGCTGCTGCAAAATATCCTCTTCCGCCGCCAGAGTGAGGGGAACCCGCACTACGACCCGAACTTATACATTCGCGGCGTCGTCAACCAGGAAATCCCCAAGCTGACCATTCCTGGCGGTCCGGAGACGGCGCTGGACCCCAGCGTGCCGGTGCAGAGCCCCGTCGTTCTGTTCAGGGAGAGCGCAGAACAGCCCCAACGACTCAGCCAGGACGTGCTGGTGCCAAGCAACATCAAGAGCCAGTTCCACAACTGGAAAGAGGAACTACTTGGGGCCAGCCTGGTCAACATCCACAGCAAGGTCATTGTGTTGGATCCGTTCGGGCAAAACCCGGTCGTGATGACCGGCTCACACAACATGGGCTACAAGGCGTCCAGCGCCAACGACGACAATCTGGTCATCGTGGAAGGGAACGCCCCACTCGCCGCCGCATACGCCATCAACATCATCGCGATTTACGAGACCTATCGCTGGAACAGCTATGTGGAAGCCAACCACAACGACCCGACCGCCTGGCATGGGCTGGCTGATAACGATACGTGGCAAACCGGCTATCTGAAAGGCCGCGACCTGGCCGAAATCCAGTTCTGGTTTGGCGAGCCGTCGCGCCCCGAAGCAGCCGCCGTGACACTCAAGGCCATCGCACCACCCACGTACCCAATCCGCGCCGTGCGGTCTGCGTCAAGCGGCTCCTGAGCGCCATCGTGAGTGATATATGAAACATCATAGCGATTTATCAATCCCGCATACAATAGGACGCACGAGAGGCTGATATGACCATCCACGTCCTCCTCGTGGAAGATCACAAGATTTTGCGCGAAGGTACACGGGAATTATTAGAACAAACCGACGATCTGACAGTTGTCGCAGAAAGCGCAACCGGTGAAGAAGCCATCACCCTGTGCGGCCGCCTGCAGCCCGACGTAGTCGTTATGGATGTACGCCTGCCGGGGATGAACGGCATCGAGGTAACCCGTGCCATCCATCACGCATTGCCAAATACGCACATATTGATCCTATCTGCATTTGACGAAGATCGTTACATCTTCCCGTCTCTGGAGGCAGGAGCAAGCGGCTACTTATTAAAGACGACCAGCATCACGCACCTGGCAGATGCCATTCGTGCCGTCCACCGTGGCGAAACGGTATTTGATGCCCAAATCAGCGCGAAACTACGCCAGCGTCTATCGAAGAAGCACACGCCACGCCCGCGCAGCATGGCGGGAGAGCTGACCCAGCGCGAATTAGAAGTCCTGGCCGGCGTAGCACGCGGGCTGAATAATAAAGAGATCGGCGATGAGTTGGGCATTGCCCCAGCCACCGTACAAGTACACCTGCGCAGCATTTTCGCCGAGCTTGGCGTGGCCAGCCGAACAGAGGCTGTCACCTATGCGGCGCGCAAAGGGTGGATCAACCTGGAGAGCTAAACTCACACTACCAATGCTTTGACATGTTACGCAGGACAAGATAATATCGTATAAGGCTAATCAAACAGGGGGGAGATGTTCGGTTTTGCCACGCTCAGCACACAAGCTATCGTTACGCAGTGGAGCGATGCTCTTAGCACACTCACTGGCATCAAGATCAGTGAGGCAATTGGTTGTCGCCTGACTGACCTTATCCCCAGCCTGCATACAAAAGACCTGCAAGCTGCCATCCAGGGCGTATTGGACACCGGGACTCCTCATACGTTTGCGCATGGCACTTTTCTGTCGGCTGACGGCTCCGCACTGCCATATATTGGGCAACTACATCCCCTTACCCAGGCGACGTCTGCCGACAACATCCTGTTCGTCCTCGAAGGCGGGGACGAACAATCCCCGCACCACATGATGACACCGCAGCAACAACGGCGCTACGTGCAAACCATGGACCAGGTCAACCAGGCCATCATCGCCGGCGACCTCGACCAGGCGTTGCACACTATCGCAGACCAAGCGCTATTGCTCCTACAATGCGACGATGCCGCACTTTACGTGGAAGTGAATGATCAATGCAAGATTTACACCTCGTCACATGACAATCTTGCAGTATCTGGCTGCGACCAGTCCCTGCTTACCCATCTGCGCACCCAGCTTAAGGAGACCGGCCAGCCAATCCAGGTTACATTACCCAATCCCAATGCCCCGGCACAAGACGCTCAGCCCTTGCCTCAAACGATCCTGGCTGTGCCGTTGACGGGGGAAAACGTCCAATGGGGGGTCTTATGCGTGAAACGCAACGCCGCGCACCAATTCCCCACCACAACCACTGCGTTATTGCAATCGCTCGCGACGGCGGCCATGAGCGCCGTGACAAGCATCTTCATACGCTCGGCCGATAAGCAACGCCTGGAAAAGCTGGACGCGCTATACCAGGTGAGCCAGAGCATGCGCCAGATGAACACGCAAGATGAAACCATCCGCCAGGTGCTGGAGCAATCGGCCACCGTGATGGAGGCCACTCACGGCATCGTGGTCTGGCCGGCCGGGGTGCCGGGGAAATTAAAGGTCACTGCGGCCTACCATCTGCCGGATGAAATCTTAGGCGTAGTGGTGGACGAGGCGAAGTCCGTCAGCGGCCAGGTATATCGGACGCGCCAACCATATCTGACGATGTGCTCGCAAGAAGATCCGCTTTGTCACCCAGCCATGGTGCGTGTTCTGGAGAGGGTCATCAAGTACAGGCAGTCATGGTTATACGCGCCAATCGTCAGCGACAAACGGGTGCTGGGAGTGCTTGCGCTGGGAGCCGGCCCAGGGCGCGTATTCACACAGGTTGACGCAAAGTTGCTCAGCACCATCATGGAAATTGCCGGCAGCACACTGCAAAACGCATCCCTATATGAAAAAACCGTGCAGCTTTCGCAGCAACGCAAGGTGCTCTTGAAGCTGGCGACGGAGCTATCCCACGCGGAAGGCGAGCCGGCGCTTTATCGCATCGTCCTGGATAACACGCACATGGCGCTAGGAGTAAAAGCGGCCACCCTGCTCATCTTAAGTGAAGACCAACAAACCGGCAAGGTGGTTGCTAACTATTTCAGCGAGCCGTGGCGGTTCATTCGCAACGCAGATCAGGTTATCCCAATCAATGAGATTCCTTTGATCCGCCGGGTACTGTCACAGCACATCCCGACCGCCGTTTACCCGCTCACCGACACAACTCTCTTACCGCAAACGCGATATTACCTGGCGGAGCGCAGCGTCAAGGCCGGGCTATTGGCGCCGCTCATCGTCAACGGCCAACCGATTGGTCTGCTGGCAGCTTATGACCAGGATCAAGAGCGGTTGTTTTCGCAAGTCGATCTGAATATGATGCAGGGAATTGCAGATCAGGTAGCCATTGCGCTGCAACGCGCGCAGTTCTATGAACGCTTGCGTCATTACGCTGAGGAGCTTGAGGAACGGGTCAAGGCGCGCACCGCCGATCTGCAAGTTGAACGCGATCGGACCCAGGCAATCCTGGACGCCGCGGGAGAAGGGATCGTGATGCGCGACCTGGAAGGTCACTTCCTTTATGTGAACGCACGCGCCAAACAGATTACCGACCTGATCCAGACGAACCGGGCGAACCTTGACCCGGATTTCTGGGGCAAACGCGAAGACCTGACCAGAACCGAACAACAGACACTGCAAAATATACCCCTCAACGCACGCAAAACTCAAGAGCTATGTCTGCAAAAGCCCGACGGCAGTTCACTGCACATTGCGCTGACGATGACCCCAGTGCCCGGGCCGGAGGGGGTGCCGGTCGGCGTCGTCGGTGTCTTCCAGGACGTCACGCGGCTGAAGGAGTTGGATCACATGAAGAGTGTGTTCGTCTCCAACGTCAGCCACGAACTGCGCACACCGATCACCAGTTTGAAGCTCTACCTGGAACTATTGCCCAAAGCCGGGCCTGAAAAGGCGGCACGTTACCTGGACACATTGCGCCGCGAGACGCAGCGCCTGGAAACGATGGTGGAAGACTTGCTCGTCATCTCCCGGCTGGACATGGGCACCACCCGGGCGAAGATACAGCCGGTCAACATCGGCAAACTGTCGGCCCAGGTGGTGGAAGATCGGCGAGTGATCGCCGAACAGAAAAATCTGAGCTTGAGCTTTCAGTGTGCGCCGCAGGTTCCCCCTGTAGCGGGCGACGATCACTTCATCGTGCAGATCATCACCAACCTGCTCAGCAATGCGATTAACTACACACCGTCTGGTGGGCACATCCAGGTGTACATCACGCATCACCCCGAAGAAAAGACACACCCCGTCAGTTTGTCCGTCAAAGATGACGGACCGGGCATCCTTGCCGAAGATTTACCTCATCTTTTTGAGCGGTTCTATCGCGGCTCAGCGGGTTTGCAATCTCAAGCACCGGGCACCGGCCTGGGGCTTGCCATTGTAAAAGAATTAGTGGACCGCCTGGGTGGAGTCATTACAATTGACAGCATCGCGGGCCGGGGCGCGATTATCACCGTTAAATTCCCGGTTGATTTGCCAACAGCGAACAGGTATCAGCGCTAGATCGTCCTCATAAAGTTTCTTTTGATGCGGGGATAGCAAAAGTTGGAGAGAGTGACTGAGATGTGCTGAACAATTCCTGTATCATGCCAGTAACGAGGGGGCTATCACGTTGAATTCCATACCGTCTCAGTCGTCACTCGAACATATCTTGCGCCCGCAACCGTCCAGGCTGCTCCTGGTGGAAGACGACGAAGATTTAAAACTCATCATCCAGGATATCTTGCTCTCGAAGGGTTACCAGGTTACGACCGCAACCAACGGCGCCGAAGCGCTTAGAGCATTACAAGATGGCGCGCCTGATTTGATCATCTCCGACTTGATGATGCCTGTGATGGACGGCTATGCCCTGCTGAAGCACGTGCGCAACATGCCCGACATCGGTGCGACACCGTTTATCATCCTTACCGCCTACACCAGCAACCAGGAAGCGCGCCGTGTGCGCGAGATGGGGGCGGACGACTTCCTCCCCAAACCCTTCGCCGCCGATGAGTTGCTCACCCTGGTACATACGCGGCTCCAACGCAGCCAATCCCTTTACATCTTCAACACCCGCGAAGCACACCTGCAAACCGTGCTGATGCTGGCAAACGTGATCGAGGCGCGCGACGAGGAAACGCATAAGCACGTGGAGCGTGTGCAAAAGCTGGCCCTGGACTTTGGACAGACATTAGGATGGAGCCTGGAGAGGCTGAACATCCTTGAAATCGGCTCGGTGTTGCACGACATCGGCAAAATCGTGATCCCGCGCGCGATCCTGAACAAGCGCGGCCCGCTGAACAAATCAGAGTTCGAGTTGATCCGCACCCATCCCTATCACGGCGCCAAGATGCTCGCAGGCATCACACACCTCGTCCCCGCCATTCCCTACGTGCTGTATCACCACGAGCGGTGGGACGGGCGCGGTTACCCATTTGGGCTGGCCGGCGAACACGTCCCTATCGAAGGGCGGGTATTAGCGCTGGTAGACGCCTATGACGCGATGACTTCCGACCGGCCTTACCACGCGGGGTTCTCACACGATGAAGCCATTGAAGAGATCATGAAACATCGCGGGACACAATTCGACCCCACGTTAACGGATAAGTTTCTGCAAGTCATCGCGGATAATAACCGCACAGGATGAATCATGGATAACTTAGCCCTGCTCGTCGTTCTGGTTCTCAGCTTCACGTTCGTCGGCGCTTGCCTGCTGATTGGGGGATACCTGATTGCCCGCAAGACACACTCCCCCGCCGACGGTGTGCCGGCCGGCTTACAGGCACAGCTAAGCGTGGTGGCCGAAAGGCTGGCTCGCCTGGACCCGATGGCGCAAAGCGTGTCGGCACTACAGGTGGAAATGCGTGGTCTGGCGGAGCGGGTGGCCGCTGTTGAGCAGCGTCAGGCGCTCGCTAACCAAAACCTGGGCTCGCTGGCAAACGGGCTGGCCGATTCAACCCAATCGTTGCGTGGTGAACTGGCGCGTGCCTCCAATGGGCTGGCCCAGTTGAGCGCCCAGGCGCACGCTCGGCAGGAGATTGAACAACGCACATCCGACTCGATCCGTCGCCTGGAGACGATCATCGCCGGGACACAGGCAAAAGGCAACGCCGGCGAGAACATCCTGGACGTGATGTTCACCAAGTTGCCGGTGGAATGGCAAGTGCGTGATTTCCGCGTCGGCGGCAAGACGGTGGAGTTCGGCTTGAAATTGCCAAATAACCTCATCCTGCCCATCGACAGCAAGTGGGCCGCCACGCAACTGCTGGAACAATTCGCCAACTGCGACGACCCGAACCAACAGGGGCTATTGAAACAAGAAATCGAGCGGCGCGTGCTGGAGAAGGCGCGCGAGGTGCGCAAATACATCGACCCCAACGTGACGGTGCCCTTCGGCGTGGCGGCTGTGCCGGACGCGATCTTCGACCTGTGCAACACCATCCAGGCCGACGCGCTCGCGCTGAACGTGGTCATCATCAGCTACAGCCTGTTTCTGCCCTATCTGTTGCTGGTCTTCCAAACCATGCTGCGCGCCAATCAGAGCATCGACCTGGCCAAGCTGGACGCCTATTTGCACACCGTACAAGAAAGCACCCAGGCCATGCAGGAAGAGATCGAAGGGCGCTATTCGCGCGCATTGACGATGCTGGCAAACTCGCGCGACGACCTGCGCGCGCACCTAAGCAAAGTCACCAGCAGCACCACAGGGCTGCAAATCAACCGGGGCGCCGCCAGGCTGGAAAGTGGCAGCGGCGAATCTCGTTCATAACAGCAAAACGCAGTAACGCCCCCACCTTTGTGGTGTAATGGCCCTACCATGAACCCGTATTTGCTTGGCTTTCGCTGCACCCTGTGCGGCACGACGTATGCGCCGTTGGACGTTCAATATACTTGCCCGCGCGACGGCGGCAACCTGGATGCCGTCTACGACTATGCGCGCATCGGGCGCGAGGTGAACCCGCGTCGCATCACACAATCTGCCGATCGCTCGGTCTGGCATTACGGGCCGCTATTGCCCTACACGCTACGCGAACCACAATTACACTCGCCGCTGACGACGTTCGGCTGGTCGCCGCTGTATCGCGCGCCCAGGCTGGAGGCGGCCCTGGTGCTACGCACCATCTGGCTCAAGGACGATGGGCGGCTGCCATCCAGCTCATTCAAAGACCGCGCCAGTTCGGCAGTGATCGCGCGAGCGCTGCATGCGGGGGTGCAAACTATCTGCGCGGCCAGCACCGGCAACGCCGCTTCCTCACTCGCCACGCTATGCGCCGGCACGGGCCTGCGCACGGTGATCTTCGTGCCCCAAAGCACGCCGGAAGGGAAACTGGCCCAGATATTGATTCATGGCGCGCGCGTATATGCCGTGCGCGGCAGCTACGACGACGCCTTTGACCTGGCGACGCAAGCTTGCGCCGAATTCGGCTGGTACAACCGCAGTACGGGCGTTAATCCCTACACTCGCGAGGGCAAGAAGACGGCCGCATTTGAGATATGCGAACAGTTGGGCCAAGAAGCCGAGGGGCATATGAGAGCGCCCGACGTGCTCATCGTGCCGGTGGGAGATGGCAACATCATCAGCGGGCTGCACAAAGGGCTTAAGGATCTGCACGCCGTGGGATGGATTGACCGCCTGCCGCGCATCATCGGCGTGACGGCAACGCTCGCGCCATCGCTCTACCGGGCGTGGCAACAGGGCGGAGAACACCTCGAAAGCGCGCCATCCAGCACCATCGCCAGCGGCATCAGCGTGGAATTGCCGCGTGATGGCGTGATGGCCCTGCGCGCAGTGCGCGAGACGGGCGGCATGCTCATCGAAGCGACGGACGAGGAAATGTTGGGCGCGATGAAGGTACTGGCGCATGAAGCGGGCGTCTTCACCGAACCGGCCAGCGCCGCGGCCTACGTGGGCCTGTCGAAGGCACGCCGGATGGGAGCCATTCGGGCGGAAGAAGAGGTAGTATTACAACTCACCGGCAGCGGGCTAAAAGACGTTCGCTCCGCACTTGCGGCTACCAATGGCGAGATTATTACAATTGACGACAAGACAAACTGGAGACGAGAGATTGGGGATTAGAGAATTGAGATGAGAAGGTCGCCCAAATAACCTCTATTTCCAATCCCAATCTCTACACAAAAATGGCAAATTCCGATTCGATCAAAATTGTGTCGCACAACCGGCGTGCGTCTTATGAATATGAACTGGGCGAGCGTTACGAAGCCGGCATTGCGCTTACCGGCGGTGAGATCAAATCCATCCGCGCCGGCCACGTGGACCTGCGCGATGCCTACGTGTTCATCCGCAACGGCGAAGCATGGCTGCTACAGGCACACATCGGCGCCTATGCACTGGCGACCGGCTTCAGCGCCACAAAAGACGAGCGGCGCGAACGCAAGCTGCTGCTACACAAAAAGGAGATCGCCGAGATCTGGCGCAACACGGAGCAACGCGGCTTCACCACCGTCGCCACCCGGCTCTACCTGAAGAACGGGCGCGCCAAAGTGGAGATCGCCCTAGCCCGCGGCAAGAAGCAATATGACAAGCGCGCAGCCGTGGCGAAGCGCGAGTCTCAACGCGACATCGAACGCGCCATGCACGAGCGATAACCGCAGCGACACACCTACCACTGAAAAGAAACCAGGCGCAAAATAGCGCCTGGTTTTTTATTGATGGAGGGGCTTATCCCTCCATAAAGCTGCTACTTTTCGGGCTGCAAAAGGCCATAGCCGCTGGTCTTGCGGCGATATACCACCTTCACCCGGCCATCCTCTGAATGCATAAACACAAAGAAATCGTGGCCCAACAACTCCATCTGTTCAATCGCCTCATCGCTGCTCATCGGTGTCACGGTGAAATGCTTCACACGCACAATGCGCTGCTCCGAGACCTCATCTTCCTCTGCATCGATAGGCAGCGCTTCGGCGCTCTGCAGGTCGGCATCTTCCTCAGCGACCTGGCCATTATGGCGCCGGTCGATGCGGCGGCCCTTATAGCGCGCGATGCGGTGATACATCTTGTCGAGCGCGGCGTCCACCGCGGTGTACAGGTCGGTATTGCGCTCTTCCACGCGCAACAGTGTGCGGCGCCGGCGGAGAGTTACCTCCAGTTCCTTGGGCGTGTCATCTTTGGCGCTCTGCTTTGTCACCTCCACACGAACCTCTTCAATCCCCGGCAGATAGCGGTCGAGCTTGTTGATTTTGCGACGCACGTAATTTTCAAATCCGTTGCCGAGATCGTATCCGTGACCTTGAATTGTTACTTCCATTGCACACCCCTCTTGATAGAATAAACACCTGCAAACGCCGGATTCAGAAGATGCATCTTGTGCCCGGCGAAAGCACCTAAAACAGGGACCTCACTCCTTCCACTACAATGCCATCTACGATTCTGCCCGGGCTAATGTGAGCGCGCTGACATCTGCCGCGCCTGCACTTCGTAGCACGCTCGCACACGCCGCCAGTGTTGCGCCACTGGTAAACACATCATCCACCATAACGATTAATTTGTCATTAGCGCGCGCCTCGGCGGCAAAAGCGCCCTGCACATTCTGTTTGCGCGCAGCACCCTTGAGCAACGCCTGTTGATCGGTGTAACGCACACGCCGCAACAAGTTCGCATCCACCGGCACACCACAGGCGGTGCTAAGGGCGCGAGCCAGCAACTCGCTCTGGTTATAACCACGTTCACGCCTGCGTCGCGGGTGCAACGGCACCGGCACGATGACGTCCGCAGCCAATGCGGCACCGCGCCAGGCATCCACCAGGAGTGGAGCTAGCGGCTCGGCCAGGCCGGGGGTGCCATCATATTTGAAGGCGTGAATCGCCTCGCGCAAAGGGGCGCCATAACGTGCACCCGACACGACGCGCAACGAGTGACTTTGCCAGGGGGTATCCAGGGGAATCAACCGGGACTGCTCATGCGGCATCAGGCGTGGCACCCGCGCGTCACAGGCCGCGCACCACACACCCTCCCCCACCTTGCCACAGCCCGCGCACGCGAGCGGATACAGCAGGTCCAGCACAAACGCCACACAACGAGAGAGAGACCAACGAATCGTTGAGAGTAACCTGCCATCAAGCGCCGTTGACTGCGTTTGAGTATTCATCGGCAAGAGCGTGAAACGCCGGGGGCCACCCATCGCGCCCCCGGGCCGTGCGTTTATCTCAGCGCGTTACGAGCCGGCCCAGGAAATCAGTAATTGCAGGCCCTAACAAGACCAGAATCACAACTAATACAATTGCAAATAGGATCAGGATCAGTGCGAAGTCGATCAAACTCCCTCGCCCGCCCTCACCACTCGGTGGACGCATTACTTGCTCCTTAAAGTATCAACCTCAGCGCGCATTTGCCTTCCCGTCAGCCGCCGCGCCAGTAACCTGGTACAAGTGTAAACCGCTTTTATGATTTCGTTTTGCGAGATCTTCGATTGCCCATACCGGCGATCTTCAAAAATGATGGGCACTTCGCCCACTTTCCAGCCGGAACGCTGCACATAGTAGAGCATTTCGATCAGGAAAGAGTAACCATTTGAGAAAATCTGATCCAGCGGAATAGATTCCAGCACACGCCGGCGGTATAGACGGAACCCGGCAGTGCAATCTCCGGCCTGCAACCCCAACATCAGCCGCGCGAACGCATTCGCGCCACGGCTGAGTAAGCGGCGGTGGAATGGGTACAGCACCTGCCCGCCGGGCACATAACGTGAGCCAATCACCAAATCTGCGGCGGAGATTGCCTTCACCATGGAAGGGATGTAGCGCGGATGATGAGAGAAGTCGGCGTCCATCGTCAACACGGCGTCTGCGCCGTGTGCCATCGCATGTCGCATCCCCGCAATATAAGCCGTGCCCAACCCCAGCTTTCCTGGGCGATGGATCACTTCCACGCGCGCGTTGGCCGCGGCCAATTGATCGGCATACTCCCCCGTGCCATCGGGGGAATGGTCGTCTACCACACACACTGTGAGATGAGCAGGGCAAATGTCTAGCTCAAGAAGCTGCGGGACCAGGCGTTCGATATTTTCTCGTTCGTTGTATGTTGGGACAACCACCGTAACGTGCGACACTGAAGGACGGGTGATTGTCTCTTGAGCATCCGTGTGCATTGAATTGATTATACTTTGTGACATGTCAAAAGCTGAACCACTCTACCGCCTCCAGTTGTTGGATATCGACCTTGACAAAGCCCGCAAGCAACTGCGCGAAGTGGAGGGCGCGCTTTCCAGCAATCCAGCAGTGTCACACGCCAAAGCTGAGCTGAACACCGCCAAACAAGCCCACCAACAACTCTCCGCCGACTTGCGCGCCCTGGAACTTGAAGCAAGCGTCATAGATGAAAAGATAAAGGCCGACGAGGATCACCTGTATACGGGCAACATCCGCACGCCGAAGGAACTCATCGACTTGCAGCGCGAGGTGGAAGTCTTGAAACGCCACCGGAGCGAGATGGATGACAAGCTATTGGCCACGATGATGCGCGTGGAAGAGGCCTACCTGGTGGTACAACACTGCCAGGCCGCCGTGGAAGAAGCCACACGCCACTGGCAGGATGATAGCATCGGTTTGCACGATGAACGCACACACCTGCTGGACCGCATCAGCGCAAACGAGGAACGCCGTGAAGCCATCTGCATCGCCATCCCGCGCGCCGACCTGGCCACCTACACCAGCCTGCGCAACAAAAAGCCCAACGGTGTGGCCGTGACGCTGGTGAAAGATGGCGCATGCGGGCAATGTGGCGAGTCGGCCTCCTCGGTGCTACTACAGCAGACGCGCACCGGCACCAGCCTGACCATGTGTACCACTTGCGGGCGCATTCTTCACATCGGCTGACGCCAGTCGTTCATGCGGTCATATATTGATCGGCTGCGCTATTTCTCGCGCGAGGCACGTTTATTCCTGGTGGCGTTGACCATCTTTGCGCTTGCCACCAGCGTCCCGGCGCTGTTTTTTACCCTCTACTTGCAGGCGCTGGGGTTCGACCGGACGTTCATTGGGCTCACCGCCACGGCATCGCAACTGGGCGGGGTGATCTTCAGCATCCCCGCCGCAGGATTACTGGACCTGCTGGGCCGGCGACATGCCATGTTGATCGGCGCCGCCAGCAGCATCCTGTGTATTGCCGCCACCTTGCTTATCACCGATCAGACGCTGCTCATCATTACGCAAGTCATAAGCGGGTGCGGCACAGTGCTCTACGCGCTGGCGGTGGTGCCGCTGTTAGCCGAAGTCAGCACCCCCTACGAACGCACCGCACTCTTCAGCACCACCGAAAGCCTGACGACGCTGGCCCTCTTTTTCGGCAGCCTGATCGCGGGCGTACTGCCCACGGTCATTGCGCCGCTCATCAATGCCACGCCGGAAAGCGTACCCGCTTATCGCGTCGTGATGCTTGGCTCACTGGCCTTCCGGCTCACCGGGCTATTACCGCTCGCGCTGATTCACGATCCGCCCATCGCCCAATCCTCCGGCGCGCCGCGTCGTTCCACGCTCAGCTATTTCGACCCGCGCGTGCTGCTTCGTCTGCAAACGCCCATCTGGGCCATGGCGTTGCCGATCCTCACTTGTTACATCGCCGGCTCGTTGATCTTTCCCTTCCTAAACATCTACCTGAAACAGCGCTTCGATGCCAGCGATGTTTCCATTGGGGTCGTCATGGGGTTGATGAATCTCTGCATCGGCGTCTGCACCCTGCTTGGGCCATTGGCAGCACAGCGATTTGGGCGCATCCGCGTCGCCGTTTACGGCGCGCTGCTGAGCGCCGGCTGCCTGCTGCTGGTGATCCTGGTCAATAGCTATCCGTTCGTCGCAGCAGTGATGATCGTGCGGGCCGGGCTGTTCAACATGACGTTGCCGCTCTACCGCGCTTACGTGATCGACCATACGCCCCCGCACGAATACACAATCGTCAACCTGATCTATGCCACCTCGGCAAACGTGGGGCCTACCATCGCCCCGCCAGCCAGCGGCTACGTCCAAGATCGCGCAGGGTTCGGGCCGCTGTTCGTCGCCGCCGCGGCCATGTATGGGCTGGCAGCGTTGCTCTTCCAATGGGCGGGCAAACAAAAGCAGGCAAGCCTGGGAAAAGAAACCCAAGGAGCTATGGAGAATGGCTAGCAAATCCACCATGAAGCATGGCATCCAATTGCCACGGCTGCCCAAACACCTGCCCGCGGGGAAGCTGTTGCCCCCGGATGAGCAAGCCGAATATACGGGCGTCGCCCTCGCCAATGACAGCCTTGAAAACCGGGCCCTGGCAAGGCTCAACCTGGAACAGGTACGCGGGCGCCATCTGACGTTCATCCGCGCCAAGTGCCCGCGCCTGCACATGCTGGATGCTCGCCTGGAGGTATGTGACTTTTCCGCCGCAGACTGCGAAGAGGGTCACTTCCGCCGCACAGAATTCGTGGAATGCCGGCTATGGGGCACGGACTTTTACAAGGCCCAATTCCAGGACGCGCTTTTTCAATCCTGCAATGCCGAAAATGCCGTCTTCGCAATGGCCTCGCTTCAGATGGCGCGCTTCGAGCAGTGCATCTTGCACGGGGTCTCCTTCGCCGAGGCGGACCTGAGCGGTGCCGTCTTCCAACGCTGCGACCTTAGCCAGGCGGATTTGCGCGGCGCCAGGCTGAGCGGCGCGGACTTGCGGGGCTCCACACTCGCAGGGCTCCAAGTAGGTGCACAAGACCTCGCCGGCATCATCATTGAACCGGCCCAGGCGGTCGAAATTGCCCGCCTGTTGGGCATCGACGTGCGCAGCAGCGACGAACCATAGCTCCGGCACAGGGCATACGCTACAATCCACGCATTGGGCTGGCGGCCAGGCAAACAGCGTCGTGAATCATCATGCGGGAAAGCCTATGCAACGCACGCAGTCCGTGATCGCCATTCACTCCTGTGAGCATAATCGGAGCACAACTCTTGAATATCTGGACTAAAACATTTGTCGCCGCAAATGCGCTGATCTACCGCCTGTCTAATGGACGTTTGGGTTCCCGCATGGGCAAACAAGCCGTGCTGCTGCTGCACACCGTTGGGCGCAGTTCGGGCAAGCCATACGTCACGCCGCTGGCCTATTACCGGGATGGGGCGAATTACCTGGTGGTGGCTTCCAATTGGGGCGAGAAAGACCAGCCGGACTGGTTCCGCAATTTGATGCAAAAGCCACAAACCACGATCCAGGTCAAAGATCAAACGATTGCGGTGAAGGCACGCCAGATCGCGGGGAAGGAATATGACCGTTTGTGGAACCTGGTGGCAAAGCAAAACCCGCAATATCTCACCTATCAACGCCAAGTTCAGCGCCGCATTCCGGTGATCACCTTAACGCCCACACCAACGACAAAGTAACCTGTCCCCTCCCTACCAGGAAATTTCATCCATGCAACACAACTGGTGGCACACCCTCACGGCTCAAATGCCGGGCTGGCTGAATGACGCTCACACCCCTGGGGCGGCCATCGCCATCATCGAGTGCGGCCAACCGGCGCAGGCGTGCGGCTTTGGCCTGCGGGCCGCCGATACGCTGGTGCCGGTTACGCCCGACACGGTGTTCGAGGCTGCTTCGTTGAGCAAACCGCTGTTCGCCTGCGCGGTCGTCGATCTCTTCGCACAGGGCCTGCTAGACCCCGACGCCTCCCTCAACGACCTGCTGCGCGAACCACTCATCCCCAACGAGCCGCGCCTGGCACAGATCACCGCACGGCGCGTGCTTAGCCACACCAGCGGGCTGCCCAACTGGCGTTGGGAGAAGGACGAGGACTTCTGGCAATGGGATAGGCCGATCAGCTTGAGGTTCTCCCCGGGCGAACGTTGGAGTTATTCCGGCGAAGGATTCGTATACCTGCAACGCGCCGTGGAGCAGCTCACCGACCAGCCGCTTGAGGCGTACATGCAGCAGCACTGGTTACAGCCATTGGAGATGGGCCACACCAGCTACATCTGGCAACCCGCCTTCGAAACCGCATATGCCTGCGGACATGACCCTGACGGCAACCCACTGCCTAAAGAGCGGCCCACCAAAGCCAACAGCGCGACCAGCCTGCACACCACCGTGCTGGACTACGCGCGCCTGGTGCAACGGATGTTGGCCGAACCAGATGGCACGCGGCAACGCGAGATGCTCACACCCCAGGTGACGATTCAACCCGGCACCGCCTGGGGGTTGGGTTGGGGCTTGCAGCGCATCGAGCCGGGTTGGATATTCTGGCAGTGGGGCGATAACACAGGCTTCAAGCACCTGGTGGCAGGCTCGCGCGAACAGGGCGTAGGGCTGGTCATCCTAACCAACGGCGAAAATGGCTACCAGGTCTGGCGCAATGTGCTGGCCCACACCCTGGACCCGGAGAGCCGTATTTTCACGTGGCTGAGTAGCATCTAGCACTTTACGTGCGGTATGATGACCGCGTGTCTACAAAAGATCATTTCTGTGGCGACCCGGTGGAACACCAGGTCGCCATCATCGGCGCCGGGCCAATCGGCCTGGATCTCGCCGTGTGCCTGAAGCGCGCTGGGGTGGACACCATTCATTCGCGCAGATTCGTGGATCAGTAAGCGCTAATCCACCGCGACGTCGTGCGGGCCGCTCTCGGCCTTGCCGGCCGATGTGATGCGTACAAACTCGGCATTCGCTTGCAACTCCGCCAGCGTCGTTGCGCCGGCATAACTCATCCCGGAGCGCAACCCGCCGACGAGCTGATAGATGATGTCTTTCACCGGGCCGCGCACAGGCACCATCGCTTCCACGCCCTCGGCGACCACGCGCTCCCAGTCATCAGGGTCCACCTCGCGCCCGCGCTCGATCTCCTGGCGGTCAATATTGGCCGTCAGCGAGGCCATGCCACGCACCACCTTCAGGCGCTGGCCATTGCGCACCACGTTCGCGCCTGGGCTTTCGTCGGTGCCGGCGAGCAGGCTGCCCAGCATCACCGTGTCCGCGCCGGCGGCCAGGGCCTTGGTGATGTCCCCGGATGTACGGATGCCGCCGTCTGCGATGATCGGCACGCCCAGCGCCTGCCCCGCTTCGGCACATTCGGCAACCGCGCTCAATTGCGGCACACCAAACCCGGTGACGATGCGCGTGATGCAGATGGACCCTGCGCCCACGCCCACCTTCACCGCGTCGGCGCCGGCCTCGGCCATATCGCGCACGCCCTCGGCCGTGGCGACGTTCCCGCCGATGACATCGGTGCCTGGGAAACGCTCCTTTAGCATGCGCACCATATCGATGGCGCTATCGGAATGCCCGTGCGCAATATCCACCACCAATGCATCCGCCCCGGCATTGACACAGGCCATGGCGCGCTCCATATCGCCTGGGCGCACGCCAACCGCAGCCGCCACGCGCAAGCGCCCACGGCTATCTTTGGTGGCGTCGGGCCATTGCTCTTGTTTGGCGATGTCTTGGGCCGTGATGAGCCCCACCAGCTTCCCTGCGTCATCCACCACCGGCAACTTCTCCACGCGATGCGCGTGCAAGACGTCGCGCGCCTGCTCCATGCTCGTCGCCCGGCTCACCGTCACCAGCCTTTCAAGTGGGGTCATCACTTCCAGCACAGGACGCTCCGGGTTGCGTTCAAACATGACATCGCGCGCAGTCACCAGGCCCAGCACACTCCCATTATCATCCACCACCACCAGGCCGCCGATATGGTGCTCATCCATGCCGTCGCGCGCATCCTGGACAGTGGCCGTACAGGCCAGGCTGCAAGGGCGCTCCACCATAAACCCTTCGGTGCGCTTCACGCGCTGGACTTCCGCGGCCTGGCGGTCAACAGTCATAAAGCGATGGATCACACCCAGGCCGCCCAGGTGCGCCATCGCGCGCGCCATAGCCCATTCCGTCACCGTGTCCATATTCGATGAGACAATCGGCACGGCCAATGAGATATGGCGACTAAATTGAGTATGCGTGTTCACCGCAAAACGCGAGCGGATGGCTGACCGCTTGGGGGCCAATAAAACATCGTCAAACGTGAGAGCGGTTTCTGGCCGCAGTTTCAGTGCCATGTCAAAAAAAACTCCTTAACATCTACGTATGATGCTCAGACATCAGCCACACGCGATGGTAGCATAATGCGCCGCAGCCGTAATACGCCGGTCACGCGCAAGCGTGCGCTTAAAGTTCTATGCCGCACGCCATCACATTCAGCATGGGCCTGCCCAATTTGGGTCGCCAGTGGTACCATGAATACCTACGTCTTTTGGATTTATGGTTGCTGAATTGAACGCGGAGCACACACCCATGCGTCTATTATTCTTGCAGGCGGCAAAAGAAAGCACTGCTTCTCCAGAATATACCGTCCATCGCATCCTCGCAGAACACGTGGACCCTGCTCTCATCGATTGTGCTTTCATCTGGCAAGATCACACCCAAAATGCTGCTTTGCGTTCCCCGGCACGGCTCGGCACGCCAAACCGCAACTATTTCTATGATTTTGGGCGTGATTTATCCATCCGTCCCAAACCCTCGCGCCAACAGCGCGCCCTGATGATGCTACGCCAGCTACCGGGTGCGATGATATTCATCGCCTCAAAGATCAGACAATTTAAACCCGACGCGCTCTACACGGCGCAGCAAAAACAAGACGTTCGCCTGGCGAAGTTCTTTTCGCAGCTATATCACATCCCGCACATCATTCACATTCATTACCCGGTGGGCTATTTCATCGGCTCCGACGTCCTGAGCACCATTCGCACGCGACCGTGCCTCTTTGCCGTGTCGGACTTTGTGCGCGACGACGCAATCGAACAGGGCGTTGCCCCGGAACGCATCCGCACGGTGTGGAACCCAACGCCGCCCTCGCGGCAAAGGCCGGCGCTCGCCCCGGCCGCGTTGCGCGCCCAATTTCAGTGGCCTGCCGATACGCCGCTCGTGATCGCCGCGGGTCGGTTGGATCCCTCGAAGGGGTACGAGACACTGTTCGACGCCTTCAAGGTCGTCCGCGCGCAATTGCCGGCCACGCGCCTGCTGATTTGCGGCACTTCTACGATGCGAGAAGACTACGGGCTGGTGCTACGCCGGCGGGTGAGCGAGATGGGTTTGCAAGAGGCCGTTTGCTTTGCGGGCTTCAGGAGCGACCTGCCGGACCTGCTGCCCGGGGCAGACGTGTTCTGCCTGCCGACAGAGCGCGAGGCCTTTGGGTTGGTCTTCCTGGAGGCAATGGCCGCCTCACTGCCGGTGGTGGCATGCCGTTCGGGCGGCGTGCCTGAGATCGTCGTGGACGGCGAAACAGGCTTCCTGGCAGATGCACGTGACGCGCGAACTGTGGCCGGGCACCTGCTCACGCTGTTGAATAATAAAACGCTGGCCCGCCGGATGGGCGCTGCAGGCCATGCGCGTAGCGCCTCGCTATTTGCGCCAGACAAAATCGCCAGCCAATGGGCGGCTGATTTGCAAGAACTCATCCCCACCAGGAAAACCAAATGACACCTCGCGCAGTGGAACGCCAATATTCATCCCTCTGGCCATTGGCCGTGATCTTGATTGTCTACCTTGCCCTGGGATCGCTGTTTGCAGTGCTCATCCCGCCGTGGCAGGTGCCCGACGAGCCCGCGCACTATAACTACGTGCGCCAGCTCGCCCAGACGGGCAATTACCCCGTCTTGATGATGGGCGACTATAACCAGGACCTGATTAGCAACCAGATCGCCCCACCCGGCGCACGACCCAGCATGTCGCTGGACGGCGTGCAATACGAAGATCACCAACCTCCCCTGTTCTATACGCTCGCTGCGCCGGTGTTCCTCATCTTCAATGGGGCGCTCATCCCGCTGCGGCTCTTTTCGCTGTGTATCGGCGGGCTGGTGGTCGTGTTTTCCTACCTGGCGGTGCGGGCCATCTTCCCGACTCATCCACAAATCGCCGCCTTCGCAGCGGCTTTCATCGCGCTGCTGCCCCAGCACGTGCACATGATGGCCGGGCTGAACAACGACTCACTCTCCGAGGCACTCATCACGCTCAGCGTCTGGCTCAGCGTGCGGTACATCAACCAGCATGGGAGACGTGACACCTCAACCTCCGTGGCCCCGATGCGCCTCAACTCCCTTACCTCCCTGCTGCCACTGGCGCTCACAGTGGGGCTCGGGTTCCTGACCAAGGCCCAAGCCTATCTCACACTACCGGTGGCGCTATTCGCCATCCTGGCCTGTGATTTCCGGCACAAGCCTTTTGGGCAGACGTTGAAGGCGCTCCTCTTCGTCACGCTCGTCGCCGGAGCGATTGGGCTGCCGTGGTGGATTCACGGCCTGCAAGTGTATGGCGGCACGGACCTGATGGGCTTGCAGCGGCACAACCTGGTCGTGGCAGGCCAGCCGACCACGGTGGGCTGGATCGCCGAATATGGCTGGGACGGGCTACTCTCGCGCATGGTGCAGTTCACGTTTCAATCCTTCTGGGGCCAGTTTGGTTGGATGAGCATCGTGCTCGACCAGCGCTTCTACTGGCTATTCGACGCCGTCAGCATCGCATCCACTTTGCTCTTCCTGGCCTGGTGGCTGCACAGCCTCTCGGCCTGGAAACGCCTGCAAGGCAAGCCCACCACCGCCAGGGGCGAAAGCATCTATTCGCCCCGGCTGGTGCTGACGCGCGAGCAAACTATCGCGCTAGAAACGCTGGCGATTTTGGCCGTCGGCACGTTGCTAGGGTTCGTCTGGTACAACCTGCAATTCGTGCAACACCAGGGGCGTTACCTTTTTATGGGGTTGATCTCCATCGGCACAGCTTTCTCGCTGGGCTGGCACTTCATCCTCTCGCGCCAGCCGCGCTTGCAACGCTGGCTATGGCTTGCGTTGGTGCTCGCCTTCATCGCCCTGGATGCACACCTGCTTTTCCGCGTCATTTTGCCGGCAATGCTTGGGTAACGCCGGGGCCGATCAGCTCACACTCATTCACGCAGGTTCGTAGATCAGGGTCTGGCTAATCCGAAAGAATGCGTTCCAGGTCCGCATGGCTGATGACGCGCGTGCGTTGCACCTCGCCCCGGCGACGCATCACGCGCGGGATGCCCAGCAGCCCGGCCAACTGGCCCTTCAGCCGCATACGCGCGGCTTTGCCACGCCAGGCGCGCAATGCGCTAAAGGCGATGCTAAATTGTGACTTGAGGATGGCCCCGGCGTGTGCGCGCCACATGTCACCCGGCACGTCTTTCACCAGCAGCCAGATGAAGTTGCGCCCATCGTAGTAGCTGTTGAGCACGCCGCCACCGGTGGCACTCACTTTGTGATAGACGATGGCGTCGTGGGCAAACGCACAAGGGAACCCGGCCAGTTGCGCGCGCCACGAAAGATCCACGTCCTCGCACGAGAACTCAAACGTCTCGTCCAACAGGCCGACCTGATCGAGCATCTTACGCCGATACACCGAGGCCGCGCCACACGCGCCAAATACATACTGCGCGTCAAACTGCCCTTCATCCACCTGCCACACGCCACGATTCCCCGGCACGCCGCGCACGCTATAAAAATCACCCGCGGAGTGGAGCTTTTCGCGCTGGTCGAACAGGCGCAACTTGCTGGCCAGGAAGCCGGCTTCGGGATGCGCCTGGAAGGTGGCCGCCACGTTGGCCAACCAATGTTCATCGGCTTCGGTATCATTGTTCAAAAGCGCAATCATCTCACCATGCGCAGCACGCATCCCCGCGTTACACGCCCCGGCAAAACGGCGATTCTCGGGCAGGCGAATCAGGTGCACCTCCGGGAAATCGCGGGTGACAAGGCTGGTCGTTTCGTCGGTTGATGCGTTATCCACCAAGATGACCTCATAGGGGGGCAGCGTCTGGCGACGCAAGGCATTGAAACACACCGGCAAATGCCGCGCGCCATTCCAGGTGGGAATTACAACCGAGATCAGGGCCGTTTGAGAATTGTGCTTGGGGTTAGAAGATTGCATGTTGATGGCAGTGAGATCAACGCTCACCGGGGGGTCATTATAATTCGTGAGCTGCGCATAACGAGGGCGGGGTTGCACAAGCGAAACCCTGCAACCAGTGTGGTGTTTAAAGTGATGAATGAAACTGAACGCGAGATCAGCAATAAGGCACTAGAAGAATTGGACGCCGAAGCTGATCCTAAGGCACACAATCAAGATGATGATCAAGTTTTGGCAAACATGGCCAAAAATGATTCAAACGCGTTCGGTGAACTCTATGAACGTCATGTGACGTCGATATACCGTTACGTGTACTATCGCGTAGGAAACGCAGAGGATGCCGAAGACCTGACAGCGCGCGTGTTTATGCGCGCGTTGAAACACGTCAAGAATTACAACGATCGTGGGGTACCTTTTACAGCCTGGCTCTATCGTATCGCGCATAACGTGGTAGCAAACTACCATCGCGATAACAGCCGGCATCCGTCTGTGCCACTAGACGAGATGGAATTGCACAGCGCACACCACGACGATACAGATTTTAATATTGACAGTGCCAGTGAACGCGAACGCCTGTTGCGGGCAATCCGCATCTTGCCGGAGGACCGCCAGCAACTGGTGGTACTGAAATTCGTAGAGCAACTGCAAAACTCTGAAATTGGTCAGATTATGAACCGCAGTGAAGGTGCCATTAAGTCACTCTATCATCGGACGCTCATGCAGTTGCGCGAAATCCTGGATAAAACCGAATGAAATCAAAATTGACCAGTGAAGATGTCGAATGGCTTGAGCAGCGCCTGAGCTCGGCGATGTCGCCGGTTGAGCCGCGCGCAGAGTTCGTACACGACGCCAAACGCGCACTTCTGACACTATCACTCGACGAAGAAGACCAAAGAAGTTCGGTTCTGTTGCCGGCGATCTCCGCCATGCTGATCGGTTTCGGCCTGGCTTTGTTGATCGTAGCCATCCTGCGCCGCCGCAGCATGACATAAACCTCCGGGCGCACCGTAGAGAAAGTCAACCACCGGGCATCAAAAGAACGGCACATAGAAAGTATGTGCCGTTCTCTTTGCCAAACTTACATGCGTGAGAAACGACGTCTGGCGCCATCCACCGTCGCACGCGCCTGTGCTGTCGCAGCGTTGACTCTGATAAATGGTTCGGCCACCTTATTGCTTACGTCGTGTGCCGCATTAGCGACCTTCAAGGTGAAGTCTTGTGCCTGCGGCAACGCTCGCTTCAACACGCCGCGCAACTTGTGCATCAGGAATACCATGCCTGCACAAATAGCCAGGACGATGAATACCCCGAGCGTCATCTCGATAATCAGCAGAATCAACGCGATACTTGCCGCCGTGCTCATACTTGCTTTACCTCCGTTCAGTCTTTCAACTGATACAGTTCCACCAGCACGCCATAGGCGCTCTTGGGATGAATGAAAGCATAGCGCGTGCCGTCCGGTTTCTGCACCGGCTCCGGGTTAATCAATTCCACCTGATGCGCCTTCAGGCGCGCCAGGGTTGCGCCGATGTCGCTCACCTGGATGCACACATGGTGCATGCCTGGGCCACGTTTGGCGAGCCACTTTGCCACCCCTGTGTCATCACGCGTGGGCTGCATCAGCTCAATCTCGCCATCGCCCAATGGCAAAAACGCCACGCGAACCGCCTCGCTGGGCACATCTTCGATGCGTTGCAGCGTCAGGCCCAACGCGTCACGATAGAACGCCAATGCGTCCTCCAGGTTCGTGACGGCGATTGCCAGGTGGTTCAAGCCGGCGCTGCCGGTGGACTGTTGTTCAGTCGTCATGTTATTCGGTTACCTCACTACAAATATCTTTCCCGAATCAGCGCGGCTGCTTCGGGATGACCGGCCTTCAGTGCCGTTTCAGCGGGCGTCTCGCCATCGGCCTTGCGGATTGTGACATCAGCACCATACAACAACAGCAACTGGATCATCTCCAGTTGACCATTCTGGGCCGCCTCGTGCAAAGGGGTATAGCCATCTTGCTGGGCCGCATTGACCGGCGCACCATGCTCCAGCAACGCCTGGCTGATCGCCAGGTTTTGGGCCGCCACCGACGAATGCAGCGGCATGACGTGCAACTGATTGCGTGACGCCAGGTTCACCTGCGCTGCTTGGGCCAGCAAGTAGGCCACCACGTCTGCATGCCCAAAGAAGGCCGCTAACCCCAATGGCGTAAAGCCATCGGGCGAAAAAGCATTGACCAGCGTTGAGTCCGCGCTGACCAGCGCCGTCACGCGCGCCACAGACCCAATAGCGGCGGCCTCGAAAACAGTCAGGTCTGCCCCGCGCGAAACCAGCAATTCCGCGATTGCCTTGTGGCCATAATAGGCAGCCAGCAAAACAGCCGATTCACCGCTGCCGGCGTGTGCATTCACCAGCGCCGGGGCGGCATCCAATAGCGCCTGCACCTGTTGCAGGTCGCCGGCTTTCACCGCGCCAATCAATGCTTCTCCTTCCGGCATCTCAGTCTTCCTCCTCCGCGTGGATGCTCTCGCCGCTGGGAATCGAGTCGCCATTGAAGTCCAGGTCGTTCAGGTCGCTGCCAACGATGACGTTGCGCCCCACCTTAAAATTCGGTGGGATGAGCGTATTTTTGCCCACCACATTGATGCCGGTTGCAAATTTCAGCGCCTTGTTCTCGGTGTAATCGGTGCCATAGCCAACCTGCGCACCCGCACCTACCACGACACGCTTGTCCAAGATACTGCGGTCCACCACGGCACCTGTTTCGATCACGGCGTCGGTCAGCACGATGGAATAGCGAACCACCGCGCCGCGCGCGACGCGCACACCCGGCGAGAGCACCGAATATTCCACCGAACCTTCGATCACACAACCATCGGTAATCAGGCTGTGATTCACCGTCGCCCCGGTGCGAATGTTGACGGGCGGGCGTTCTTCGCTGCGCGTGTGGATCACCCACTCGCGATCCAGCAAATCCAGCGAGGGGTTCTCGGTCAACAGGTCCATGTGCGCTTCCCAATATGCCTGCACCGTGCCGACATCCACCCAGTAGTTGCCGAAGGGGAACGCAAAGACCCGCGAATTGCTATGGATCATCTTGGGGAAGATGTTCATGCCGAAGTCATGTGCCGAGTTGGGATCTTTGGCATCTTCCGTCAGCACACGCACCAGGGTATCGTAGTTGAACACGTAGATTCCCATCGAGGCCAGTTGTCCTTTGGGTTCCTTGGGCTTCTCCTCAAAGTTGACCACGCGCAAGTTGGCGTCGGTCTGCACGATCCCAAACCGGCTGGCTTCCTCCGGCGTCACCTGCAACGTCGCCACCGTCACGTCAGCTTGTTTTTCCTGGTGGAAGCTGGTGAGGATGCTATAGTCCATCTTGTAGACATGGTCCCCACCTAAGATGAGCACATAGTCTGCACGCAAGTTGCGCACGATATCCAGGTTCTGATAAATCGCGTCGGCGTTGCCGGCATACCAGTCGGAATCGCGCCGGCCCTGGTAGGGCTGCAAAATCTGTACACCGCCATGCAAACGATCCAGGTCCCAGGGTGCGCCGGTGCGAATATGCTCCATCAATGAACGCGGCCGATATTGGGTCAACACGGATACGTTATAGATACCGCTATTCACACAATTCGACAGCGGGAAATCGATGATGCGATACTTTCCTGCAAAGGGCACTGCAGGCTTGGCTCGCTTATCGGCTAACACACTCAGGCGACTTCCACGGCCACCGGCCAGGATCATTGCAAGTGTACGCATAGCTGTTCTCCATCTTTTCTGTAGGGCAAAGCGCCACAGTTGTCTCGTCAACAATACTATTCTATGTGCGATACTTTGCCTTTACTTTAACCACTCCGTCACTGAACGACTTAACCCCGTCAGTGGACCACGCCGAATCGTTGGAGATGGCAACGCATTAATAAACGATGCGCCATAATTCTTGCTGATCAGGCGGCGATCCAATACCACAATCACGCCACGGTCCGTCTTGGATCGGATCAGACGGCCAAACCCCTGGCGGAAACGTAACACCGTTTCGGGCACCGAGTATTCGTTAAACGGGTCCTCGTAGGTCTCGCTGCGCGCCGAAAAGATCGGGTCGGTGGGCACATCAAAAGGCAGCTTGCAAATTGCAAGCGCGCTTAGCTTCTCGCCCTGCACGTCCACACCCTCCCAGAAACTGCGTGTGCCGAAGAGCACACCACGTTCGGCAGCTTTGAACTGTTCCAACATGATGCGCCGCGAGGTGCCATCGCCCTGCTCATAGACCACGATGCCGTCTCGCAAAAGCTGCGGCGCGACGTTCCTGGCCGTGACACGCAGTTGGTTATAGCTGGTGAAGAGCGCCATGCCACGTCCCTTCGAGGCGCGGAACAACTCCAGCAGCGCGCGCTCCACATATTGCTGGTAGCTGGGCTGGTTCGGCTCCGGCATGTCGCTCACCAGGTAGAGCAATGTGGAAGACGCATAATCGAAAGGCGATTCAACCGCCAGCGTCATCGCATTCTGCGCGTCCAGCCGCTCTTCGATGTGGTCAAAAGTGGGTGTGCCGCGCGTCGCAGGCGAGGAAGTACGAATGGTGGCCGACGTCAAAATGACCGACTTTTTGGCATCCCAGATGAACTTGCGCATCAGCGGCCCGACGTGCAACGGCGCAACGTTCAACGTGATGCGCGCCGAAGCTGCCCGGCGGCCATACCCGGCCCGGTCGGACTGGGCCTGTACTTCCACCCAATAGATGCTCTGCTCGCCGGGCTTGCTGACGATGGCGTTCATCTGCTCACACGCCTCATCCATAAACCGCTTGGCCCCCAGCACGCGCGCCGTCAACATCTCCAGGCTCTGCCCCGATTCGCCGGCGGCATCGCTATGCACGTCGCTCAATTCATTCATCGCCCGCGCCAGGCCATCCAGGTTACGCGCCAGCGCCGACATCTCGTTCCTGAGCCCTTCAAAGGCCGTTTCCACGCGCGTCCAGCCCTGCTCATTGCGCAGTGAGCG
>DAOUFG010000168.1:0-21933 GCA_034430115.1 Thermoflexales bacterium | reverse complement strand
CGGCGGTCATCGGAGGTTGAAAGGTTTATGAACCGCCGATGTGGAATCCACGAGTCAACACGTGATGTTGACTCACGTGGGTTCAACCGCCAGCGCGACGCGAAAGCCGGTCATTTCGTCGCCCTCGCCCGCGATCACCCGCAAGCGCGCCGCGCTACGACACACGTCGGGCGTGTCGTGCCAGCTCCCGCCGCGCGTCACGCGATAATTCTGCTCGCCACCCGTCACCCACGCGCGCCCGTCGGTGGGTGCGCCCTCATAGGAGGGGTGCCACACGTCGGCGCACCACTCCCACAGGTTGCCGTGCATGTCGCACAGGCCGAAGTCATTGGGTGGGAACATTCCACCTTCGGTGGGCGTGTGGCGATAGGGGCCTTTGGGTTCGGCGCGATACAGGTACTCGCCGTTGTAGTTGGCGACGTCAGTGGTGAGGGTGTGCCCAAAGGCAAATGGGCTATTCGTCCCGGCCCGGCAGGCATATTCCCATTGCGCTTCGTTGGGCAAATGATAGCGCCTGCCCGTGCGCTGCGAGAGCCGCTCGCAGAAGCGCACGGCGGCATACCATGCGACATTTTCCACCGGCCACTGAGCGCCTTTGAAGCGCCCCACGTGCCGGCCCATCAGATGCTGCCACTGCGCCTGGGTGATCAAGCATTTGCCAAGCAGGAACGGCGGTATGCTCACGCGGTGCTGGGGATGTTCATCCGGGTAGCCCATCCCCAACGGCGAGCCCATGCCGAATGCGCCGCCGGGGATGGCGATCAGCGCCAGCGTTTGGCCGCCGCCCAGGTCCTCCACATACTGTTGGGCATGGCACGTGCGATGGTCGATGCGCTCGCCCGCGTCATTCAGCGTGACGGTCGTGAACTCAATCTCTTGCGCAGTAAGGGGTGTGGTCATGCTAGGAATGATAAGGCTAACCCGGCGAATGTGGCGCAGGGCTCACACGAAGATGTAGCCCTGGTAGCGCTGCTCGTTTCGTCATGCTCCCATCCAGTGCGCGCAGGCGCACTTCGTTCTTTGAGCGTGCGAATGGAATTCGCACGTCCCCTTCGCTCTCCCCCATCGCATTTCCTGGCGGTGAGGTTAGAATCACCCCGGCAGCCTGGAAGCTGCCACATCTTACAAAGGAGATATTCGCACGGGGCCGGCGCACATGGCTGCATCATCGCATTGCCCGCCCCTTATCAATCATGGACGCAAACGACATCGCACGCGCGCGCAACGCCATTCCGATTCTCAGCCAGACACTCTACCTGAACACCGGCACCTCGGGCCTGCCCGCGCAACCTGTGGTGGAGAAGTTGATCGAACTGACCCGCTACTGCGAGTTGGGGGGCCTGCCCGCCTATTACGACCTGTGCGAACAGGGCGTGCAGGCGCGCAACCGCGTCGCCAAGTTCCTGGGCGCGGACGAGAGCGAACTGGCATTCACCTATAACGCCTCGCACAGCCTGAACAGCGCCATGTGGCTGCACTGGGACGCCCTGCGCCCCGCCCCCGGCAAGCCGGTGGACGTGCTCATCTCCGATCACGAGTACCCCACCACCAACATGGTCTTCAAATACCTGGAACAGATCGGCAAGGCGCGCCTGATCCGCTTCAAGCTCAGCGCAATCGCCCAGGAGACGCTCGACAGCCTGAACGAGGTCGTGACCGGCGAGACGCGCCTGGTGGTGGCCAGCCACGTGGACTGCAACACCGGCCTGCGCGCCGACCCGAAGTCGATCTGCGCATGGGCCCGCCGGCGCGGCATCATCTCCTACATCGACGGCGCGCAAGCCGTGGGCCAGTTCCCGATCAACCTGCACGACGTCGATCCCGACCTCTACATCAGCAATGGGCACAAGTGGCTGTATGGCCCGAACGGCGTGGGGCTGCTCTACGTGCGGCGTAGCTTCCTGGAAGAGCTGAACCCGCCGATGGTGGGCGCCGGAACGATCACCTGGGAGACGCCGATCAAGTTCGTCGATTCCGCGGCGCGTTTTGAATTGGGTGCCACCCGCCCGGTGCAGGTCTTCGCAGCGATGAACGCCGTGCTGGACTGGTACGAGAGCTTTGGAATGCAGAAAATCGAAGGCCGCATGCACCAACTTTCGGACTACTTCAAGCGGCGCGTGCTGGAGCAGCCAGAGCGTTATAAGCTCATCTGCCCGCTGCCGTGGGAGCAATCGTCCGGCATGGCCTCGATCCAGTTCTGCGGCAAGACGATCGACGACATCGGCGACTTCGTTGGGCGCATGTTCAAAGAGAACAAGGCCATCCTGCGACCGGTGGGCGAAGGCTTCGACGCCATCCGTATGTCCACGGCCTACTACAACACCGAAGAGGAGTACGAGCGCTTCTTTGAGCTGTGCGAGAAAGAACTTTTCGGGAAATAGAGATTAGAGAATTGAGATTGGAGATGAGACACCGAGCATGAACCACAAATTTCACAGATGAATCCGTGTCATCCGTGAAATCCGTGGTTAATCTCGAATCCCCAAATCTCCAACCGCCATTCTCAAACCTGGAACCTCAACCGCTCGACGATGTCTTGCACCGCCGTGTTGAAGATGCGCTGCATGAGCGCGTCGTCGGCCACGTAGGGCCCGCCATATACGCCGTCGCCGATGAGCGCACGTTCATCGGCGGCGTTCAAAAGCAATCGGCTGCTGACGGGCTGCTTCTCACCTTTGGGCATTTCGCTCACGCGGGTAAACGGGAAAGCCTCGATCCACGCCGCGTGATAGCTGCGCAGCCCGGCGCCAGCAGCCACCTCCGTCACCGACGGCGCTACCCACCACGAATACCAGCCCACCTTCAGGCCCGGCAACTCATTCGCTAGCTCGTGCAACACCCCGCGCGCCGAGTCGTTGCCGCCGTGTCCATTCACAAAGAGCAACCGCCGGAAACCCTGACCATACACGCCACGCACCAGGTCGGTGATGACGCTCAGAAATGTCTGCGTGCGCAGCGTGATCGTGCCGGGGAAGCTGGCGAAATAGGGCGAGATGCCAAAGTTCAACGGCGGGGCCACCAGCACGCCGGTGCGCTCGCTGGCCTCGTCGGCCAACCGCTGGGGAATATGAATATCCGTCAGCAGGCTCAGGTAGCCGTGCTGCTCGCAGGCGCCCACCACCAGCATCAGCCGGTCGTCCTTCTTCAGATAGGCTTCCACGCCCATCCAGTTCATCTCTTCCAGTCTCATACTTGCCTCTCATTCATGATGATCCGCGAATAAAAACAATCAAACCACGAAAACACGAAGGCACAAAGGACACGAAGCATCAGAAGTGTGGACTGGGAATCAGCGCTTCTATTTCTAAAGTCTTTGTGTTCCTTCGTGTCTTTGTTTCTTTGTGTTAGCAGCTTATTCGTGCAGATTCGTGGATAGATTCTCTATGCCCAGGGGGTGGACGACTGGCGCCGCACGTCGATCTCGTCTATCACGGCGTTGCCGCGCCGGGTGACCAGGAACAGCACCACGTCGGCGATGTCTTCGGGCGAAATCAGCACCGAGCGATCCAGGTCGGGCCGGGCGGCACCGGCCATATCGGTATCCACCCCACCCGGGCAAATCGCGTGCACGCGGATGCCGTCTTTTTGCACTTCTTTCGCCAGCGCTTTGCTCATGCCCATCACGGCGTGCTTGGATGCGCTATAGAGCGCCTGGTTCAAATAGCCCTTCACGCCCACCACCGAGGTGATGTTGACGATGTACGACGGGCGCTGCTTGCGCAAGTGAGGGACTGCCTCGCGGCAGACCAGGAAGGTGCCGCGCGCGTTCACCGCCATCACCCTGTCCCATTGGGCTGCGCTGGCCTGTTCCAACGGGCCGAAGGCCCCGATGCCGGCGTTATTCACCACGATATCCAGCCGGCCCCATTGCGCCGCAGCACTGCCCACCAGATGGATCACATCTTCTTCCGAGCTGACGTCGGTGGGGATGCACACAGCCTCGCCGCCGAAAGAGTCGATTTGTGCGCGCACCTGCTCCAATTCGCTCAACGTGCGCGCGGCAAGCGCCACACGCGCGCCCTGCCGCGCCAACGCCAGCGCAATGCTGCGTCCAATGCCTCGCCCTGCGCCTGTGACGATGGCACCCATGCCGGTAATAGATTGATTGTCCATGATGTTATCGGTGCTGATTGTATCTATGCCGGGGCGCTACTCGGGTTTGAATTCACAGCCCAGCGCGTTCAGTTGCGCCCGCAGTTCGTCGCTGGCCCAGGCCGCACGAGATTGATGCACGAACCAATCCGCCTTGTAGTCATCGCCATGCAACGCAATAAACACCACTGCGGGGCCCTGGTTAGACCCCAGTAGCACGCAAGCCAGTTGCTCCGGCGGATAGGGTAATGGGCGCGACGAATTCCCCGTCTGGCTGACCACGGTGCCGTAGGTATAGGGCATATCCACATGGAAATATGACCCGGAACCATAAACATCTCCGCTCATCGAGGCGGTGAACTTGCCCGGCAGGCCGGCCTGCACCACCTGGCTCACCACCAGGCCGGGCTGCCTGGCATATTGCACGCGCACATACTGGCTGAGCGCATCTTGCTGTGGCGAATGGAGCGACTGGACCGCCACAATGGCCAGGACCGCAGCCCCGATCACCATCCCCATAATGGCAAAGAAGATCAACGGCTTGGTATTACGGTTCTCCATGAGATCGACTCCTCAGAACCAGACTTTTATACACGCTTCCATATATTAAACGCCTGGCGGGGTCACTACGTTCGTTTACGAAACTAGCCCCCTCTTGCCGTCTGGCAAGAGGGGGCTAGAAGTGCTCAATCAACCCGATGAGGGGTGAAACGCGCTCAATCCTTGAGCATCAAGTTTTCGTAGCCGTCCTTGTGCAACATCTCACGCACCTCATCGGGCGTAGCGCCGCGCAAAGGCAGCGGCGATGGGTCATGCGATAGGTTCAACAAAACACGTGCGGTGAAGGCGGCGCTGGAGCGCAGCGCGCGCATATCCACCTTATCCAGCGTGTCGCCGTAGGTGTGCGGGCCCAGGTTTGGATACTTCGGTTCACCTGTGGCAGCCATCAACGCCGCCACGCCATACAGATTGAATGAGAAGTGATCAGAATAGGGGATCGTCCGCCCGGTGACCACATTCACACTGTACTCATTGCCGGCCAGCTTACGCATATATTCGGCCACGCGGTCCGTGTCGTAGCCGCTCAGGCCGATGAACATCGGGCCGGGGTTGCTCACGATGTCGCAGTTGAACACCAGCTTGACGTTCGCCAACTCAGTCTTGTGTGCTTTGGCATAGGCGCCGGAGCCGACCATGCCAACCTCCTCGCCCGACCACAGCGCGATGCGAATCCCCAGCTTGAGCTGGTCGCGCACCGTCATCAGCGCGCGCGCCGCTTCCATCACCGCCGCGGTGCCGCTGGCGTTGTCGATTGCGCCCTGCGCGATGTCGTGCCCGTCATAGTGACCGCACGCCATCAATATGCCCTGGCTGGGGTCGGTGCCGGGGATATCGGCGATCACGTTCAGCCCTTTCCCTGGGAACAACTCGGCATTCACTTTCATGTGAACCGTCAGCTCGCCAACTTCCGCCATGCGCTTGATGCGCAGGAACGATTCATGCGCGATGCCGATGCCTGGAATAGGCGCCAGCGCGCCATCCAGGTTGATGCTGCCCGTTGGCGGCAGCGTGCCCATCTCTGGATTGCCGAAAATGTAGGCCACACAGCCCGCTTTGACGGCGCGCGCATACTTCTCCAGGCGGTGTGAGCCTTTGCCCAGCACCAGGGCGATCTTGCCACGCGCAGCCTCGCCCGCTTTTTCAAAGTCGTCCGGCTCGCCGTTGCCCAGCAGAATGATGGGCGCTTGCAGGTCACACGCAGGGGTGCCGGGCAGACCGATGCACACCAGGGGCGTGCCGTTGACGGTCAGGTGAGCGTCACCACGCCGCCAACCTTGCACGTCGAATTCTTCGGTGTGCGCGTCTTGCAGACCATACTTCGCCAGGCTATCGCAGATGAACGCAGCGGCACGGCGCTCGTCGTCACTGGCCACAAACCGGCCATTGCAATCGTCACACAGCACGCGCATCGTCGGCCAGAGCGTCGGCGATGACCAAATCTCGCCAAGCAATTTCAACTCGGCAGCATGGAAGGTGTCAGTATTGGTCATTTGAAATCAGATATGAAAATGAGATTGGAGATTTGAGATTGGAGATGAGTGATCGACGGAAGGCGAATGACGAAAGGTGAGATGATTCATTCGTCAACGGTCAATCGTCAATTTCAATTCTCCAGTCTCAAATCTCTAACCTTCGCTAGTAGCGGATGCGTGGGTCGATAAAGGCGTAGGAAATATCGACCAGCATGGTCATGATAACGAAGATGATCGCGTTCAACAAGATGGACGCCTGGATCACCGGATAATCGCGCCCAACGATGGCCTGGTAGAACCACTGCCCCATGCCAGTCCACGAGAAGGCGTTTTCCGTCAAAATCGCGCCGCCCAGCAACCCGCTGATCTGCAGGCCGATGACGGTAATCACGGGCAACAACGCGTTACGCAGCGTGTGCTTCATGATGACCTTGTTCATCTGCAGCCCCTTTGCGCGGGCAGTGCGGATGTAATCTTTTTGCAACACTTCCAGCATCGAGGCGCGCGTCAGACGCATGATGCTGGGCATCACCGTCGTACTCAGCACGGCACTGGGCATAATCATGTGCTTGATCACATCCCAGAAAATGTCCAATCGCCCCATCAACAGGCTGTCGATGGTGTAGAAGCCGGTCACCGTTGTAATGGTGTATTCAGAACTCAAGCGGCCGCCGGGGGGAAGAAGCTTGATGTTGACCGCAAATAAGTAGATAACGATCAGGGCTAACCAGAAGACGGGCATGGAAACACCCGTCAAAGCAAACAAGGTGGCGCCGGTATCGATCAACGTGTTACGTTTCAGGGCGGCAATGATCCCCATGCCTACCCCTATCACGATACCGATAATCAATGCAAAGAAAATGGATTCGATCGTAGCAGGCAACCGATAGGAAAGCGTCTTGGAGACAGACACCTTATTGACGATGGACGTCCCCATGTTGCCCTTCAAGAGTTCCTCTACGTAGCGGAGATACTGGACGTAGATCGGCTGATCCAGGCCCATTTGCGCCTTATATTCCGCAATATCTTGGGGCCTGGCACGCTCACCCAGCATTGCGATGACCGGGTCGCCTGGGATCATGTGCACGAAAAAGAACGAAAGAATCGAGACCCCAATAATAACGGGGATAACGACGAGAATACGACGAATGATGTACGTGGTCATCTGTAGATTCGACTAGCGAGGGCGCACTCAATGAATGCGCCCTCGCTATTAACAATCAGAACGGTTACGAGCGCTCGACAGAGTAGAACTCGTACCAATCGCGGAACACGGCCAGAGGATTGATCCAGCCCTTCACGCGCTTCGGGAAGATGGCAGGGGTAGTAACCCATGCGACAGCGATTCTCGGCACTTCGTCATAGACGATTTGCTCGGCATCCTGGTAGATCTTCTCGCGCTTTGCAGAGTCAGACTCAACCTGGCCCTCGCGCAGCAATTCCTGCAGCTTGTCGTTCTTGTAGGCATCTTCCTTGTTGGGGTTCTTGCCATCTGCATACAGGAAGTGATAGCCGATGAAGTTGTCGGGGTCGCCGTTGTCGGAGCCCCAGCCCAACATCCACATCGGGAACTTGCCATCGGCGCGGTCCTGCAGGTAAGCGGACCAGTCTTCGGTCTTCAGGTTGAGCTTGACGCCGATCTTGGCCAGGTCGGCCGCGATTGCTTCGGCGATCGCCTTTCCATCGGGGAAGTAGCCGCGGATCACAGGGAGGTACCAGAAATCAGCAGTGAAGCCATCGGGCAGGCCGGCGGTCTTCAGCAATTCCTTGGACTTCTCCTGATCGTACTCATAGGGCTTGATGTTCGGGTTGTGACCCAGGATCGCGGGCGGCTGGAAGCCACCGGCAGGCTCGGCATACTTATCGTAGAAGTTCTTGACGATGGCGGCCCAGTCTACGCCGTGGGCAATTGCCTGGCGAACCTCAAGCTTGTCGAATGGCTTGGTGGCTTGCTGGAACGCGATGTAACCTGTGCTCAACGAGAGCGCCGGCACGATGTCGTAATCGGGGTTGCCTTCCAACGTCAGCAGGTCGGTCTGGGCCAGGTCCGAGAGGTCCAGCGTTCCGGCCTGGAACTCGGCGAAGCGGGCGCTGTTGTCGGGGATCGAGCGGAAGATCAACTTGCTGACCTTCGGTTCCTGCGTGTAGTCTAACTGGACCTTGCCGCCCCACCAGTCATCGTTGCGGACGACCGTGATCTTGTCGTTGGGCACCCAGGAATCAAACTTGAAGCGGCCGGTGCCGACGGGCGTGCCGGTCTGCGTGGCGTATTTCTCGCCCTGCTCCTGCACAGCCTTGGGGCTGACGATACCGAACGAGAAGATCGCCAGCTTAGGCAGGATCAGCGTGGTGGCCTGCTTGAGGGTCACTTCGAAGGTGGTGGCGTCAACCACTCTGTAGCTGTCAACCAGTTGGCTTAGCTCGTTGTCCCAGTATTCATACTTCTGGGAAGCATAGCGATACTTGAAGTCCTTCTGGCTCCAGCGGTCGAAGTTGAACTTGATCGCATCGGCGTCGCAATCCGTACCATCGTGGAACTTGACGTCCTTGCGCAGCTTGAACGTCCAGACTTTGCTATCGGTGGTCTCGAACGATTCAGCCAACCATGGCATGACCTTGGTCGTCTTGCCTTCGATTGCGACCAGTGGATCATTGATCGTCCAGCATACGCGGGCCGACTCACCGTCGGTGACGATGCCTGGGTCGAGCGCGGTGGAGTCTGCACCACGGCCCTGGATCAGGGTCATCTCAGTTGCGGCGCCTTCCGCGGGGGCGGTGGTGGCGGTCGCTTCGGCAGCGGCGGCCTCGGCGGTTGTCGCAGTCGCTTCAGGCGCAGCGGCAGCCGGAGTATCGGTCGCAGCGGCGGCAGCCGGGGCCGAAGTGGCGGGGGCTGCGGTTGGGGTTGCTGCACCGCACGCTGCGAGCAGGCCAATGGTGGCCGACGTGCCGGCGAGGGTTAGGAATTGCCGGCGGCTCAACTGTGTTTTATTAATAGACATCTATTCTCTCCTCCGAAAGATTCGATTGAGTGCTGTTTGGTCTTACATATTTCGTTTATTCGATAAATCGTGAATAGGCATTTGACCGAAGTTAATCACCTCCACAAGTTGCTCAGGATTAAGCAGTACCACTCAGGGACGGATCCAGCGCATCGCGCAGGCCATCACCGAGTAAGTTAAACCCAAGCACCGTTATCATAATAGCAAGGCCGGGGAACAATGCAAGATGCGGTGACTGGCGCAAGAACGGAACTGCATCGGCGATCATCACGCCCCATTCCGGCGCAGGCGGCTGAGCGCCTAACCCCAGGAACCCCAGGGCGGCAGCGGTCAGGATCACGCCTCCAACGCCCAACGTGGCACTCACTACCACGAAGGAAATCAAGTTGGGCAGGATATGGCGCATCATGATGTGATTGCTATTCCCTCCCAGCGAACGAGAGGCTTCCACGTAGTCCAGGTTGCGCAAACCCAACGTCATGGCACGTGCCACACGCATACCACCTGGGATGCCAACGACTGTGATCGCCAGGACTGTGCTGATCAATCCAGGCCCTATGATCGCCACAATGGCAATCGCCAGGGGAATGGAGGGGAAGGCTTGCATCAACTCCATAATACGCAGGATGATGAAATCGATGCTGCCGCCAAAGTAACCTGAAATCATTCCTATGCCCGTGCTAAGGACGTTGCCGACGATAATCGCCGCCATTGCCACGACCAGTGAATAGCTGGTGCCGTGCATCACGCGCCGGAAGACGTCGCGCCCGATACGGTCGGTGCCGAAAATATGTTGCAGCGACGGACCCTGGCGAGAGATAGACATGTTGCTGTCTATCGATGCGTCATACGGATCAACGATTGGGGCAAAAATGGCAATCAGACAAATGATAGCAACGACGACCAGGCCGATACGGCCATTGCTACCACGGATCAGGCGATGCCAGGCATCTTGCCACATGCTGCGAGACTCAATCGTTCGCAGCGGTTCGGCCGATGCGCCGGGTGCGACCGGGTTGGCTTGGGTAGCACTCATCGGCGTATCACTCCCATAATCGAACGAGCTTGTGTTTTCACGATTCTTTCTACCATGTATGATGAAAAATGCATGTCGTAGACTAGTTCACTGCAAGCACGGTCGTGGTGCCCGCGAATGAAGCCACACGCGAGAATTAGTGCGTTATTGTACCAGTATTAATTAGAGGAACAAAGTATGCGCCGTGTGCGTCTAAAGAGCGCACACAAGATCAAGGAGCCCATATGCGCAACCGTCTATGCTCGGAACATTCGGCCTTTCGTGACGCCATACTGGCCGGAGTTGTTATTTGCATGCTACTTATAGCGGCATGTCAGCCCAATCTTCCTACGGCGACGCCCACCCCCCCCCCAACATCCACGCCTGTGCCACCCACCGCAACCGCGCTGACGCCTCCATTGAGCGTCCCCTACACACCCGGCCCACAAGATGCCGCAGCGCCAATCGTGGTTCAGCGCACGCCCGAAGCAGGTGAGCGATTGAACCCCGATGGCGCAATCGAACTTGTGTTTGATCGTCCAATGAATCAAGCTTCGGTGGCAAACGCCTTCACATTGCGCCCGGCGCTACAAGGCAGCATTGATTGGATGAATGAACGCACCTTCGTTTTTAAACCGGCTGAGCCACTCCCGCGCAACACAGTGATCGACGTGGCACTGACACAATCGGCCAGCGCCAGCGACGGCACCACTTTGCGCGAGCCTTACCAGTTTCGTTTCGTTACGCAAGGCAACCTGGAAGTGGGGCAGACCATCCCCGCTTCCGGCGCACAAGAGATCGACCCTGAGACGGTCATAACGGTGATCTTCAATCGGCCAGTCGTGCCGCTGACCACGCTGAATGAGCAAAGCGCCTTGCCACAACCGCTCAGTTTTGACCCGCCGATTGAAGGCGAGCCAGAATGGTTGAACACCTCGGTGCTGGCCTTCCGGCCCAAACAGCCGCTCCCCGGCGGAACGACCTACACCGCCCTCTTGAGCGCCAACCTGAAGGACACCGACGGCAACCCGCTTGCTGGTGACTATCGCTGGACGTTCAGCACCGCCGCACCGAAAGTCATCAGCGTCTCGCCCGACCCGCAAGGCCCCCCTGCGCGCGTGGATACCCCCATCACCGTTCAGTTCAACCAGGATGTTGATGCAGCAAGCGCACGCGCGGCATTTCAGTTGTTGGCGTCAACCGGCACGGCGGTATCAGGCGAAGCAAGCGTATTGAGCGACACGCTCACCTTCACACCCAGCACGAAGCTGGCTTTCGACGGCACCTACACGCTGCGCGTCGCGGCAGGCGTGCTCAGCCGCAACGGGGGGGACGGATCGCAAGAAGCATGGCAATCCACCTTCCGGAGCGTGCCTTTGCCGCGCATCACCGGCACCCAGCCGGCCGATGGCGCCGGTGATGCCGTGCCGGGCATGGCGTTCATCATTTACTTCAACACGGATATCGACCCGGCGACCGTCGTGCCGCACCTGAGCATGACGCCCGTCCTTTCGCCCGCGCTGGTTTATACCTACTACAACACCTACGATCACAGCTTCATTTTGTACTTCGGCTCACAGGCAGCGACGGATTACGTGGCAGATATCTCTCCCGGCATCGCCGACCCGTATGGCAACCTGACTCAAGAAGCCTTGCGCGTCGCCTTTCACACGGGCAACCTGGCGCCGGGTGTCTATATTCAAACCAACGGCGTAGCAACTTTGAACGCCTACCAACCCGCGCGCCTGGCCGCCGGCGTGGTAAACGTCAGCCGGCTAGACTTTGAACTGCGCACATACGACGCTTCCAATGCGCGCTTCCTGTTACAAGATAACCAGGCCAGACCGGCTCCCGGCCCTATCGTGCGGCAGTGGCAACAGCCAATCGACACGCCGGCGAACAAACTTACGCAGGTCTTGCTGGACCTGGCGCCCAACGGCGGCCAACTCAAACCGGGTGCCTATCAGCTACGCATCAAATCGCCCGATATTTCCACCGAGCGCTTCAACCAGGAAATTGTGCTGGTCGTCTCGGAAGTAAACCTGACCCTGAAGAGCGAACCCGGCGGGGCACTGGTGTGGGCTACCGATCTGCAATCCGGCAAGCCGGTGAGCGGGCTAACGGTGAACTTCAGCGCGGCGCGCTACAAAGAGCAACTGGAAGTGACGCCCGCTGGCACGGCCACGACCGACGCCAACGGGGTGGCGCAGGTCATGCTCGATGCGGCCCAGTCAACCAGCGGCTATTACGAGATGCTCGCCATCACCGGGGAGCGCTTCTCCGCGGTTGCGAGCAACTGGCAGGGCGGCATCAGCGCCTATAGCTTCGACCTGCCGGCCATGCGTTCATACGGTTACTACGGCGACAACGGCACATCCTTACGCGCCTATCTATATACCGATCGGCCCATCTATCGCCCGGGGCAGCAGGTATTCGTGCGCGGCATCGTGCGGCGGGAAGATGACGTGGCCTATTCATTGCCAGCGAGCGCCCAGGTCATTCATCTGCGCATCGACGACGCGCAGGGCAACAACCTGCTCGATCAAATGCAACCCGTTGACGCGTATGGCGCCTTCCAAACGGTGCTCACCCTGGCGGGAAATGCGCCCCTGGGCAGCTATAACATCAGCGCCGACGCGAACAACAACGGGCTGGCCTACACGCAGTTTAGCGTATCGGCCTATCGCCCGCCGGAATATGAGGTGCTCGTTTCGCCTGGCGCGAGCGAACTGGCGCGCGGGCAGACGCTCAGCGCCACGATCGAGGCGCACTACCTCTCCGGCGGCGGGTTACGCAACCGGCCGGTGACATGGAACGTGCTCGCTACGCAAACCACGTTCGACCCGCCCCAACTGGACGAATACACCTTCAGCGATAGCGACGACCCGTGGTACTGCTTCGATTGCTTCCAATATCCAGGCTACCAGTCGCCCGCCCAGCCATTGATGCAGGGGAGCGGCAACACGGACGAACTCGGCCGGCTCAGCCTCAGCCTGCCCATCTCGCTTGAACTGCGCGACAGCCAGAACCAGCCCTATAGCGGGCCGCTCTCGCTGAGCATCGAGGCCGTCGCCACCGGCGCCGACAACCAGCCCATCGCAGGGCGCAGCAGCGTGATGCTGCATCCGGCCAGCTACTATATCGGCATCGCCTTCTCGGGCTACATGGTCCGCGCGACACAACCCGCCACCGTGTCCCTGGTGAGCGTGGATTGGGCCGGCCAACGCCTGGCCGATAAGACGTTCGACGTGCTGATCTATCGGCGCGAATGGCAGAACAGCTATGACGCCGCCACGGGCCAGTGGCGCTACGCGACGAACGATGAGCTTATCACCAGCCTCCCCGCCACCAGCGACGCGCGCGGCGAAGCACAGCTTTCCTTCGTCGCGCCGCAAGCGGGCACCTATCACGTGGTCGCGCGGGGCGAAGACGAAGCGGGGCGACGGGTGCAGTCGGGCCGCTTCCTATGGGCCACAGGTGAAGGGGCCGTATCGTGGCTGCGCGAGAATAACGACCGCATCCACCTGATCGCCAATCAATCTTCCTATCTACCCGGCCAGACGGCGGACATCTTGATCCCCTCTCCCTTCAGTGGCACGCACTACGCGTTGGTGACGGTGGAACGCGGGCACATCCTGCAACACGACGTCATCGCCGTCAGCTCTTCCAGCCAGGTTTATCACCTGCCGCTGCAAGATTCCTTCACGCCCAACGTGTATGTGTCGGTGGTGTTGTTCCAGGGCGGCCAGCCCGATTTCAAAGTGGGCTACGTCAACCTGCCGGTGCAACCGGTGCAACGCGTCATCAGCATCACGCTTACCCCTGCACAGTCCATCGCTCAGCCGGGCGAAATGATCAGCTACACGCTCCAGGCCACCGACAGCACGGGCCAACCCGTCAGCGGGCAGTTCTCGCTGGACTTGGTGGATAAGGGCATCTTGAACCTGCTGCCGCGCACCGAGAATGCCATCGTGCAGGCGTTCTATAGCCAGCGCGGCACGCGCGTGCAGACGGCGGCCGGCCTGAGCGTCTCGGGCAACCGGGTCGCGAACGATGCGCAACAATTGATGCAACGCCAGGCACTTGCCTATGACACGGCAAAAGCCGCCATGCCGGCGGCCACCGCTGCGCCCGCCGTCCTGGCAATGATAGGGAACGAATCAGCTGCCAGCACCACGGCTCCGAGCAATTCAATCCAGGTGCGCGAGGATTTCGCCGATACAGCCTACTGGGCGCCCAACATCACCACCGACGCACAGGGACGAGCCGTCGTCAGCATCAAGTTGCCCGACAACCTCACCACCTGGGTGGTGCGCGCCGTGGGTGTAGATGCACAAACGCGCGTCGGCGAAGGGACGGTGAACGTGATTGCGACCAAGCCGCTCCTCATCCGGCCCGTCACACCGCGCTTCCTGGTCGTGAATGACGTGGTGCAGCTTGGCGCAGTGGTGAACAACAACACCATGACAGCGCAGACGGCGGTCGTGGCACTGAGCCAGGCCGGCGGCATCACGCTCAGCACACCCATCTCACAACAGGTCACCATCCCGGCCCAGGGCGAGGCCGAAGTGCACTGGACGGCCAGCGTGGGCACGGACGAAAGCGTGAATCTGGTATTTAGCGTAGCAAACGATGCCTACGCCGACGCGAGCCGCCCACGACTCGCCACTGCGCCGGACGGCGGCCTGAAGGTGAATCGTTATAGCGCGCCCGAAGTGGTCGGCACGGCCGGCGAGCTTGATGCCGCCGGCGGGCGCACGGAAGTGATCGCCCTGCCCCCACGGCTGGACACGACACAGGGCGAATTGACAGTGCGCCTGGAGCCATCGCTCGCCGCGTCGATGCAGGCCGGGCTGACCTACCTGGAGAACGACTCGAACGAACACGCCGAGGCGGTGCTATCACGCTTCTTGCCCAATGTGTTGAATTACCAGGCCTTGCAACAGTTCAGCATCCGCGATGCGGCGCTGGAAGCAAAGCTCCAGACGCTGGTAAGCGATAGCCTGGCGAAGCTATATACGATCCAGAACGGCGACGGCGGTTGGGCCTGGTGGAGCGACCTGCCCAGCAACCCGCACATCAGCGCCTATGTGGTGTTTGGCATGTTGCGCGCGCGCCAGGCCGGCTTCACTGTTTCCGACGACGCGCTCCAGCGCGGGCTGGCTTACCTGCGCGGCACACTGAAAGACACGGATACTTTGCGCCAGTATTACGAGTTCAACCAGCAGGCTTACGTGCTCTATGTGCTGGGCGAGAGTGGGCAAGGCGATGCCAACCGCGTCGGCCAGCTTTATGATGCGCGCGACAAGCTGAGCCTCTATGCGCGAGCGCTGGTGGCGCTGAGCATCGGCAAGGCCAACCCTCAAGATGCACGGCTGAAGACGCTCTTCGCCGACCTGAACGGCCAGGCGATCCAATCGGCCACCGGTACGCATTGGGAGGAACAATACGTGGACTGGTGGGCCATGAACACCGACACACGTTCCACCGCCATCATCCTGAGCGCGCTGGCAACGCTGGATCCAACCAACAAGCTGGCGCCGAACGTGGTGCGCTGGCTGATGATGGCGCGCACCGACGGCATCTGGCACACCACGCAAGAGACGGCCTGGTCGCTCATCGCGCTCACCGACTGGGTGCGCGCCACGGGCGAACTGCAGGCCGACTACGACTTCCAGGCCATCCTGAATGAGCAACCTATCGCGTCGGGGCAAGCCTCGGCCCAAACGTTGACGCAGACGGTGACGGTGAACGTGCCGATGGCGAGCCTGCTACGCGACGTGAGCAACCGGCTGAACATCCTGCGCGGCGACGGCCCGGGGCGGCTCTACTACACCGCGCATCTGAAGGCCTACCTGCCGGTGCCCAGCATCAAGGCGGTGGATCGAGGCATCCAGGTGTTGCGGCGCTATACGCGGGCCGACTGCACCGAGGGCGTGAAATGCCCGGAGGTGACGCAGGTCAAAGTGGGTGACGTGATCCGCGTAAACCTGACGCTGATCGCCCCCGGTGACCTGTATTACGTGCAACTGGAAGACCCATTGCCGGCCGGCGCCGACATCGTGGATACGGCGCTGGCAACCACCAGCCAGATCGCGGAAGGGCCGGCATTGCGCCCCGCTGCACAGACGCTCTATCGCTGGTGGTGGTATTGGTACTCGCGCACCGAAATGCGCGACGACCGCGTAGTGCTCTACGCCAACCAACTGGGCAAAGGCACCTATGAATATAGCTATACCTTCCGCGCCACCAGCGCCGGGCAATTCAACGTGATCCCAGCCTTCGCAAACGAGCAGTACTTCCCCGAGGTGTTTGGGCGCAGCGATGGGATGTTGCTGGAGATCGGAGAGTAGAGATTGGACACTGGAGATGAACCACGGATTTCACGGATGAACACGGATTGAAATGCCCAATACAAATCCGTGTCATCAGAGGAATCCGTGGTTTTATTTGACCCGACCGGAACCCGGCTTCTTTCCCTCGCAAGCCCGTAATTCATCTCCAATTCCCATTCTCCAATCCCCTTCCTACCGGCGAAAGTAGTTCGAGATGAAGAACCACAAGTTTGCCGGGCGTTCGGCCAGGCGACGCATGAAGTAGGGGTACCAGTGCGTGCCGTAAGGCACATACACGCGCACCGGATAGCCGGCGGCAACCAACTGCTCTTGCAAATCACGCCGGATGCCATACAGCATTTGAAATTCCAACGCCCGTTTGGGCAGGCCGATGCGCTGCGCATGCGCCTGTGCAAATTCGATGCGCCGCATATCGTGTGTGGCAATCGCCGGGATGGGCGGGATGCACCCATCGTCGCTCACGATTTGTGCCCCGGCGGTCAGCGCGCCGCCGAGTAGTAACTCCGCCAGTCGATCATAGTTGGCGTCCACGTCGTCCTTGCGGGGATAGGCAATGTCCGATGGCTCGCGATAGGCCCCTTTGGTCAGCCGCACACGCGAACGTTGCTCCACCAAATTGGTGACATCGTACCCGCTGCGATATAGATAAGACTGAATCACCACGCCCGTGTTCTCAAAACCGCGCTGGCGCATCTGCCGATATAGCGTTAGCGTCTGCTCAGTGTAGGCAGAATCCTCCATGTCGATGCGCACAAAGTTGTGGCAATCCGCCGCATGGGCCAGGATACGCGCCAGGTAAGTGCTACAACGCAGCGCATCCAGGCCAAGGCCAATCTGGGTCAGCTTCAGCGATACATTGGCGCGTGCGCCCGAATCTTCGATCTCATCCAGCATGGCTTCGATATCGGTTGTCGCCTGTGCGGCCTCTGCGAAGGTGGTGATGTTTTCACCCAGGTGATCGAGCGTCACATTGATGCCCTTATCGTTCAACTCACGGACGGCGCGAATAGCATCCGCCGGCTGTTCACCAGCCACAAAACGCGACGCCGCCTTCCATGCCAACGGCCAGCGCGTGATCGTGCGTTGCGCCCAAGTCGCCCTTGATAATGTAATAAACAAGGCTCGCAGCATGATTCACCCACCTTCTAACTTGACGAGCACGCAAGGGAGTGTAGCACGTTGTCTGCGTGAGGTAACAGAGGCACTCCCAAACCCACTTATTCAATGAATTAAAATTTTAATAAATAAGATTGGCACATCTGCAGTATTCGGTAATAATATACGGCTGTATCGTTTACGCTTGGGGGGATAAGGGAAGGATGATGTCTGATATACCGATAGGACTGCAACTGTACTCGATACGCAAAGAGTGCGCGCGTGACTTGCCTGGAGCACTCAAAGCCGTCAAGGAGATAGGCTACGATGGCGTTGAGTTTGCTGGATACCATGGCTATTCTGCCAAAGCGTTGCGTAGTCTATTGGATGAGCACGGGTTGCAGTGTTGCGGCACGCATACCAGCTTTGCCAGCCTGCTGGACGACGAGTTGCCGCGCACCATTGAGTTCAACCAGACGTTAAAAAACCCCTATCTGATCGTGCCCTGGTTGGCCGAGAAATATCGTGACTCCAGCGCAGCCTGGCTGGAGACGGCCCAGCAGTTCAATTGCATCGCCGAGAAACTGGCCCCGCTCGGTATGTACACCGGCTATCACAATCACGACATTGAGTTCCAACCCATCGCCGGCGGAGTGCCGTTTGACCTGTTCTTCGCCAATACCAAGCCACAGGTCATCATGCAGGCTGACCTGGGTAATGCGCTCATCGGCGGCGGAAACCCAATCGCCTGTCTGCGCCGCTACCCTGGACGTGCCATTACCATTCACCTGAAAGAATATTCGGCCAGCACCCCCGAAGCACTGATCGGCGAAGGAGAGGTGAATTGGCCGGAAGTATTCCAGCTATGCGAGACCATCGGCGGAACACGCTGGTATATCGTTGAATACGAAAGTGATGCCTACCCCGCACTCGCAGCCGTCCGGCGTTGCCGGGCAAATTTGCACCGGATGGGCAGATAGATTCATCATTGCTGGCGCCCCTATCGGCAACGCCGGATCACATGCATTTACATCTACGACTATGACGACCATGACATCCCGCCAACGCGTACAGGCCGCGCTGAATCACCAGGAACCTGACCGTGTCCCATTGGATTTCGGTACCGACGGCAACAGTTCCCCCTCCCCAGAGTTCTATGCCCGCTTGCAAAAGCACCTGGGCGTTCACAGCGAGATGCACTATCTGCCACACCACCTGCGCCTGGTACAGGTGGATGAGGCCATCTTACAAACGCTGCACATCGACACGCGCCACATCCTGATGCGCCCTACCACGCGCTACCGCCGGCAGTGCAACTTGCCGGGGCAGTTCTACGATGAGTGGGGAGTGCGTTGGAAAGAAGCGAAAGCCGGGGATGTGACCTACCACGAGCTGGCCGAAAGCCCGCTCGCCGATGCCGACCTCGACGGCCTGGCATCATATCCCTGGTGGCCAAATGCCATCGACCCGGACCGCTATCGTGGCCTGCACGCTGAAGCAGAACGCCTGTATAAGACAACAGATTATGCGCTGGTGGGTGCGCCTGGCTTTAATGGGATCTGGGAGCGCGCCTGGTATATGTGCGGGCAGGAACGCGCATTAGAAGGGCTATCGCGCGATGAAGCGTTTATGCACGCGCTCCTCTCGCGCATTGGCGACGCCTGCAAGACGGCGCTTGGGTGTTACCTGGATCAGGTGGGCCCCTATATCCAGATCATCAAACTGGCCGATGACCTGGGAACGCAGAGCGGCCCATCTATGTCACCGGCCACTTATCGGCGCATGATCAAGCCCTATCACAAGAAGCTGATCGATTTCGTCAAACGCCGCACAGACGCAAAAATCTTCTTCCACTCCTGCGGCAGCGTCTACGACCTGCTGCCCGACCTGATCGATGCCGGTGTGGAGGTTTTGAACCCCGTGCAAACCAGCGCCAGGGATATGGATGCACACCGGCTGAAGGCCGAATTTGGGGACCAGATTTCATTCATGGGCGCTATCGACACGCAAACGGTGTTGCCACACGGCAGCCCGGCGGACGTGAGGCGCGAAGTGGAACAATGCATTTGCGAGTTGGCCCCCGGCGGAGGATATATCGTCGCCCCCACGCATAACGTACAAGGTGACGTGCCACCTGAGAACTTGATCGCGCTCTACCATTATGCGTGCCAGGTGGGGCGGTATCCGCTGCAGGTCACGCCGGAAACGAAGGGAGTTGAGATTAGAGATTAGAGAGTGGAGATCAGAGATGGGCCACAGATATCACGGATTGTTGTATTACATCTTATCTGTGTGAATCCGTGTTCATCTGTGGTTAATCATCCGTTTCAAATCTCCAATCTCCGTTCTCTAATCCCCTTTCTACTTACTCAACCATTTTGCCGATCGGCATGGCGCGGCCATCGGTGCCGGCCACGGCGCGCATAATTTCCATGGTGAAACCGATCTTGTCTTGCGAATCGAAGTAGAAGTAGGCCGTGCCGGGGCGCGTACCCGAGCCGGATTGTTCCACCGTCACGTCTTTCTCAGCCAGGCTCTCGACGATTGGCTTTTCATCGAACGTGTTGAATCGGATGTGATGGATGCCCTCGCCGTGCTGATCGATAAAATCCTGCCAGATACTCGGCCCTTGTAGGGGTTCAATCAACTCCAGTTCCACGCTGCCCAGGTCGGCGAATGCCAGGCGGCAGGTGAACTGCGCCGGCTGGCCGTGATACCAGCGTTCCATGTCGGGGCGGTCCTTGGGCGGAAAATCGATCACCCGCACCGGCCCGATGTCGAAGAGATCAATCAGGTTGCGGATCTTCGTATCCAGGTCTTTCACCACCACGCCCACCTGGATGCACTTTTTGAATGCGTCGTTTGGCATCTTGTCTGACATCGCTTGCGTCCTCCTATCTGTGATTGGCCCATATCGGCGCGAGACGGAAGGGCAACCAGGAATGAGCGACGATGTTGCGCGCCAAATATGAGTCACGCAGATTGTAGATCGATCAGGGGAAATGGAGGATAGGAGAATCGTTTGGTGAAGCAACTCCCGACCTTATATCACTCATTGATTCTTTCCCCCACCTCTTTCGCCAGCGCGAGGGCCGCGTCCATCATCGCCGGCGTGAGCAGCCCCGTCTGGGTGTTGCGTTGGCTGGGATGATAGGACGATACGACCCGGTAACGCCCCACCGCATAGGCGCGCGCGTGCCCAAAGACCGGGCGCGGCGTAGGCAAGCGAACGCCCGCCTCCGCCAGCACGCGCAACACGTGATCAAAAGCGATTTTGCCCAGGGTGAAGATCACGCGCACCCGGCGCAACAGGCGCAGGTCCGTCGCCAGGTAGGGCCGGCAGCAATCATACTCTTCGGGCAAGGGCTTGTTGTCGGGCGGCGCACAGTGCACCGGCGCCGAGATATAAGCGCCGTGCAACTGCAAGCCATCGTCGATTGACACCGAAGTAGGTTGATTCGCTAACCCCGCCCGATATAGCGCCGCGTAGAGAAAATCGCCCGAACGGTCGCCGGTAAACATGCGCCCGGTGCGGTTGCCGCCATGTGCCGCCGGGGCCAGGCCGACAATCCACAACCACGCCTGTGGGTCGCCAAAGCCGGGCACCGGGCGGCCCCAATACGTCTGCTCGCGAAAGGCGCGCCGCTTCTCGCGCGCCACGGCCTCACGATAGGCCACCAGGCGTGGGCACTTGCGGCATACGATCAGCGCCACATTAACGTCCTCTAATGACTCATATCGATCCGCGCATTCCATCGCCAATCTCCAATCTCAATTCCCCGCCGTCGATAATGCCTGCGCCACGTCGTCCACTGTCAGCCAGCCCGTGCCAGGGAACACCTGGGCCACTTGCGGCGCAAAGATCGGCGACGCACCCAGCACTATGCCCGGGTCACCGGAAGCAACCACTCGGCCGTCCACCAACATGACGACCTCATCGGCGCATTCGGCGACGAACTCCACATCGTGCGAGACGAGCAACACTCCCGCGCCCTCCGCCTTCCAGCGCTTCAAGAGTGATGCCAGCGCGCGCTTGGCCCCGTAATCCAGCCCGCGCGTCGGCTCGTCCAGCAGGAGCAACTTCGGCTCGGTCACGGTGACGGCGCCCACCGCCACGCGTTCGCGTTCCCCCACACTCAGGTCGCGCGGGTAACTCTGCGCGTAGCGTTCCAGCCCAAGTTGCCTCAGCAGCGCCGGCACGTCCTTCGTCCCGCCCAAGCCATGATTCTGCAAGGTGATGTGCAGTTCCGCGCTGACCGTATCGGCAAACAGCAAGGCATTGGGGTTCTGCGGCAGGTATGCGACGTTGCGGCAAATATCCGACGTCTCTTGCCCGATCACCG
>DAOUFG010000167.1:0-11687 GCA_034430115.1 Thermoflexales bacterium | reverse complement strand
CCGGCGGTGTTGCTGGCGGCATTACTCACCTTCGTGGGGTGGATGATCTTCTCCGGCGGCGCGTTCGAACAGTCGATGATCAACGCCGTCGCCGTGCTGGTGATCGCCTGCCCCTGCGCGTTGGGCCTGGCCACGCCGACGGCCATCATGGTGGGCATGGGCAAGGGCGCGGAGAACGGCATCCTGTTTAAGAATAGCGCCGCGCTGGAACGCGCTTCCGCCGTGACGGTGGCCGTGCTCGATAAGACGGGCACCATCACCCAGGGCAAACCGCAAGTCACGGACATTTTGGATTTTGGATTGCCGATTTTGGATTTGCGATTGTCGGAGCGCGAAGTAGCGTTTGCGGGTGATGCACCTACAGCCCGCGCATCAATCCAAAATCAAAAATCCGAAATCGAAAATCGCCAATCCCAAATCTCCAATCTCCTCTCCCTGGTTGCCAGCGCCGAAAAAGGCAGCGAGCACCCGCTGGGGCAGGCGATTGTGCAGGCCGCCGAAGCGCAAGGGCTGAAGCCGCTGCCGTTGCAAAAGTTCATGGCGTTGCCGGGCAAGGGCATCACAGCCTATGTCGATGGACACCAGGTGAGCGTTGGCAACGACAGGCTGATGCAATTGCAGGGCATCGACATCAGCGGCATGAACGAACGCGCCGAGGCGTTGCGCGAGCAGGGCAAGACGTTGATGTTCGTGGGCGTGGATAACCAGCCGGCAGGGCTGATTGCCCTGGCGGACACGTTGAAAGAAGGCTCCGCGCAAGGCATTGATGCGCTGCGCCGGCAGGGCGCGCGCGTGGCGATGCTCACCGGCGACAATGCGCGTTCCGCCCAGGCGATTGCGCAACAGGCTGGCCTGAGCGGCAGCGACGAAGTGATCGCCGATGTGTTGCCGGGCGATAAGTCGGCCAAAGTCTCGCAGTTGCAGGCGCAACACGAGGTCGTCGCGATGGTAGGTGACGGCGTGAACGACGCACCTGCGCTAGCACAGGCCGATGTGGGCATCGCCATCGGCACCGGCGCGGACGTGGCCATTGAGGCCGCCGACGTGACGGTGATCAACGGCGACCTGCGCAGCGTGGCAAAGGCGGTGGCGCTCTCGCACCAGACGGTGCGCGGCATCCGGCAGAACTTGTTCTGGGCGTTCTTCTACAACGTCATCTTGATCCCAATTGCCGCGCTGGGCCTGTTTGCCCAGTATGGGCCGATCCTGGCCGCCGGGGCGATGGCATTTAGCTCGCTGTTTGTGGTGAGCAACAGCCTGCGCCTGCGGAAGATGAGATTAGAGATTTGAGAGTGAAGAATGGAACGTGAGAGAGTGTGCCAAGAGACCTGATTTTGGTGCCGAGTACGGCGCTTAAAAATCGGGTCTCTAGTCGTTTCTTCCACATCTCACGTTTCATTCTTTACGTTTCACTTCCCATCGTTTGACGACCGGGGCTAGTGTTTCTTATAATTGAGCTGTGCCCGCGCCAATTTTGGCCACCAAGCTTTATATCCCTCCACCTCGGCTCAAAGTCGTCATCCGTCCTCGCTTGGCTGAGCGGCTGGACGAGAGTCTGCATCACAAACTGACGCTCATCTCAGCCCCGGCAGGCTTTGGAAAGACGACGTTGGTCAGCGAGTGGGTCGCCGGTTGCCAACGACCGGCCGCCTGGCTGTCGCTGGATGAAGGGGATAACGACCTTGCGCGTTTTCTGACATATCTTGTCGCTGCCTTGCGGACGGTTGCGCCGAACATCGGCGCGGAAGCATTGGGCCTGCTCCAATCTCCTCAACCGCCGCCGGGCGAGCCGGTCCTAACGATCTTGCTGAATGAGATTGCCGCCCTTCCAGATGATTTTGTCCTTGTCCTTGACGATTATCACGTGATTGATGCCAGATCGGTTGACCATGCTCTCACTTTTTTGCTTGAGCATCTGCCGCCCACAATGCACCTGCTCATCGCCACGCGTGAAGATCCACGCCTGCCCTTCGCTCAGTTGCGCGCCAGGGATCAATTGACCGAACTGCGCGTCGCCGATTTACGTTTTACACCCTCCGAAGCCACGCAATTTCTCAATCAAGTGATTGGCCTGGGTCTCTCGGCAGAGAATATCGCCGCACTCGAAGCCCGCACTGAAGGCTGGATTGCCGGCCTGCAGTTGGCTGCGCTCGCGTTGCAGGGCACAGCTTCAACACCGGGGCAAAGAGATGCTACCGACTTCATCAAGTCTTTCACGGGCAGTCACCGTTTCGTGATGGATTACCTGGTTGAGCAGGTCTTGCAGCAGCAGCCCGCAAGCGTCCAGGCTTTCTTGCTGCGCACCTCCATCCTCGATCGCTTGTGTGGCCCCCTGTGTGATGCCCTATTGGAGAATAGAGATTGGGGATTGGAGGTTCAGCAACCCCCAATCTCCGATTCCCAATCTCCAATCTCAGGCCAGCAGATGCTTGAGCAACTGGAGCGCAGCAATCTGTTCATCATTCCATTGGATAACGAGCGTGGTTGGTATCGTTACCATCACCTCTTTGCAGATTTGCTGCGCCAACGATTACATCGAGACATCGCCGCGTCTGCGGGGGATGAGGGCAAGGGCGTGGCCGAACTTCACGTGCGCGCCAGCCAGTGGTACGAAGACAACAGCCTGGAGATCGAAGCGTTTCACCATGCCGTTGCCGCCAACGATATAGAACGCGCGGCGCGCCTGGTTGAGGGAAAGGGGATGCCCCTGCAATTTCGCGGCGCGTTGGCAGATGTGCTGCACTGGCTGGCGTCGCTGCCGGCGGCGGTGCTGGATGCCAGGCCATCGTTGTGGGTGATGTACGCCTCCGCATTGTCGATGACGGGCAAACTGGCCGGCGTTGAGGAGAAGCTGCAAGCAGCGGAAGCGGCCTTGCAAGGTGTCGAGCAAGACGCCAAGACCCGCAATCTCATCGGGCACATTGCCGCTATACGAGCCTTGTTGGCTGCCGCGCAGAACCAGGTGGAGGTCAGCATTGCCCAGTCGCATCGCGCGTTGGAGTATCTGCACCCCAACAACCTGGCCGTCCGCACCGCCACTGTCTGGAAGTTGGGGATTGCCTACCATCTCCGGGGAGAGCGTGCCGCGGCACGCCAGGCCTATAGCGAGGCTATGTCCATCAGCCAGGCATCCGGTAATCTCGTCATCTATTTGTCGGCTGCGATCGGCCTGGGCGCGATGCAGGAAGGGGACACCCAACTCCACCAGGCAGCCGAGACCTATCAGCACATTCTGCAACTGCAAGGTGACCAGCCGGGCCAGGTCGTCAATGATGCGCATCTTGGCCTGGCACGTATCTTCTACGAATGGAACGACCTGGCAAGTGCTGACCAGCATGAGCGGCGAGGCTTCCTCTCGGCGGAGCAGTATGAACAGGCGTTTGACAGATACATAAACAGCCAGATTTTCCTGGCCCGCCTCAGGCTGGCCAGAGAAGATATGGCTGGCGCGTCCGACGTGTTGGAACAGACCAGCCAATTTGCACGCCAGCGTCACTATGCGCATGGCATCCCTGAAGTGGCCGCCGCACAAGTGCTGACGTTCCTTCGCCAGGGCAACCTGGCGGATGCGGCTCGCCTGGCTCAGATACACAACCTCCCTCTCAGTCAGGCCCGTGTATATCTGGCCCAGGGAGATGCATCTGCTGCGCTGGCGGTGCTGGCGCCAGTACGCCAACAAATGGAAGCAAAGGGCTGGCAGGACGAGCGGCTCAAGGTAATGGTCTTGCAGACAGTCGCGCTCCATTTACATGGCGAAAGGGATCGGGCTGCGCAAGTGCTGGCTGAGGCACTGGCATTGGCAGAGCCGGGCGGTTTCATCCGCACCTTCCTCGATGAGGGTGTGCCGATGGCGGCGCTGCTGACGAAGATGGAGGACGGCGAAATGGGCGAGTCGCCGCACGTGAAGGAATACATTCGCCAACTGCTGATTGCCTTCGGGAGGCAAGAGGAGGCTCATCCATCTAGCAGTGCTCAGAATCAGCCTTCACCCCTCCATCCTCAGCCCCTGGTTGAGCCACTAAGCCAACGCGAGCTAGAAATCCTCAAGCTCATCGCCCAAGGGCTCTCCAACCGCCAGATTGGCGAACGGCTTTTCCTCGCATTGAGCACCGTCAAAGGGCACATCCGGATCATCTTCGACAAACTTCAGGTTCAAAACCGCACCGAAGCCGTCGCGCGTGCCCGCGAGTTAGGCTTGCTATAACCCCGCTCCAATACCCCCAGACAATACTTTAGTATCTGTACACCCATACCGCCGGGCGAGTACATTGCCTGTACATTGAACAAGAGGCACAGGTAATGTCAAACCAACGCGATGCAAAACCCGTCCCGGGAACACCGATGATCTACCGGATCAGGATCAAGGGCCATCTGGACGCTCAGTGGACAGACTGGTTCGAGGGCCTGACCATTACCCAGGAAGATAACGGCGATACCCTCCTGACCGGCCCGGTGATTGACCAGGCTGCGTTGTATGGCTTGCTGAAAAAGGTGCGCGACTTGGGGATGCCACTGCTCGCGGTCAACTGTGTCGATGCCGGTTCGATGGATGCGCCGGATATTGAGGAGAAAGGATGAAAACAAATCTTTCTACGTTGTGGGTATTCGTCATGTTCAACTATCTGTATTGTGACATCCTTGGATTGATGGACCCTGGCTTGCTGAGCCAATTCATGGCCGGGAGTGTGGGCGGTATGCAGATCAACCAGGGGTTCTTGTTGCAGGCGGCCATCTTAATGGAGATCCCGACTGCGATGGTTTTGCTCTCAAGGGTATTCCCGTATGGAGCAAATCGCTGGGCGAACATCATTGCCGGTGCAATCATGACGGTCGTCCAACTTGCATCGTTGTTTGTGGGATCGTCGCCAAGCGCTTATTACATTTTCTTCAGCGTTATCGAGATTGCTTGTACGCTGTTCATTCTTGTGTCTGCCTGGAGATGGCGTAACGCAGAAGATTAACCTCAAAAAGCAGGGAATGGATTAGGAGGAACTTAAATGACAACGCGTACTGTTGAAACATCACCACTTGTGCTTTCCAGGGTTACAGGCTTACTGTACCTAAGCCTCGTTCCACTTGGTTTCTTCGGCATGTTTATCACCTCCCCGCTCATTGTGTCCGGGGATGGCGCAGCAACGGCCGGCAACATCACGGCTTCTGAGTCGCTCTTTCGCCTTAGCATCGTCATTACTCTGCTCGTCCAGGTCATCAATATCTTCGTGGTGCTGGGGTTGTACAGGCTGCTCAAGCCGGTGAACAAAAACATGGCTGCGCTGATGGTCATCTTCATTTTGCTTGGCGTTCCTATCGCAATGCTCAACGAGCTGAACCAGTTTGCGATCCTGCTGCTACTGCACGGCGGCGATTCCCTGGCCGCATTCACGGCAGATCAGATACATGCCCTGATGCCCATGTTTCTCGATCTGCACCAACTCGGCATCAGCATTGCCGGGATATTTTGGGGCCTTTGGCTGTTTCCAATGGGCTATCTCGTCTTTAAATCGGGGTTCCTGCCCAAAATCCTGGGTGTCTTGCTGATGATCGGGTGCTTTGGCTATTTGTTTGATAGCTTTACGACATTTCTCATCCCCGACTTCGGGCTGAAAATCGCCATGTTTACGTTTTGGGGAGAAGTATTGCTCCCCTTGTGGCTTCTGATCAAAGGTGTAAACGTTGCGCGGTGGGAACAGCGTGCACTTGTGTCTGCCTGAGAAGGCAAGCTGCTGATGAGGGGACATGCGACGTTCGCAAATCCCCGGACGAGCATCACACGAGAAGCACACCATTCCTGGCTCGCATGGCACATGCGTCAAATGCCTAATGGCATAAGGAGAAGAACCGATGGCTAACGGAAATCAAATGCCTTCAGACAGACGGGCCGCCATCATTGTGGGCGCGTTGTTTATCGTTGGAGATATTGCAGGTATTCTGAGCGCTGTTGTTACAGCGCCCATTCTGGGTGATTCGGCTTATCTTGTGCAAATCACTGCTCATGCTAACCAGATCATCATCGGAGCGCTGCTTGTGTTGATCATGGGCTTTGCGCTTGCCATGGTGCCTGTGGTGATCTACCCGGTTCTTAAACGACACAATGAGGTACTTGCTCTTGGGGCAGTCGTTTTCAGGGGGGCGCTTGAGACCATTACTTATATTGGGCTGGTAATGTGCTGGTTGTTGCTGATCACTGTGAGCCAGGAATATGTAAAGGCTGGTGCTCCGGCGGCGTCCTATTTTCAAACCATGGGCACAGTATTACTCAAATCGGCTGATTGGATAAATCAATTGCTGGCAATCGTCTTTAGTCTGGGTTCCGTGATATTTTATTCTGTGTTCTATCAATCAAAGCTCATTCCACGCTGGTTATCGCTCTGGTGTTTGATCGGGGCTATCCTATATTTAGCCGCTCCCTTGTCGGTGTTGTTTGGCGCCAGATTGGATTTCTTCATGGCTCCATTGGCGGTGGGAGAAATCGTCTTTGCGGTATGGTTGATCGTCAAAGGGCTCAACCGTGCGAACGGATAGCAGAACCTGCTCTCAAGGACCATGCAATGGTAGATGCATTTGCAGAACTTAAGCGCGGCGTGCGCGCGGCATTAGAGACTTATTCGAACGTCCACCGAGGAAGTGGGCACAACTCGCAGGTGACCACGCATTTATACGAGCAGGCCAAGGATATTGTCCTGGAATACCTGGGGCTGAGCAAAGATCAATACGTGGTGATCTTCTGCACACCCAGGCGGGCGGAGCTGCTCAAAGCGCAACTTGCGCCGGGGAGTTACACGGGTGTGTCAAGCCAGGATGTTGGCCTGCCCTTTGGTGTAAGGGCGTTGGGGGTTAAGCGCAAGGCATTGCCAGGCGGTGTGCCTTTCCAGGCCGGCGGAGGCACGGCGCGGCTCGTTTTCCCAGACCGGGTCATTTGGGCAAATGGTGCGGACAAGTTCGAGGCAGGCACCCCCGCGATTATCAACGTCATCGCGTTTGCCAGGGCGCTGCGCTTGATTCAGCACCTGGGGAAGGATGCCTTCCAGCATGAAATCGCTGAAAAGATGTCGGCTGCTCAAATCTTGTACCGCGATGAACTGGAAGGCTACTCCGGGCGTGAACTGCTGGCGAAGCTTCAGCCAACCTTGATCGGTCATGGTCTGTGCGTCCCAACCGCCGAGGGCGATAAGCCTTTTATCAACCTGGATAATGGTGCCAGCACGCCTACGTTCGCGCCGATATGGGATGCCGTCTGGCAGACATGGTGCCAGCCCAGGCCAGTGCAGCAGGAGGTCACTGATGAGGTCAAGACCATTTGCGCCGGGGTGTTGGGCGCGCCATTGACAGCATATGACGTGATCTTCACTTCTAACACCACGGAAGCCATCAACCTGGCGGCCGAGAGCCTGGCGCATGAAAGCGAGCCGGGGATCGAACCGGTGATCTTGAATACCCTGCTTGAGCACAACTCGAACGAGTTGCCGTGGCGCGCAGTGCCGGGTCATTCGTTGATCCGTTTGCCGGTGGACGCCGAGGGTTTTGTGGATTTGAACGAGTTGCAGGCGCTCCTGGAGGCATATAACCAGGATGGACAACATGGCAAGCAGCGCATCCGGCTGGTGGCGATGAGCGGGGCCTCCAACGTCCTTGGCGCATTCAATGACCTGGCGGAGATCAGCCAAATCGTTCATCGCTATGGGGCGCGCTTGCTGGTGGACGCGGCACAATTGGTCGCCCACCGCAAGGTGAACATGGCGGAATGCGGAATTGACTATCTGGCCTTCTCGGCGCATAAGGCGTATGCGCCATTCGGCAGCGGCGCGTTGGTCGTGCGGAAGGGGCTGCTCCGGTTCAGCCCCGCCGAGATGGGGTTGATCCAATCGTCCGGTGAGGAAAACGCGGGCGGCATTGCCGGGTTGGGGAAGGCGCTTGTGCTCTTACAGCGCATCGGGCTGGACCTGATCCAGGAGGAAGAGCAGGCCTTGACCGGGCGGGTCTTGCGCGGGCTGGCGCAGATACCAGGCCTTGAGATTTACGGGGTGCAGGGCCCGGATTCGCCCAGGTTCGCCCAAAAGGGCGGGGTCATTGTCTTTAACCTGAAGAGCATGATGCCGGATCGGGTGGCGAAAGGGCTGGCGGAGCGGGGCGGGATCGGCGTGCGATACGGCTGCCACTGTGCCCATCTGTTGGTCAAGTACATGCTCAACGTCTCGCCGCTGCTCGCGCAATTCCAGGGGCTCATGCTGGCGGTGCTCCGGCAGATCTCGTTGCCCGGCGTCGTCAGGGTGAGCTTGGGCATCGAGAATAGCGCAGAAGACGTTGATACTTTGATTCGTGTGTTGAACACAATCGCCCGGCAGCCGGGGACAAATGGGCGCCCGGCTTCTGTGGGGCTATCCCAGGTGGACGTCCGACGGCAGTTGGATGATTCCGCCAGGGCCGCTGCGCAGAGGGTTTACGCTCAACCCCGCCAGGCCGGCGAGGAATGCGTTCCAATGGCTTGAGCGCAGCAATGAACGATCTTCAAGCGATAGGTGTGTTCAGTCTCACGCCCCGGCAGGGTTATCGCATTAGGCAATGGTAAGGGCGAAGCATTGCCGCAAGGCTCTGGCTTACCTGGATGCTCTGGCAATGCTTCGCCCCTACGCCGCGTCATGTCGTGACGCACAAGCCCGAAATCCACGCTGATGATTCCAAATGCAATCGCCCTGCATGCCCTGGTCTCAGCGCTCCCCAACTTCTTCGATCATTTATACTGTGCGGCGGAATGCTGCATACTGCGACGCCGTATGGTGCTGAGGCAAGGTTGACACAACGTGGAAGGAGAGTGCTCACCAACGCTCTCCTGGCTTCTTTCATTTTTCTGATCGGTCTGGCCCTGTACTGGCCACTGCTGCACTTCACGTTCTTCGTAGAAGACCCGGTGGATATCGGCCAGGTGGACGGGCACTCCTATGCGGAATTGATGCTGTTGCCCAACAGCAACCTGTACTATCGCCCGCTCATGCTGGTGACCATGAAGCTGCTACAGGGCACCCGCAGCGGGTATGCGCCGCTGCCCTATCACGCGCTGGACCTGGGGGCGCATCTCGTTTCGGCGGTGCTTCTATATGCTCTGGCGTGTGAGTGGCTGCGCAGGCGCAAGGTTGCCTTTGGCGCGGCGCTGTTGTTTCTGATCTACCCCATCGCGTTTGAATCGGCGGCGCGAGCCATGTCGCCACACCCACTCCTGATGGTCTTCACGCTGGGCGCATTATGGGCCTATACCGCCGGGCGGCAAAAGAACCGTCCGGCGCTTGTGATGTTGGCGCTCGCGCTGTGTACGCTGGGCATGCTGGTGCAAGAAAATGGGGTGCTCACGCCGTTCATGATCGTCGCAATCGAACTGTTCCTGCTCTGGCAACGCCGCGTGGAACGTCTCACCCCTTTGACGTTGCTCTTTTTTGTGCCGGTGGCGTTATTCGTCCTCTTGTGGCTCAGCATCCCGCGTGCGGCGTCCACCTCATTACAGTTGGGGTTGCAGTTGTCGGGGGCGCTGTACCTATCGCAGGGGCTTAGTTTCCCCTTCGCCGGGCTGATCAGCCAGACGGGCGGTTGGGGGCTGGCCCCGATGCAACAGGCCGGGCTGGCGCTCATCCTGGCGCTGGGGACACTGGCGATCCTGTGCCCCCGAGCGGCGCGGCCTCAGTTGCTGCTGGCCGTGACGCTGTGGGGCATCGGCGTCAGCCTGGCCTGGGTCACGCGCAACATGGCGTACCTGGACGTGTCGCCCAGGCTGATGTATTTCTCATCGTTCGCTGCGGCGCTAGCCTGGGCGACGTTAATCCCGCCCGATTGGGCCGAACGCGTTCGCGTGCGGGCCTGGGTTGGGGCGCTGGTGGTGTTGGGGGTGGCGCTGCAAAGCCTTTATACCGTTGCCGGGCAGATCACGCTCTACCGGCAAGGCTCCGCGTTGATGGAGCAGGTCGTGGCCACCGGGCAAAGCGGCGAGAAGCTGCTCTTCGTGAACCTGCCAGATCGTTTCACCTATCGCCGGCCGCTGTATCCGCTCGGATATTGGGGCATGTTGTTAGCGCCGGTGTCGATGGACGTAGGTGATTACGTGTGGCTGAACACCGGGACGCGCGTCCAAACGCGCTCTGTGAGCGACTTCCCATTGGCGGCGGATATGTTGTCGAAATCACCCTACCTGGTGAACACGCGCGGCAGCGATGCGCATGCCAGCGGCACCCTCTATGAGAGCGTCCTATGGGCCGATGAGACTTACTTGACCACCTACAGACCCGACGGCAGCTTCGCGCTGTCGCTGGTGGGGAACATCAGCCCAACGTCCTCCGGCCAGGCGGCCATCGGGCGTGTGGGTGAGATTGCCCAGGTGCTGGGCGGCACGCTGGAAGTGCACAACACATCACTTGTCGCCAATGTAATATGGCGTTCGCTGCAGCCGGCCAACCCAACCGATACGCTCTACGTGCACGTGCTGGACGCCGGTGGCCGGCTGGTGGCTCAGGAGGACGGTGATAGCCTGGGCGGGTTGATCTTTCCCAGCGCCTGGCGCTCCGGCAATGAGGTGCAGGATCGGCGCACCATTTCGCTGAAGGCGCCACTCGCGCCGGGCACCTATCGCATGACGGTGGGCATCTATGACCGCGCGACGGCTACACGCTACCCCGCCTACAATGCGTCGGGCGTACCTGCTCCCGATGGGGAACTGGAAGTGTCAAAATTCGTGGTGAAGTGAGAGACATTCATGGATGCCTATTCGATTGATTTTGCTCGCACCGACGACATAGACCAGTGGATGCAGTTGGTGGAGCTTGTCAAAGCGGATTTCCCCGGCTTAGACATTGAAAGTTACAGGCAAACATTGATCAAGAACATCAATCGGCAAACCGCCATCTGCGCACGGCAGGACGGCGGAATCGTGGGCATCCTCTTGTTCTCTTACCGGCAAAGCAGCTTGTCTTGTATGGCGGTTCATCCCCGTGCGCGCAGACAGGGCGTCGCTTCCGCAATGATCGAAAAGATGCTTGCGTTGCTCCCGCAGGATGCGGATATTTGTGTCACCACCTTTAGAGCAGGTGATGAAAAAGGCATCGCCCCCAGGCTGCTCTACAAGAAGTTTGGCTTTACGGAAGGGGAGCTGTTGGAAGAGTTCAACTATCCCCTCCAGAGGTTTGTGCTGCATAGACGCATCAACAGCTAGTGTATGCTTATAGCAATGGATGACTGATCAGCACTTGATCGATCCTTAAGGCGGAAACACGATGGGCCTGACAAACAATCACCCGCATAAGGAATCAGGTTGGGGACAAAAAATAAAGGCGCTCTTGCATTGGCTGACTGAGCCTCAGGTGCCACTCCCGGAATCGGAGTATCGCCGTGCGCGCGTACTCTCCTACATGCTGCTGACCCTGATTCTGCTGTTGGTGGGCACAATTGTGCTGGTCTTTTTCGTGGATCAAGACCTACTTCCCCGCCGTAACCTGTATGCCATCCTGATCAGCCTATTGACGGTGCTGTTGTTTGTCGCTTTCAGATTGAACCGTTCCGGCCGTCGTGTGGCTTCCGCACGCCTCACGGTTGCATGTGCCATCGCTGGGCCATGGTTTTCTATTTTTCTGGACCCCACTATTCTGCGGGGCGATTTCGTGCCCCTGACTTACATTGTGCTGGCCGTCTTATTGACCAGTATGCTGCTCTCG
>DAOUFG010000166.1:0-22844 GCA_034430115.1 Thermoflexales bacterium | reverse complement strand
GGTGCATTTGCGTGGGAAGATGGTCGAGGAAGAAGGTGAGCGTCTCGTGAATGGCGCGCTCGCTGATGAATTGATAATCGTCGAGCACCAAGATGAGCTGCGTTCTGAGCCTGCCGATCTGCTCAAGCAAGCCCGGCAGCACAGACATGAGCGGGGGCGCCTGGGGCGAGTGCAATGCCGCCAGGGCCGCCTGCCCAAGTTGAGGGCGAACAGATTGCAGCGCGGCGACGACATAGGCCCAGAAGCGGGCGGGGTCATTGTCTTGCTTGTCGAGCGAGAGCCAGGCCGCCGGGGCGTGTTGCTGCGATAACCATTGACTAACGAGCGTGGTTTTGCCGTAGCCTGCCGATGCGCACACCAGGGTCAGCGGGCGAGCCGCTCCCTCATCCAGTTGCGCCGTCAACCGCGGACGCGCAATGACGTCCGGGCGCGGTGCAGGAATGTAGAGTTTGGTATGCAACTGCTCCACGGCAGAAATAGTGCTCACACGACAGCCGCCTCCCAGCCTTGTATCCTTTCATTCTACCCGCTCAAGGGTGTTGTACGATTCATGTGACAGTAATTTCCCTTCCTATATTTCGCTGCTTCGTCGTGGAGGCGTGAGGCCCTTCCTGGCCGAAAGAAAAGCCCAACGACGAGGCATGATCGGAGGCGTGAAATGGGTTCAGATTCACATCAGGTGTTGCGCGTAACCAGGAGCAGGTCTCAGGCAAAAGAGAGTTACGACAGGATGAGTTCGCTCTACGATTATTTTGCCGGGCCCTTCGAGCAGAAGTATCAGAGTGCGGCATTGAAGCGACTGAGCATCACAAGCGGCGAGATCGTCCTGGAGGTCGGCTTTGGCACCGGCCATGGCCTGAGACAAATGGCTGAGGCAGTGGGGGAGGAAGGGCGGGTTTACGGCATCGACATTTCCTCCGGCATGCTCGCCGCCAGTCGGCGCCGGCTGGCGCGGGCGAAGCTTTTGGGGCGAGTTGAATTGACCTGCGATGATGCGATGAAGATGCCATACCCGGACGGCAAATTCGACGCTGCTTTTTCGAGCTTTGTGCTGGAGCTTTTCGATTCACCCGAAATTCCACAAGTGCTTGCCGAAATCAAGCGCGTCTTGAGGCCCAACGGACGGATTGGGATTGTCAGCATGTCGAGAGAAGACACGGCTTCGCCGTTACTAAGGTTGTACGAATGGTTCCACAAGGTGCTTCCCCAATACGTCGATTGCAGGCCCATCTACGTCGCACAATCTATAAAGGACGCCGGGTTTGAGATACAGTGCAGGGAGCGAATCAGTTTACTGGGGTTGCCGGGTGAAATCGTGATCGGCGTCAAACCCGCCGCTGCAAGTTGAACTCACACAAACCTGCATTGGTTGCGCACTTCGCTTATTCGGCGGCGATCAGCGAGGCGAGCACCAGGGCGACCAGCGCGCCCGTGATCAGCCCAGCCAGCATCCCGCCCAACAGGAGCCCGGCACCCAAAGTCAGCCCCAGCCCAATCACGGCCAGCACGCCATACGACACGTGCGCCCGCATGGCAGACAACTGGATCAGGCTGCCGCCCCGGCACAGCACCAAGAGCAGTGTGAGTAGCCCGATCAGCATAAGCCCCAGCAGCAACGTGAGCAACGGCACCGGCTGCAATAGCCACAGCGCGGCGCTGACCAGCATCACCAGCAACATAGGCAATGCGGCGTCGGCCAGCAACAGGCGCAGCGAGTTTACGGGCAAAAACTGGCGCAGGGACGGGTCGTCTACGTCGGCACTGAAGACCTGGGTGAGGCTGGACGTGGGCGCTACGGCGACTGCATACAGCCACACAACGATCAATAGTGCCGGCAGCGAGTAGGCCAGCATGACTAACCCACCCTGCACAAGGGCCACCACGATGAGCAAGCGAAGCAGATCGAGCGGGTTACGCAAATAGGTCAGCGCCGAGCGCGCGAGGAGCATGCCCGTGCCCTGCACCGCGGGCAGACGCAGCATGGGTTTATGCGCCGCCGCGTGGAACTGGCGCTTGGCGCGCTGATAGACACTGGGCGCCATCCAACGCAAGCTGCTGATCTCCTTCAACTGGGCATAGACGATGCTCTCGGCGGTCACGTCAATCATGTTGACGCGCCCGCCCACAAGCGCCACGAGCGCGATAAGAACCAGCGCCGCCAGCGCCACCGGCAAGGCGACCGATAGATTCATCGATTGGCCGACCAGGATCGACACCAGCACGCTCCCCGGCCAGGCAATGGCCCCCGGCAACACAAACGGCACCGCCAGCAACACCACGGGCGCGAGCCACAACGCAGCCCAGTGCCGTGCGCCCGGCACCACCAGGCGAGCCAACCCCACCAACCAGGCAAGTGCCCAAACCAGCACGACGACGGGGACGACAGCCAACACCGAGCGCAACGCCACCAGCACAGCGCCCATCAGGCCTGCCCGCTGGTTCAGCGCCACCGCCAAAAACGACACCCCAACCATGCTCAGCACAACCGGCAACGCCAGGTCACCCAAATAGCCAAGCGTGATCGGGACGGCGCGTTGAACCGGGGAACCGGCCACATAGGCGATGTCGGGCGATGAGAGCTTGTAGGGCGACGAACGAAGTTTGAACATGACCAGGATCACCTGGCCCACAAAGATCGCCGCCGGCACCGCCCCTAAGATCGCCTGGAGGGTCGCAGCCGGCAAGGCGCTGCCCATCTGGGTGATGAAATCCGCGGCGATGGCCCACATGGCGGCAGTCCACCAGGCCATGAAGAGCACCAGATACAGGCCATAGGCGCGATTCATGATGTCTTTGTCGCGCGTGTCGTAATCGACCAGTCGCAGCCAGTAATTGAAGGAACCCTGGAATTGTTTCCAGCGCAGCCATAGCACAGGCAACATCATTCCTCCTGCGCCGGGCGCTCGATCCGCTCAATCGTTGCGCGCAGCAAATCATCCAGCGAGTCGGATTCGGCCTGTAGCGCCTCCTTCAAATCATCGGGGGTGCCATCGGCGATCAATTCGCCAGCCTCCAGGAATAGGTAACGGTCGGGGCGCACGTTTAACGGCGATTGATGGCTGCTCAGAAAGACGGTGTTGCCACGCGCGCGCCGCGCCCACAGTTCATCCCACAACTGGTGCGCCGAGAATGGGTCCAGGGGGCCGAAGGGTTCGTCGAGCAGCAGCAATTGAGGGTCCACCAGCAAGGCCATGCAAAGCGCCAGTTTGTAGCGCTGGCCGCGCGAGAGCGCCACCGGCAAAGCCGCTTGATTGGCCGCCAGGCCGAAACGCTTCAGAAGGCCCTGGGCAGTGGTACGCCAGTTTGCCACGCGGTTCACCTGGGCGATGAACTGCAAATGTTCGCCGACCGTCAGATCGTTGTAGAAGGGAGGCGTGTCGGGCACCAGGATCAGCTTCCTGCGCATCGCGCGCTCGGTCCGGTAAATTGACGTGCCCATCGGTTCGACCTGGCCCTGGGTAACCTGGCTCCACCCGGCAATGCAGCGTAACAGGGTGGTCTTGCCGGCCCCATTGCGACCGGCCAGCACCACCATTTCGCCGGCTTCCACCTCAAACGAGACCTGGTTGAGCGCCCGGTAGGAGCCGTAGGTATACGAAACATCCGTAAGCTGCAATAAAGGTGCCGTCATCTTGTCTCCATCTGTTTTCGCGGCGAGGGCCGTACACGCAAATCCGCAATCGGTGGGCCATCGTGCGGACAAGCATACCATGCCGGCCGCCGCGCGAAGAAGGTCGTAAACCTGGGTCTGTGATACCGCCTCGACCATACAGTCATTTGGAGGCTGCTCCTTACCGCCGTCGCGTCGCTCAAGTCATTGACTTCTGAAACAGAAGCCTTACGATTAATACGTCAGTCGACAACGACTATCATTCAAAATGACGGTCCCTTTCAGGTCGAGCTGAAAGCCCCGCTATTTGAGGAGGAATAGAATGGCTACCATAACTATTTCCCGCGAGTACGGGAGCGGGGGCGATGAGATCGCTGCCCGCGTGAGCGAAAAACTGGGGTATCGCTACTTTGACAGGGCTATGCTGGCCCAAATCGTCGCGGAGACGGGCCTTTCCGAAAGCGAGATCGTTGACTTCTCGGAAGACAACTACAAAGTCCGCAGCTTCCTGGAGCGCCTGTTTGCCCGCAGCAGCCTGCGCGAGATAAACCGCACGAACTGGGACGAAGACCCCACCGGCACCCGCGCAAGCGAATCCGCCTTCCTGAATGAAGCCCAGGGCATCGCACTGGTCCAGAGCGCCATCCGGGCGGCCTACAAACAAGGCAACGTGGTGATCGTCGGGCGCGGAGGGCAGGCCATCTTGAAGGGGTTGCCGGGCGTTCTGCACGTGCGGGTCCAGGCGCCGCTCGACACGCGCTTTGGGCACATCGCCGCGAAGAAGAACATCCACCTGCTTGGGTTGCGCAAAGAGATCGTTGATCATGACCTGGCAGCGGCGGATTACCTGAAGCGCTTCTATGGCATCGCCTGGGACGACCCAATGCTCTACGACGCGGTGATCAACACCACACAATTGAGCGTGGAAGCCGCCGCACAGATGATCGTCGATGCCGCACAATCCTTGCCGACGCCCGCACCCGAGGCGGAGCCGCTTGGCGAAGCAGCCAGCTAGCCGCATGTTCGGTGTGTCGTCGGCAAACGCAAGGAATGAATGTCACATCCTCACACGAGCAGCAACGTGGAAAGCTTCTCCGCAACATATATATCATTCCTGAAGCTTTCCACACTTTTCAAGGTCCATCCCAACCGCTTGTGTGTAAATTGTCAAACTATGGCTTACAATTTACATACAAGGTTTACGACGAGTGACTCAGGGGCCAAACGAACAGCAACTTTATGACATTGCCGAGGCACAAGCCGGCTATTTCACTACCGCGCAGGCACGTACGGCAGGGTACTCACGTCAATTGCTTAATCGCCACGTCCAAACTGGCAAGTTCTTGCATATCCAGCATGGCATTTATCGGTTGGCACGCTTTCCCCACTCAGATCGTGAAGATCTGTATATTGCCTGGCTAAGCTGCGGCTCCCACGCCGTCATTTCGCACACCAGCGCACTTGAACTCTACAATCTCTCAGACGCGATGCCTACCACGATTCACGTTACAGTCCCGCGCGGTATCTCCCTCCGGCATCCAGGCATCCGATTGCACACTGCCAGGCTACCTCTTAATGAAGTCACTCAGTGGCAGGGATTGCCAGTGACCACGGTAGAACGCACCATTGCTGATGTCGCGGCACTTGGCACACAAGAATGGCTCGTACAGCAAGCCATTCAAGAAGCACTCGATCGAGGGCGTATGTCGCCAGAATCGCTCCAGACACTGGCACAACAACGACCACAACCGATACGTGATCTACTCACCAAGCTGCTTCAGCAATCCAGATTCACATGAAATACAAGACCGCTGCAGCGTTTCGCGTCGCACTTGAGACACGACTGCTCAACCAACCCAATGCTTGTAGAATGCCTCGTATATATGCCGCCACAACCCTGGAAAACACTCTCCACTCGTGAGATTTATCGTAACCCCTGGATGCGCCTGCGCGAAGACATCGCCGAACTGCCCAACGGCAAGACCACGCTCTATGGCGTGTGCGAATTCGGCGTCGCCGTGGGCATCTTGCCTTTCATCGACAAAGACAACGTCGTCATGGTGCGCCAGTATCGCTACGTGCAGCAAGAAAATCAGCGCTGGGAAATCCCCACCGGCGGCGCGCACCCCGATGAGCCATTGGAAGAGGCCGCACAGCGCGAACTGATGGAGGAGATTGGCTACCGCGCCGGGCAACTCCGCTTCATCAACACGCACTACACATCCAAATCCGTCTGCAAAGAAACGGCCCATTTGTTCATCGGGCACGACCTCATACCCGCCGGCGCGCCGCCCGACGATACCGAGTTCCTGGAAGTGACCGTCATGCCGTTCAAGAGCGTGCTGGAGATGGTGCTCGCCAGCGAGATCCGCGACGCGATGAGCGTGATTGCGATCTTGTGGGCCGCACGCGAACGCAGATAATGGGAGATCAGAGACTGTTTCAAAAGGTCGTCTGCTCTGATCCAACGGGCTGTCATTCCGAGTGCGCCGCGTGACGAAAATCGAGCCAGGCTGCCATGGCGCATGAGAAATCTGAGCGGTCATCGGCGCGCGTGTTGGATAGAACCACGGCTCCGCAGCGCTGTCTCTCGCGGAGCACGGCCAGGATTCCTCGCTGCGCTCGGAATGACACCGCAGCGAGTGATGCGCGCGATGTGCACCTCCGGGATGAGGTTGGCGAAACGCCGTTATCGATGCGTTACGTGCGGGAAGTGCCCAACGCACTTCCCCCTTCAAAACACTTTCTCAGCCAATCGTCAGTGGCTGCGCTCCATGGCCGAATCGATCAAGCCCTGCTTCAGGTTCCACAGCTTGTCGGTGAGCGAGACGTGATAGATGTGCGGGTTCACCAGCCGTTTCACGCCGGCGTCCAGCCGGTCCACGTCGGCCTTGCGCCGCGCGCGCATCTCCTCGATGCCGGCGTGATCGTTGACCACCTTGCCGTCCTTGAACGCTTCCACCAACAGGGGCTCGATCTCGCACACGTCGCTCCGCTCCAGCACGCGGAACTTGGTGTAATCTGAGGGGTGCCGCAGCATGATGCGCTGCATCGCGTGGGGGTCCTCGTCCGCCAGACCGAGCAGGTCGGCGGTAGCTTTGCAGCGCCGGTCATACAGCCGCCACACGCGCTTGTTGCCGGGGTTGGGCGTCTTCTCGGCGGATTCGGTGATCTTGATCGCCGGCACCCAGTGACCGTCGTCACGCACAGCCACCAGCTTATACACGCCGCCCAACGCCGGCTCGCCCCACGAAGTGATCAGGCGCGTCCCAACGCCGTATACCAATCGCTTGATCAGATGATCGGGGTCCACCCCATAACGCTGCGCCTCTTCGGCGATCTGAGTCGTGATCTGCCAGATCACCAGTTCGTCCAGGTCATTCGACAGCACGATGGAAGTATTCGGGAAGCCCGCATCATCCAGCATCTTAGCCGCCTGGATGCTGAGGTAGGCCAGGTCGCCGGAATCCATGCGGATGCCCATCGGCTCGTGCCCCTTGCGGCGCAGTTCCTCGAACACCTTGATCGCGTTGGGGACGCCACTTTGCAGCGTGTCGATGGTGTCCACCAGCAACAGACAGTCGTCGGGGTAGACGTCGGCAAAGGCGCGGAAGGAGGCTAGCTCGCTCATCCCTAGCGACATGAACACCTGCACCATGCTATGCGCGTGCGTGCCCTTGGGCGGGTAACCCAGCACGTGTGAGATGCCCACGTTGGAAGTGAATTCCACCCCGCCGATCAGCGCCGCCCGCGCACCGGCGTTAGCGCCCTTCTCCTGGCCGCGCCGCAAGCCGAACTCCATCACCATGCTGCCGCGCGCGCTATCGTGGATGCGCGCCGCCTTGGTGGCGATCAACGTCTGATAGTTCATGTGGCTCAAGAGCGACGTTTCCAGGATTTGCGCCATCGCCAATGGCCCCTGCACAACCGTGATCGGCGTATTAGGATGCACCACGCGTCCTTCGGGCACGGCGCTGATGGTCAGGCCGTTGAAAAAGCCGGGCGAATTTTGCTGCAACCATTTCAGGAACGGCTCGCTGAAGACGGGTTGACCGGCGCGCCCGCGCTGACTGCGCAGAAAGGCGATGTCTTCATCGCGGAACGACGCTTCCTGCATCCAATCCAGCATCCATTCCAGCCCGGCGTTGACGCAGTAACCGGCCATGTGGCTTTCATAATTGGGATAGGTGCGGAAGTAATGGTCAAACTGAGCCGGTCGCTCGTGCAGGCCCATGTTGAAATACACTTGCGACATGGTGAGCTGATATTCATCCGTGTAGAGAATACCCTCCGCCGTGCGCCGATCAGATTCTTTCATTGATACGCCTCGTATGTCCTGATTCGATGCGTAGCAGCCTACGCATGACACAGCAAACTGTGCGTAGCGGCTATCTTAATGGATTTTAGATTTTGGGCGACGCACGATACCCGCCGGAAGCGGTCAAACATCCAAAATCGCCGGACGAGGCTGAAAGACGCGCAGTGCGCCGGCTGGCCCCAGCGCCAGGGTGACCTGCGGCGGCAGGACGGCGAGCAAACGCCCGGCGTCTTCCGTGTCCAACCCGCTGGCCGCCATTCCCAACCCCTCCAACGCCGCCGAGCGCTCGGCAGGATCACGAAGGCCCGACAGGAACCAGCGTCCAATCCCTGCCAGCTCGGCATAATCCAACTCGGCTGGATGTTGCGCCGCGATGAACAAGCCAACGCCCGCGCTCGCGCTTTGTAAGCGCACACCTTTGAGCAACTCGGTGATGAGCGGGTCCTTTGGGAATGGGGCGCCCAGGCCGCCCGCCGAATCGAGATAGACCAGGCAGCGCAACACGCTCGTCCCGATCTGGGTGTTCATCCACATCAATAACTCCGAGAGCAGCATGATGAGGAAGAAACGCCGCTCGGGGGCTTGGAGTTGCGCCAGGTTAAAGATATTTGCGCGCGTCTTGCCGGCCGGGTTGGAGCCGCCCGCGCCGGCCCGGCGTTTCAAGAGCGCCGCGACGTCCAACGGGTCACCCATCTGCCAGGCCCCAAATGACGTCCCAGCGGCCAGGTTGCTCAAGGCCAGCACCAGCGCCGCCCGGTCGGGCTTTGGGTAGAACACGTTCATGTCGAAGGTGCCGATGCGCGCAACGGGCGGGTCCTGGATCATGCGAATCAATAGACCAATATCCAGCGGCAACCCCGCACGCCAGGCCGACTCGAAGATGGCGGTGAGCAAGACGTGCTCGCGCGCTTGCTCCGCTGCCGAATCGACACCGGCCAGCGCCAGGAGCGCCGAAACGCTCTGCGTGATGTGCGTGCGTAAAGCACCCGCGTGGCGCGCCCAACTTAGCCCACTGGAGGCAGGCGGTTGGTTCAGGCTCTGCCACACGTTCAGCGGCCTACCTTCCGCGACGCCAGGTGTATAGGTCTGAAAGATGGCCTGGTCAGACAGCGCAAGCGCGCGCATCTCTTCCGCGCCTGCGTTCGCATGGCCCACAGGCAAACTTGCGGCCAGGCTCCCGGTTGGGTCCACGATCAGCGCAGGGATGCTTTGCAGCAGCGCCTCTTCCAGCACACATACCCCCAGGCTGCCCCTTCCCGCCGAGCCCAGGCACACGGCACCCGAGAGCAGCTCGCGCATGCTGAGCATGAACGGGTCGCTCGCAGATTGCGGCGCATCAGGGTCATATTCCACGCCCAGGTAGAACTTGCCGGGTTGATTCATCATGCTCATTATCGCAAACGTCGCTTCAATTAACTTCGCCAAACCCAACCCGCAACTCGCCGGAAGGCGTCTGGACGACCAGCGCGCCATTCTCCTCGATGCGCGTAGCAAGCCCAGCGATGATTTCAGGCCCCGTGTTCACACGCACCTGGCGGCCAAGCGTCGAAAGGTGGCGCGCATATTCCGCCGCCGGGCTGGCGTTTTGCTGCATCAGCGCCCCATAGCGCACATCCAGGCGCGCCAGCAGCTGGCGCAGCACTTCTTCACGGTCCAGCTCAAAGCCGAACTCGCGCGCCATGCTGGTGGCGCGCGCCTGCACGTCGGGAGGGGCAGTGTCGAAGCGCGTATTGACGTTCAACCCAATCCCCACGATCATCGATTGCAGCAAGTCGCCTTCGGTGGATACTTCCACCAGGATGCCGCAGGCCTTGCGCCGGTTGATCAGCACGTCGTTGAACCACTTGATACTGAGCAAGGGAGAAGGGGTGAGCGGGTGAGTGGGAGCAGCGACATTCGCTGCCCGGCTCCCCGGCTCCCCGGCTCCCGCTCTCTGCTTCTCAGCCTCTTGAAGCGTGTCGACCACCGCCAGGGCGGTGACCATGGTCACCCAGCCGGCGTGCGCCGGGGCAAGGGTTGGCCGCAAGATGATGGACAGATAGAGCGACTGTGCCGGCGGCGAGAACCAGGCGTGGTCGCCACGCCCACGCCCGGCTGTTTGCTCATCGGCCACGATGACGGTTCCCTCCGGCGCGCCTTGTTCGGCCTGCGCACGTGCCAGGTCCATCGTGGACGTGACGGCCTCATGCCGAGTGATCTCGAATTGCATCCCGGCAAGGATAACAGGCTTACAGCGTCACCACCTGCTTCGCGTTGCCGGCGCGCTGATGCGTCGCTTTCAGCGTGAGTGCCCCGCCCTGCGGCGCGCGCACCACCCATTCCACCCTGGCTCGATCGGTGGTGGGGTCGGTCACCTCGTAGGGACGCCTCTTCAACGCGCGCCCGGCCAATTGCCCGGCCTCGACGCGCGCCTGGCCGCTCACTAGCGAAGCGCCCTCCGGCAAATCGATCACCACCTCCACCGGGCGCACCAGCTTTTTCTCTTGTGCGTGGCCCGTCACCGAGGTGGGCAACCAGCCCGTGTTTTGCACCACAGCAACGACGTGATAGGTGCCGTCGCCCAGCGGCTGCACGTTCAGCGAGCCAAACTCCAGGCGCGGTGAAATGAGCGCATTCCAGATGATGAGGTCGGCATGCGGGGCGATTTCCTTCTCCAGCAAATGCGGCGGCGGGTTGCGCCAGCAATATTCGTCGTTCCAACCGCCGATCTCCACCTCGCCCAGTTGGGGATGCTGGAACGAATACCAGTTCACGAACCCCTTGCCGCCCAATGCTTCATCGCTCCACTTCAGCAGTTTCAGATCATCTTCCACCGGGTGATCGCGCATCCAATCGATGAATTGATAGCCCTCGCCGGTGGGCTTCTTCATGCTGATGCCGGCAGCCTGCTGCGGGTTCCACAGTTCGCAGGTCCAGGCATACACACCCAGGTGCTCGTACATCCAATCGTCGAACGCGCCTTTGATGACGTCCTTGGGGTGATATTTGAATTCGTGGAAGATCGAGACGGCCGGGTAACCGGTGATGCGCGTGATCGCCTTGCCGATCTCCTGGTAGGTCCACAGATCCTCGGTGTGGAATGTGTCATCGGGATGCGCGCTGAAGGGGCGCAGATACGCGCCGGCGTAGGTGTGATAGGCGATGGCGCCGGTGATGTTTGGATGGTCGGTGATGAACTGCACCGCCGCGCGCACTTCCGGCTCGCTGACGGGGTAGGGTCCCGCACCACGCTGCTCGCTCTCATAAATCCATTCCACCGGGAAGTTGCGGTTCAGGTCCAGCCCCTCCAGCGGCGGGGCCAGCTTGATCGTCACGCCGTCGTAATTGCGGATCAGCCCTTCCGGCAACAGGCGATAGTGCGGACCGTCGTCGTTGGCGCTATCGGCCTCGCGCGGGATCATCAGGCGCGCATCCGCCGGCGAGACCATCCACGGGCCGTTGGGGTCTTTGATGCGCATCATCAGAATGCGCCCATCGCCGTCCACGTCATGCTCGTAGAGGCCGTCTTGCGGTTCGGGGCGCGGATAGGGGCGCGTGCTGGAACGCACACCGCGATGCCGTTCGTCCAGGTAAAGTTCCGCGCCGTCGGGGTTTACGCGCGGGGTCACATAGAGCGCACGCGTATCCAACAGGCGCGTGATCCTGGCGTCGTTGCCATAGCCGTTCAGAATCTTGTTGATGGTATAGATGGCGCACGCCGACGGCGAGACTTCCGTGGCATGGATATTGCCATCCACCCAAAAAGCCGGCTTGTCGGTGTCCGGGCCGGTGGCACTGTTGGTGAGGATAGCGCACCAGATGTCGCGCCCCTCATAGCTCTTGCCGATGGAGACAAGCTTGCACAGCGCCGGGAAGCGTTGCGCAAAGTCGTTCAAGATGCCGGTCAGTTCTGCGTAACGGAAGTAATGATCAAAGGTTGGTGTGGTCATGATGTGAAATAAAGTCTGACAGGTTATAGGTCTTTGATATTTTTATCCAACTCATCCATCCGCGCTTCGATCTTATCCTTATAGCGCGCCAGGGCCTCCGAGAAATCGCCGGTCGCATTCACCAGCTCGTTCGCCAGCTCGGAAGGCGTCTTCAAGCGCGTCTGCGGCGGGGAGGCAGGTTGTGAAGGCGCACTCTCCAGGGCGGCAAAGCCGGTGAAGGTGCCGTCAGCGGCGCGCAAGACACGCCGGACGCCCATGATCGCATCGCGATTCAGCGGGCCATAGATGTGCGGGAAGCGCAGCGGGGCGGGCTGCTCCGCTGCGCCGGGCGCCACCGGGGTTGCTTTGGTGGCAGGGATCGCGGCTGCCTGCGGGCCAATCTCCGCCTGCACTTCCGGCGGCAAATCCACCTGCTTGGGCGCGGGCGCGGCAGGAGCGGTCGCCGGGGCGCTCACGGTGCCCGGCGTCTGCGGGGCTTCCCACCTCACGGGCGAAGCGACCTTTGTTTCGTCGATCCCCACAACGAGGAAATCGCCGAGCATTGACCGATAGAAGCGGTTTGCTACGTCCAGCATCAGCGCATCGCCCTGCGTGCAGTGGGTAAAGCCATCCTGCTTGAACGCATTCGGCGTATAGGGCTGATCCGCCGGCTTGGCGTCCCACTCTGCTTTCGTAACCAGGTGCAGAATCATGTCGCCTCCTTCATCGTAAGGAATAACACAAAGGCGCCAGGAATTTGAGAATTGAGAAAAGGATTGGCAGTGCCCGGCCCCTCTCTTTGTGTTGATTTAGATATCGTGAACTAAGGATACCAGACCCGCCGACGTGCTTTACCAGACAACGCCGTGCAGCAGGCAACAAAAAAGCCGGTGGGTCAAAGGCCACCGGCTTTCTGAATCTTACTTGTCCAACTCGGGCGGCTCATCCGCGTCCGGGCCGGGGTCCAACAAGGCCGGGGTGGTCTTGCCACGCCGCGCCAGGGCCGCCATGCCGATGCTCATCACATAGAGCACCAGGAGCGGCGCCATGACGATGCTCATGTTGATCGGGTCTGGCGTAGGGGTGATCATAGCCGCCGCAATGGCGATGATGATGACGGCGTAACGCCACTGCTTGGCCAGCACGTGCGCCGTCACCACGTTGGCCTTGGCCAACACGAAAACGAGCAGCGGCAACTCGAAGGCCAGGCCGATCCAGAACACCAGGCCCATCACGAACGGCACGTACTGATCCGGCGTCAGATTATAGGTAAAGACGTCCGGGTAAATATTCACCAGGAAGTTGAGCGCCGAAGGCAGGAACAAATACCAGGCAAAGGCCGCGCCGGTCACAAACAGGATCGTGGCAAACGGCACACCCAAATAGATCCACTTCTTCTCGTTCGGCAATAGGCCCGGCATCATGAACGCCAGCACCTCGTAGACGATCACCGGCATGGCCAGCGCCGCGCCGAAGGTCAGCGCCACGGTAAATACGTTGGAAATACTTTCAGTAGGCCCGATCACCATCAATCGGCCGCCGTAAGGCTGCTCGATGAAGGCAAGTATCTGTTGTGATACTGCGATGCCGATACAAAAACCGATCACCAGCGCGATGACCGCCTTGAATAACCGGTCGCGCAACTCGCGCACGTGCTCCAGGAGGGTCATACCCTCTTCCTGGTTCAGATCATTGGGGTCAACAGCTTGTTGTGCCATTTAAGTTCTTTCCTCACGGCGTCTTGCCGCATTCACGAGGCCCACGGGTTGTCGTCATCCAACTTGTCGCTGCGCGGGGTGTAGGCCGACTGTGCCCATGGGTTATCGTCGCTCAACTCCACGCCCGCACCATTGTGAGCCACGGGTGGCGCAGAAACCACTTTCGTCGTCGCGGTGGGCTGCGGTGCGGGGGCAGGCGCTGCTTGCGGCTGCGAAACCGGCGCGGGCGACGCTGCGGGCGCAGGTGTGGTTGTGGCGGAGGTGGCCGCCGCTGCGGCAGGCGGGGCGATTGTCTGCGCGGGCTGCGGCTTGGCTGGTTCCAGGTCTTGTGCGGTGATAATGCCGCGAATGTCGGCCGCCTGGCGGATGGCATTCAGGTCATCCTGCATGCCTTTGGCTGCATCCTGCAGGCTCTTGATGTCCTCCTGGTACGGCTCCATTTCGCGCTTCAACTCGGAGGAAAACGCCACGTAGTATTTGCGCAAGCCGCGCATCGCGCGCCCCAGGTCACGCATCAGGCCCGGCAGACGCTCCGGCCCAAACACTAACAGGATCAGGACTGCTACGAGAATCAGTTCCATCGGCCCGATGCCGAAAATTGTTCCATTCATGTCTTTTCTCGATTCTCAGATCCCGATTGAGACCTGTGGGATGCAGATTCCCGGACACCGAATTTGCCGTCGAGCACCCGTAGCGCGGCGGTGCCCAAAACACCATTCACGAAGCGCGGCGTGGATTCACTGCCAAACTCTTTGGATATCTCGATGGCTTCATTAATCGCCACCCTGGGCGGGGCCAGGTTCGCTTTGATCTCATATAAGGCAATGCGCAAGATATTGCGGTCGATGGGCGAGATTTGCTCCACCGGGAACTCTGGCGCGCATTCGCTGAGCACACTGTTCAGCGCCTTCACGTCGTTCACCACACCGCCGACCAGTTGCGACGTATACTCGCGCACGTCGCCTGTCACGTCCTCGCGCTCCTGCAAATGACGTTGCAGCACAACCCCGGCCGGATGCTGAGCCGTGTCCGCCTCATATAAGACCAATAGCGCGAGCACACGCGCTTCTCGTCTTGTTTTCACGCTTGACTTCTCACGTCTTCAAACGTCACATCCACTTTTGTGACCGCCATGCCCGCGATCTCGGTGACCGCATCAGCGACGTTGACCTGAATTTGCTGGCCCAGCTTTTGCAGCGGTTCATTCACTGCGGCGATGACGCGCAACTTGATCTGGATCGTGTCATCTTGCGCCACTACACTGATGCCTGGGTCCACGTTATTGCGCCCGGCGAGAGGGCGCTCCGCCATCGCAAGCACGCCGGGGGTCGCCAGCGTGGTAATTCGAGCGACCTCGCGCACAACTTCTGGGGAAATGGTTACTTTTCCAATCATACTCACACTCGATGAAACCCTATTGCATGACCAGGCCGCCATCGACGCTGAGCACTGCGCCGGTGATGAATGCGGCCTCATCACTCGCAAGAAATGATACCGCATATGCCACCTCTTCCGGCTTGCCAAACCGGCCCAGCGGCGTCATTTTGATGGCGTTTTCTTTTTGTTCGGCAGTGAGCACGTCGGTCAGCGCCGTCGGGACGAAGCCCGGCGCAACTGCGTTGACCGTGATGCCGCGCGAGCCAACCTCGCGCGCCAGTGACTTGGTGAACCCGATGACGCCGGCCTTGGCGGCGGCATAATTCGCCTGCCCGGCTTGCCCGGCCAACCCGACGACCGACGCGATATTGACGATGCGCCCGCTGCGTTGGCGGATCATCGGGCGCACCACCGCCTTACAGCAGTGATAGACGCTCTTCAGGTCGGTATCGATCACCACGTCCCAATCTTCCTCCTTCATGGTCATCAGCAGCGTATCGCGCGTGGTGCCGGCGTTATTTACCAGAATATCCACTTTGCCATAGGCGTCGGTGGCGACCTTGACGAGCGCGTTGGCGTCCTCGGGCTTGCTGACGTCGCCGCGCGCAATGACGGCCTGCCCTCCGGCGGCGGTGATGGCGCTCAACACTTCCTGCGCAGCCGCTTCGCTGCTGTTGTAGTTGACGACCACGCACGCGCCGCGTGCAGCCAGGTCAATGGCAATCGCTCTGCCAATGCCGCGCGATGCGCCGGTGACGATAGCGGATTTTCCAGATAAGTTCATATTATTTTAGATTTTCGATTTTAGATTTCCGATTGGACGCCCGCGGCAAATCCAAAATCGAAAATCTAAAATCCGAAATTATCCAATCGCTCGCGTTTGCGCCGCCGAATCAATTCGCCTGATCAGGTTGCACAACACATCTTTCGGCCCAACCTCGACGTAGCTCGTCACGCCCTGGGCCGCCATGAAACGCACGCTCTCCGTCCAGCGCACGGGCGACGTGAGCTGCGCGCACAACTCGGTCCGAATATCGTCGGGGTGAGTGATCGGCTTCGCCGACGTATTCGCCAGCACCGGCACGCGCGCGGGGCTGAAGGCTGTCGCCGCCACCACCTGCGCAAATTCGTCCGCCACGCTGGCCATCAAGGGCGAGTGGGCCGCGATGCTCACCGCCAGCGGCGCAACGCGTTTCGCGCCTTGCTGCTTCGCTTGCGCGCCGGCCGCCGCGACGGCGTCTTTGCCGCCGGAAATGACGATCTGCCCAGGGCAGTTATCGTTCGCCAACACCACCGGCTGCGCATGCTGCGCCGAAACGTCGCTGCAAATCTGGCGCAGGCGCTCGGTATCCATGCCCAAGATGGCGGCCATGCTGCCGGGTGCACGCTCGCCGGCCAGCTTCATCAAGCGACCACGCTCGCGAACCAGCTTCAGGCCATCCTCAAAGCTCAACGCGCCCGCGGCGCACAAGGCGCTGAGTTCGCCCAGGCTATGCCCGGCCACAAATGCGGGCGGCTCAATCTCGCCGGAGAGGGCAATCGTCTCCAGCGCAGCGATGCTGTGCGTGTAGATCGCGGGTTGCGTGTTATACGTGTCGTTCAGTTCGGCTTCGGGGCCTTCAAAACACAAGCGGGTGAAATCGACGCCAAGCGCCGCATCCGCGCGGCTGAAAATACCCCTGGCGACGGGGCGCAAGCGAGCAAGCTCGCTGCCCATGCCCACAAATTGTGACCCTTGACCGGGAAAGACGTATGCGTTGTTCATGATCAAGTGCGAGGACGAAATGATTTTCGATTTTAGATTTCCGATCTTTGATCGGCGGCTCCGAATCGACGGTCGTCAACCCAAGATCGAAAATCTAAAACCTTAAAATGCGGATGGGAGGTGATTACTTCTTCTTTTCTTCTTTGTTGCCGACAGCCACGACTTCGCGCCCGCGATAATAACCGCAGGACGGGCATACGGCATGTGGCAGCTTCATCTCGCCACAGTTGTCGCACGCGACGAGTTGCACCGGCTCCAGGAAGTCGTGCGCGCGGCGGCGATGCGTGCGGCCCCACGAAAATTTGCGCTTTGGAAGAGGACCCATTTTGAAATTCTCCTTAGACGATCGGCGCGCCGGAGCGCGCGACAGTATACCTATGTTTGCAGACTAAATAAAGCTCCTTATTTTAACGCAATTTCCGCTGGGTCAGAAGAAGGCGCCACCGCCTCGCTTCGATAACGCCTTCTTCTCGCTTCGTTCAGCCTTTCTGTTCCACGCACGGCGAACCACCCATGAACGCAGTACCCAGTGTAGGCGCAGGTTCATCAAGCAATGATAAAGATGGCGCATCCGTACATCAGGAGAGCGTAAAGGAAACGTCAACAGCATATAATCCCTGCCGCACCATGCGCACCTTTGGAGAGATCATCGTGTTGAACCATTTGCATCACTACTCACAGCGCCAACCGCTTGCACGTGCCGGGAGCCGTTCATGATCACCTGGGAACCCATCACTCGCGACCTGACACTGCGCATGGTGCGCTTCCTCAGCCAGACGGACACGCAAGGCGAGACGGATTTCGCCCCCTTTTTATATGACCTGTTAGCGCACTGGCCCTATTTCCAGGCTCACCCGGGGCAACTGCGCCTGGAACGCACCACCAACGACCCGCGCGAGCGGCACATCCTCAGCGCGCTGGTACGCGGGCGCGGCCCACAAACGCTCATCCTCACCGGGCACTACGACGTGGTGACGGTGGACAATTATGGAGCACTGGCCCCCTGGGCGGTGGAGCCTGCTGCGCTGCTAGCGCGCCTGATCGACCTGTTGGAGGCCGAACCCAACCCGGCCCCCGCCGATAAGCTGGCCCTGCAAGACCTGCGCAGCGGGCACTTTTTGCCCGGACGCGGTACGTTGGATATGAAGAGCGGCCTGGCCGCCGGGCTGGCGGTATTGCAGCGCTTTGCCGAACTCCCCGCCGCCGAACAGGAGGGCAACCTGCTCTTCGTGGCGGTGCCGGATGAAGAGATCGCCTCGCACGGGGCGCGCACGGCAGCGCTGCGCCTGCCGGGATTGGCGCGCGAGTGGGGGTTGGACTTGCAGGCTGCGATCAACCTGGACGCCTCCGACGATCACGGCGACGGCCAGCAGGGTCAGGCGATCTACATGGGCAGCATCGGCAAGCTCTTGCCGGCGGTCTATTGGGCCGGGCGCGAGACGCACGCCGGGTCGCCGTTCAGCGGCGTAAACGCCACCTTGCTGGCCGCCGAATTGACGCGCCGCATCGAGTGCAACCCCAACCTGGTGGACAGCCTGGACGGCGACTACACCTCGCCGCCGGTGTGCCTGAAACAAACCGACACCAAGCGTCATTACGACGTGACCACCCCCTCCGCGGCATGGTGTTACTACAACTGGCTCACCCTGCGCACGCCCGTCAGCGCCGTGCTGGCGCAGGTGCAAACACTTGCGCAACAGGCATTGGAAGCCGTGCAGCACACGTTGCGCGAGCAAGCGGCCCGCTATGCCCAACTGACCGGGCACGCCATCCCACTGCCCGATTGGCAACCGCGCGTCTATACGTTTGCGGAAGTGCGGGCGCTGGCGCTACAGCGCGGCGGGCCTGCGCTGGGGCAGCAGTTGGACGACCTGCAACAACGCCTGGGCGCGGACCCCACCCTCGACGCGCCGGCCTGTTGCCTGGCGTTGACCGAGGCGACCTGGGCGGCCAGCGGGCTGAGCGGGCCGGCGGCGGTGGTGACCATTGCGGCGTTGCATTACGCCCCCGCGCGCGTGGAAGGCCCCGGCAAACCGGCCCGCCTGCGCCAGGTGCTCGCTCACCAGGCTGCCGCGCTGAGCCGCGCCGCGCAGACGCCGATCAGTTTGCGGCCCTTCTTCCCGGGCATCTCCGACGTGAGCTTCCTGGGCGGGCAGGTTTCGGCCCAGGAAATGGAGACCTTGCGCGCCAATTCTCCGGCCTGGGAGAGCCACACCGGGTTCGACTTCGGCATTACCAGCGCGCTCGACCTGCCCGCCGTCAACATCGGCCCCTGGGGGCGCGACTATCATCAGCGTATCGAGCGGGTGTATGCGCCCTATGCGTTTGAGACGTTGCCGGAGCTTTTGTGGCGCATCGCACGCGATCTGCTGGGGAAGGAGAATACATGAAAATACTCGCCCTGGAACATGAGGTGCCCGGCACCCCGCCGGAACAATTCAAAGCGCATCTGAAGCACGAGGCGGCGCGCGTATGGGCGCTGACCCAGGCCGGCGTCTTGCGCGAAACGCACTTTCGCCAGGATCGGGCGGAGGCCGTGTTGGTTTTAGAATGCGCGGATGCGGCAGAGGCACAGGCGGTGCTGAGCACATTGCCACTGGTGCAAGCCGGGCTCATCACCTTCGAAGTCATTCCGCTCGTTCCCTATCCCGGCCTGGCCCGGCTCTTTGCTCAAACGGCTCAAGCTGATGCACAATAGTCAGTGGAGGTATGAGATGGCATTCAACATCAAGAAGCGTGGCAAGGTAACCTATTACAGCGAAGGGGATACGCCGGTGCTTTCCAGCCTGGTGACGGAAGAAGAACCCGACGGCGACCTGCGCATTTATTTCGCCGGTCTGACGGGCGGCTACTCGGCTAAGGGCGTGCTGGGCCATGAAGAATTGGTGACGATGGACCCGGAACGCGAAATCCCAATGGTGTTCGAGTGTTGGGAGAAGTGGCTGCGCGACGCGGGCATTTGCCAATCGCTGCGCGAGGTGGACTTCATCGAGATGCACGTGTTCGGCTGCCAACCCAAACAGCCCAACCCGCTGGTGGACCCGGCTGGGTATCAGAAGGAAATCGAACGCCTGCGCGCGGCCTACTTCAAGACCTATCGCAACTGGTGGGCCACGCATTGCCCCGACAACGGTCTGCCGTGCCGCTTCACCGTGCACGTAGTGGACGTGCCCGACAGCGCCGCCTCTTACGAGTTCTATAGCATGGGGCTGTTGCAACGAAAGAAGCAGAGTTAATTCCAACCGCAAAGGAGCGGAGGAGCAAAGAAGCAAAGAATACCGATAAAGCCTCTGCGTCCTCCGCGCCTCTGCGGTGAATTCTTATTTCTGTGTCCTCTGCGGTTCGTTTCAACCGCAAAGAAGCAGAGATGCAAAGGATACAAATAAAACTCTGTGTCTCTGTGGTGAACTATCTGCCGCGCCGCCACAACATCCCGGCGGCGACGGCGACACCGCCCACGATCACCACGCCGGCGATGAGCATCAGCAGCGCGCCGGAAGATTGTGCCGGGCGCGTTGTGTCGGGCGTCACGGCGGGCAGCTTCGCCTGGATCATCGTTGGGCTGGGCACGTATGTGGCGGTTGCGCTCGGTTTGGCGGTGGCCGTCGGGGCCAGCGGGACGGCCGCCACGTAGGCCACCGGCGTCGCGAAGAGCGAGGTGGGGCTGGGCGTCTCGGTCGGCGGGGCAGGCGTATCCGTCTGCGAGATTTCAGTGGGCGCCTCGGTTGCGGGTATTTCTGTTGGTGCAACCGTTACAATCTCCGTCGCACTCACCTGCACCATTGCCCCCTGGCTCGCCGGTGCGCTCAACCCACCCGCACGAAAAGCCCCAACCAGTTCACGCGTCAGGTCCAGGTAGGTGTTGCCATAGCTCACACTCGGCTCGATCTGCGAGCCTTCCATCCACTCGTTGAACGAAGTGATGGCGAGCATATCCGGCGCGCTGGCGGCGGCCCCGGCGAACGAAGCGCGATAGAACTGCCCGCCGGCGCGGTCTTTGGCGTATGCGCCTGCGCGACCCGGCACGCGCGTGTCATCCCAACCGGGCATGGCCGTGCCGACCCACAGCTTGCCCATGTCGCGCGCGAGCCTGGCGAACTTGGCGGCGGTGGCGGCGAAATCGCTACTCCAGGCCACGTTATATAGATGCAACCCGTCGAAGACGCTCAGCCACTGCGTGCTGGTGCCTTCGGCGATCCACAGCGAAGTGTGGTTTGGGTCCACCTGCGCGCGGATGGCGGCCCACTCGTCGGGCGAGAAACGGTTGTTGGCCCAGAAGAAGAGCACCGGCTTGCCGCCATAGCGCAGATAGGCCGGGTGCGCGCCAAGCGTGTTGATGGCATAGCTCAACGCGTTGGCCACGGCGGCCGTATCGCCGAAGAAGGGCGAATAGGTCTCGACATCTACCGCGGCATGGAAGCCGCGCGCGGAGGCGATGTCGAGCAGTTGCAAGAAGTTGGATTGGGTCTGGTTATTCACGCCGCCGTCGGGGCCATACCACGAGGCGATGAAGCCGTCGATGCCGGCGCCGCGGGCCTGATCCACGTGGCGCGCGATGGCGGCCGGGTCGGTGGAGTTATAGGGCTGCGCGGCCACGTCCGACGTTTTGCCGCCGCTCCAGGTATCGCTGCTATACCAGGTGTAGTAGAAGGCCAGCACCGGCGCGCTGGATTGCGCCTGCGCCGGGCGCGCCGGCACGCACATTCCGAAGAGCGCGACGATCTGCAACGCGATCATCAATGCGCGACCACGATGGCGCCATTTTCCCTCTGCGTGAACAAACGAGCACAAGATGGGCGTATTGTAGCCGGTACGGGTGGGGAGGCATGCGAGGTCAACACGAGCCTGCGATTCAAACGACGTGCGCCTGCGTGCTTTCGTTGCATTGCTCAGTGCCGGGCACGCCCTCATTTTGCATCACCCTCAGGTGAGGGTAGGGGCGCACGGCCGTGCGCCCCTACATGTCACGCACCATGACCTGGCGTGGGCCCAACCCACTGGCATGTCCGCATACCAGCCGCTGCTAACGAATCGAGCCGTGTGCCAGTCGCTGCGAACGAATTGAGCAGGTGACGCGTGCGTGTGGGTCATTCGTTGACCCCTTCGGGCCGGCGCCGCCGTAACGGTTTTGGGATGGATCGAATAGACCGCGTGTGCCTGCGGTTTATTCATTAGGCCCGACATTTTATCTGCCCGTAGTGCCGTGCTCCATGCGCTCCATTCCTTGACCCTTTCAGTACCCTCGTTCGGGCCGACGTCATTGAAACACTCTGGCGAACTCTCATCCATGGGTGCCGAATACTTTCAGTACCCTCGTTCGGGCCGACGTCATTGAAACGTAGCGCAACCCTTTGGCTACCGCCAAAAGTGTAGGACTTTCAGTACCCTCGTTCGGGCCGACGTCATTGAAACTAGTGCTATTCGTTGGTTTACTCATATTCACTTAACTTTCAGTACCCTCGTTCGGGCCGACGTCATTGAAACCTGGTCTACTAATCCTATGAGCAACGCAACAACAACTTTCAGTACCCTCGTTCGGGCCGACGTCATTGAAACTCATTGTCCTGGCCCTATACAGTAGTACTAAGGCGCTTTCAGTACCCTCGTTCGGGCCGACGTCATTGAAACAAACGTCAAATATTGTCGCTCTACGATGCGCTTAAGCTTTCAGTACCCTCGTTCGGGCCGACGTCATTGAAACCACTGGTTGACTTGCCGGTGGTGATCTGGTTGATAACTTTCAGTACCCTCGTTCGGGCCGACGTCATTGAAACAGGGTGGGGCGAAACAACTGCGTGACGAAATCGAGCTTTCAGTACCCTCGTTCGGGCCGACGTCATTGAAACGCCATGTTGGCAAACCGCGTGTCAGCCGTGGCGTCACTTTCAGTACCCTCGTTCGGGCCGACGTCATTGAAACCTGTGCCGGAGGCATCTCCGACCTCTGCGCAGGGCACTTTCAGTACCCTCGTTCGGGCCGACGTCATTGAAACAGCACGCTTTGAAATCGGCTCAGATGAACGTGTTTCTTTCAGTACCCTCGTTCGGGCCGACGTCATTGAAACAGTAGTTTATTCATCATGTTATTCCACTGGGCCACTACTTTCAGTACCCTCGTTCGGGCCGACGTCATTGAAACTCTCAAGATC
>DAOUFG010000165.1:0-44915 GCA_034430115.1 Thermoflexales bacterium | reverse complement strand
CGTGCCAATAGTCGCCCTGCACGCGGATCACCAGCACGCCCGCCGGCGCAGCCTGTGAACCCCACACCACAAAATCGGGCCGCGCCCAACCCAGGTCATACTGCGCCTCATAGTGCGCGCCCTGCCGGCGCAAGTACCCCTCAGCCAGAAGTTCGGGCAATGTCGTCGATCGGTACCCGCCGCTACTGCCAGACGATTTCAGCACGTCCAGCGCGATCCTGGCGCGTTCTTCGCCAACACGGCTGGCCCATCCCTGCAAACGCTTCTCGTCGTCCTCTGCCTGCTCGCCCAGGTCCTTAAGCCCCTCGATCCCTTTCATCGGCATCAGGTCGCGCGAACGTCCGTAAGGTCTCATCCCGCCCATACCAGGAATGCCTCGCATGGTTAGACCTCCACGGCGCTGATCTGCATCGTGCTCTTGACGCGGCCCGGTTTCTCCGCGCCGGTCTCGCGCGTGAAATTTGTCTCGCCGGCGTTCAGCACCTTGACGCGCCAGTTATTGCCACGCGGGTCAACGATCACGAACGGCGTCGGCCTGCGCACCCACTGGTACAGCTTCTGCGCGGTCGTGGCCGCGTCGTATGGATAGTTCGGCGCTGGGCTGCCGCGACCACTCATGCCGTCCTCGATGCGCACGTTCATCGTGAACCGGAAGCGGTCGATCAGCAATTCCTGATACTGGAACGAGGCGCTCAAGAGGCGCGGGGTCTTGGTCGGGTCGTCGCTTCTGAGCACGAGGATGATGCGTATCTCACGCCCAACCGGGCGCGACGAATAGATTGCCGTCCCCTTCCCTGGCGCGCCGTTGCGCAGGGGCAGCGCAAGCGTCAGCGTGTTGTCCGTCTTTGCGACCACCTGCCCCACGTCGTCTTTGATGCGGATAAAGGAACCGACCGGCATGTCGGATAGGCCGCTGTCGTCGTCTATGACGATGATCTGATCGGTGCACCCCGACGCGCATACCTTTGTTGCCATCACCGGCGCTCTCAACTCAAGCACCTGTTCCGGCCCGCGCGTAACGGTCCCAGCAAACCAGCGGTTGCCGGTGCGGTCCACCTCGATATAGACATCTATCGCCTGGTTTGGCGAGCATCCACTGGTTCTCAGGCTCACCTCCTGGTAGTCTTTCGCCACGCGCGAGAGCTCGCCGCCAAACCAACTGCTGATGATGTACGCCGTGGATTCGTATTGGCTGCCCTGGTAGGTGAACGGGTTATCCGTTAGGTCCGGCATCGGGATGTACCACATCTCGCCGCCCTGGTTGAACCACATGCGCGGCAATCCGTTGGGGTCCGTCACGGACTCGATGGCGATCACGGTGATGCGCTTCCCGGCGACCGCTGCGCGCGCAACACGGTGCCATCCGCCATCACGCACCTTCGCGTAGATGCTGCTGGTGCCGGTGCCGGCGTCAACGGCGGCAAATAGCCAGGAGGGCGTCCAACTCATCATAGAGACAGGGCCTTGTTCGCCTGCCGGCAACCCTTCATCCTGGTCCAGCCCGACTGGCGTAAGCGTCGCGCCGTCGTAAGAGTTCAAGCTGTTACGGATTGGGAAGTACAACAGGCCATCCGCGCCCCACACCAGCGCATTCTTGCCGTTCAACACACTTCTCTGCTGCGAAAAGTCGTTGACTTGGTAGACATATTCGCTGGCGAGTTCGTACATGCCGGTCGTGGAGAAGAGCAGTAACCCCTCCTTGTAGCCGACCATGCCGGTCATCTCGATTGCCGACGTGCCAAACGGGATGTTGCTGCTCCATGTCTCCGGGCTTCCGCCGAAGTATGCAAGCGACGCGCCTCCGGCCTTCGCCTGGAGCCCGTAGAGGTATTTGTTGTAGCTCAACAAATACGTATATTTCCTGCCGGCGACCACCGCCCAGTTGGGGGTGCCGGCGACGATCTGCATGACGAGCATCTCCGTGCTATCGCCGCGAGCTACATAGAGTTTCCCGCCGTGCTCCACGAGCGCCGTCACGTCGCCGCCTACGCCGAGGTTCGACGATAGCACCCACTCCTGGGTAGTCCTGTCGAACTTATAGATGATGTTCCCTACGGCAAGCCAGAAGTCGCCGCTGAACGTGACTGGCCTGATGGTGATCGTCTGAGGGAACGATTGGCCGTCGTTCAGGACGTAGAAGAAGTCATGCGCAGCTTGCCAATCACCCCAGCTTGCGCCGTCGTAAGACGATAAGAGACCGTCGCCGGCGTTCAGGTCATTGGCATCGGAAATCCAGTTCAGGATGATGCCGTTTGCGACGCTGCTCGAATTGGCTTCCAGCACGATCCAATACTTGCCGGCAGCCAGCGCAATCCCCGCGCTGAAGGTGGCCACGACCCACCCCTGGATGCTTGGGATATTCGCTATCGGAATTGCCACGGAGCCAAGTTGCGCATTCGGACCGCTGCTATCGCTGTAGATGCTGGCGGTGACGGTCGGCGATCCCAGGAAGGAACCCAGTGACAGCAGTAACGAAACCTTTGTCACGGTGAGCGCGCTGCTGAGTGTGAAGCTTTGCGCGCCGCGCGTCTTGGTCAGGCTCCCGCCCGACGTGACCGGCCCATCGTTGACGATAAAGAAGATGTCTGCGTAGCCGACTTCCCAATTGCCCCACGAGCCCACATAGTCCGCCAGGAGTGCTTCTCCGCCGCCGTACTGGCGGTTTGAATCGTTGAGGATGACCAGTGTCATGTTCCCGGCGGTCGTGTCCGGCTCAAGGCTGAACCAATATTGTGCCCCCGGCGTCAGCGCACAGGCCGACATGTTGACCACAACTTTGCCGACTGTCCCTATCGGCACCGCCGACCGCGCGACGGTTCCGCTCGACAGCGCAACCGTGGATGGTATACCAGCGTTATCCGCGTATACGCGGATGCTGAGCGTCGCGCTGGGGTCCCAATCGCTGGCTTGATCCAACTTAGCCCAAATTTGCAGCTTAGTGAGCGTAACGGCATCTGCCCCCGCGATGAACCCTTGCGTAAATCGGCGCTTTACGATGGCCGCGTTTTCCACCCCAAAGTAGAAGTCGCGCGAATTTTCGCCCCATGCGGTGTAGGCGCCGCCGGCATAGAGCCTTTGCTCCCCTGCCCCATCGGGGTACTTGACGGAGGTGTCACACTCCCACCAGAGCGTCCCGGAATCCTGGCCCCAGGGCGTTTTCTCGCCGGCCACACTCAAGACGATCCAATAGCGTGTGTTTGCGAGCAGTGTGAGAGGCATCGCGAAGACGTACCAGTTCATCGCCGTGGAAAGGCTGGTGCCGTCCAGGTCATACGATGCTATTTCCCCGCCTGGCGCAGATCCAACGTCGCTGCATATCTTGATCTTGGCAACCAGGTTGCCGTTCCAACTCTCCCGCCGGATGCGCAGCTTGACGAACGTCGTGTGAATATCGCTATCCCCGACCTTGAAGCTTTGCGCCAGGTCGGCGCCGACGGCGTTTGTGTACGCCTTCCCGTCAGAGAGTTTGTACATGTGGCTGAGCGCGGCGCGCGCCGTCCCAACCATGCGGTCAATCCAGCTATTGCCCTGGTCCGTGCTATACAGCGTCTTCCCGCGCTGGAACTTGTTTACCGCCTTCCAGTACACCTGTGCGCCGTCGCCCGCAGTTTTGAAGGTGATCCAATACTTCGTCAACTGTTCAAGCGACACTTCCGAGTCAAGCGCGATGGACACCCATGCGTATTCAGTGGATGGGTTTGGATAGTTCACGACGCCGCTTGCATAGACCGTGTCCCCTGGATACCCAAGCTCCGGGCTTGAAGCGTGCGGGTTCCAGCCATCGTTGCGGATTTCAACCGTCCCCTTCCCGCTGGCCCCCTTCGAGACGGTTCGGATGTAGATCGAGACGTAGCGGATCTTCCGCGCCTCTCCGCTGTATTCATCCGTCCCTGTATCTGCGTCGCGCCAAACCCCCTGTGCCAAGACGTTCCCGTTGTCTGCCAGATAGTTAGAGGTGGTCTGGTTATCCGTATTGAATACCCCATCGATGGGGTCTGACAGGGTAGCGTCCTTGATGGTGTAGCTCAGGTACGCTTTCTCGGTGTTTGTTGTTTGCTGCTCTTTGTCGCCGGGCTGATAGTGCGCAAACTCTGTCGGTTCGTAGCCGGCTTTCACCTTGCGCGGCTTCCCGTTGGCGTCTATGCCCATCGCTTCGCTTTGCACCACGTTGGCGGTGCTGGGCAGAAACTGCGGCACGTCGAGGATGCGCGTCCCAAACAACGCCCGCACTGTCTGTGCCTGTGGCCGCGTTGCGCCGTCGGAAGGGATAAAGCTCGGTCCCGTCAGGAGCGACTTGGAGCGCACCGTGCGTGGCGGAAGGATCGCCATGTTGGCGAACCGCGTGTCAGCCGTGGCGTCGTGATAGCGGTTCGTCTGCGTATACGCAACGTCCAGCCCGCGCCCGCCGCGCCAATCCCCCTGTGAGCGTGTGGTCCAGGGACCGATGTCGGATTCCTTCAGGTCGCCCTCTGTCACCCTGGCGGCGATAGGGCTGGTCATGTTGATCTGGAACCCCATCGCTCCTGGCTCGGCCAGCATGATCGGCATCGTCTCAAGCACGCCAACGTCGTTCGTGTCGATGTCGTAAATCAGGGCCTGCGTGGACTCGTAGAAATCAGCGTCACCCATCTCAACGTCGCGCCGCACGAACGTTTGCTGGGCGATGGTCACGTCAGACAGGCCGACGAACGCCTTCGAGCACGACGCGACCAGAAGATACATGCCGGTATCGATGATCTGGCTTACCGGCAGGATGGCAGCCGCAAACACATCGCTGTGCAATGCGTAGGCACCGCTGAGATAAACTCTCAGGTCGGTGCGTTCATACTGGTCGATGATGTCCACACCGGGCAGGTATCGATTGATCCAGAGGAATAGCGTTCCCTGGTTGTCCGGGTCATCCGTCTCGGCGCGCGCTTGGACGGTGATCGACCTGAAGCTGCATGGTTGCGTGACGTTGATGATCTGCGCGACGACGCTTTGCTGCACCAGCGTGAAATCGTGCGACGTGGGTGAGTCGAGCGGGTTGGTTGTAACTGGATTGGTGAGGACGGCATCGTCGATCTTATCGACGAACATCATGTCCCAACGCGGGTCTTTCTCTATCATCCGATCATCCGTGGCCGCGCCGGTCGTGTGACGCGCCGGTTGGGGCGAACGGGCTGATATGAGGTCAGCACAGTCATCGCTTTGGTAAGGTGGTCGCGCGCCATCTGGAGGTGCATGCGTGATGCCTCGCCGGTGTTCGCACGCGCCAGCGCCTGCTCGTGTAGCAGGTGCAGGCTGTACTCCATCACAAAATTCAGCATGGCCTGCTCTGCAATTGGGTCTAAGCCGAGCGTATCGGTGCTGGACTGTAGCGTGTTGGGTCGCGCCAGGTACGTGATGCGCAGACGGTAGTCTGTTTCCGGCTGATTCGGGACCTCTTCCCATCCGCGCGCCAGCAATTGGCGCGAACCAGGTGCGCCAATAAGCTCGTATGTCGAGAATGGCGTCCAGTCGCCGGAACCGTCGTAGATTTCCGTCGTGTAGACATCAATCGACAGGATGTCCACCAGGTCATCCGGCAGTGCGTACATCTGCTGCCCGACCACCAGTGACATGGTTTCGTCCACCTTGATAGCTGCCCATGCGCCGCCGGCACGCAACACGGCCCCATCAATGGCAGCCTTGATGTCGGCGTCCCGCAATCCTTTGATCTCGTACAGGTCGCCCGACGCAATAGAAGACGGAAATGCTGGGGCCACCATGATGCCGGCGTTTTGCGTGTACATGGTGATGAGCCGCGTGCTGCCGGCGTTTGAGCCGGATAGCATGGTGAGGTATTGCCCGGTCCAAAAGTTATCCCCCTCGACCAGGTTGGCGTCGTACAGCATGTTCGTGCTGCCGCCGTTGGCACTGCCGCTACAGTAATGACCGAATTGGGATGCAATTCGGCCTATCAATGTCTGGTAATCCATTATTCGGGTGGCAGCGGCGGAGGTGTGCGGGTGGTAGAGGCGTGCATCCGATCACTCACAGTCATGTCCACCTCAAACACGTCGTGGAAAATCCGGCTGCGCTCGCGCAAGGCGGCGATTTCCGCCTCATCGCTGGTGATGTAGAAGCCGCCAAAGAACTGAATGTCGCGCCGGCCCTCGAATCCCAGGTTCTTGTTCAGCACCATAACGCCGTTGGGCGCGTTGGGCCACTCGAACTTGACCGGCCCCTGGCTCTTAGCAGCGGACTCCTGTGTTGGCTCCGGCGCTTTGGTGGGTTGCGCTTTCTTTGCCATGTCTCTCCTTGTTTTTGGGCGGGGGAGCACCCCGCCCAAAACTACTTCACAACAACCTTAATGACCGGCTTCACCGTCGATGCCGTGCTCTCCGGCGATACCCCCACTTTGAAATACGCCCCCGACGCGACCACTCGCGTGTAGCCCATGTTGGTCCCTGAAACATTGGCTGTATACAGCGTGGTACGCGTGAACCACGTGCTGGCGTCGGCTGAGTCATACAGGTACACCGTGGTCGTGTTCACGGCGCTGGTCGTAATGACGACGTAAAAGTCGGCGGTAGAGTAATTGGTCCAGTTTCGATAGACGTAGGTCGTCGGGCTGGAAATCGCCGTGCCGCTTGCGATACCCCACATCTGGCCCGGGTAAGCCGGCACCGAGACACTGGCCGCCTGCACCTGGCGCGCCGGAAGGGCTGAGATGAAACCGAACGCGGCGGAGAGCGCAATGACAGTGGCGACGATCAGAGCGGTTAGTTTACGAACCATAGATTTGCTAAACTCCTGCGCGGGCACACGTGCGTGCCCGCGCGTGAAATCAAACCTTTACGCTTACGACCTAGCTGGTCGCGCAACCCTTCAGGATCGCGTGCGACTTGTTGGCGCGCACCTGAAGCACATACGAGCCGGAGATCATCCACTTGTCAGACGTACCAGTCTTTGCCAGTGGCTGGCGCATGAATGCCTTCCCCTCCACCGGGCCGATGCCGATCTTGTCTTTCTTCAGGAGGTAAATGGTGTCGGTTGGGCACCAGTTGGTCAGCAGAATGTCAAGCGGCCCAAAGTGGGTGTCTACCACGTCCACAATCACGCCACCCCGGCGTACCTGTTGGTCGCGGTATACCTGCACGCCAACAGACGAGTAGGCTTCGCTGATTTTGCGGCGCTGCCAGGCGTTGCAGACGATTACATCCGGCACGCCCGCCAGGCCAACGTCCTCGTAGCACTTCTGCATCAGGTCTTCGATGTCTGTCGCAACAAAGTTGCCGCCCGACATATCCTTGACGTGCCCGCTGGCAGTGATGAACGTATCCAGCCCGCCCATTGCGCTCGGCACGCTGGTTGAGACGCCCTGTACGCGTTTGCCGTAGAAACACTGACGCTCAAGCAGAATGAACAACTGGCGCGACTTTTTAGCCGTGTCGTACTCCACGGCGTCATCAATGCCGTAGCGGGCAATCGCCTGCTCTAACTCGCTCAGCAAAATGGTCGCGGCCATTTCCTGGGCGTAGTTGTAGGGCATCGTCGGGTACGTGTAGCTGTCACCTGGGGCCTCTGCACCTTCACGGTGCACGCGACCGACAATGAACACGACGGCATCCGCCGCATGGTCGGCCTGCGCCGTGTTACCCCAGGCAGGTGTCACTACAATCGTGTTCGCGCCGTCGCTGGACGTGACGCGGAATTGCTCGCTGTCGATCTGCAACACCATGTCGTCGGTGATGTACTTCGCGTCATCCGCCGTAACGGTAAGAGCGGTCGCGCCGGCGGAGATGCCGGCCAGCAGTTTCGTCTGTACGGGCGGGTCGGAATCTTCCAGCCACTCGTACTTCATCGCTCGGCACGGCTCACTCAGGCTGTTCAGGCTCGGCTCTTCAAGGGAGCCGCCCGAGATGTATTTGAGGAACGGAACCTCTTTCGGGCTCAAAAGGTCGAACTCAGGCACCACGCTGCGTATGGCAGTGGTGGAGTCTGAGAATGTATATTTCTCCACGCTCAGTCACTCCTGACCGTCGGTTAATATCCGAGGTCGTCGAATGTGACTTTCTCTCGCCGCATGTCCGCTTGTAGCCGTCTGATGCGCGGGTCGTCTATTCCGGCGCCGGTAAGCTTGGTAAAGCGTTCCTTAAACGCTTTCACCTTGCCGGCGCGCTCCTCGGCCTCGCTGGGCGGTGTGCCGGAAGCTGTGGAGGTGTCCGTCGCGCCGGTCTGCGCAATCCCCTCTTGCCGACCTTTCTTGCGCGCCTTCTCCTCCGCTTCGCTGATCCGCTTCTTCGCCTCGGCTGCTTCCGTGGCCGCAATCGTTGCGACCGCTTCCGCAACCGCGGCGGCGCCGTCTGGCGTTGGGCCAAGCGCAAGCGCATCCTTCAGACGTGGATCATCCCATTTCAAACCGGCGCTACTCAGCATGTTTGCAACCCTGGTGGAAATCGTTTCCGCCTGTTGCTTGGCACGTTCCTCTTCCTGCCGTCTTTGCTGGGCCTCGGCATTTCGAGCGCGTTCATCGTCAAGCCTGCGCCTGAGTTCCGCGATCTGTTCATCGGGGTCCAGTGCAGAAAGATTGGCTTCCTCGCGCTGAGTGAGCGTCTGCCTGATGCCGGCTAGCTCTGCGCCGAGACGACTCACCTCATCCTGGTAAGCCTTCTCGCGTTGAGCCGCCTTGCGATCCTGTTCAGACTGCCACTTACGGAATGCGGGGATAGAAGTCAAATCTATTTCCGCTGGCGGCGTAGTGGGGGCCGCACTCCCCTGCTCCTGCGTGTCGGCTACGGCTGGTTTGGTCGCTCCGGCATCATTCGCATCTGGCATCGACTCGTCTCCCTCGGCTAACCGGCATTGCCGATCTCCGAAAAACAAAAAAGCGCCGGGAGGTTGGCAGATACCAACTTCCCGGCGCTTTGTGGCCTATGGGCAACAAAAAAGCCCCACGATACACGTCTGTATCGTGGGGCTTTGTGCCCGATTTACGTTTCGATTCTAGCCCCCCGGCGCGGGAGGCGTCAAGTCGTCATCCTCTGGATATTGTGGGGCGGCGCTGCGCAATATCATCCAGGCGGTTACGGTAGGAGTCACCATGGGCGAAGTCGGCTGAGTATGGCTTTGCGGGGAACCTTTGGCAGAAGATAGCATCATCAATCTCTTTCCAATACGCCGGCGTCCATACTTCTTCGAGCTTCCTGACTACAGCGTCTTCGTGCGCCACACCTTTGACGCAAAACTTAGCCTTTGTGCTCATGAATCAAATTCACGCCAATCGCCGCCACATAGCGTTGCGATGATCTTGTCTGCCTGCTCACGGTCGCTAGCGCGCTCACTTTCTGGCAACTTCTCGTATGGAGTAGCCATTTGACGCCCCCACCGCATGACGGCCCATGCCGGTATCCGCAGTGATGGGTTTGGTGGGTCTTCCATGGTTTCAGTACATTTGCTGTATTGGTATTCCATCCATGTGGCCCAAATGCCATCATGTGCCAGTTCCGCCAAGCGTTCGCGGAATAGCAAGGCTAACAAGCGCATAAGCAATTTGTGCCCTTTCTTTCCCCTAGTGCTCATGCCCATGTCTAATCGTTCTGGCTCCGTTGCCCCATTCAATCCGCATCCGCAGTAACACAACACGTCGCCACGTTTATGCCAGTTACCGTACTGGCACTTCTTGTGCGTGATGCTCCACATGAATGGAAGATGACGCATGAGAAACCATTTCCACCCTGATGTTCGCATGCTAGCCATAATATTTATTCTCCTATCCCTTGCACAGTGCGCTCTCGCGGCTCATGTCGATTGACGCAATTCCGCACATCAGCTTCACTTGCGTCATGACGATCTGCTCACGCTGAGGTCGCGAGGGCAACATTTTCATTGCCATCTCTACTGCAAGCGTGATGCCCCGATCGGGGCCGGTGATCGCGCAGGGGATGGCCGTCTGATTGATAACGTAGACGATGTATCTTTTGCCGAGATATTTCATGATTCGCTCATGGCCCTTATACCCCTCGCTCGAAGCGCATGTCAACGCTTCCCGATGCCGGTACCGTAGTACTTGCGATAGAGCTGGTTCTGCGTGGCGAACTGCGCCCGCAGCATCAGGATGTTATTCAGGGTTGGATGTTGTGCGCGCAGCATCGCCTTACCGGCGGCATCCGTCAACCCTTCGTACTGCGATAGAAGATTCAGCCCATCGCGCCCATAGCGCGCCGTGATCTGCATGTCCAGTTGCTTCTTAGCGCTGCGCGCAGCCGCCCACTCGGGATCCGCCGCGCCGTAGTTATCCACCACCCAGCCGCGCATCAGCGCCGTGGCAGCCTGATAGATTTGCGTCGTGGCGTAGCCGCGCGTATCGGCATCCAGTGCAATCGCGACGAGCGGGTTTTGCTTGATCTCATAGGATGCTTTCCCTGGCGGGATCTGGTTGTTATAGGTATCCCAAAAGTCCTGTTGCGCCGCCACCTTCGCTTTGCCGGCGGTGTCCAGATTGCCCAGCCGCACCTGTTCCATTGCCGGCATCGTCATATTCCCGATGCCCTGGGCCAGTTCTTCCGCGCTCCAGCGGTCGCCATACTTGCGCTGCACCAGTTGCGCTAACTCGTTAGTCCCCAGCGGCCCCACTGCGCCCACCGTCCTACTGTAGGCGTCGCTCTTGCTCGTGCCGGCCTGCACAAGTTGGTTGTATTTGTCCCACGTTTTGTTGTAGACCAGGTCAAAGTAGGCGCGCTGCGCGGCCTCCGCCGGCGTGTCGTTGCGCTGGCGATAGGTATCCACGTCGGCCTGACTCAGGTTCATTACGTAGTCGGCCAATTCGTCGCCCATCCCCTCTTTGTCCGCCTGCATGCCGATCTGAGCCACTTCGCGCAAGCCCAGCGCAATGCTCGGGAGTCTCTTCGCCCACTCCTTCTTGGCCGCGTTATACGCATCAAAGTCGATTTCGCCATCGTCATTCATGTAGTCTTCCGCTGACGGTTGCGTCCTCGATACATAGCGCATGATTTCATTCTTGCGAATATTCAGCGCCTCGTCCGGCGTCGCGCCGGCAATCGAAAGCGGTCGATAAGGGATCGTGGTGGTAGCCGACGCGCCTTCGCCGGTCGCCGTAAAGCGTTTGTATTCTTGTGTCCAGTCGCTTGCCTGGCCGGCTGCGTCCGAGTCGCGCACCATCGAAAGCGCGGTGGCGCGCGAATCCTCCAATGCGCTCATCAGCTTCTTATCCCACGGCTGGACCTGCAAGAGCACGTCCTTTAGTGCATCGTAAGCATCGTTCACTTGCTGGCGCTTCTGTGTGTCGTAGATGTAGCTGATGTCGTTGCTTTCGCCGGGCAGCGCGCCGTATTGCGCCTGGCTCACCTGATAGGCTGGGTTGGCGTTGCGCACGGCGTTTACCTGTGCCTTGCTGCCAGAGCCGGTATACGGGCTGTAGGCGGCTGCTTTTTGTTCGCGCATGATCTGGTTGCGCTGCTGCTCGCCGGTCGGTTCCTGCATCGCCTGCACGCCGGTGAAGTAGCTGGCAAGTTGTTGGAATCCGCGCTGCTGCGTGGCGCGCTTCGCGCCTTCGCGCACGATCTGCAAGGCCAACGCCGCCGTCTGTTGATCGACGGATAGCTCTTTTGCAGCCTGCTCAGCCGTCATCGTGTTGAGCATGTCCATCCAGCCGGATTTTCCGTGGTTGGAGATCAGTTCCTGCGCGGCCAGGTATGGCGCGGTGTCCAGTTGGTTGCCGGCGCTTTGCGCATCTGCCTGGGCCTCATACGCCATGTCGCTGACACTGCGTGCTGCGCGATAAGCGTCCCACGCCTCGCCCTCCTGGATACCCAGGGCGCGCCGGATGGGCGTTTCAATGTCCACGCCCGTAGGGCCACCGATGCCGGCGGCTGCCGTGATCCCCTGGATGGGAGCGGAGAAACCGCCCAGGATGTCGCTGACGCTCCCGCGCCCATAGGTGGCCACCTGCTGGGCATCCTTCTCGGCATCGCCGGTCGGTGTCACAAGCGCGTTAGTCATGCGGATCGGCACATCCCACAGCGGCGACGGTCGGAAGCCAAACTTGCCGGCCAGGTCATAGGCTTTTTGCATGCCGTTCTGCGCATCCTGTGAGTCCGTCCAATCCACGTTTGCCAGTTGCGCAAAGGGGAAGATCAGCGAAGTTGGGTCCACGTACACGTCCCACTGCCCGCCCAGCTTACCGACGTTGATCCCGCCCTGGAAGCGCTGGCGCGAGCCGCGCCGTTGATTCTCCTTCTTCATCGCCTCCTGGTAGCGCAGATAAGCCATCAGCAAACCCGGGTTGTTCATCATGCGCAAGATGTAGTTACGCCCCTGGCGCGTGCCCCAATAACTGAATGGCACGACTGCAAACAGCCAGCGGTCGAATCCGCGCTTATCACCATAATCGAGCAATGAGAAGTCTGAGTAGGACTTAGCGAACACCTTGCCCTTGCTGAGCATGTCGGCCTGCTGGCCGGCCAGTTTCTCAATTTCGTCGCGTAATTGCTTCGCCCCACCCCTTGGGAGCTTTAGCGCCGCCTGCATCGTAGCAGCTTTCAAAGCATCCTGTTCGGCTTGTGCGTTAGAAGTCGCGGAGATTCCTTCCAGGCGCGGGCCGCGTGTCACCCGGGCCCGGGTGGGCGCCGGCTGTGCCTCATCCGATTCGACCGGCCTGAAGTTGTCGTAATCGTTCTGAAGACCTTCAATAATGGCGTCTATGGCGCGCAGTTGCTGTTGCATCGCGGCGTGCGCCAGGTCAGCGTGGTAAATGCCGTCGCTATTGCCGGCCTCGGCCACCGCATCTCGGTAGCGCGCCAGGGTCTCAGGGTCCACCGTATCAATGTCGCCATCTGGAAGAGGCAAATCCATGGGTGCCTGGCGTGTGGTCGGCTGTTCCGCCTGTGGCACGTTGGTGGTTCGCACTGGAATGGGGTTCCCCTCCGCGCCGGGCATCGCGCGGTTGGAGGCCACCGCTGCACGTTCCGCCGGAGAGGCTACGCCCATCTCGCGGCGTAGGGCGGATGCCCTCATGCCGGCGGCCTTAGCCGCCTTTTCAGCGTCCTGTATCTTCGCGCCCAGTCCCTCGGCGGCGCGCTCACCCTGCGTCATCCCCCTGGCACGTCGCTTCAACTCCTTCAGCTTATTGCGTGCCCGCTCCACACGTGCCTCGGCGTCCAGCACCTCCTGCGGGATAGTTGGCTGCTCCTGCTTGAGGATATTCGGGTTGGTTGGATCAAATGTGCCTTCATTCGCAGTGGCCGACTTGGCTTGCGCGGAATCCAACACGATGTAAGTTTTGGTTTGCCGCCCCACTGAACCCTCATCGTGTTCGATAATCATGCCGTCATATCCACGCTCTTTTAGTACGGTCGTCAAACGCTCTCTCGCCGCCGCTGCGGTGACATTTAGGTCAGTAGTCCATCGGTATTTCAGGTCTTTATAAAACGCCTCAAAATCGTCCCAGGAGATTTCATTCTTGGCTTGACGCGCATACATTGCATCAAACTCTCGCGCATATTTGATGTCCGTCGATCTGGCTTCTTTGGCCAGACTGGAATACTGCGCGTCGTGGACAATCCCGTCAATATCGGCGCGCTTATCCACCACAAGCGGATTCTGGATTGAGAGATAAACGGGTATTTGGGCGGTCCTACCCCGTTCTGACGCACCAATACCAATATCACGATCGTCGGGCTTAAAGAAAATACCGTCCGGCACCTGCTCATCGCTGGCACGCGCTCGTGGCGCAGAGGTCTTAAAGCCTTCGCGGTAGATTCTTGTTTCGGCATTCGTGCTTGTTTGGTGATACATCACCTGCGGATGACCATCTGCATCCACTGCCTTACTGTTGCCAAACCAGCGGTTAAAGCTTGCGCTGGCAATAGGCGACTGCCCCTGATATAGCGTGTTAGATGCCAGGTCTGGATATTCAGCAAGAACCTCGGCAGGTACTGGCTTACCTTCACGCAAAGCCTTCTCCACGATCTGCCGATGTAACCTATCGATCTCCGGTTGCGCCTCCGCGGAACGCAGTTGGTCAATCCGCTTACGGTGCATCTCCGAGTTTTGGTATAGCTTTCCTTGCTCGCCGGCAATACGCAGATCGCTTCTATCCTTACGCCGCGTCAAATTACCTGGAATACGCTTAGTTTTTGCCTCATTTGCCGCTATCGCATCCTCGTGCTCTTTGATGCGCGATTGGACCATCTCGTCACGTGTCATCTGCCACGGTTCGCGCCGGTTGCTCGCGCCACCTTCCATCTTCACACTGGCCACCGGTTCAGACTCGCGGAGCTTCTGTTCGGCGGCCTGCGCGGATTCGGCCCCGATGTTGACGGGGGTGCCATCCTCACGGTAGACGCGGTACACTTTCTCGCCCGCCTTCAATGGATGGTCTTCCTCGCGGATGGTGAAGTTACCTGGTTGCTTTGGTGTCGAGACGATTTGACTCGCGCCGGCGTCGTCTACGGTTACATTGTCGGGGTTGGTCTTCTGCTCTGTAAGCCAGGCACGCGCCTCTTCCAGGCTGGTCGCCAAGTGCGCTACCTTCGCGCCGCCGGTGATCCTGCGTACCTCCCAGGTGTCCGGGGAAGTCGCGACGATCTTGTATCCGGTGCTGGCCCGGGTGTCGCTAAGGGTTACGCCTGTGGCTGGGGTGGCAGGCTCTCCGGCTGCGGAAGTGACTGTGGGGGTTGTGGCGGTTGGTCGCTCAGTCCCAGCCACTCCGCCAGTAGTTTCAGCCTGGCCTGTGGCGATAGCGCCAGCAGGTATTTCATCTTCTGTGCCGGCGCCATTTGGCTGAACGCCGCTACTTCGCGGCTCTCCGGCTGCGCCTGGCTCTCCTGTGGTTGCGGTTGTGGTATTTGGCTCATTTGTTGCCTCTTGCGGCCTCAGTTGCCGCACTAATTCTAATGCCCTGGGCTTAATTGGCTCTGAGTCATCCCATGTTTCGATGACCTGATATGCAGCTTCGGCGTCGCCCAACGCGTCCACCAGGGCCTGCGCCGCGTCAAGCGCCTGTGCGTCTACGTCGGCCTGCTGGGTCCTGGCCTTGAGCTCATCGACTACCGATGTCCATTTTGTGAGACGGTCGGCAATGTCCTGTTGCGCACGCTTTGTTGTGCCGGCGCCGCGCTGCGCTTCCTTTCCGGTGCGATAGGACTGGCGCAGATAGTCCAGCCAGCTTTGCAGTTCGCCGCCCGGCTGGTCGTCGTTCGGAGTCGCGCCATACTGGCGCATATACTCACGGATGTCGCCGTCAATCGTGGTGCGCTGGCCGTTGCGCTGCGGCCCCATCTCAGTCCACGGCTGCGCGGAGTCATATACAGTATGGCCGTTAGGTAGTGTCACCTTTCTGCGCGGTGGCAGCGCTGGGTCGCTCGTATCGATCCACGCGCGGATCACCGAGAGCGAAGGCCCTTGCATCGTGCGGGCTTCCTGCTCCATCGCATTGGCCATATCCTCGGCCAGGATCGCTTCAATCTGGCCCTGCGCCTTTGCAACCAAGTCCGGCATCTCTACGCCAGGGTTGGCGGCGATAAACTCATCTGCACTCTCCGGCACTTGCTCCCGCTGCGGGCCGCTGACTTCCGATTCGGCACCTCCAAACATCGGCCCCATGTCGGCCGGCGGTTCGACGACGATGCCGCGCGCATCGGCCTGGCGCTTCAGGTTATCCAGGCGCGCTTGCAGTGCAGCTTTTTGCGCGGGCCGTGTTTCAAGCGCGACCTGGCGCTTTACCGTGTTGTACTCGGTGAGGATGTCTTGCGTTGCGCCGCGTCTGGTTGTGGCAGCCTCATCTCCGAATAGCCCCATCTGCGCGCCCTCGATGGGCTTTTGCTTCGGTGCGATGCCGGCGAAGAGACCTTCTTGCAGAACCTCGTCAGCAGGGCCTGGGGGCTGTGTTTGCCCGGCTTCAGGCCCAGTAGCACCTGTTGACTCGTTTGGCGCGCTTGCGGGCAATTGGCGCGTTTGTGCCTGTGGCTGCGTGGCAACTGGGCGCTCGGTCGCGCCGGTGCTGGGTAGCATCTGCTCGGCTGTAGGCATCTGTGGCCGCGTTGGGGCCACTGGCGCTACGCCGGCACTCGGGGCAGCTTCCAGCGCGGGGTACTCTGATAGTGCGCGGTCAAACACGCCTTTTACCTGATCGTTCATCCGCCCTGAAATCACGCTCCTGAAGCTGGCGTAGATGCCGGCCATCCATTCTTTGACCTTCTCAAATACGCGCACTAGCGCCGGGTTTTGCGCCTTGCCGGTGGCTGTGTATTCCTCAAAGCCACGCGCAAAGTGTTCCTCCGCGTCCACGCTCCACTTGCCATCTTTGACGCCGGCCCACACTTCCATGGTCTTCAGGTCACTCTGCAATTGGGTCCTGATCGCGGGGTCAGTCGCTTCATTGAGTGATTGATACAGATCCCGGCGCAGGATGTGGCCGAACTCATGGATCGCCGTGGAGATGTCCGGCGCCGTCATGCCGCGCACGATGGCGCGCCCATCGTCTATGAATTGCGTGCTTCCACGCCGTGCGGTCGCCTGCTCTTGGAAGAAAGGTTGCCCTTGCATGACCGATTCGCGCATCGTGTCGGTCACGTCCATTGAGTGCACGCGGTAGTCAGCCGCCGCAACGGTGTCGATGAAGGCGTCCGGGTCATTCAGTTCGCCTTGTACGCGGCGTGCCTCGTCGTAGGACCTGTATGGGCCATGATCGTCGCCATATTGGTCTGTGACGACGTAGTTAGCCTCATCCATGCTCGGGATGTCTATATCCTCGGCGCGCGCGCCCCACTTCTTGCCGTACTTGTTGGCATAGTCAACCAACATCTTGTCATAGAAGCCTTGCATCCCTTCGCCGCCAACGCTCAGGTTGGTGTCTGACAAGACCATCTGATACTTACTATCTTTGGGGGCCGCATCTCCCTCGCCCGCAATCATGTGCTGCGCTACATCCTGCCCGAAGTTCTCGGCTAGTTTGCTCTCAGGAACGCGGTCATCCGTGAATGTGGGCCGACTATCCTTCGCGCCTTGCACGCGATAGGTCCCATCGTTATTCCTGGCGTAGCGCAGTTCATCAATCTGGCTGCTGAGGTTATAGCGGTCGCTCTGCTGCGCGCCGGTGGTCCACGCTACCTTGTCGTAACCATTTTCAGCGGCGTAGCGCAGGATGCGCTTAAAGACCATCTCATGCCATGTCTTGGAGAGAGGGGCTTCTGCAATCCCAGTTAGGTTTTCTGCCGACCGATACCCTTTCTCTCGCCCCTGTTGGTGCCAATCGCTTTGTATTTCCTCTACAAACAGAACTTTCTGCCCATCTACATATCGGTCATCCAGGCGCGTGTGGGCCAGGACGTTAGGCTGTTTCCAGTGTTGGGACTGGAAATCTGGCTTTGCTTCGCCTTCGAAGCCGATGCCGGCATCTTCGTATGCAGCATTCTGCGCATCTAATGCTGTCTCAAACCGACCAATATCTTGACTCCCGCGATATAGTTCATATCCATCGCCTTCGCGCGCGACCTCATAGGTGAACTCTTCATCAGTTTCAGAGTTGGTAACGTGCCACTCTATAGATTGTCCACGCCCTTGCTGCCACTCTTTAGCGCGTGGATTGGGAGATTCCATGTCGGGGATAGTAAATAGAACCTCACGGTAATTCTCTCCACCCGGCAATGTGTATTGTGAATATCGTGTTGAGTCATGCTGCGCATGACTGTTTTCTGCTTCTTGAGCTGCTGCGCGCGCCTGTTCCAGGCTATCAAATGTGGTTGGGCGTGCCCCTGGGACATTGATTTCATACAGCTTATATTTCCCGTTGCTCTCGTAGCCAATCTCATACGAGGCCGGCCGAGTAAGCTGATTGGGGCTACCCTGGGCCTCTTCTCCCCCATCAAATTTAGTCCATTGCAACTGAACAGGCTCGCCTATTGTGACTTCCTGCATCTCTGGCAGTTGGACGTGAGCCAACACGTCTTCTTTAGTGACGGTGCCCTTTTGCTGGCTCAGCCACTCGTTGAAGCCGGTCCACTTGAGTTCATCGGGTTTTATCTGAGAACTCTTGATGATGCCGCGCAATTGCTCGACTGACGCGCGCTTCGGCATCTTCTGCTCGATGGTGCGCTGCAATTGCGAATACCATACCGGCCTAGCCGGCGGTTGTTCCTGGAAGAGGGTGCCGCCCTCTCCACGTGTCCAGTCGGCCACGCGAGTGGCATACCATTCCTCTGGCGGCCTGCCGGTCCACTTCGACCAGGTGTAAGCGCGCGCATCCGCGACGCGCATCAATGCGTCGGCCTGCTCATCGGTCATCTGCCCGCCATCTGCGCCCCATGTCCTCAAGCTTTCTCGGAATTGTTCGCGCGTCATGGCTGGAGCCGGCTCCGTCACCGGCTCGGTTGCGGTCTGCGTACCTGACGCTGCCGGCTCAGGTGTCGGTGTCGCGGAGGCTGCCGTAATCTCCGCAAGTTGCGGCTCAAATGCGTCCAGGTGCTGCTGGGCATTGTCAAGCTTCGCCTGTGCTTCGCGCGCGGCGACCGGGCCCGGGTTCGTAGCAAGTACGGTCTGTGCCTCGTCCCGCTCGCGCTGGTAGCGCGCGATCTGCTCCCGCAGCGCCTGCTCAGTCGAGGATGACGCCGCCGGCTGCGTGGTTTCTCCGCCTGGTGTCGGTGCCGGCGTGGTCGCTCCGCCAGGCGCGGTCTCGCGGGCCTTTGCCAGTGCTTCCTGTAGCTTTGGCAGGTCCTCGGCCTGCACGCGCGCGGTGATGATCGCGCTCATCAGCTTGCTAGATTCTCCGCTTGGGTCCGACGCCCATTGGTAGATTTGATCCTCGCTGTATCCGAGCCGCTTCAGCGCGCTTGCAATGGGCGACTGTCGTACTTCCTCCCAACCGATCTGTGCAATCGCATGATCGTTATAGCGCCGCTCGGCGTAGTCGAAGTGGTTTCTCCATATCTGATCGGCGTAATCCTGATACTGGTCCCACGCCTCGGAGGTGTTCCTGGCAAGCACTTGCTGAAGCGCGCGCTCCTTCAGCCCCATCGTCCGGCTGGCATCCTGCATCACATCCTGATCCGCGCGGGTCATGATGTCCAGGATGTCCGTCGCCAGCGTCGGGTTCGCTTTGATCGTCGCCGAAGCCTGTGCCCAAGCCCCCTGGCGCGCCGCGTCATAGCGGTAGCGGTTGGTTTGCAACCTGGCATCGAAGCCGGCGCGCCCACCCTCCTGAAGAGACGCGCGTGTATCCTCGATCATCTGGTCCGCGAATCCCTTCATCTCTTCGAAGCCGCCCAGCTTCGCCGTCTCGTCTGCAAATAGCTCCGGGTGGCCCTTGACTGCATCCAGCGCTCTCGCGACGGCATAATAGCGGTCCATGATGGTCTGATTAGCGTCATTCCACCACTTCTGCGCCTTAGCCTTGTATTCCGGCCATAGCTGCGCCGCCAGCGCTTGCCGTTCATCCCGGCTGCGCGCCTTGCTCAGCCGGATGCGCACATCGGCATTCTCCTGATCGACCGCCAGGCGCGTATATTGGCGCTGCTGAAACTCAAACTCCTGGGCGTGGCGCACCAGGTCGGACATCTGTGTTGCTTCCTCGGTCGGTTCGGCGGTTGTCAGGTCGGTCACGCGCCTGGCGATGGCCGCGCGTGCAGTTTTTAGCTGGGTGTCGCCCTGGTCGATCTCGCTAAATAGATTTTGAATCTCGGTGTTCGCCTGCTCCGGCGTGAAGAGGCCACTATCGACCATCGACTTCACCATGTCGGCGTAGACGGCTTTGCGCTCCGTGACATCTGCCTCGGCATCGCGCTGTGTCGTGTTGCGCGTTCTCACCGTCTGGCCCAGTTCGGATAGTCGCTTGTAGTAATCTGTGCGCATCTTCTCGCGCTCCGCCTGCGTGAGCGCGACGATTTCCTCTTTCGATGCCCCGTCATCCGCCATTCTGCGGATGGTGTCAGAGAGTTCGGTGTAGTAACCCGGGCTCAGCGACTCCACCGGCAAGCCTGCGGCGCGCACATATTTCTCAGCATAGAACTGTTCTGCAGGCGACTTGGCGTTGAGCACCACGTCCAGGACATTATTCATTTCCTGTTTGGTGAATGTGCCGCGCAAGCCCGCCTCCAGCGTGTCGAACAGCGGAGCAAACTCAGGCCCCCACTGCTGGCGCAGCGCGTCGAGTTTGGGATCCCAATTCGTTTGAGTCCACTTCGATATTCCGGCGTAGAACGCGCGCTTACGGCGCCCATTTTCCAGGCGAGTATTCAGGTCGCCCATCGCGTTCTGCCACTTGCCAACACCGGGCACCTTTGAGAGCATCGAGGGGCTGCTTGTCATGCCCTCGCCGATCAGCGACGGATCGGCCACCCCTGCGCGGCGCAGCGTGTCGTTAATCTGCTCCGTCGTATCCAGGTTCAGCAGGCCATCGAAGGCCATCGTCATGTAGTCAGACACAGCATTCCGAGCCGCCTGGCGTGGACTGCGCAGATAGAGTTCGCCCATCAGCTTACGCACACCGCCAAAAAGCTTATCAGCCGCCGAGTCGCGCGGCTTCACGCCGGCAACCTCTTTCGACACGGCCCCCAATACCCTGCCCGCCTCCAACTGGAAGCGGATCGGGTTGAATCCATCCGGGTCTTGCAGGCTCTTCAGCTTCGTCAATCCCTCAAGCGCCGGCTCCATCACGCGCCTGGCCGCCTCGGCGCGCAGCGTCGTCGGCATATTGCCAAGCTCGGGGATGAGCGATTCGGGGTTGTGGACAAATGCTTGCAGGCGCTGCACCATCTGGTCGCTCGACTTCACGCCATTGGTCAGGTCAGACAGCGACATCTCGCCTAGCACGGTGTACACATGCGCCTGGCTCTCCGGCAGTCGCTCGCGCAGATTGATGTATTTGTTATAACCGCGCGCAAACGCACGGCTGAGGCTGGCCTTAGTCGCATCCGCCGCAAGCGTCTTCATGCGCTCATTCGTCTGCAATTCCTTGACGGAGATGCCGCGCACGCTGGCATCTAGCGCGTCTTTCATCGCGTCGTTGTACGTTTGGTCCAGCGCCTTGGTCTTCGCGCGCGCCTGCTCGGCAGCGCCGGCCTGCTCCGGGTGCACCAGGTAGCGACCAACGACCGGGATGTTGCTGACGCGCTCAGATGCCCGGATGAGAGTGCTGCCAACCTTCGCAACCCTCCCGCCCTCGACGCCGATCTTTTCCAGCGCCTGGCCGACCGGCTTTAGCGCGCCGATCCCGGCAACCTTGTTTAGCGGAATCGACGATACCGGATCGATGGGCGATGCCGCAAGCTGGAACACTAGCTCCTTGATCGGCTCTTCCTCGCCGGGGATCATCCCCAGGGCATTGATCGTGGCGGCCATCTCGTCAGCCGCGTCCTGGCCGATCTTGTACAACTCGGACGCGGTCGTCACGCCATTGCGCTGCGCGTTAAAGCGCGCGATGAGGCTGGCAGATTCAATCGCCTCCTGCGCCTGTGTGGCAAATTTATCCTTCTGGTCCTGTGTGGCGCTCGCATCCGGCGCAGAAACGCCCTGCTTCACGGCATTCGGAGATTCGCCGGCGAGCAAGCGCAGGCCGGCCTTCGTCATGGCCGCCTGACCGGACGCACCGACGCCAGCCGCCTGGCCCAGCGCATACGTCACCGGCGCGCCGGTCGGCTTGCCGGTCGTGACCTGGTTGATAAGAGAGCTAAGTGGAGATTGATACTCACTTGGGTCGGACTGGTACTTGACCGTCTTATCCGACCCTAACCAGTTTTGAAACTCTCCCATCACCTGCACAGGTGCTTGTATCGCCTGCAACTCCTGCTTTGTCGGCGCCGAGATGTCGCCCCGGAACGGCTTCGTGTACACCTGCACCGCTTTATTGAGGTCCGGCACGACCGCACTGGGCAAGCTAAATGTGCTCTCAAGCGCCTTGACTGGCACGTTCAGCAAATTGAATGCCTGCTTGGGCAGGAAGGGTGTTGCCAGGCCCATCTGAGTGGCCATCTGCGCGTTGATAAAGCGCTGCCACAGCGGCACGTCCACTTGCTCGCGCGCCTCCGGGGTCAGGCCGGCCAGCCGTTCTTCCTTCGCCTGGGGGTTCAAAATATCCCCCACGCCCTGGCCCACCGCCTGCCATGCCGGCGCAATATCGGATGTGGCACTATTTTCCCAAAGCGTCTGCCAGAAACTCTTCGTTTGCGGTTGCTGTTGCACCTGTTGCGTACTGCCATATCGACCGCCGCTGGTAGACTGCATGTACAGCGGCTCCTGGCCCTGCTGCTCGGTCTGATCGCCGGGCGGCACCAGTTGATTCAATGCGGTGGTTGGGTATGCCTGCCATCCGCCGGCCGTTTTCTTCACCATCCACTGCTGCTCTGGCGCCTCTGTGGCTGTGTTGGCTCCGGCTTGTGGTTGCTGCGCCTGTGTTGCGGGGATGTTCCACCCGGCATTTGTCTCAGTCTCAGCATCCGGCTTGTAATTACCCTGCAACGCCGCCATGATCTGCTGCCGGCGTTGCTTCTGCTTATCAGCCATCGCCTGGGCGTATGCGTTGATGTTCTGCGCATAACCTTGAGATGCAGACGATCCAGGTGTTGTGGGTAATAGCCACCACTGGTTACTTGATGCCATTCATACCTCGTTGGTAAAATATCTGGCGGAGGGGACAATGATCGACTTCAATGAGCGTCTCTCGCACTGGGTACACATTCATCCGCGTCTAACCATCTCCGCTGCTGCGATTTGCATCGTGCTGTTTGCCGTCCAGGCAATCGCCGATCGGCAAGCAGGGGATGCGCGCTGGCGGGCAATCCTCAATGCGCCCACACCGACATCGGTGTTTGACGCACTCCCTGATCGAAACATCCTGACGCCCGAACCGCTCCCCATCGTGACGCCAATCGAGCTTCAGGAAGATACTGATTGCGTGTTAGCACGCACCGGCGCGGTGTGCGTTGACGGTTCTTCGTCGGACGCCATCGGGCCGGGTGCGTGTTCACATCATTCAGGCGTCGCTCACTGGGTCGTTACTTGCCAGTAGGCGGAACGTAAGCCGGCCAATCCCAATGCCCAGCCTCGTTGTTCGTGTTCTCGCAGCGCTTAACGTGCTGATTGAAGAACATCCCGGTTGGGTTCAACACGGCCAGACCAATCGGACTGTCAGGATTGCCCGGATCATCGACTTCCGTGATGATGGCGGCACGTGCCACGCCGGCGGGAAACTCACCGCCTGGCGTGCCATAAGCGAAATAATGAACGACGCGGCCTACACTTGGAATCTGCTGCATATCTCTCCTTACATGGCCGCGTAGTTTGGCGCGAACCGCCGGCCAAAGGCGGTCATCGCCAAACCTTCGCGGTTAATCTTGTTCTGTTCCGCATCCTGTTCGACCTGATGGCCGAACTGCGCCTGTTGCTGCGCCTGGCTCCACTGCTGCATCGCCTTAGAGAATGCGTCGTTGGCCTCAGACGCTGTTTGCTGGCGTTCGCCCATGTTCTGCGTCCAGTCCTGGTTTTGCTTACCAAGCGCATACTGCTGTGCCCACTGGCGCGCCGCTTCCTGGGCCTGCTGCGTCTGGAAATCCCGGCTCCACAGGTCCTGGTTTTTGGTCCAATCGAAGTTCTGGTTCCATTGGCTGGCGGCACGGTTCGCCTCCGCAATCTGCTCGGCCAGGGTGCGGTTCTGATAGTCCTGCCCGAACGCCTGCGCGTTCTGATCCAGGCCAAACTGCGCGTTCCACTGGCGCGTTGACTCCGGGAACTGCTGATTGAACTGGCGCTGCTGTTCGGCCAGTTGTGCGTAGCCCAGCGAGTTATCCGTCCCGCTGCCGGTCTTCCATCCCGCCGGCAACCCAAACGACTCTGACAGCATCATCAGCGATGCCAGGTCGTTCTGATTCAGGCCAGCCAGACCCGGATAAAGCTGCGACATCCACGCCGGCAGCTTCAACGCGTCCTGGGCCGCCTTCTGTTGCTTCGCGTAGCTCTGCAACCGGCTCATAAGCTGGTTGAACCATGGCCCGGCAGTGCTCGACGGTGTATTCATGCTCGTCGGGTATACGTAGCCCGGCGTCGCGCTGATCTGGTAGCCTGTGTAATCACTGATTCCAGCCACTATTCCCTCCTATTTCTTCTTGCCGGCCTTGCTGTACGCAATCGCAGCGGCAATACGCCGGGCATGCGCCAGGCTCTTCGGCTTCACATTCCCGATCCTGCCGGTCTTCTTGTACTTGGCGATGAGTTCAGCGACGTTCGCCCCCACCGCCTTCTTCGACTTACCCTTTTTGAGTGGCATTGATCCCTCCACAGAACGCTCTGATGCGTTCAAACTTCTCAGGTGTGCTGTGCCCATCCCACACGTAAGGGTGCTGCGGGATGTGCCAACTCACCTGGCCGACATTCGGCAACTCGATGTACGCAACTGGCCACTCCGGTTCAGCCGGATCGATGCGCACACCAGCGTCATATCCGCACAGAGTCGCCAGGTACAACGCGCGTAGCACCTGCATGTTGCGAATCTCATAGTTGCGGTCTTCGCGCATGATGATTTGCAGCGTGTTTACCAGCAATTCCTTCGGCGTCATGGCCGGCCTCCCTTGCGCTTCTTTAGCTCGGCCTCCATCGCGGCTTCGTAGTCGCGCATTGCCTGGAGCGGGTTCACCCCGGCCGGAACGTGGCCGGCTGCGATGTGGCGCGCAACATACTCCTGGAGCGAAAGCGGGTTACTCTTGTGCAGCATCACGTAACGCGCCAACGCCTCATCGCCGGTGATCTGCGACTGATCGCCTCTCCACTGCTGCACAAGGCCGTCCAGGAGGTCGTGCGTCTGGATCGCCGCCTCGTGCCAGACGTTTTTGATCGAACCGTTATTTGTGGACATCGCGCACCTTCACGTAGATTCCCTGCCGGCGCATCTTCGCGTGCCGGATCGCCAGCAGGACACTCAGGCATTTGCCTTCTAACCAGGTCAGGAAACGGATGCCGGCACCACTCCTGAAGCGCTCATAGAAATACGTGTCTTCGCGCTTCTCACGTTCCCGCCGGCAATGATCCACTTCGATCTCAGACACGACGCCTCTCAGGTGCCTGTCGTGATCGCCATGAAGCTGATAGTCAAGCGCAATCTCTTTTGCCTGGATTGGGATATGCTCTATCTTCCCGTTGCGGAAATCCATGATGCTGAGATTTGCTCCACGCTCAAGCTCAATCCAATTCAGGAATCTTCGTATTTCACTTGTCTTCATGGCTATCTCCTATTGCTGCATCCCTCCCGGCATTGCACCGGGCATCGTCTGTTGCTGCGCCAGCATGTTTTGCATGGCAGTGATGTCGCCGGCCCCGCCGACCGCCTCCGGCGTTGGTGGCACGGCGCTGGGCGGTAAACCGCCAGTCGGGGCTGCGCCGGGCGGCACAGCGCCGGATTGTGCCGGCTGTTGCTGTTGCTGTTGCTGTTGGCCCGCGCCGGCTTCGGCGGCGATCTTCAGGATGATCGACCGAGCGATTTCTTCGCTGCTGACGCCGCCCTGCGTGCCGGTCAGTTGCGCGACATAATCGTTGGCGAAGAAGAGCGAGATGGCCTTGGCGATCTCGCCGTTGGACATGATGGCGTCGCGCGCGATGCGCTTCATCTCATCATCCACCGTGTCCGCCGCCAGCCCGAACAACTTCTGGACCTGGTCGAGCAGCGTTTCCAGGCTGATCTGCCCCTTCGTCTGTAGGGTCGAGAACATCGACACTGTGCCGATGTCATCCTTTGGCATGCTGGCGCTGAGCTTCACGGTCACGCGCGTGTCATCACCAACGTCAGCAGAGCCAAAGCGTTCCTCGAAGTACTGGCCGGTGGGCGAATATCCCCACACCGTCCACGGCTCTTCGGCGTACTCGCGCGCGATGTTCAGGACGTGCGTGCAGAGTTTGCTGAGTGCGTTTTCACGGCCATGTTGTTTCATGCCAACCAGCATCTGGAAGACGGTCGCAAACCCGCTGATAGCTTGGCCGCTCAGGTTCGTGGGCGTGCCCTCGAAAATGGAGGGGATCGACACACGCGCAATTTGCTGGTTCAGGACCTCGGCCATCTGCATCGAGCCCGGGTTAACGTTGCCGGTGTTCATCTTGGTGATCTTGGATCCCGGCTTATGCCGGTTGATAGCATCCGGCGACAGATCGACGGTGGCATCCGGGTCGTCGGTATCCCAGGGCGAGTTCGCCGCGTCGATGGCAGCCTGGACGTTGAGCGTCATGATCCAATTCCAGGTAGCGAGTAACCCCATCGCCTTCTCGCCACCGGCGTCTACACAGTCGCCGTTGCTGAGCGGGAAGAGCACCGATAGGCCGGCGTTTTTACCTGGCAATGGCGTATCGATGCCGGCCCACCCAAAGAAGGGGATCATGTGATAGCCCGGCACGACCAGCGGTTTCTTGATCCACACCGCGCGTTCCATTTGATTCAGCGCGTCCTCGACGAGGATGCAGTGAATGATGTGCCGCACGCGCTTCCGCTCGGGTTCCTCCGCCTCGATCTCGGCGCTGGGCGGCGCCGGCACCTCTTCACCGGACATCGCGGTGAGAAACACGTCCGCTGCGCGGTCGATCATGGTTGGTTCGGGCGGCGCCGCCGGCTCCGCCTTTTCCCAGCCCTGCGTCTCGCGCCAGTATTCGATGTAATTGACCTCATCGTCAAGCCAGCCCTCGACCTGCTCAAGGTCAAGGCCATCTGGGCGCGGCAATGATTTGCCGGTCTCGCTCTCGATCTCGCGCCGGCTGCGCTTCCACTGCTGCACAAGCTCCGTGTAGCGATCCTTGCGCGGACTGCGCGCACCGTACAGGCTGCGCGGATCTGGTGCCTGGATGATGATCGGCGCTTCGTCCTCGTAGGCGTTCCGGTCGTAGACACACTTCACATCCGTCCAGCCAAAGCAATCGGCGTACCATTCCGCATCTGAGAGCGCCTGCATGAAGTTCGCCATCGACAGCACGCCATAGAGGAATGATTCCTTCTTCTGTGCCTGCTCCTGGCGGTCCGGCGCACTGGAAGGGTAGGGGACTGAAATGATCGGCGGTCGTGTTACCAGTAGCGCGCGCATTTTCTCAACGGTGTCATGCGCGATCGGCAGCGTAACACGGTGCTCATTCTCGCTAGCCGATTCGTTCCACATGTCCATGCGATACATTCGCTCGTATAGATTCATGCGTTCGTTCCGGCCATGGTGCATGGCAACCAGCGCGTCACGGCGCGCCAACACATAATCGGTTGTGTACTGACTCAGTCCCATTAGCCTATTGATCCTCCACGCCCCACCACGCGCCCGTTTGCCGTCGTCTGTCTGGCCAGCGTCGCTGCCGGCACAGCCATCACGCCATACCTGAACCCGTCGTATGCGTCATCTCCCCCCATGCCGTCCTCATCCACATCGACCTTCAGCACATCCTCCGGGCGGTTGGGGTCGTGTTGCATATCAGGGAGTTGCTCGATCAGCTTCACGCAGCGATCCATGATGGATAGGCGAGGGGGAATACCCCGCTCCACGTCGCCCAGTAGGGTGAGAATTTGCGCCGCGCCATTCGTGCGGTCGGTGTTGGCCGGCTCCAGGGTGATGCCCTGGGCCTTGTATTTCATTGCAATCGGCTGCGTGTCGGCGTCCTTCACCTGAAACACGTCGCCGCCGGCGACCATGCTGGTCAGGCGCGATTGCGCCACGTTGTTGCGCGCCAGCAGTGCGCGCCAGGCTTCAATGTGCTGCGCGGTCAGCATCTGGCGTGCCGCATGCTCGTCAACGACGTAGATGTGTCCGTCGTCATCCTGCGCAAACAGGTACATAGCCTGGAAGTGCGCATATCCATAGTCCATCGACGCCCACACGCGCCAGGTGAACGGGATCTGGAACCACGCCACCCTATGCACGTCCAGCCGCCACGTCGTGAAGAACGCGCCGGCGCTGATCTCGAAATCCCCTAACCGCCACGCACGGTACTGCCAGCCGGTGAGTTCGTTCAGCTTGCCTTTGTAATCGGGATCGACAAACTGGTTATCGTCCACGGTCGCCGGCACGAACCGCGTGTCTGTTTCGTGGCCACGCTTATACGGCAGATAGAACAGCGTCTTAAACCACACGTGCCCCACCCCGCCCGGATTCGTGGTCAGGTACATGCGCGGGCGCCAATTCGTCTTGGAGGTGCGGTTGCAGGTGCGGATATTTTTGAACTTGCTGAACGTGAGTGTGGTCGCTTCCTCGATGCCGATCACGTCATATTCCAGGCCCAGGTATTGATCGATGTCGCTCTCGCGCTGGAAGTGGCCGACGATGATCCGGCTTCCGTTCGGGAACGTGAGGATGCCCGACTCGGTGTAGCTATAGGGAATATCGTGCAACACCTGCGGAAGCAGGTCGCGCAAGCTTTCCTTCTGTGCCTTCCCCACCCGGCGCAGCAGCAGGCACTTCAGGCCCGGCACGCGCTGGCAATCGTCCACCGCCATTTGCATGAGCGACCAGAACGATTTGCCGCCGCCGCGCGCGCCACCGTATGCGATCATGGTCGGTCCGCCCGGCTGATCCGCCAGGCGCGCCATCGCGCTGGCGCGCAACTGCTTTTCCTGCACCACGATCCTGGCGCGGACAATGTTCGTGATCTGCTCCGGCGGGCAGCCGGCATCACGCGCAGCACGCAGCATGTTATCCAGCGCTTTGGGGTCCGCTGTTGCTGTTACTGCTGTTTGAACCATTGTCACTACTCTTCTCTCCGTAAACGCGCTTCAGGGCGTCCTCGAACCCGGGGACCAACGGTGTGCCGCCCCCGCCGGTGAGCTCGCCCTTCCAGTTGTCACGATATTTCTCAGGCCGCGCGCCCTTGAGCAGGAAGATGAGTAGGGTGTCCGAGTACTCAACAACACGCGTTCTGACTAGCTTGCCTTTGTAGAACACCGGCTTACTGGTGCCTTCCATTGCGCGCCGGTAGGCTTCCTCTTCTAGGACATCGGCCCCTTGCTGCGCCGCCTCGTCCCAACGTTTCGCGAAAGCCTCGTCCCGGCTGCGCAGTTCATACAACCAGGAGCGTGACACTCGCTCGCGCAGACACGCGCGCACCACGTTGCCGGTTTCCGCCAGCGCCGCCAGGAACCTTTCCTCACGCGATAGCACAGGTGTTCTAGCCTTGCGCTTTGGCCTGGTCTTGCCAGGTGCCGGCTTCTTAGTGCTTTTTTTAGCTGTCCGGCGTTGTCCGGCCATTAGCAGCTACCATCGTCGTTCGGCATTGGCACAGGGTCGTGCCCCAGACCGGCGATCTGCGCGCATAGCAGTTCAGCCCAGGTCCGCAGCCGCTTGTTCGCGGCCTTTAGCTCTACGATCTCCCTCTGCTGGCCGTCGATCTGCTCCTGCATCCTGGACATCGCGGCGTCGGCCCGCTCCAACACCTGCCCGCTGATGTCGTCGATCAGCTTCTGGCGCTCGGCCTCCATCTTGCTTCGTTCGGCTGCCAGTTTGTCCGCCGAGGCGGAGCTTTCCTCGACCTCGGCGGGCGTTTTTTTTAGTGCGATCCCGAGGGCTACCAGGCTGGTTAGCAGGCCGGGGGCTGATGAGATGATGATGCTGATGATGGCGTCGGACATGGGCTATTTGACGCGGTCCTTCACGGCCAGGCTGTACGCGCTCTGGTTGCCGGTGAGCGCACTGAACAGCGCAACGACGAGCAGCACCAGGCCATCCTTGCTGCACGGCACGATGTCCACGATGTTGACGCATGAGATTGCCCCGACACCGACGGCAATCGCCAGGATGGCGATGCCCATCCACATGCGCTTCTGGTCGCCAGGCAGTGCATCAAACCGTTGCTTGAGACCTGGAATGTACGCGCAGGCGAGTGAGATGGCGGCGCCGGCAGCGCTGGATATGGCAGCCGTCAATGCAGTTGTGTCAACGTTCATAGTCACCTCCGAAAAAACAAAAGCGGCTGCCACCTCGGATGAGGTAACAGCCGCACGGATACCGATCAGGCCGTCAGCTACTGGCGCATCGCCTCGGCCAGCTCAGCGATGGGCACCTCGATCTCAGACACGACATGCTCCGTGTTGTGGTGCTCTCCGTTCATCACCACACGCAAGGCACCGTCAGCCTGCCGGAACTCGTAATAGCAATGGATGTCGCCGGTATCAGGGATCACTTCCTCGGTTTCCAGCGCGCCGGCAAGCCATTGCACGAGTGCGTGCGCCAGCGCGGTTTCATATTTCCCGCGCAGCTTCTTGCGCACTGCCTTCGGTAGCTTTGTCGTGCCTTGTTTCATGAAAAACAAAAAGGGGTGCGACTCTAACGAGTCGCGCCCCGCACCGCTTCGGATCAAGAGCTAGTTAGATTCTAGCCCCCTGGCGTGAAAGGCGTCAACTAGAGCCCAAGCGCCTTTCTCACATAAGAGGAAATATCCTCGTCGCCGGCACGCGATTCCAGTTCTGCGCGCTCCGACTCCGTTAGCCGAATCCGTAGCGTGTAGTCGCGTCGTTCAGGCCCTTCCTCACCCTCGATGAACGACGCGATCAGCTCGCGTTGTTCCGGCGTCAGATGTGCATCTGCATCTGCCAGTGCCGCCTGCGCGGCGATCCCAATTTGCCCAAATTGACCCCTTGACAGACAAGGCCGTATGAATATAATCAAGATGAACTTAATCAAGTGAGGGAGGACAAAAATGGTAAAGGTCATCTGTCAGTACACAGGCATCGAGTTTGAGGCAAAATCCGCGCGCACAAAGAACCATCCCGAAGTTGCGCAGTGGCTGGCCGAGGCCAACCAGAAGGGTTGCTACTCCGAACTCATTACGGCGTTGCGCCAGTGGAAGGAATCCGGCACGCGACAGATCGGCGTCTATCGCTACGTCGCGCGCCGCGTGCTGAACTACCAGCGCGCGAAGAAGGCAAAGCGAGGTCACGAATGATCGGCGCAGAACAACTAGCAGAAGCTGCGCGGCGAATCGTCGCCGCGCACATCCCGGATCAGCGCGCACACGACCGCAACGACGACGCTGTCGCGCGGGCGCATGAGGTGCGGACGTGCGAAGATGCACTGATGACCGAACTCGGCATCACCCGCCGGCGCGCAGCGACCGCTATCGTGAACGTGATGCGTGAACGGCGCGGGCAGCCCCCGCGTTGGGGCGGCCGGCGGGCGGGTGCCGGCGCGCCAAAGGGCGCACAGGGGCCACGCCTGCGCCAGGGCGATAAGGTGCTATATGGGCACCTGGGAGGCAACGACGTTCACAGAGGGGAGATTCAAGCCGTCACCAGGTATGCGTATTGGATCAAGTTGGAAGACGGCACATTGTTTGGAATCGAGCGCATGTCATAGAGAGTGATGAGAAAGTTCATCGTCTCCGCTGATGCGCGATGCCGGCGGAGGGGGTAAGAGGAAGATCATGGAAACGATTAACGTGTCAGTCAAGTCTGCTGAGAAGGCCGGGTTGGCATTACGGCTCGGTGGGCGTCTAGTACGCACCTATAACACGGTGCGAAATGGCGACGTTGAAGTATATGAAATTCCATGCGATCCCGTGCGCACGGTGCTCCCGGCGGAACCAGACTGGAGCGCGCTCGTGGAATACAAGACGACCAGCGGCCAGTTGTTCGTTGCTGGCCAGGCTGGCCCGCATGACCTGGACACATTTCGAGTCCAGGCAGATTACCTGGATTGGATGAAGGTGAATGAACAAATGGTTTGGTTATTTCGGACCTATCCGGGCAATGACCGCCCGGATGCGATGAGCATATGTCTGACACCGGAGAGCTGGATTGACCAGCATCCAGAGTACAACTGTGGCAATTGGGCTTCCAGGCCCGCGCTGCCAGGCGAAACTCCAAGCCAGGCCATCAGGCGACTCACGTATGTACGTGAGTTCGACGGGAAGACGTGGTTCAAATAGATCGTTGGAGTCTATGAGGCGTCTCATAGACTCCAACGATACGAAAGAGCCACCCGCGCGGGTGGCTCTTTTTATTTTCCCCCGCCCCACTGCCGGCGGCGCCAGGGGCTTGCGCGCGGCTGTTACCGGTAACAGGTAACAGGTAACAAGGAACAGAAACACCCGGATTTTCCGGGTGTTTCTTCACTTGGGATAAATTGCTTGGGATAAGTTTATTGCCGCTGATCCTCCGGTATATATTGGTTAAGCCACTTCAGGCGAACGTCCTTCGGATAGCGCCCACGCCAGACTTTTGTTTGGCCATAGTCCTCTAACAGGCCGTGGGCAAAGAACCATCTCTGGCACTCGTAGAATATTGTTGGCTTCCCACTCCATTGTTTGTCTGTGCGGGCCGGCGTGTCGCAGTTCGCAAATCGCTCCAAATACTTGAACGGCACATCAAGCTGGACTTCATGCCCGTCCTGGTCCTCGCCAACACTGTGAAGCACCAGCTCACGTGTCTCAATCCCCGATGGGTAGGGCACACCGTTCTCGTACATGATCGGGACAGTAACCCGATAGGGCTGTTGGATTGCGCGCTGGACTGGCTGGTCCTTCTCCCAATAAGTCCCCTCGATGTACTCGGGCTCTTGTTGCCAGTGCTGCACAGGCATGCGCGGCACACGAGATTGAGAATTGAAGTTCGCCAGGCTCCTGGCAAATAGCACCATGCCTAGCACTATCAATACGATGCCGGCAGCACACAGAAACGTCAACGAGTTATTCAATTGCATGTCCGCGATCTTGTCAGCGCTTAGGCCACTGTACAGGTTGCGGAGCCACTCACGATATGCGTACACCGCCAGCATCGTACCGACGCTGGCAATCGAGACTATTAGCACAAAACGTTTCACCGAATCACCCCTTTGAACGGGGCGCTACAATTTATGTAGCCGCCCCATGCTAACCCATGTGCCGGCTAGATGGCCGGCGATGCTTTGAACACCGCCGGCCATCGTCATTCACTCAGTACTCGGTTCACCTGCGTTCCAGCGCCGCAGCGCCTCATATTCATGTGCCGCCTTGCGTTCGTGGCGGCAACGGCGCGCCGTGCGCGGCAGCCTGTCTTGATCGGGCGCTACCGGCCTTGCCACAAACGGATGGTCTGGCTCGCCAAGCTGGCCGCGATAGTGATAGTGCATGTACTCCAAATACGCCGCCTGACGCTTGCTCAACGCCAGGTCGCGATTGCCGGATAGATTGCGCACGAATCGTTTATCGAATGATCCCGGCAGAAACGTGCAACGCGCCAGGCGCTCAAGCATCACACCAACCGCCTTACGCGCCGTGGTCTCGACTGCGCCGTATCGAATCGCCAGCGACCGCTTTGCCGGCGACAAGTCGTAGTGCGGATGATCGCCTGGGCGCGGATCCTGGAACCACGATCTGCGCAGGCCGATCCGGGACGCCAGGTCATGCAACTCGGCCAGGTCCATCTGGTCGGTGAACATGTGGCAATACAGTTGCCCACGGTACGGCCAGGCTGACTCGTCAACGTACACCGTCATATCAATCCTGCCTATGGCGATGTTCCGACACACATCGCATGACTGCCTCCATTGCACGAAACGATGCGAGTGCATACCCCTCGCCGATTTTGACACCACTATAGAACGCCTCCCAACGACGGTTCGCATACGTGCCGTCGCCGTTATCATGTATCTCGCGCAGCGGTTCCACTGTCCCTTCGTAATCACCCTTCCGATAGAGCAAACCCGGCTTCATCACGAAGTTACGCCAATCTCCCGCGCTGCACACTGGGCATGGTTCCGCCTCTTGCGACAGGTGAGACACGATCACCAGGCGCGTACCGTGACATCGCCAACATGTCTCATTCATTGTGCACCGCCGGCCGGCAAAAGGAACGGTGAGAACCGACCGCCGGCATACGCCGATCCGATCTCGGGCTTGATCTGATCGCCCACGGTCGCGCCGTTAGGAAGCACGATCTGCGCCATGAATGCCTCGTCAAATTCCTCAATGCCCGAATCGACCGACTCAAGTTTTGCTTTGATACACAAGAGCAGGGCGCGCCAGCGTTGGCGTGTTGCCTGATCTCGCATGGCCGGCCATGTCCTCGCACTTCGCACTCGGCCCGATGGCGTGTGCTTCACGTCCTCAATTGTTGGGAGCGGGAGAATAAATCGGATGCGACGATCATGCGCTTCAAACTGAACCATCGCCCGCCCATCATCCCATCCGTACACGAACTTCCGCGCGCCATACCGCGCCAGAGTCCGTTCGATCTCGCTCCGGCTTTTATCGCTGGTCACTTCCGTTTGCTGTGCGTATTTCATCGTGCCACCTTCACAAGCTTGATCTGCCACAGGTGCGTGCCGCGTCGCCTTTTCACGCTCGCCGCCCACCGGCCACTCGTCGCCCAATGGACGAAATCGCGGATTAGTTTATAAAACGCCTGTTCAACGTCGTGCGGCATCCAATATTGCTTGAACCATTTCCTGCTGCGATGCGCGGTCTCCGCCATCGCCCAGGTGCCGATGGCGCCCTTGCCATAGGTGTGACCTACCAGCTTAGCCAACTTCTCACCAAGTTGGCGATACGAAACTGCAAGGAATTTTGCCAATGAGCCGACACCTGTAACCTTTTGGATCTTCCGAACCTTTCCGATTGGCATCCGAACGCCTTCCGAACGGGGCTGAATGTCGGTCGGGGAGGCTCTTATGATGCCTGTGTTGACCCTTTGCATTCAAATCTCTCCCACTCAATGACCCACACAAATGGGTTGGCAGTCCAGGGGTAGCCGCGTTTGGCGTTCAACGAATCCCACTGGGCCCTGAACGGCGTGATGTAGTCTCTACCAGAAAGCGATACCCAATCAACACCCGGGTCGCCCCACCTGGCGCCATCCACGCCTTCCGCCTGTGCATCCTCCTGGCTGATGTCTTGCAGCCGCTGGACTCTGACGCGCCAGATCGGCAGCGTGATCCGGCTCATCCAACGCCACATGAAACGGCCAGGCCGCCAGGGCAACGCCTTCTCGTCAAGCTTCCAACTTATGCCGCCTTCAGCTTCTGCATCTGGCACTTCCTGGCTGCTTGAATGCCCTGTCACGCGGTCGTACTCCCGAAGCAACCATGTCGCAAATTCCTCATCATCGAGAGCGGGATCAGCTTTAGCGTCAGGGTACCCAACGTCACCATTGGAGTACATGACCTTCTGATCGGTACCATCCCAATTCCAGCCCACCAGCTTCCAGCGCTCCCGCGCCCATAGTTGGTTGCCGGCATCCCCATAAGGGCACGGTCCATATTCCCCGATAGGGTTGCCCACCCAATCGCAGGAAAACCAGACCTGCTTGCGCTTGCCCCTCCGCCCAAAGGCGCTCATCGCCGGCACTCCTTTGAACGCGTCGATGTGCCACGGGTCCATGATCGCCTCCCAATGGTCATGGGAGGGAGATACCACGGGCTGCGGGATCATCACGCGCCGCGTCTGAGTTTTCCGATGCGCCAGAATTCTCTCTACGGAAAATGGACATAGCTCTAGTGGACGCTCAATCATCGAATCACCTCGCCGGCGGCCAGGTATTCAAGCAATACCAGGTCGTTCTCATCCCATACCCGCAAATCCGCCGCGCCGCCAACCAGGTCGATCATGCTGCACAGGTTGCTCAGGCCGGCGACATCAAACGCATCAGCTAGCGCCAGGCGCTCCGGCGCGGTGTCCGGTTCATTCGCGCCATTGATGACACAAAACGGAATGATGTTACTCATGGCTGTACTCCTATCCCCATAAGGCTATTGACCGCCTCCTGCCAGTACGCACGCCCTTGAGCCGTGCTGGCTTTGCTTAATTGCTCCTGGGCCTGGCGGAGACGATCCCCCGCTGTCGCCCTTCTCTCCGCCTCAAGCGCTTCCAGTTGCTTGCGCGCCTGCTCATCCGATGCCCTGCGCTCTCCCTCGCCGTATTCGACCTGTCGTCGGCGAACCGACTTCCCCCGATGCTGTTGAGCATGCTTCACCTTCTCGGTCGCCTGCCTCTCGCGCTCGATGACTTGCTGAACGCCTGCCTCGCTGATCGGGGGACCAATAAGCGGATAGTCAAGTAGCTGCCGTATGACGATCCCGGCTGGGTTGGCGATAGGGCGGCCCGCCAACGTGGCCCGCTCGCTCTGTGCCGCTACCGTGCCAATCACCAGCCTAACCACTTGCAATCCATCCGGGCGCGTCTTTATGCGCTCGACGATCGCTTCCATCATTGTGCCGTCGGCCACGCCGGCCAGGCGCAGTTCCTGGCGAATCGGCTCATCAGCATCAGCATCCTTTGCGCGCTTGCGCGCATGTTGTTGTTGTTTCTTGGAACGTTTTTGAACGTTCTTGTAAGGTGTATCACCACGTGAACTTATAAGTTCATCAGGTGATCTATTAAGTTCATGTGGTGAACTTATAAGTTCATGTGATGAACTTTGGCAGTGCGCGACATTACGCGCCGCGATGTCCAGGATGGTGATCTCGTGGAACGGCCTGCCACGGTTCCCCGGCACCTCACGGACATGTATCAGCCCAGCTTCTTCCAACTCAGACTTGGCGTTACTGACGGCGCCGACGCTCATGCGACAGGCCGTCGCCAGGGCGCGCACAGATACGTCCACGTCGTGCAGGCTCGAAACGCGCACCAGGTGCGCGTACAACCTGAACGCATAGACACTCAGACCTAAATCGTCAACAATGTTTGCCGTCTGCCAGTAGTACTTTGCTAGACGGTTTTCATTAAAAATGCGGTCACTCACACGATCCCCCGCTTCACTAACAATGCTCACAGGTGGGGTGGAGGGGGTAGAATTATGGCAAGGCAATGGCCCAAAAACCTTGCCAGCCCGGTCACAGGCCACTGTGAGCCGGGCTTTTCTATGCTGGTTGAGGTTGCGCAATAGGCTTGATGGGCTTGCGCGAACTATACGTATAGCCTATGCTATAGCTTATCCATAATGGCCTGCGGGTTGACCTATTGGAAGAACATACTCATGCCAAAACAATCTAAATCAGAAGCCGTCCAGACTTCGCCCATTCTTATTCCCGAGCCGCGCTACATCGAGTTGACCGGTGGCGCACTCACACTCGCGCCCGATCAGTTGATCATGCTGCAATCGACCGCGCCTGCCGGGCTACTCTTTGCCGGGCAGGAAGCGCAGCGCGCGCTTAGCCAGGCCGCCGGGGTCACCTGGCACCTGCACGCAACGGAGGCAGAACCGCCCGTGGCAGCAGGGCTAGTGATTTCCACGTTGCACCCGGCGCAAGCACTCGGCGGACATGCGCAGGGTTATACGCTGGATATTACGACAGAAGGCATTGTGATTGAGGCCGTGGACGCCCCCGGCGCATTTTATGGCGTGATGACGCTGGCCCAACTGCTGCGCCAGTATGCCGCAAACTTGCCGCTCTTGCACATCGTAGACTACCCCGACTTCCCCGCGCGCGGCATCATGTTGGACATCAGCCGCGACAAGGTGCCCACCATGAAGACGATCTTCGACCTGGTAGACCTGCTGGCCGGGCTGAAGATCAACGAGTTGCAGCTCTATACCGAGCACACCTTTGCCTATCGCAAACACCCGGTGGTGTGGAAGGATGCTTCGCCATTCACTGGCGAAGAGATCATGCAACTGGACGCCTATTGCCGCGCCCGCCACATCGCCCTGGTGCCCAACCAGAACTCCTTCGGCCACATGACCCGCTGGTTAATCCACGACGAGTATCGCCCGCTGGCGGAAGCGCCCAACGGCTGTGACACGCGCTGGGGCCATTTCAACGACCCCTTCACGCTGTGCCCCGGCGACCCCGGCAGCCTGAAGCTGATCGGCGAACTCTACGATGACCTGCTGCCGCATTTCACCAGCCGCGTGTTGAACGTCGGCTGCGATGAAACGGTCGATCTGGGCGCCGGGCGCAGCAAAGAAGAATGCGAAGCAAAAGGCACCGGGCGGGTGTACCTGGATTTCCTGCTGCAAATCTACAAACTGGTGCAGCAGCACGGGCACACGATGCAATTCTGGGGCGACATCATCATGGAACACCCCGAATACGTGCCCGAACTGCCCAAAGACGCCGTGGCGCTGGAATGGGGCTATGAGTTCGATCACCCCTTTGCCGACCACAGCGCAAAATTTGCCGCTTCGGGCGTGCCGTTCTACGTGTGCCCCGGCACCTCCTCGTGGAACAGCATCGGCGGGCGCACCGAGAACGCGCTGGGCAACCTGCTGAACGCCGCCGAAAACGGGCTGAAGAACGGCGCTATCGGCTATCTGATCACCGATTGGGGCGATAACGGGCATCATCAACCGCTGCCGGTGAGCTACCTGGGCTATGCTTACGGCGCCGCCGTCTCGTGGGGCCTGGGAGCCAACCGCGACACCGACATCGCGCGCAGCCTGAGCCTGCACGTGTTTGGAGACCCCAGCGGCGCGACAGGCCAGTTGGCTTACGAGATCGGCAACGTCTATCAGTTATTCGAGACGCGCACTCACAATGCCACCGCCTATGCGATGGCCGTGGCGCGCCCGATCGACAAACTGGGCTTGAACGTAACCTTGAACGAAGCCAAACGCGCCCAGCGTGAGATCGAGCGCCTGGCCCGCGCGCTGCCCAAGCTGAAGATGCAGCGTGAAGATGCAGCGTTAATCCAGCAAGAGTATCAATTTGTGCTGGACCTGATGCGCTACGGCGTGGACCGCATCATCTTCTCGCTCACCGACGAGAAGAAACGCACAGCGCTCAAAGCCCCCTTGCGCACAGAAGGGCGCAAAGTAGTCGCCGCGCACAAGAAGGTATGGCTGGCACGCAATCGCCCGGGTGGCCTGGCGGATAGCGTCAAGGTCATTCAACTGTAACGCCACAGGACGCGAAGCCTGCGCTCGTGCCTACCACGACGCACCAACCGACGCATTGTTGAATAACGAGTTCAACTGCGGTGGTAGGCGCAGGCTTCACGCCTGCACTTGTGCGCGAGTATGAAACTCGCGCCTACCGCGGTGCATTAATCGGCGTACTCTTGAATAACGGGCTCAACTAAGGTGGTAGGCGCAGGCGTGAAGCCTGCGCGAATTACCTATTTGCGCAAAAGGCCAACATCACAAACGCGAGTAAGATTGCCGCCAACGATGGAAAAGCAAACGACCCACGCCACACCAATTGCAGACTTCAAAGCGTTACGCCACAAGGCGCAACTGATCAACCAACGCTTAAAGAAGCTCTATGGCGTGCCCCACTGGACGCGCCTGGATGGCGTGAGCGAGCTGGTGAGCACCATCCTCTCGCAAAACACAAACGACGGCAACCGCGACCTGGCCTACACACGCCTGCGGGCACGCCTGCCCACCTGGGAACAGGTGCGCGACGCCTCGCCGCAATTGGTAGTGGATGCCATTCGCCCGGCTGGATTGGCGAACCAGAAGGGCCCGCGCATCCAGGAGGCACTACGCCGCATCACCCAGGAGCGCGGGGAACTGAATATCGACTTCCTGGCCCAACTGCCGCTGAACGAGGCGCGCGCATGGCTCACCAGCATCAACGGGGTTGGGCCCAAGACGGCTGCCATCGTGTTGCTGTTTTGCTATGATATGCCCGCTTTCCCGGTGGACACGCACATCCACCGCGTCAGTGGCCGGCTTGGGTTGATCGGCCCGAAGGTCACCGCCGACCAGGCCCACGAGATCATGGAGCAGCTTTGCCCTGAGGGCGAACAGTGTACCTTTCACGTCAACATCATCCGGCATGGGCGTGAAATATGCCACGCCCGTGGGCCGGAGTGCGAACGTTGCCCGTTGCGGGATTTGTGCCTGTACTACCAGGACATCTCAAGGCGCTAATAGAGCGTGCGCAGCGTGGTCACGTAGCCGCTGATGTCGTAGGCATCCCAGCGCGAGTCGCCATTGCCACCCAGTTGAAAAATCGCCGCACCCATCACCGGCGAGTTATAGGAAACGCCGTTGACCACCACGGGCGACTGTTGCACTTCGATGAAGCGTTGGCACCAGCGCTTAAAGTCCGCATCGCTCGCACTGTGGCCGGGGAACCCACCCTTCCCGCCTTCATCCACGCCCGTTTCGGAGCAGTAGATGCCCTTCACTGTTGGGTCGAACCCGCACTTGGTAAACAGATATTCCCAGCGCCGCTCATACCAGATCAGCGCACTATCGTCATAGATATGCAACATGGTAGGGCTGTAGAGGTGCATATCGAGTTTCAACAGGCCGTTGTTGTAATAGGGAGCGTACAGCTCGCGGATGATGTCGCACGTAGATTGGCTGGTGAAATCGGGGCAGCCCATGCTGAACGTGCCGGCGGCATAGGTGGCGCCGCTGATTTGTTTGATGGCTTTGGCCATCGCGATATCGAACGCCGCGCGCTGGCGCAATGCATCGCCATCCTGGCCCAACGCATCGGATTCGTTCAACCCGGTATAGACAAACCCTGGGTTCGTCGCACCGCCCAGGGCGGCAATGGCAGTATCCACCGAAGGCACATTACTGCCGAAATAGTAGCGCACCATGACGATGGCATCGGGATGCGCGGTCTTCACCTGGCCGGCGGCCACCAGGTTATTCATCATCATGACGTACTTGCAGCCGTTGTTCGCTTCGTCGATGGCACGCCCATTCGTCATGCTATGGACACCCAGTTCAAAAGTCACTGATGTGTCGGGCAGTGTGGTCGAACCAAAATCGAGCATCGGCGCATACATGTAACCTACAGCAGTCTGGTCGGTACCCTCAACCATCGTCGATGCGCCCCCGGCTGTCAACTCCACCATTGCCCAGTTGTTCGCCACATTCAGCACCTCGACGGTCAAACCGCCCTGCACAACACCAATGATTGACGCATCGGTGCTCGGGGCGGCTCGCACGCGCAGGTATCCATAATCATTTCGCACGGTTGCTTGCATGTGGTCTCCTCTTCAGTAATGTGCATTAATCCATGCAAATTGTAACTCAGAGGATAAACAGTTGCACGGCTTAACGCAAAACTGTTATCACACGCGGCAACAAAGGTAATAAATCTCCCGCTAAAAGTCCTACTTCGCCATGTTGTTCGCGCCACAGTTCGCCGGCCCGCGCGTGCAGGCCGGCCCCACACACAGCGGCATCTTCGGGCAAAAGCCCCTGGGCCAACATCCCGGCGACGCAACCCGCCAACACATCTCCCGTGCCAGCCACCGCCAGCGCAGAATTGGCATAGGGCAGCACCAACGCACTGTGATTTGGGAACGCTACGACACTATTAGCCCCCTTGAGCAAAACAACGTGGCCCCAACGTTGCGCGGAATCCAGGGCCAGACCGATGCGGTCCGCCTGCACCTCCTTCACACTCCGCCCGGTCAGGCGCGCCATTTCCCCAGGATGGGGTGTGAGGATGCTGTGCGGCGGCAAGCGCGCAGGCCAGTCGGGCATGCCGGAAAGGTGATTCAACGCATCGGCATCGATCACGACCCTTGCCCCGCCTTCCTTGCGGCGCAGGATGTCCAATAGACCAGCCAGAAAAGGCTGGGTGGGCGTGGCCTGGCCCATGCCGGGGCCAACGATGATGGCGTGCCGTTGATCCAGCCCCTGGACAGCCTGCTCCAGGCGGCCTAACGCGTCCGTGGAGAGCGCGTCGGCGGTACCGTGCAAGGTGAGAAAGGTCGCCTCGCGACACAATAGCGCAGCGGTGGGTTGGATATTGCGCGGCACGGCGAGCGTCACCAGTCCTGCCCCAACCCGGTAAGCCGCTTCGGCGGCCAGGGTCGGCGCGCCGGAGTAGTCGATGCAGCCACCGATGACCAGCACTTTGCCGAAGCTGCCCTTATTTGCGTCGGGCGCGCGGCGAGGTAAATGAGCGCGCAAGAAGGACTCGTCGGCCAAGCCCACCTCGCCGTCAGCCGGCTCGGCCAGGGGCAACACCAGGTGCTCGATCCCGATTGGCGCAACGATCAATTCCCCATTCGCGCGCGCTGCCGGGTAACAATAATGGCCACGTTTAGGCGCGTGAAATGTCACCGTCAAGTCGGCCTGTAACGCGGCGGGGTCCAACACGCCGGTGTCGTAATTCATGCCGGTCACGCCGTCGAGCGCCACCACCGCAGGGCGTGGCTCAGCCTTCAGCGCCGCACGCACTTCGTCCAAGATGTCGTGTAGCGCGCCACCGATCGGCCGCGAGACGCCGGTGCCCAGCAAGGCATCCACGATTACGTCGGCGTGCGTCACCATCTGGTGCAGCACGCGCAAGTGCAAATCATCCGCCGCACTGGCGATCAGGATGCCGCGCTCGCGCAGGGGCGCATACACCGGGTCATCCTCCACACGCGGTTTGAGCAGATAGGCCTGCACCGTGAGCGCCGGGCCGCCAGGCTGTTGAGAGGCATCGGCCAGCGCGCGCGCGCAGACCAACCCATCGCCCCCGTTATTCCCCGGCCCAGCCAACACGAGCACGCGCGGGGAATGCTCCGCTTGGATGTGCCGCCTGCCGGGCAGCCGTTGCAAGATCACCTGCGCAGCGCTCTGGCCGGCCTGCTGCATCATCTGGGCGTAACTCACGCCCGCCGCATCCGCAGCACGTTCAATCCCACGCATTTGCGCTACGGTTAGGATTTGCATCATTCTGCGTTTTTACTCCTCTACTGCCGCCAACCGCTGGTTCCATCGGATGCGCCCAACCATCGCCATCGGATGGAATCCGACGGCTGAACCAATCAAACCCCACGCAGCGGGTTGCCCGCCTTCCACATATGCTGGGTTCATCCGACCACACCCAATGACGGGTTCACCTGCCCAAACAAAAACACCCCAGTGATTTGCGTCACCGGGGTGTTGTGATTCAAAAAGCTACTTTCCATCCACCAGGGCCAGCGCCTCGCTGACCACGTGATCCACGGTGAAACCGAAGAACTTGAACACTTCCTTATACGGGCCCGACATGCCGAAGCGTTCCTGCGTGACAAAGCGGACGTTCGGGCCGGTGTATTTGTGCCAGCCCTGCTGCACGCCGGCTTCGATGACTACCTTCGGCAGATCCGCCGGCAGCACGGAAGCCTTGTAGGCCTCATCCTGATCGTCAAACAGCTCCCACGAAGGCATGGAGATCACGCGCGCGCTGATGCCTTTCTCCGCCAGCGCCTTGGCCGAATCCAGCGCCAGGCTGACCTCCGACCCGCTAGCAACCAGCAACAGCTTCGGGTTCGGGGCGTCCTGGATGACGTAGGCCCCGCACTTCAGGTTGTCGTTCTTGGGCAGGATAGGCAGCGCCTGGCGCGTGAATAGCAATGCCACTGGCCCGTGCGCTTCCACCGCCACCTTCCACGCCGCAGCCGTTTCGTTCGCGTCGGCCGGGCGAATGACCGTCAACCCAGGGATCGCACGCAAGCTGGCGAGCTGTTCCACCGGCTCGTGCGTGGGGCCGTCTTCGCCAACGCCGATGCTATCGTGCGTGAAGACGAAGACCACGTGGGCCTCGCTCAGCGCAGCCAGGCGGATGGCTGGGCGCATGTAATCGCTGAAGGTGAAGAACGTGCCGGCGTAGGGGATGATGCCGCCGTGCAGCGCCATGCCGTTCATGATTGCGCCCATCGCGTGCTCGCGGATGCCATAGCGGATGTAGCGCCCGCTGAAATCGCCCTTCTTGAGCGAGGCGGCGCCCTTGGGCATGGTGTTGTTCGAAGGCGTCAGGTCGGCCGAGCCGCCCAGCAGCGCCGGGACGGCGTTGATGATGCCGTCGATCACGTTGCCGCTGGCGGCGCGCGTGGCGATTGCCTTATCCGTTGGATTGAAGGTGGGCAGCGCCTTGGCCCAATCGGCAGGCAGTTGACCATTGATCACGGCCTCGAACTGCGCGGCCTGGTCGGGCTGGGCGGCTGCGTACTTCGCGACCAGCGCGTTCCAGTCCCGCTCGCCCTGCGACGCCTTCTCGCCGGCCACTCGCCAGGCATGCAGCACGTCGCCATTCACGTCGAAGAACTTGTCGGGGTCGGCGCCAAGCTTGATCTTTGCGCCGCGCACTTCCTCCGCGCCGGGCGCGTCGGAGTGAGCCTTCTGCGTGCCCTGGCGGGTCGGCATGCCAAAGCCGATGATCGTCTTGCAGCAAATGATGCTGGGCTGGTCGGTCACGGCCTGCGCGGCCTTGATCGCCGCTTCGATTTGCGCCATATCGTGGCCGTCGATGATCTGGGTGTGCCAGCCGTAAGCCTCGAAGCGCTGCGGCACGTTATCGCTATACGAAAGCGAGGTGGGGCCGTCGATGCTGATGCTGTTGTCGTCGTAGAACCAGATCAGCTTGCCCAGGCCCAGGTGCCCGGCCAGGGACGCGGCCTCGTGGCTGATGCCCTCTTCCAGGTCGCCATCGCTGACGATTGAATAGGTATAGTGATCGACCACGTTCAGGCCGTCGCGGTTATACTGCGCGGCCAGCCACTGCTCGGCCATCGCCATACCGACCGAGTTGCCGGTGCCCTGCCCCAGTGGGCCGGTGGTCACTTCGACGCCGGGTGTAGTGACGTTCTCCGGGTGACCTGGTGTGCGGCTGCCAATCTGGCGGAAGTGCTTCAGGTCGTCCAGGGTCATATCGTAGCCGGCGAGGAAAAGCAGCGAATAGGCCAGCATGGAGCCATGCCCGGCCGAGATGATGAAGCGGTCGCGGTTGAACCACTTTGGGTTGTGCGGGTTATAGCGCAGGAACTTGGTATACAAAACATATGCCACGTCGGCCATACCGAGCGGCATGCCGGGGTGGCCGGAGTTGGCGGTTTGAACGGCGTCCAGCGTGAGCGTGCGGATTGCATTGGCGCAGGCGCGGTCAAACTCGCCATAAGAAGTGTTAACAGACATGGTTCTATTCCCCTAAGGTGAATTTTGCTTGTTTGTATGGTTGTTGCCAGGGTTACAGCATAAGCTTAAGGTCGTGAGGATTATATAACGCCGGGGTGGTTGTGGGAGGGGGAGGCGGGTGTATATATAGGGCGATTGCATTTAGAAGTTTAAGGCAACCCAGCGCATAATGGGCGGATGAGCCAACCACATACTACGATCGAGCAGTATTTTGGCGATGTGCCGG
>DAOUFG010000164.1:0-6519 GCA_034430115.1 Thermoflexales bacterium | reverse complement strand
CCGGCGTATCGTAAATTTCAAACGCCCCGCCGTTGGCGGCCACCAGTGCGCCTTCCATCGCCAGGTGTGGGAAGGACTTGGTAGCCCACTTGGCCTTATCCATGGAACCGGAGGTGGTGAATCCCCAGGCCATCAAGTCCCAGGGCAGACCACGGCTATCCATGAACTTGGCTTCCAACGTGGCGCTGTCGATGCTAAATGCCCACACGAAATCTCCGCTCAGGTAGTCCACCGGCGCGGTCACTTCATCGGGCATGCGCACGGTGTAGGCCCAGTTGGAGCAGACGCTGAAGGCGGGGTTATAGGCATGTAGCGCGTTGGCATAGTGCTCCAGGTGGGCGACGAAGCGCTGGCGGTTAAAGGCCATATATTCGTCCCAGTGCGGGTCGCCCGGTTGGGTGGGCACGTCGGTGATGCCGGTTTCTTTGATGAACAGGTCGCGCGTCCAGTCGCTCCAGTCGGGCGCGGCAGCCCAACATTCGCCGTCCACCCAGCAGCCGTTGATGCCGTACCAGTCGATGACTTCCTTCAGTTGCGGGATGAGGATTTCATCGTCGTATGGGGAATCGGTCGCCATCGCGTGCGGGTTCCAACCCTCGCCGCCGACGAGAGAACCGTCCGGCTTGCGGCGAGACCACTCGGGGTGCTTCTCCCACTGCACGCGATCCCACACGCCGGAGTAATGCACGACGATTGGCAGGCTCATATCGTGCGCCACTTTGCTCCAAATGCTCAGTGCATCCTTCACGATCCCCGGTGAAGGGGTGCCCACCTTCGTGGGGTAACCCGTGTAACCCGGATGTCCTTTGCAGTCGTACTGGACCCAGTCGGGCTTCACTTTTGCCAGCTCGGCGTGGATGTGCTCGTAGGTGGTCTCTGCGCCCAATTCCGTGTCGTGCTCGTTGGCGTGCAAGTCGAAGTGCAAACCAAAGAACACTTTCGAATGCCATGTCGATTGCCCTGACATATCAAAAAACCTCCATTATGGTTAAATTCATATTTAACTTCATTTTGCGGAGGACATGATATGAAGATCGGCGTGGCAGGCTATCTCCCTTCCGACTGGCACAAGATCGACGTCGCCGCGACGCGGCGCGTGGTGAACGCGGGCTTCAGTGGCGGACAGGTATTCATCAACAAACCTCTGGAGGCCGACCCGGCTGACGTTGCGCGTGTGAAGCAGGCTTTTGATGAAGCCGGGCTGGTCGTTGCGCAAACCAACGGCTGGTACGAATGTCTGATCAACCCTGATGACGCGATCCGCGCAGAGGGTATTCGCGGGCTCGAGGCGCTGATTCGTATCGGCCGGCAACTGGACACGCGCTTTGTCTACGTGCGACCAGGCAGCATCAACCCAAATGGTCATTGGTGGCCGCACCGCGATAATCATCTGCCTCAGACGTTCGATCGGTTGGTCGATAGCATGAAGCAGGTGAGCGCGTTCGCCCAGGCGGAAGGCGTGACGCTCGGGATCGAGGGGCATGTCGTTTCCACACTAGACACCACCCAACGCGTGCGCGATTTGTTCGACGCGGTTGGTTCGCCTGCGCTCAAATTCAACATGGATCCCGTAAACTTCATCGGGACGGTGAAGGACGTGTACGACACGTCGCGCATTTTGAATGAGATCTACGACGTGCTGGGAAATGACTTGATTGCGGCGCATGCCAAGGATTGCGCGATTCTCGATGCACACGTGTTGCACATCGTGGAAGTGGTGCCATGCAGTGGTACCATGAATTACGATATCTTCATGCGCCGTTGGCAGGAGTGCTGCCCCGAGGGCTACTTCTTGATCGAGCACCTGCCCGACGACAAAGTGGACATTGCCCGTGCAGCGATTGGCGAGAAGGCGAAAGAATTAGGGATTCGCCTGGAATAGCTGGAAGATCAGCCGGCGCAAGTGCAAACGCTTGCGCCGGCATCGAAGCGCATTACTCGATGATGACGCAGGTCGCCATTTGCACCAGCTTGCCATCGATGCTGAGCTTTAAGGTGTAGGTGCCGGTGGGTAGGCTCTGTAACGCATTCAGCCGCACTATATAAGGTTCATCACTCTCGCCATTCGGGTGGCCCTTATAGGTGGTGGTTGAAAGCGAGACATCGTTCCCAAGCCATTCAGCGGTCCATTCGGTATCGGGCGTCACATTCACACCCTGGAAGAGGGCCACGATTTGATTCGTTGGGTTGGCAAAGGCCACACGCGGCTGGTGTGGGTTGACCGGCTGTCCATCTTTAACGCCCTCGGCGAAGGTCACTGCGCCAAAGGTCGGCTGGCCGGCGGGATGTGGCACGATCTCAAACGATCCTTGCTGCACAAGTTTATCGTTGGCGTAGGAGCGCAGTTCCCAATTGCCTGCCGGTAAGCCGCCCGCGTCCCATAACCAGGAATTGGAATATCCCTCTGGTTGTGAGTCCCACGTGCCGCTGTGCTCCACAAAGGGCTTGCCATTCAGATACCACTGATCTTTCCAAGTGCTGTTACGTGGCAAATTGAACTGGTAGATGGCAACAATTTGAGTGATCGATTGCGGGAAGCTGGTGCCTGGTTCAACAGGTTGCGACGTGTCGATGGAGCCGGCCGCAAAGGTGAATGGGCCATACGAAGCTTCGCCCTGCGTGCTGTCGCTGGTCTGGTTTGCTGCGGGGGTGGGTTGAGGCGTCGTCGTTGTGTCGAGTTCGGGCGAGACCATGAATGTGGATAGCTGTAGGACAGTTCCCTGAACGCTCAACTTCAACGTGTAAGTGCCATCGGCCAGCCCTTGCGGGTCTGATAGTTGTGCGCTGTAGTAGCTATTGGCATCGCCATCACCCGCCCAGGTGTTTGTCTGCGTAGCGCTCTCGATCAGGTCGCCGTTCAGATACCAGCGCGCTTCCCATTGTGTGCCCTGCAGCATGTTCATGACGTGGAAGTAGGCGGTGATGGACTGCGTGCCGTGTGGGAACACGAACCATCCATCCCCGTAAGGGGTGTCGGGCGTGCCGTTGTTGAAGCCGCGCGCATATTGAACCGGCCCGAAGGAGGGCGTGCCTGCCGGCTGCGAGACGATGGAGAACTTACCGCTCTGTGCCAGCGCGTCGTTCAAGTAGATGCGGAATTCCCATTCGCCTGGCACATATCCTTGCGGTTGCCCTTCCCAGGCATAGGTGGTGAAACTATCGGCGCCATGCCACAGGCCGGCGGACTGATCGATCAACTTGGTGCCCTGGTACCATTCCGTGCGCCAGGCATCGCCTTCGTGCAGGTTCTCAACCGGGAAGATGGCAAAGATTTTTGTAATCCCTTCTGGAAAACGCGCGCCAGCCTCGACCGGCACCACGTTCAAGCCATAGAATCCCGCTGCAAACGTAATCGGCCCGACGCGCGGGGTGGTCACGGCAACTGTGCTGGCGATAGCCGGCGTTGTTGCACCGGCGTTCGTCGTGTTGACGGCATCTGTGGATGTATCGCCCGCGGAGGTGGGCGCTGCCGGTGTGCCGGTTGTTATTACAACGGGAGTGGCCGTGGGTGGGTTGAAGATGCGCTGTACTACATCGGGGTTTGCCAATAGCACGAATAGGCCGCTGATAAGCGCTGTTGCGACGGCGCCACCACAGCCAATCAGTGACTTACTCAACTCCAAAGTGTTGGCGCTGATTTCCAACTTACTTGTCTTATGAGGTTCAGGCGTTGGCTCGGGTGTTGGTTGGGACTGGTTGTCTGACATGTCGAAGGTCCTCACCTGTCAGAAGCTGAATTGGGATTACTATAGCTCGCTTTTCGTTGCGTAATACGTTCCAGTCGATCTACGGCGATATGAACACCCAGTCCGGGTTCCGTTGGAACGCTGAGCGTACCGTCCGAGTTAAAGGTGAAGGGCGGATCAATGATGTCGGGATTGTAATAGCGATTGCTGGCGCTCAGGTCGCCGGGCAACTTGAAGTTGGGCAGCGTGGCCAGGGCGACGTTCAATGCCCGCCCAACGCCCGTTTCTAGCATGCCACCACACCAGACGGGGATGTTGTTTGCGGCGCAAACGTCGTGCACGGCGATGGCCCCCGTCAAACCGCCAACACGGCCCTGTTTGATGTTAATCACCTTGCAGGCGCCAATTTCGATGGCGAATTGCGCATCGGCTGCGGAGTGAATGCTCTCATCCAGGCAAATGGGGGTTTTCAGCCGGCGTTGCAGCTTGCTGTGCTGGTAAATGTCGTCATAGCCGAGCGGCTGCTCGATCATCAGCAGGTTCAGGTCTTCCATCTGCTCGAAGAGTGCAGCATCCTCCAAGGTGTAGGCCGAGTTGGCATCCACCATCAAAGGAACGCCTGGGATGGCGGCACGCACAGCGCGGGCATCTTGTAAGTCGCGCCCGGGCTTAATCTTGATCTTGATGCGCGTGTAGCCGATTTCGCGGAAGCCAAGCACGCGCTCCACAAGTTTCTCGGTGCTAGGTTGGATACCGATGCTCACGCCGACAACGACGCGGTCGCGCACACCGCCGAGATAGTTGTGCAGGCTCTGGCCGGCTTGCTGCGCAGCGATGTCCCACAGGCACGACTCGAGGGTCGCTTTGGCCATCTGGTGGCCGCGCACGCCAGAAAATCGCTGCGGTAGCTGGCGTGGGCCTTCCAGCGGCGCGCTGAACAGGAGCGGGATCAGAAAATCGGTGATGATGTGCCAGGCGGTTTGGGTGGTTTCGTAAGAATAGCCCGGGTCGGCATCCGTCACACATTCGCCCCAACCGGTGACACCATCGGCAATGGTTCGGGCGATGATGATATCGCGTTCGGTGGTTACGCCGAAACTTGTTTCAAATGGCGAGACAAGGGGAATCTTTATTTGGAATAGATCAACGCGTTCAATTTTCATCATGTCGGGTCTTGTCTTTCGTCCTTTCCCGGCGACGTTAGCCGGTCCTGATTTGAGATGGAGATACCACGGCGAGGTGGAAACGAGCAATTGCGTAGTCCAGGAATTGCCCGGCTACATCCACGCCCGTGGTCCGCTCATAGTTTTCGAACATCGGCTGGCGATTCACTTCAAGTATATAGGGATGTGATCCGTAGTATCGGACGTCTATCCCTGCAAATTCTCTGCGCAATGCCCGGGCCGCCTGCTCGGCCAGGCCCGCCAGGCCAGGGCGTGCTGCTACCTCCAATGAGCAGGAATCACCGCTTAACCCAACGTTGGTGCGGAATTCCCCGTCGCCAGGTTTGCGAGCCACCATGTGGCTGAGCGCCCGGTAACCGATCACCAGCAGGCGGTAGTCCTCCTCAGCCGGCAGATACTCTTGTAGCATCAATTCGCCCGGCGCATAGGCCTGGTAGTGCGCGCGGAGTTGATCCTGATTCTCAACCAGGTACACATGTGATCCGTGTGATCCGTGCGTCCCTTTTAGGACGCACGGATAACGGATCGCTTCGGCGGTCTGTAGTGCGGCATCGACGTCAAAAAGCTGCCACGTGCGTGGGATGGGTAAACCATGTTGCGCCAGGAGGAGATAGTCGTGCATCTTGCTGATGACGTATCCTTCATCCGTCAGGCTTTGATCGATCACAGGTTTCCCGGCATCATGAAAAAGCCGCGCCACTGTCAACGCTTCCGAGATATTTGGGTAGAAGGTACGGCCGATCAGGGCATCATATTCATCGACCAGGTTGTGTCCCTGGTAAAAAGCGCCATATGTACCGTTTGTCGAGAAAAACGAGACTTGCTGGATTTGCAGCATGGTGAGCTGCAAGCCGCGTTGGTGTGCCGCCTCTAGCACTCTTTGAGGGGTGTAGGCATCGGTCCACCCCAACCACAACAATCTCACGAATGTACCTCTTGCCGCACTAGGCGGGATATACTCGGCTGTCCTTAAGGATGCCCACTTGCTGCGGGTTAGATCACCGCGTTGGCGGCAATGACATCACGCAGATAATACCCGCTATCTTTAATTGTGCGTCGCTGGGTAGCGAAATCCACGTGTACGATGCCGAAGAACTGGGTGTAGCCGTGCGCCCATTCGAAGTTGTCCATCAATGACCAGACGAAATACCCCCGCAGGTCCACGCCTGAAGCGATGGCTCGTTGTACGGCATCGAAGTGTCCACGCAGGTAGGCGACGCGGCGGTCATCGTGCACGTGGCCGTCGGGGGTGAGGACGTCCTCGAAGGCGGCGCCATTTTCGGTGATGTAAATGGGCGTCTTACCATGCGTCAAGTCACACAGACGGAGGAGCAACTGATAAAGCCCCTCAGGATGGACCTCCCAATCCATCGTGGTGTATTCAGCCGATGGGTTGCGCACGATGCCGGGCGTGCCATTATTCGCAGTGGCGCTGATGCGTGACGGTGTGTAGTAGTTCAGGCCCAGGAAGTCGTTGTGTGCGCAGATCAGGGCCATGTCACCCGGTTGGATGTGAGGCGCGTCGTTGCCGGCTTGCTCGATCAGGCGGTTCGAGTAGTGCCCAGTGAAAACAGGCACGGTAAATAACTCCCAGTTCTGATCCACCGCCTCGGCGGCTGCAGCGGCGTCGGCGGCGCTGGTGGTGGCAG
>DAOUFG010000163.1:0-28071 GCA_034430115.1 Thermoflexales bacterium | reverse complement strand
TGAATCCTGCGCCTACCACCTGCGCGCCATCGACACCTGGTGGACGCGGGTTTCATGCCCGCGTTGCCTCATCTCCGTGTTGCGCAGGAATGAATCCTGTGCCTACCTCCCCTCTGCTTGCTTCCGTCACCGCCTGACTCGTGCGGACCAACGGATACCCTCGGAGGTTTGTTTACACGCCGCGCTCGCCACGGATGTAAGGCACACCCAGCGCCGCCGGCGCGCCGACGCGCTTGCGCAACGCCTCGCGCGAGCCGATGAAGAGAATCAGGATCACCAGCGCATAGGGCAGCATTTGCAAGAAGAAGCCCAGCTTGGGCATGTAGAAGAACGGGTTCGGGAACCACAACAACGTCTGCGGGCCTTGCAGGTCCAAGATCAGGCGGCGCAACGCGCCGAACATATAGGACCCCGCCGCCGCGCGCCAAGGGTCCCACTGCGCGAAGATGACCAACCCAACGGCGATCCAGCCCTGGCCGGAAGTCGTCAGGTCGCTGAACCAGCCGGGCGAGACGGCCAGGCTGATCGTGCCACCTGCCAGGCCGGCCAACAACCCACCCACGAAAACATAGCGATAACGCAACGCATACACATTGATGCCCAGCGCATCGGCGGCAGATGGCTGTTCACCCACGGCGCGCAGGTGTAGCCCAGGGCGCGTGCGGTTGATGTAATACCACACCGCGGGCATGAGCAGATAGCCCAGATAGGTCATGGGGTTGTGATCGGTGAATAAGATCGGGCCCAGCACGGGAATGCTGCTAAGGACGGGAATGGAAAACGTGGGCAGAAGCGCCACCGCGCCGGACTTGCTCAGCCCTTCACCCAAGACGGTGCTCAGGCCAATGCCAACGAAGTTGATCGCCAAACCGCTCACCACCTGGTCGGCCTGGAAATTGATCGTCACCACGGCATGCAGCAAGCTCAACAGCCCGGCGGCCAACATCGCCAATATCAACCCCAACCACGGTTGGCCGGTCATCACTGCCGTCTTATAAGCCGCCATCGCGCCGATGAGCATCATGCCCTCAACGCCCAGGTTCATCACGCCTGATCGCTCGGCCAGGATTTCGCCGATGGTGGCAAAGAGCAACACCGTACCGCTTGCGACGCCTGCCTGGAGAATAACAATCCAATCAATCATGGTGATATCTACTTATGATGCACAATGCGCACGCGATACCGCAGCAACACATCGGCAGCGATGACACAGAAAAGAATGATGCCTTGCAACATGCGCGGCACCCCGGACGGTTGAATCTCACGTCCGGCCTGGATCAAACCGCCGAACAAGACCGAGACCAGGATCACCGCGTAGGGGTTTAGCTTGGCCAGCCAGGCGATGATGACGCCGGTAAAGCCATAGTTGGATGAGATTGCGCTTTGCAAGCGGTGTACCACGCCGCTGATCTCGGCCATGCCGGCCAGACCGGCCAATCCGCCCGATACCATCATCACCAGCACCGTATTGCGCACGATGTTCACACCGGCGTAGAGGGCGGCCTGTTTGTTGTCGCCGATCAGGCGGATTTCATAGCCCCAGCGCGTGCGTTTGATGATGAACCACACGATCACCGTCGCAAGCAACCCGAACACGATGCCCAGGTGCAGCGTCAGGCCGCTAAATGCGCGAATCTGGCGCGCATAGTCGGCCAGGCGGGGCAACCAGGCCGTTTTTGGAAACACCTTCGACATCTGAAAGCCGGCCTCGCTCCAACTGCCAAACACCCAGAACAGCACCCACGACGTGGCGATGTAATTCAACATCAGGGTGGTGATGATCTCGCTCACGTTGAATTTGGCCTTCAGGATGCCGGGGATGAAGCCCCACAACGCGCCGCAGAGGAAACCAGCCAGCATCATCGTCGGGATCATGATGTAACCCGGCGTCGAGGCGGGCAGAATCGGCGCGAGCACGACGGCGCTGGCCCCCCATGCACCCATCATGAACTGGCCCTCGGCGCCGATGTTCCACATCTTCATGCGGAACGCAAGCGAACAGGCCAGGCCGATCAGGATCAACGGCGACGCTTTCACCAGCGTATCGTTAAAAACGCCGATGTCTCCAAAAGCCGCCTTGAAGATGTGCTCATACGAAGCGATTGCGTCGCCCCCAGCGGCCCAGATGACCAGGCCGCCCAGGATGAACGCCACGATCAACGACCCAACGGTCGTCAACACAGGCAACCACTTCGGCACCTCCAAACGCTGCTCAATACTCAACGAGAAAGGCAGCTTGAAGCGTTTGGGGGCAATCGTCTCACTCATGGCCATGTGTCTCGCCTCCCTCCGTCTGCGGAGTGCCGGCCATCATCAACCCGACCTGCGTCAGTGTCGCTGTTTCCGCCTTTAAGTCACCCATATTGCGACCCTCATAAATCCCAACGATGCGATCCGAAAGCGACATCAACTCGTCCAGTTCCTCGGTGATGAGCAAAATCGCTGTGCCATGGTCGCGTTCCTGCAAAAGCAGGCGCTGCACCGCCTCAATGGCGCCGACATCCAAGCCACGCGTGGGCTGTACGGCAATAATCAGCCTCGGCCCGGCCGACATCTCGCGCGCCAAGATGGCTTTTTGTAAATTGCCACCCGAAAGCAGGCGCGCTTGCACGTCAATGGACGGCGCGGCGATGTCGTAGTCGTCTTTCAACTCATTGGCCCGTTTACGAATGACCGGTTGGTTCAATACCCACCCCGTAGATACCGGCGACTCGCGATAATTCTTCATAATCAAGTTGTCGGCAAGGCTGAGGCCCGGGGAACTGCCCACGCCATGACGATCCTCAGGGACGTGCGCCACGTGCCGCCTGATCGCCACCCGCGGCGACTTATTCGCCAGGTCTTCATTGTCGATCAGCACACGCCCGCACGAACATTTGCGCAAGCCGGTGATCACCTGGGCCAATTCACTTTGCCCATTGCCGGCCACGCCCGCAATGCCCACGATCTCACCGGCATGCACCTGCACCGAAAAATCGCGCAGCGCCGACAGGCCGCGGTCATTTTCCGCACAAACCGACTCCACCGCCAGCGCCACAGGCCCCAGTTTGGCGGGCTGCTTTTCGATGCTAAACACCACCTCACGTCCCACCATCAGGCGGGCCAGCTCAGCTTTGGAGGTGCCCGCGGCAGGAATGCCGGCCGCCGTCACGCGGCCATGCTGCAACACAGTCACGCGGTCGGCGATGGCACATACTTCATCCAGCTTATGGCTGATAAAGATGATGGAGTGCCCCGCCTTCAGCATCGCGCGCAGGATGACGAATAGCTCGTTCACCTCCTGCGGTGTAAGAACAGCAGTCGGTTCGTCCATGATGAGGACTTTCGCGCCGCGGTAGAGCATCTTGAGGATCTCCACGCGTTGCTGCTCGCCGACTGATAGTTGCCAGATTTTGGCCTTGGGATCGACCTTCAGGCCATACTGCTCCTGCAATGCCAGGATTTTCTTGTCCAATTCCGGCAAGTGCAGGAAGAAGCGAGGCTCGTCGAGGCCGAGGATGATATTTTCGGTCACCGTCTGAGTAGGCACCAGCATGAAGTGCTGATGGATCATACCTACCCCGGCGGCAATGGCATCGCGCGGCGAATTGAGGGTTACCGGCTTGCCATTGATATAAATCGTCCCTTCGTCCGGCTTGTATAAGCCGGCCAGGACGTTCATGAGCGTACTTTTGCCTGCGCCGTTCTCTCCAAGTAGTGCGTGTACCTCTCCCTGGCGCAGATCAAAATTGGTATGATCGTTCGCGAGAACGCCTGGGAAACGTTTGACGATGCCACGCATTTCCACCGCATACGGCGCATCTTGCATGAGAACCTCTTTGGACACAATGACGTCACATACAAGACGAAAGACGGAGAGAAGACGTCAGGGCATTTGCATGCTCGCGTCCCTCCGTCCTTCGTCGCTAAACTCAACGAAACTTTATCTTACTATTATTGGGGCAATTCGGCGGTGATGCCAGGGGCCCACCACTTCATGCAGTACTTACAAGAGAGACCTTCTGCGCCCGGAGGGAACTGGTCAAGGTCGGCCTGGACCATCTTTTCGCCGGCCGGCACAACCACGTTGCCTTGATTGTCTTTGATCTCACCCGCGAAGACGTCGAAGCGGTTGAACTCACCCTTCAACATCTTGGCCAGTGTATCCTTGACCATTTGCATGTCCTCGGCAGGCAGGTCTGCCATGCCCTTGGTGGGCTGCTGGCCTTCCATGAAGCCATACAGGCCCAGCGCGCCGCTATCGGCGTCGAAGTAGTCGGAGCCGGGCTTGTAGGTCCCGTCGATCAGGCCCTGCACGATCTTGGCATAAATCTTGCCCCAGTCCCAGTAGATCGTGGTCAGGCAGCGCTCCACCTTGCAGGAGCCGGCCCAGTCGTAGGTGATGCCCCACTTACCCTTGGCCTGTGCGACGTCGGCTGGCGCCGGCGTATCTGCACCGGTGAACACCACTTCCGCGCCGGCGTCAAACAGGGATTCGGCGGCGGACTTTTCCTGCACCGGGTCGTGCCAGGTGTTAATCCAGCGCACGTCCATCGTGCAGTCGGGGCAAGTCTTGCGCATCCCCAGGGCGAAGGCGTTGCCAAGGCGCAACTCTTCGGGAATTGGGAAGGTCGCAATGTAACCGATCTTGGGGTTCTTATCGGTCTTGGCGCGCGAACCAGCGACCATGCCGGCGAGGTACTTCATGTCTTCCATCGCGCCAAACAGGTTGCCAAAGTTCGCGTTGTTGGTCTTGTAACCGCTGATGTGAATGAACGTCTGATCGGGATATTCCTCTGCCACGGTCGCAGTGGGGTCCATGTAACCGAAGGAGGTGGTTAAGATCAGGTTAAAGCCCTTGCGAGCCAGTGCGCGGATGACCTGTTCGCTATCGGCGCCTTCGGGGACGTTCTCAACATAGGCCACGTGCGTATTGGGGACGTTCTGCTCGATATACATCAAGCCGTCGTAGTGGGCCTGGCTCCAGCCACCATCGTCGTGTGGGCCGAGCAAAATGGCCGCCACGTTGAACTTGCCTGCTTCAACATCGGGGATTTGCAGCGAGGCGGTCGACTCGGTGGCAGTGGTTTCGCCTGTGGCGGTCACTTCAGTCGTCGCAGCGACCTCCGTTGTCGCAGTCGCTTCTGTTGCAGCGGTGGCTTCTGTCGTGGCAGTGGCCGCTTCAGTCGCGGCGGGGGCGCTCGTCGGCGCAGCGGTCGGTGTCGCTGCGGCGCCACACGCGCTCAGGACCAAACTGGCGGCTGCCAACATGGTCATAGATTTGAAGAAACTGGGTTTCATACAATTCTTCTCCTTACATTTCACAAATATCAAAGTGTTTTTGCGAGTTGCGCTGGTCCATATGATTTGGCTAGTTTATTTAGGAAATAAACCCTGTGTATGTGGTCGATCAGCACCTCCTTGACGCGCCGATGATTTGCCGGCCAATTGAGATACTGCCCGGCAAATAAAAAATACGGGTTCACAAGCGGGGCAGCGAAACGAATCGCATACCAACCAGGAACCCGTATCTTGACGGCCAATAAAGCAACTAGGCTAAATATATTCTAAACCATTTTGTGATATTGCTGTTTTTCATGTTGTGTACGCAGCAATTTGCCACGATTTGCGCCGTCATTCGTATTAGTAGTGAGTTCAGGCTAACCCGCTGTGGGGCGCGGTGCCCAGGCAATTAATAGGGGAACCTATTTACAACAAACAGATGAAAAACCCAAACGGAGTCAACATGAACATGACACTATTAAGAATGTTAGGTATCGGCGCACTCTTTCTTTTGTGCATCGCATCCGGTTTGTGGCTCGCCCATGCCCACAAGCCACTGAGCACAATCCTGTTCAACCTGCACAAGTTCATCGCCCTGGGCGCCGTAGCCTTGCTCGGCATCACAATTTATCAGGTGAACCAGATCGCGCCTCTCTCTTCGACAGAGATCATCCTTTGCGCAGTGAGCGGTGTACTTATCCTTGGCACCATCATCACCGGCGGGCTCATCAGCACCGGCAACGCGATGCCGCTGGTGGTCTCGACGGCCCACCAGGTGCTGCCCTACCTGACGGTGCTGTGCGTGGCTGGCACACTTTACCTTCTCAACACAAACATTTGACAGACCTCTCATTACCGCTAAAACCCACATCTCCCACATCTCGCGCCCACCTTCTTTCAGTGGGCGCGAGATTATTGATGCACCAGAAAAAACCTCTCCCATCTTGACGACGCGTGAGCGGCAGCCTATAATGCTATAGCATACTATAGCAAGCTATGGCAAGCCGACATGGATGAACTACTCACAGCTAAACAAGTCCAGGAACTTCTGAAGGTAGATCGCACGACCATCTATCGCATGTTGGATGATGGCCGCTTGACAGGCATTAAGGTGGGCCATCAATGGCGATTTTCGAGCCAGGAAGTACACTCGATGCTTTCGGGCGCCCGCCCAATCGACAACACACCCACCGAAGAACGTAGTACAGGGCCAATGACAGTCCTGCCACTGCACTGCATCCAGCCCATCCAAAATGTATTCGCGGAAGTGGCTAATATCGCCTCGGTGACGACCGCTCCCAGCGGCGAACCGCTCACCAAAATGAGCAACCCCTGTCAATTCTGCAGCCTGATCCTGGCGACTGAATCGGGGAGAAAGGCTTGTGTCAATTCCTGGTGCCAGCTTAGCGAGCAACCCGAAACACAACCCTTATTCGCCTCTTGCCATGCCGGTCTGCAATATGCGCGCGCGCGAATCGAAATTGATGGGGAATTGGCAGCCTTGCAGATCGCGGGGCAATTTTTCGCCAGCGAGCAGGACCGTGCCGATGCACTGAAAAACGTCACCGCCGTCGCCAAAGCGCATGGGATCGACATCGAGTCGCTCAACAAGGCAGCGTTAGACATTCCCATCCTAGACGAACGTAAACGCGCGTTGCTTGGCATCTGGTTAAAAAGCGTGGCTCACACCTTTGAACAAATTGGTGCCGAGCGCGCTGAATTGATAAATCGTCTTCAGCGCATCGCTGAAATGAGCACGCTGAAAACGGATTAGTGGTTCAACTTTATTGTTCAAGGTTCATACAAGGAGATTTTTATGTCCGTCACACCAGATCAGGTTCTCGATTGCAGTGGCATGTCTTGTCCCATGCCCATTTTGAAGACCAAAAAAGCGATCGATGGTCTGCAAATCGGTCAGGTACTGAAGATGATCGCGACAGACCCCGGCTCCACAAGCGACATTGATGCGTGGACCAAGAAGACAGGTCACACGCTGGTCGCTGCGGAGCAGGAAAGCGGCAAGTACATTTTTTATATCAAGAAGGCCAAGTAGGGCCCTCACTCAAATACACCCACTTCGTAAAGGGTTAACCCCAAACGATGGATGTGCTGGTGTGCATCACACATCAGCTATCGGAGATTTCACATGACAGAAACACAATCCTCACGTTTGGCAGTGATCGCTCTGCACGGCACGCTCGATGAGGCCTACCCGCCGCTCATTCTTGCGACGGCCGCAGTAGCGATGGATATGCAGGCCGCGATTTTCTTCACCTTCTACGGCCTGGAAATAATAAAAAAGGGCAAGGCCGATAAGCTCCAGGTAGCGCCCATCGCCAACCCCGCCATGCCGATGCCCGTCCCAAACATCGTCGGCATGCTCCCCGGCATGACCTCTATCGCCACCGGCATGATGAACAACTGGATGCACAAAGCCAACGTGGCCAAGCTCAGCGAACTGCTGGAAATGGCTGTGGATTCAGGCGTAAAGCTCATCGCATGCCAGATGTCCATGGACGTCATGGGCATAAAGAAGGAAGACCTGATCGACGGCGTCGAGATTGGCGGTGCTGCGACGTTCCTGGAATTTGCCAGCCAGAATGCCATCACCCTCAGTTTCTAAACACCTCTGGCATGTGCAATTACTTTTTCTAGACGAGGGATCAAATGGAAGATACAAAAGTAATGATCATCATGACGAGCGGCCCAGATACGCCCCGCCGTTGCGCAACACCCTTCTTCTTTGCCAGCCTTGCCGTCGCAATGGAATATGACGTGACCATGTTTTTCACGATCGACGGAACGCTGCTGCTGAAAAAAGGCCTCGCAGAAACGATTTTCCCAAAGGAAGGGGGCAAGCCCGTCAGCAGTTTCATCCAAGACGCGCTTGACGCGGGCGTCAAGTTCACGGCCTGCACCGCTTCCATGGAATTGCACAACTTGCAGGCGTCCGACCTGATCGACGACGTAAAGATGGTGGGCGGCGCTTCTATGTGGCAGATGGCGGAAGACTGCAAAACAGTCCTGACGTTTTAAGCGGGCGATTGATATCGCACTGGTTTGAATATTGGGAGGTATCTATGGCAAATATACGCGGCTGCAACTTGCCGGAAGACTTGTATTACTTGATTGATAAACATGTATGGGCAAAGCCCGTGGAAGGTGGGTTGGTGCGTATCGGCATGACGGCAGTGGCCGCCAAGCTCTCGGGCGGCAAACTCGCTGCCATCACGGTGAAGGCAAAGAACATCGGCCAGGAAGTGAAACAGGGCAAGAGCATCGCCACCGTCGAAAGCAGCAAGTTTGTTGGCCCAGTTCCCGCGCCGGTGACGGGCGTCCTGGTGCGCGCCAACGAAAAGATTGCCTCCGACCCCAACCTCGCCATCGCCGACCCCTACGGAGAGGGCTGGATCGCTGAAATCAAACCGGCGGCCTGGGACGCTGAAAAAGATAAACTGGCCAGCGGCGCCGCCGGTGTTGCCAGCTATCAAGCCAAACTCGAAGCCGACAATATCTCTTGCAGTTAAGCACGTGTGGCAACCATCACCTGGTTGCCGCACGAAACGAACCCACCCTTCCCGGACAATCTCACGAGGTCACACGATGACTGAACCTACGATATATAAGCATTTGACAGATCAAGGTCTCACCCGGCGAGATTTCCTCAAGATGTGCGGCCTGCTGGCCGGCGCGATGGGGTTGCGCTATGCCGCACCCGCACAAGCCAGCGGTCTGCCCGCGCAGCTTGCCGATGCGCATGAAACGGAGCGGGTCACTGAATTGGTGGCACAGGCCCTGGAAAGCAAAACGCGCCTGCCGGTGATTTGGCTCGAATTCCAGGACTGCGCCGGCTGCAGTGAGGCGCTTACCCGCTCTCAATCCCCCACGTTGGTTGATCTGGTGCTCAACCAAATCTCGATCGAATATCACGAGACGCTGTCCGCCGCTGCAGGTTTCCAGGTTGAGGAAAACAAGCAAGCGGTGATGAAACAGTATGCCGGCCAGTACGTTTTAATCGTTGAAGGCGCTATCCCGCTGGCGGAGGATGGCATCTATTGTGCCGTCGGTGGGCGCACCGCGCTGGACTTGCTCAAAGAAGCTGCCGCGGGCGCAGCGGCGATCATATCCGTCGGCAACTGCGCAGCATTTGGCGGCTTGCCCAAGGCGAACCCCAACCCCACCGGGGCCAAGGGCGTTTGGGAAGTGATCACCGACAAACCCGTCGTGAACATCCCCGGCTGCCCGGCGATTCCCGAAGTCCTCACCGGCACGCTGGCCAATTTCATCGTCTTTGGCAAGCTGCCTGAACTGGACCAACTGAACCGCCCAAAGACGTTCTATGCCGAGACGATTCATGACCGCTGCCTGCGCCGCCCATTTTACGAGGCCGGCAAGTTCGCCGGGTCGTTTGATGACGATGGTGCGCGTCAGGGCTGGTGCCTGTATAAGCTTGGCTGCAAAGGGCCCACCACCTACAACTCGTGCGCCACGATCAAGTGGCAAGCAGGCCTATCGTTCCCGGTGCAATCCGGTCACCCATGCCTGGGCTGTTCCGAACCGAACTTCTGGGACGGCGGCGGGTTCTATCAGGGCCAGTCGGCGCCATTGGATCGCCCCGCCATCGGCACTGTGGGGATTGCTGCGGCCGCGGGCATCGTACTCGGCGCAGGAGTCGCAGTGGCAAATCGGCAACAGAAACCGAAGCGGAGCGCAGAGGAAAAACCCGCTCAAACACCCCCCAACAGTGAAGCCAAAGAATAGGAGGACATCATGGACTGGAACCAAATTCTAGAGTTTGCGCGCGGGCCGTTTTTCCAGGTCGCCTTGCTGCTATTTGTCGTTGGCATGCTCTACCGGCTGGCGCGTATCGTACTGCTGGGCTGGAAGCCGGATCGTGTTCCGGCGCGTGGAAGCCGTCTGGGCGGCGCCGGCCTCTCTTTCCTCAAAGGCGCAATCGTGTGGCCGTTCATCCCGTGGGTGAAGAACACATTCAGCCGGAACCCCATCACCTATATCGCGGGAGGCATCTTCCACTTTGGGCTGTTCACAGTGCTCTTGCTCGGCACAGCACACATGCTGGTATGGAAAAGCCTGTTAGGTTTCGGCTGGCCCACCCTGCCGCTGCCGATTGTGGATTGGCTTTCGGCGTTAGCCATTGCCGCGATGATCGGCCTGTTCATCAACCGGCTGCTGAATCCTGTCTTGAAGCTCATTTCGGGGCCGGCTGAATGGCTGAACCTGCTATTCGTGTTCCTGCCGATGCTGACAGGCTACGTCATGGCGCATCATCTGTTCTTCCCCTACCCGGTGCTGTTCAGCCTGCACATGTTATCGGTGGACGTTCTGCTGATCTGGATTCCTCTCAGCCGCATCTCTCACTTCATGTTCTATTTCTTCTCGAAGGCCATTCACGGCGCCGAGTTTGGCAAGCGGGCCGTCACGCCTTAAAGGGGTTGCAATGAAAACACAGGAAGCAATCAATACGTTCGTCAAAGAAACGGGCGGTTGGGTGGCGGCACAACTGGAGGCGTGCACGCGCTGCGGTATCTGCGCAGAGGCATGTCATTTCTACCAGGCCACCGGAGACCCGGAATACGCGCCGGTGTGGAAGGTCGAACTCCTGCGCCGGGCCTACGAGCAGCGCTTTACCGCGGGCGGCAAAGCACGCCTGGCATTAGGTCTCGACAAGCCCGTCAGCGATCAAGATTTGACGCATTGGAGCACCCTCCTATACGAAGCGTGCACGCTGTGCAATAAATGCGCGATGGTTTGCCCTATGGGTATCCAGTTGGGGCCGATGCTGCATGACGTGCGCTCCGCCCTCTCGGAGGCGGAGGTCGTCCCGGCGGACCTGATGGCGGCGGTGAACAAGCAGGTGCACGAAGGCAGCCCCCTCGGCGTCAGCGACGGCGTCTGGGATGATCGCATGGAGTGGGTCGCCGATGAATGGGAAGTGGAACTGCCCATCGACGTTCAGGGCGCAGATACGCTAGTGGTGTTCTCCTCCATTGAGATCATGAAATTCCCAGAGAACATCGCGGCAATCGCCAAGATATTGAATAAAGCGGGCGAAAAATGGACGCTCAGCCGCGCTGGGCGCGAGGTGGTCAACTTCGGCTTCTACGAGGGCAATGAGGGACGCACCAAGCTGTTTATGAGCCGCGTGTTCGACGCAGCCAAAGCGCTGGGCGTGAAGCGCATTCTCGTCACGGAATGCGGCCATGCCTACGACGCCCTGCGTTGGACGGCCCCCAACATGATGGAGGTGCCGCAGGGAATCGAGGTCATTCACATCGCCGGCTTGATTGGCGAATATCTTCGCACAGGCCGCATCAAGCTAAAGCCCGGCGCTTATGATCACGACGGCACAATCACTTTCCACGACGCCTGCAAAATTCAGCGCCGTGGGGGGCACATCCAGGAACCACGCGAAGTGCTCAAGATCGTGGCGCCCAACGCTTTCAAGGAGATGAGCCCCAATAAGGAACAGGCTATCTGTTGCGGCGGGGGCGGCGGCGTGATCGCCATCAAGGATGCAGACCCACTACGCTACGCCGTCTTCGAATTGAAGATCGATCAAATCAAAAAGGTCGGCGCCAAGACCGTCGCCATGAGCTGCTCAAATTGCAGACTACAGTTCACTGACTGCGTGCAGCACTTTAATCTCGACGTGAAGGTGGCAGGTTTGTCACAGATGGTGGCCGATGCATTGGTAGAGTAGGAGGGCAAGATGACGGCATCATTTACCATCACCCCGGTAGAGAAGGGTATTCTCCGCTGCCGGCATACCGGGATACTCACCCCAGAAGATGTGCGTACCCTGGCCGGTTTCTTACATGACTATCGCGGCAAATTGCTCGTCGATTTGACAGGAACAACGGGGGAGGAATGCGCCAGAAATATCCACCAGTTTCGGCCCATGATGCCCACTACGGCCATTTTTGGGGCCGACATTGATCCGAATATCCTCGAAGTTCCAGAAAGCTACTATACCCACGAAGTCCGCTACTTTAAGAGCGAAGATGAAGCTCTTGCTTGGCTTCGCAACCAATAGGAGTCAACTATGGCACAAAGACTCGTCATCGACCCGATTACACGCATTGAAGGACACCTGCGCATCGAAGCCGAAGTGGACAGCAGCAACAAAATCACCAAGGCCTACTCCTCCGGCACGATGGTGCGCGGGATCGAAATCATCCTGCGCGGACGCGACCCGCGCGAAGCATGGGCATTTGCCCAGCGCGCTTGCGGCGTGTGCACCACCGTGCACTCCTTCGCCTCGATCCGCTCGGTGGAAGACGCACTCGGCATCAAGATTCCCAAGCCGGCCAACTTGCTGCGCAACTTGATGATCGCCCAGCAATATGCACACGACCACGTGATGCACTTCTATCACCTGCACGCGCTGGACTGGGTGGACGTGGTCTCGGCACTCAAGGCCGATCCGGCGGAGACATCGCGCATCCAGCAAAGCATCTCGACGTGGCACAACTCATCCCCCGGCTACTTCACAGACGTTCAGAAGAGAGTGCAAACCATTGCAGATAGCGGGCAACTGTCGATCTTCGCCAACGCCTACTGGGGACACCCGGCATACAAGTTGCCGCCTGAGATCAACCTGCTCGCAGTGGCGCATTACCTGGAAGCGTTGGACTGGCAGAAAGACGCCGTGAAGATCCACACCATCCTGGGCGGCAAGAACCCGCACCCCAATTTCGTGGTCGGGGGCGTGCCGATGCCGATCGACTTGAACAGCGACACCGCGCTCAACGCCGAACGGCTTTCCATCATCAGCGATTCCATCGACCGCATCATCGAGTTCGTGGATCAGGTATACCTGCCCGATTTGCTGGCCATCGCTCCCTACTACCTGGATTACGCCGCAATCGGTGAAGGTCTGGGCAACTTCCTCACCTGGGGCGAGCTGCCCGGCGAAGACAATAGCGACACCTCCAAATATGTGGTGCCGCGCGCGCTTATCATGAACCGCGACCTGGCAAACATCACCCAGCCGGACCCACGCGACTTCGACCGGATGAAAGAATACGTCGCCCATTCCTGGTACAAGTATGCGGAAGGTGATAGCGCCGGCTTGCACCCGTGGCAAGGGGAAACGGCCTTCAACTACACCGGCCCCAAGCCGCCCTATGAACAACTGGAGGTCGAACAGAAATACTCGTGGCTCAAAGCGCCACGTTGGAACGACGTTCCGGTGGAGGTGGGGCCGCTGGCGCGCGTGCTAGCGATGTACGCGGCGGGGCATCAGCAAACCAAGGACCTGGTGGACAGCATCCTCAAGACATTGGGCGCCCCGATCGAAGCGATCTACTCGACCCTGGGACGCACCGCAGCGCGCGCTGTGGAGACAAAGGTCTTCGCCGATTCACTGCGCAGCACCTACAACGATCTGATCGCCGAAATCAAGGCCGGCAACACGCAGACGTTCAATGGGGACAAATGGGAGCCGCTTTCGTGGCCGGCGAAGGCGCAAGGATTCGGCTTCATGGAAGCGCCGCGCGGCGCGTTGGGGCACTGGATCGTCATCCAAAACGGCAAGATCGAAAACTACCAGATGGTGGTGCCAACGACCTGGAACGGATCACCGCGCGACCACAACAATAAGCCCGGCGCTTATGAAGCCTCTTTGGTAGGCACCCCACTGGCGAAGCCGGAGTGGCCGCTCGAAGTTCTGCGCACCATCCACTCGTTTGACCCGTGCATGGCGTGCGCGATCCACATGGTAGACGCCGAGGGGCAGGACCTGGGTGAAGTGGGTGTTGGGTTAAATGTGTGCGTGAGTTGAAGACACATGGAACAACCAACACGTAAGGTTGTGCTTGGGCTGGGAAACATTCTGAACCGTGACGAGGGCCTGGGAGTACAGGCCCTCCAAGTCATGGCAAAGCAACTTGGCTCACAGGCAGACGTGGAGTTCGTCGATGGCGGTGTGTTGGGAATGAATCTGCTGATGCTCGTCGAGGAATGCAGCCACCTGCTGGTGCTGGATGCCACCGACGCCCGCCAACCACCTGGGACGCTCATCCAGTTGCGGCGCGAACAAATTCCGCTCTATAGCGGCATCAAAATGTCGGAACACCAGATAACATTCCAGGAAGTGCTTGGGCTTGCCAATATCCGTGGGAAACTGCCCGAGCACCTTCACCTGATCGGCGCTCAACCGGCGGATCTGTCTATCGGCATTGGCGTGAGCCCCGTCATCGAACAAGTGCTGCCCGAGTTGGTGCAGCAGGGCATCGCAGTCTTGCGCGAATGGAAGCTACTCACAGAATAAGAAGGCCTGGAGTGAAATGATGAAAACGATTCGGTTACTGGATATGAACGCCGTCCCAGCAGTCCGCTCGCAGACGGTCTATCACGCTGCGGCTTACGCGATGACGCCGCAAACGCCCGACACCATTATCCTGGTCAGCCCTGCAACCCCATATGTTTGCATCGGGTATCACCAGGAACTGGACAAGGAAGTGGACCTGGACTACTGCCGCGAGCGGGGTTTGCCGGTGTTCCGCCGCGAGGTGGGCGGCGGGGCCGTCTATCTGGACGACGGCCAGATTTTTTGCCAATGGGTCTTCCAACCCGGCTCATTACCTGCTTCCATCGATGAACGCTACCAGCTCTACATTCAGCCGCTGGTGGAAACCTATCAGGCATTCGGGATCAACGCATACCACCGGCCAATCAATGACATTCACGTCAGCGGCAAGAAAATCGGCGGGACAGGTGCGGCCCAGATTGGCCAGGCCGACGTGGTGGTCGGCAGCCTGATGCTCACCTTCGACAAGGTGACGATGTCACGCGTGTTGAAGGTCTCGTCGGAGAAAATGCGTGACAAAGTTTTCGAAAGCCTCGAACAGTATATGACGACCATGAGCGACCAGGTGAACCCGCTCCCAGCGCGCCAGACCATCAAGGACCTGTATATGCAAAAATGCGCGGCCGCACTCGGAGCGGAGGTGGTGCCCGGCACGTGGACGGCGCAAGAAGAAGCCGAGGCTTCTGCACTGGATCAGCGTTTCGTGTCCGAAGAATGGCTTCACCAGCGCGGCGGCTTGCGCCAATCTGGGGTGAAGATTCACCAGGATGTCCAGGTGGTGGAGCGAGCACTTAAAACGCCGGGCGGCCTGATCCGCGTGACGGCCCGACTACGCGAAGGGCGCGTGGATGATCTATCACTATCGGGTGATTTCACACTCCTCCCCTCGTTCGCCATGGGCGCCCTGGAACAGGCCGTGCGCGGGCTAAGCGCCACAGAGGAACTTTTACTCAAACGGATCAGCGAGGTCTACGGGGCGCTCAAGATTCAATCGCCCGGGGTCACCCCGAACGATTTCGCAAAGGTCATTGCTTCTACGGTGACGGGCTCATAAGCCCGTCACATTCATTTGTGGCGTCATCTCTCGCTTTCCGCCTTGGGCTGCGCCATCTCTTTGCGGGCTTTCAACGCCTCCGTCACGGCGGGGATGAACGTGATGACAATGATTGCCAGGATCACCAGTTCAAAGTTCTTCTGCACGAAGGGGATGTTGCCAAAGAAAAAGCCCAGCAAGGTGAAGGTCGCCACCCAAACGGTGCCGCCAATCACGTTCCAGCGCAAAAAGAACGTATAGGGCATCTGGCTGGCGCCCGCCACGAACGGCGTGAAGGTTCGGATGATGGGCACGAAGCGCGCCAGGAAGATCGTCCCGCCGCCATGCTTGGTGAAGAAGGCGTGTGTGCGGTCCATATACTCCTTCCTGATCCAGCGAACCTCCCCTGTGTAAGCCCTGGCCCCTATGCGATGCCCGATCCAGTAGTTCGCCGTATCGCCGGCGACTGCGGCAACGGCGAGCAAGACAAACATCAACACGGGGTTCAGCGAACCACGCGCCGCAAAGGTGGCTGCGGCAAAAATAAGCGAGTCGCCCGGCAGGAACGGCGTGACCACAATGCCGGTCTCCATAAAAATCATCACAAAAAGGATCCCCAACGTCCAACCGCCATATTGGGCGATGATCTGATTCAAATAGACGTCTGCGTGCAAAATGATGTCGACAACTTGCAAAATGATATTCACTTATTTCCCTCAAAGGAGCCTATTGTAACCAAGCGAAAGTAGCTCTTTTTCGTGGGGGCGCTGATCACGGAGAGCAGATCCGCTACCCGAACTCACAGAAGCCGCCGAACAGATTGTAAACAAAATATCATCCAGCCCTTACTTGCTCAGACCCAAGTGGAGAGCGCGGCTGGCGGTGAATTAATATTGCTCCGGAGTAAAACATATGAACAACACCGATCTGCTTCAGACTGAGACGGAACAAGACCGCAAGGGAGTGAATGCCGGCCCACCTCATTCGCGAGCATCCGGCATCCTGATGGTAGTCGGTGGGCTTGTACTCATGCTCGGTGCGCCAATCCTCCTCTGTGTGTTTCGTGGAGCACTTGCCGAGACGAGCCCTCGCACGCTGATGACGGCCTGGTATGGCGCAGGCGGCCTGGTGCTGCTGTACCTGACAGCGGGGCTGCCACTCGGCGCACTGCTGCTTGCCGCCGGTGGCACGCGCCTGTACTCTACCGATCACGCTGGTCGTGTTCTATTGCCCCTCCTGGCAATCTTGCTCGTGTACTTTGTGTTTCATGCAGTCCGTCTGGCGTTGGATTTGAGCATTCCCTTCTTGCTCTCCGCGATCACCGGGTTCTTGTTCATCGCTCTGTTCCTCGCAATGGTCTGGGTTTGGGCACACAGACGCGCGGGTTTGGAACCGCAACGCAGGCGGGTGGCGGACTTGCAGTTGGGAGCCGGCTTGTGTTTCTTTACCGCCGCATGGCAAGCATGCGGCCTCGCCGGAGCGCCCGGCTTTGCTCTCTACCCAGAAGTCGTACAAAAACTCGCAAACCAAACCTTCAACGAAGGTCAGGCGTTAGCCGTCCAATTCTTTGCCGTTCTGGGGTTTGTCTTTCTCCTGCTTGCATGGCGCCGCGATCCGGCTAACGAGAAGCCAGGTGTGAAGTTGTGAACGCAAAAAAAGGACGCTATGTGATAGCGTCCTTTTAAATATTCATTTCCGAATCCAATGAGCCGCCAGGGACTCGAACCCCGAACCAATTGATTAAGAGTCAACTGCTCTGCCAATTGAGCTAGCGGCCCATTTCGTTAGCGCACAGCATTCTAGCAGGGTTCAACTGTCTTGGCAAGTGTAAAAAATCCATTCACGCCATCAGCCAGCCCTGCAAGTGCGTCAACGTGATCTGCGCCAGCGCATCCACATGATCGGCTCGCACATTCAACGCCGGCACGTAGCGATAACCGCACCCGCCCGCCTGCTCGTAGCGCTCGCGATACTCGTGCGCAACCTCGTGCAACGTCTCCAGGCAATCGGCCGAGAACCCCGGACACACCACGTCCACGCGCTTGCGCCGTTCCGTGCCCCATGCTTCGAGCACGCTGTGGGTCGCCGGACCTAGCCATTGCCCCGGGCCAAATTGCGATTGAAAGCCCATCTGCCACGCCTCCCTGGGCAAGCCCAACCGCCCGGCAACCAGTTGTGAGGTGCGGCCGCACTCATCCTCGTAGGGGTCTCCGGCCTGGCAATAGTGCTGCGGGATGCCATGATACGAAAACAGCAACCGCTCCGGAATGCCGTGCGCAACCCAGCCCTCACGGATCGACTCGGCGACGGCGGTGATATAGGCTGGGTGATCGGGATAGCGGCGTATGGTGCGTAGTTCCGGCACCACGCGCCAGCGGCTCAGCTCATTGAACACCACGTCGAAGACGGTCGCAGTGGTCACAGCGGTATATTGCGGAAAGAGCGGGAAAACCAATACCCGCCCCACCCCGGCAGCGCGCAGTTGTTGTAGCCCCTCGCGGATGGACGGCCTACCATAGCGCGCCGCCGCCACCACGCGCACGTCCTCTCGCCCGCTGCGCGCGGCAAGCTTCGCGTGCAACGCCTCGGCCTGGCGCTTCAACGTGACGACCAGCGGCGAGCCTTGCGACGTCCACACTTCCGCATACAGGCGTGCCGAGTGGCGCGGGCGCACGTTCAAGATCACACCATGCAACAACGGCAGCCAGAAGGCACGCGGCATTTCGATCACGCGCCGGTCGCCCAGGAACTCCGCTAGGTAGGTGCGCAATGCACGCGGGGTTGGCTGTTCGGGGCTGCCAAGATTGGTCAGCAAAACGCCGATGGGCGCATGGTCCGGTTGTACCGCAGATGTGTGCATCATCGTGTGCCCATCATACAGGCAGCGCATCAAAAGCCAATCTCGCGCAGCGGGGGATAATATCTCTAGGCGACATCTCTCTCAAGGATACAAGCTATGGCAACCCAATCTACCCAACCGGCCTTCGCACACCCGCGGATGTCCACGTTTCGCCAGATCCTGCTCAGCTTTTTCTGGTTCTCCACCAACATGATGTGGTCGGCCATCCTGATCATCACCATGCCCAGCCAGATCAAGTCGGCGGTCGGAGACGCCAACAAGGGCAGCATCCTGGGGCTCGCCCTGGGTGCAGGCGCCTTCATCTCGATGCTGGCCGCGCCGGTGTTTGGCGCGCTGTCGGACCGCATCCGCCTGCCGGGCGGGCGGCGCAAACCGTGGATCGTCATCGGCTCAGTGGGGAATATGCTGGGGTTGCTGGGGCTGGCCTATCTCATCCAGCCGGGCCATCCCGAATCGGTGACGGCCTGGACGGCGGTATTCCTGTTCGTGGAGCTTTTCAATAACATCGCCACCGGCCCCTATAGCGCGTTGATCCCCGACCAGGTGCCGCCCGAACAGCGCGGCTCAGCTTCCGGCTGGCTTGGGCTGATGACCATGCTGGGCACCTTCGCCGGCGGGGCAGTCGGGTTCTTGATCGACCCGCTGGGCATCCCAGGCGTCTACTTCATCATGATCGGCGTGATTGGCTTGGGCGCTGTGGTGACGGTGTTGGGCGTTCAGGAATATGACGTACCGCGCCAGGTGCCGCCTTTCAAACTGGGCGAGTTCATGCGTGGCTTGATCGATCCCTTTCGGCATTCCGATTTCACCTGGGTCTTCCTCACGCGGCTGCTCGTGACGATGGGCATCTTCACGGTACAAGAGTTCATCCAGTATTACCTGGGCGACGTGATCGGCGCGCCCTTCGTGCTGGCGGGCTTCGGCACAGTGGCCGACACCGCCGAGGCGGCCGTGTCCTTCTTCTTGCCCATGTTGCTCCTGGGCGCTATCATCACCACGCTTCTGGCCGGCGTGCTGTCCGATAAATATGGCCGCAAGTCAATGGTCTACCTCTCCGGCGCACTGATGAGCGTAGTGTGCCTGGTGTTCGTGTTCTTTCATTCCTTCACGCTGGCGGTGCTGATGGGGGTGGTGTTCGGGTTGGGCTACGGCGCCTATGAAAGCGTGGACTGGGCGCTGGCCTCCGACGTGTTGCCTTCCATGGACGATTACGCCAAAGACATGGGCGTCTGGCACGTCGCGATGGTGTTGCCGCAGGTCATCGCCACGCCCATCGCCGGCACGCTGCTGGACAACTTCCAGCGCGTGGGGGCGGCGCAGAACATCCCCAACCTGGGCTATACGGTCATCTTCCTCATGGCGGTGGTCTATTTCGTCCTGGGCACCGTCTTCGTGAAGCAGATCAAGAAAGTGCGCTAACTGTGTCCAACCGCCGAGGAATTCACCACAGAGTCACAGAGAACACAGAGATTTAGAAAGAAGATTCACCGCAAAGCACGCAAAGAATTTAATAAATGTCCTTTGCTTCTCTGCTTCTTTGCGGTTAATATTCCCTGCGGTGATCTTCTCTATATCGCCCGCACAACCATCTGCCCGCTGAGCACCTGACGCAGGAACTGGCCGGTGTAGCTTTGGGTCGCCTGGGCCACCTCTTCGGGGGTGCCCTGCGCAATCACATTGCCGCCCGCCTCGCCGCCTTCCGGCCCCAGGTCGATGATCCAGTCGGCGGTCTTTACCACGTCCAGGTTGTGCTCGATCACGATCACCGTGTTGCCTTGATCGACCAGCCGGTGCAGCACATCCAGCAGACGCTGGATGTCGGCGAAGTGCAACCCGGTGGTTGGCTCGTCAAGGATATAGATAGTGTGGCCGGTATCCTCGCGGCTAAGCTCTTTAGCCAGCTTCACGCGCTGCGCCTCACCACCCGAAAGCGTGGTGGCGCTCTGACCCAGCTTCACGTAGTCCAGCCCCACGTCATGCAATGTCTGCAACTGGCGCGAGATCACCGGGTAGGCCGAGAAGAATTCCAGCGCCTCCTGCACGTCCATGTCCAATACCTCGGCGATGTTCTTGCCCTTGTAGGTGATGCCCAACGTCTCCCGGTTGAAGCGCGTGCCCTTGCACTCCTGGCAGGTCACCCATACGTCGGCCAGGAAGTGCATCTCAATGCGCTTTTGCCCATGTCCCTGGCACACCTCGCAGCGCCCACCCTTCACGTTGAAGCTGAAGCGCCCGATGCCATAGCCACGTGCCTTCGCCTCGGGGGTGCTGGCAAACACGCGCCGGATTTCGTCCCACACGCCCACGTAGGTCGCCGGGTTCGAACGCGGCGTGCGGCCAATCGGCTCCTGCGTAATGTCGATCACCTTATTCAGGTACTCCAACCCTTCCAAGGAGTCATAAGGACCGGGCTGGCTCTGCGCTTTGTTCAAAGCACGCGCCAGGGCAGGTTCCAACGTCTCGGTGATCAGGCTGCTCTTGCCGCTACCGCTCACGCCCGTCACACAGGTGAGCACCCCTAGCGGGATGCGCACTGCCAAGTTCTTCAGGTTATGCGTGCGCGCGCCGGTCAAGGTCAACCACTTCCCGTTCGTCGGGCGGCGTTGCGCGTTGTTTGGCGCTGTCACTTGCAACGCGCCGCTCAAATATCGCCCGGTGAGCGAACTCGGGTCGGCCGCGATTTGCGCCGGTGTGCCCGACGAAATCACGTTCCCGCCCAACACGCCCGCGCCGGGGCCCAGGTCCACAATCCAATCCGCATTCAGCATCGTCTCGGCGTCATGCTCCACCACCAGCACCGTGTTGCCCATGTCGCGCAGTTGCAAGAGCGTGTTGAGCAGCGCCCGGTTATCGCGCGAGTGCAGGCCGATGGAAGGCTCATCTAGGATGTATAGCACCCCTACCAACCCGCAGCCAATCTGGCTGGCCAGGCGGATGCGCTGGCCCTCGCCGCCCGAAAGCGATGGAGCGGGCCGATCCAGCGTGAGGTAGTGCAACCCCACGTTCAACATGAAGCCCAGCCGGTCGCGGATTTCCTTCAGTACCTCGCCGGCGATCTGCAACTTCTCGCCGGTGAGCGGTTCGACGGGTGCCGAATGTCCATCGGACGAAGAGCGTGCGACGGTGGGCGAAACGCTTGCCGTCCCTCCGTAAAGCGCCACCACCCAGGCATAGGCTTCGTCGATCGACATCGCGCTCACCTCGGTGATCGTCTTGCCGCCCACGGTGACAGTGCGCGCCTCTGGGCGCAGACGCGAGCCGCCGCAACTGGGGCACGGCTGCTGGCTCATGAAGCTCAGATACCAGCGCTTGGTATATTCCGAGTGCGTCTGGTGAAATAGCCGGTTGATGTGATAGACGATGCCCTGCTCCGGGCGGTCACTTTCGCCCTGAAAGGTGCTGTCTTTGTTCTCGTGCTTCCAGACGAAGTGAATCGTCTCGTCTCCAGAGCCATACAAGAGCACGTCACGGAATTTCTTGGGCAGGTCTTTCCAGGGCTGCTCAATATCCACGCCATAGTGCTTGCCCAGCACCTCCAAATGGTTGATCTGCCAATTGCGCTTTTTCTTGCGCAGGTCGCCATACCATTTCAACGCGCCGTCCAGGACGGAGACGTTCGGGTCGGCGATGATGAGTTGCGGGTCCACGGCCATCTGCGCGCCCAGCCCATTGCACTCCGGGCACATGCCCAACGGCGAGTTGAAGCTGAACGATTGCGGCGTCAGATCGGGGAAGCTCAGCCCACAGTGCGGGCAAGCGTTCTGCTCGCTGAGCATCATTTCTTCGCCGTTCATCAGGTCCACGACGATCAGCCCTTTGCTGGCGCGCAGCGCCGTCTCCACTGAATCGGTTAAGCGAACCTTGAAGTCAGCGTTGTCTGATTGAGATTGGAGATTAGAGACTGGAGATTCTGGATTTTCAATTTTGGATTTTCGATTTTGGATTGACGATTGTCCATTTCCGTCGTTCGTCCCCCGTCCTCTATCAACCGCTAATCCCGAATCTCTAGTCTCCAATCTCTCGGGCACCACCAGCCGGTCCACCACCAGTTCCACAGTGTGCTTCTTGGTCTTTTGCAAGTCGATCTTACCGCCCAGGTCGGTCAGGCTGCCGTCGATGCGGGCGCGGGTGTAGCCATCTTTGCGGGCCTGATCCAGCACATCGGCCTGGGTTCCTTTGCGTTCGCGCACGATGGGCGCCAGCAATTGGAGGCGCGTGCCGGCGGGCAATTCGGCTAGTTGATCGGCGATTTGTTGCGCACTTTGGGCCTGCACCACCCGCCCACATTGCGGGCAGTGCGCCGTGCCGATGCGCGCATACAGCACACGCAGATAGTCCATCACTTCGGTCACCGTGCCCACGGTGGAGCGCGGGTTCTTGCTGACCACTTTCTGCTCGATGGCGATCGCCGGGCTAAGGCCACCGATGTAGTCCACTTTGGGCTTTTCCATTTGGCCCAGGAACTGGCGCGCATAGGCCGATAGGCTTTCCACGTAACGACGCTGGCCCTCGGCATAGATCGTGTCGAACGCAAGCGACGATTTGCCGCTGCCGCTGACGCCCGTCAGCACCACCAGCTTATAACGCGGGATGGAAACGTCGATATTCTTCAGATTGTGCTGCTGTGCCCCACGAATAACGATATTCTCAGGTTCCATACGCTAGTAATTGAACTGCCCCAATATCCGCCAGGCGGATGAGATGTTGTCGAATGCGAGCGCGCCAGGTTCGCAACGGGTCACCTCATGGCGAATGGCTGCGCGGCAAGCGTTGCGAACAAATGTTCTGATAGCATGGGTATCGTACACTGGCGTGGAGAGATTGTCAACAGATAACGGGCGGCGTGGCTATAATTTTTAGCATCCCTATCATGAGCACCCAAACACATTACGTGGAATCACGCCGCTATCAACGCGCCGCCGCCGTCCTTCTGGGCATCTTTGTCATCCTTGCATCCACTTATAGCATTGTGACCCCCATCTGGGAAGCGCCAGATGAACCGGCGCACTTCTCATATGCGGCCTATGTGCGACAAAACCTGGCGATTCCGGTTCAGACGGTGGGCGGCATCGACGTAGCACATCATCCGCCGCTCTATTACGCATTGGCGGCAATCGTGATGCTACCTGCCGACTTGAACGACCCGGCAGGGGCCTTCAGAATAAACCCCAACTTCATCTGGCAAGGGCACGGCGGGATGGAAAGCAACGTCTCCTTTCATAACACCGCCGAGACATTCCCCTATACCGGGATTGCGCTGGCGGTCCACCTTGGCCGCGCGCTATCCATCCTGTGTGCAACGCTCACCGTCGCATTCGTCATCGCAATCGGCTGGGAAATCTTGCCCTCCCAGCCGATGATTGGCCTGTTCGCTGGCGTATTGACGGCGCTGAACCCGCAATTTCTCTTCATCAGCGCAGCGGTGATGAACGATAACCTGCTCATCCTGGGCGCCACCGGAACGCTCTGGCAGGCATTGCGTGCAACGAAACACCCTCAGCAGGACCGCCAATGGCTCTACCTGGGGTTGTGGGTATCGGTGGCGGTGCTTGCCAAGCTGAATGGCTTCGTGTTTGGGTTCATTGCGGGGCTGGCGTTGATCGCGTGCGCCGTCCGGCATCGGTCGCTAAAATTGGCCTTGCGTGGCGGAATCGTGATGGGAGGCGTGGTGGCACTGCTCACCGGCTGGTGGTTTATACGCAACATGGTGCTCTATCAGGACCCGTTGGGCATGTCGATGTACTACACGCGCCGCGCAGGTATGTTACGCACCACCCCCATGCAATGGAATGACCTGTTGGACATGTTCAACACCCAGTTGCGCTCATTTTTTGGCGTTTTTGGCTGGATGACCATCGGCATGCCAGACTGGTTCTACCAGGCCACCCACGTCCTGCTGCTGGCGGGTTTCGCCGGCCTCCTGATGATGATCTTTAGCGGCAAATTCAAACACCTTTCCCGCTATCAACGTTTTGCCATGCTGTTTCTTGCCGCAGCCATCGTCGTAGACGAAGTGGTGATGATCGTCGATGTCAATCGCGCGGGGTCGTCACAATACCAGGGGCGCTATATGTTCCCCATCATCGGCCCGCTGATGATTCTCACCGCCTATGGCATCTTGGGGCTGATTCCGGGCCGCGCGCGCACTGTCCTATGCGCGGGCCTGGCAGCATTGATCGCCGGCGTCGCCATCATCACGCCCTTCAATGTGATCGCGCCGGCCTATTCCATGATCACACTGCCTAAAACAAGTATGTGGTTCCAGCTCCACCAAACAGATGCCGTCTTCGGCGATCTTTTTGCATTACGCGCCTACCAGGTCAATGTAGGAAAGGGCACCGTAAATGTCACATTGGATTGGCAAGCTCTACAGGTGCCAAACCAGAATTATTCCGTCTTCGTCCATCTGATCGACGCCCAGGGCCAGATGGTGGCTCAACAAGATCAGGCCCCCGGCAGCGGGCTTGCTTATCTGCCGTTGCAATGGTCGAAAGGCGATATCGTGGCGGATCGCTGGCAAGTTCAACTCGCCCAACCCCTTGCAGCAGGTGAATATCGGCTGCGCGTGGGCATCTATGACCCGAACAATGGCAACCGGCTCTCTGTGCAAGTCAAAGGCCAACCCGTAGGCGACTTCATCATGCTCGATCAGGCCATCACGCCTTGATTAACAATCCGATGGACCAAGCGCCCAGTGGGTCGCTGCTGCCCAATCCTCAGCGCCGCCCATGATGATGTCGCACACGGGGTCCTTCACGTCCAGGTAGGCCTCGATGTCGTCGGCATGATACTTTGCCAGGGCGACCTTCACCCGCGCATAGGCCTCCGCCATGTGAGGATGAGCGCGCAGATAATCCCTGAACAGCAGGGGGTAACGCTGATTGGCGCAGCCTTGCACGCGCACGTGCAAGTTGACGCGCCGGTGGTCCGCCGGCGGCCTGAAGAACCATTTTTGCCAATCGCTTTCCAGGGCGCTGCCGCCGGGCGGCAGATGGTCGTGTGTGATGCGTTCAACGCGCTGATAACCGATCCGGTTTAGCGCACGTTCCACTTCCTGGGTCAAGCCTTGCACCGTGACTTGAATATCGATAATATCCTTCGCGGCCAATCCGGGCACGGAGGTCGAGCCGATATGATCGATGCGCAACGCTAGCAGGCCCAGGGCCTGCCGCATCGGCGCGGCCAGGCTCAGGAATTCGGCGGGCCAGGCGGGACGATAAGAGACAATCTCTATCAAAGATGGTTGCGTCATTGTTCTTCCTCCGGGAAGGTGACTTCCAGCGGTCCCTGCCCCACGTCGCGATGGCATTGCACGCATTGCGGTGCCACCACGCCGGTGCGGTCCAGGTATTGGGCCTCTTCGCTGCTGCGGTGCGCCTGGTGGCAGTCGGTGCAGGTGAGCGACGTATCGTACTTCACCAATCCTTCTGCGATGATGGCCTGGGTATCCTTCACCCCCTGCGGCGCGATCAGCCGCCCGCCATTGTGCCAAACCTCGTAGGCGGCCGGCAACATATTATGCCAGTGATTGTCGATCCCGGTCAGTAGCAGCGTGCTCTGGTGGCACGATACACAGGCCTCATTTGCCAATGCCGGCACCTGCAAATGCCCTTTCTCCAGATGAGTATCGTTTTGAGCGATCATCCATAGCAGCGCATTACGCGTGCTCAGGGCGACCAGGCTGAAACGATGATTTACGTTGCCAGTGCCTTGATGGCAGTCGATGCAATGCAAGGTGCCGCCTTGCCCTTTGATCTGCTGATAGTGATAACTCGCCAGATCATTTGCCAGCGCGCCTGCCATCGCCGAATTAGCGCGGTCAACATAGTTCACCTCTGGCGGGGTGTGACAACTGACGCAAAAATGATCATCTTGTTGTTCCCGGTTCGCCCATACGAGGCCATAGATGCCGGCAACCAACAGCGCGAGCAGCACCGCGCCCACCACCCAGACCCCGGTATGACGCCGGCGTCTGCGCAGGAGCGAGCCGACGTACTCATCTCCCCCATCGTCTTCCGGTAGTTCGTACTCGTCTCGGATGGTGCGCATGATGGCATTCGATGCTCATGAACGTTGAACGACTCAAGATAGACGAACGCGCTCAAGTGGCCCGGCGCTATGCCTGGCTGGGAGCGACGCTCGCCCCTCTGATGATCGTGTGGTCGATTAGCAAGATCACGATACCGAGCACAATGGAACCCAAGGAAATCCACACTGCCGTAGGTAGTGCCCCCAACGTCCACGCGTCGGGGCGGAACAGGAGTTCCACCCACGCCCGCCCGATGCCATACCACACGAAATAGAGCGCCAGGATATCGCCGTCGCGCAAAATGCGCGTGAATCGCCGGGCGATCCACATCAGCAAGATGAACCCGACGAAGTTCCAGGCCGATTCGTAGAAAAAGGTCGGGTGAAAACGCGTATCCAGCGGGTACGCTTGCAGGTCGGTGAAATCGATCTTGCCAGTGCGGACGCGATGGGCCGCGTCAATCGTGATGCCCCACCACGAGGAGCCGGTAGGCCCGCCATATAACTCCTGGTTGGCATAGTTTCCCCAGCGCCCAATCGCCTGGGCCAGCGCAACGCCCGGCACAATGCAATCCAGCCAGCGCATGAGGGGCGCCCGATTGCGCAGCATGACGATGAACACGCCCAGCAACCCACCCAGCAAGCCGCCATAGATGCCCAACCCGCCCTGCCAGATGAACAGGATTTGCAGCGGGTTCTGGCTGTAATAGGCCCAACCGCTGCCGCTGCCATCATTGGGCGAAGAAAACACGTGGTATAGGCGCGCGCCCACCAGGCCAAGCCCGATCACCCAGAGCACGCCATCCCAAACAATGTTGGGGTTCTCGCCACGCCGCTTTGCTTCGTGCGCGGCGACATAAGCCGCCATGACCATCCCAAAAGTGAGGATGATGCCGTACCAATGAATTTGGATAATGCCGAGATCGATTGCTACACTAGGACCCATAAGCGGTGATTATAAGGGCAAAGCCCTGCGCATCGCACTGCCCCATGGGGTGTACATCTACAAGCCCGCCAGATTCATGCCTGCGGCAAGCAACGCATAGAGCAGGATCAACTTGAAGCCGTTATTGATCGCATGGATGAGGAAGGTGGTCCACAGCGAATGGCTGCGTTCGAAGATCCAGGCTTGCAGCAAACCCATGACGGCCACACCCGCCGCAATGGCAATGTCGCCGTGCGCGGCGCCGAAGATGACGGCGCTGATGAGCGCGCTCAGCCCAAAGCCGAGGTGCTGGCGCAGCCAGGTATAGAGCAACCCACGGAAGAACAACTCCTCTGCAAATGGGATCACCAGGCCGGCCAGCACGAACATCGCCAGCTCGCTAAAAGGCGTCAGGCCCTTTGGCAGCAAAAATGGCAGTTGCGGGTTGGTCGGGGCCTGCCCCAGCAGCAATTGCACCAGCAGCGCCACCATCCCGGTGAGAAACAGGCACACGACGCCGGCTGCCACAGCCGCCCACATCCACCTGGGTTGTGCCGGGCGCAGGCCAACCGCCTGCCAGGGCAACCTTTTGCGCCACAAGCCCAACATGGACACGCTGCCGATCAAGACGA
>DAOUFG010000162.1:0-26890 GCA_034430115.1 Thermoflexales bacterium | reverse complement strand
GCGTGACAATCGGCGCGCACCTGCTCCCAGTTGTGCTCGTTCTGGAACTTGATCGCATCCGGCGTCGCCAGGAAGGCCGCGAAGTCGCGCGTGCCCTGGCTTTGCTGCTGGTCGATCAGGCTGCCGTGCAAGCCCTGCTCGTCGAGTTCTTTCATCCAACTGTGGACGATCAGTGGCTCGAGCGTCTTCTGCATCTCCGGGCGCGCATGGAAAAATGCCGAACCCTTTGGTGCACAGAGCCACTTGTGCAGGTTGCCCACGTAGAAGTCCGCACCGATCTCGTCCAAGTTCAGCGGAATCTGCCCCGGCGCGTGTGCGCCATCCACAACCGTGATGATGCCCGCCTCTCGCGCACGCCTGGCGACCTTCTCCACCGGGAAGATCAGCGATGTGGGCGACGTGATGTGGCTGAGTGAGATCACGCGCGTGCGTGGCGTCACGCCCTGCCACAACTGCTCCACAAACGCGTCGTCGGTGGTCACGGGCAGCGGGATGTGCTGGCGCACGATGTTGAAGCCCTGCTGCAGCGCCATGAAGTCCCAGTTGTTGTTCACCGCGCCATATTCATGGTCGGTGGTGAGCACTTCGTCGCCGGGTTGCAGCTTCAGGCTGCGCAAGATGACGTTGACGCCGAAGGTGGCGTTGACCACGTAGATCAGGTTGTCTCCGCTGGTGTGCAGATACTCGCCCAACGCGTGGCGCGCGTCTTCCAAAAGCTTTTCGACACGCCGGCCGATGAAACGAACGGGGTTCCGCTCTAGTTGAAGTTGCCAGTATTGGTAGCTCTCGAACACCGGGCGCGGGCACGCGCCGTAGGAACCATGGTTAAAGAAGATCACATCTGGATCGATGAGAAAGTGCTTACGCAGCGAATTCATAGTTTGGACCCATCGTAGATTTGGAATGAAACAAGCTCGTTGATTGTATAACTCAATTGTGGTCTGTATGAGGGCCAAGCAATCCAAGACATTACCCGGGTGCGGCACAAGGTTGTTGCACCCGTATAATCGCGACTAGCGTGCTGGATCTGAAAGACTTTCTGCATTTACCGCTGGTCGATGCGTTGATCGACCAGCTTGTCGCGGATGGCCCGGAGTTGACGATCATCGCCGGGTTTGACCCGCCGGCGGTGCCTGCCTCGGAATCGTTTCTGCCCAGCGGGAAGGCGGGCTTTTTGCGCATCCTGATGCGCCAGATCCTGCTGGCGCAGCCGCGCCAGCGCGGTGTTGTGATTACACACGATATCGAAACGGTGCGTGTCCCGCGCAGCCTGGCGCGCGTGATCGACGTGGTGACGCCGCGTGCCGATGAGGACATGCGCGCGTGCATCGAACGCGTGGTGCTGCGCCGGCCGGGGCTGCTGGTGATCGATGCGCTCACGCCCGACGTGATCGCCGCGGCGTTGAGCGCCGCCGGACAGGGCCTGCGCGTGCTGGCGCTGATGGATAGCGCTTTGCGCGGTGCAGAACTGGCGCGCCATTTGTTGCTGTGGGGCGCGCAGCCTGAACAACTGAACGCGCTGGGGTGGGTGGTTTCGGTTCAACGCCTGGCGACGTTGTGCCCCACTTGCCGGCAGCCCGACACGCTGGATGAAGCCCGCCTGAGCCAGTATCGGGCGCACCTGGGCCGGCTTGACCCACAGGCAGCCTATTACGCCGCTCAGGGAGGGGCTGAGTGTAACGGCACTGGGCGCAAGGGGGATGTGAGCATTTTCGACTTCTTCCACGCCACGGCCCCGGCGCCGGCGCTGTTTAGTCTGCCCAGCCAGTTGACCGCCGGGCAATATGCGCTGGCGTTGGCTGCGGAAGGGTATCTCTCGCTGGACGACGTGTTACAGGTGGAATTGGGCCAATTGAGCCAGCTACAGCAATTGCTGGAGACGAGCCAGCGCGCATTTGCGGAAAATAACGGCGCGTTGCAACGCAAGTTGCTGGAACTGGAGACATCCAATCGCGTGTTGCAGCAGCGCACCGAGGCGCTCATTTCGTTGGAGAAGCTGGGTTCTGACCTGATTGGGTCCAGGGGCCTGGACGAAATCGGCCGCAGCGTGTGCCGCTATGCGCGCCAGCTCTGCGGCGCGGGGCGCGCGGTGCTCTACGTTTTGCAACCGGATGATACGGCGCGGGTGCTGGCAGTGAATGGTTGGAGCGACGAATTGGCGGGGCTGCAACTCGACGCATCGGCGGTCATTGAGCGATCACAAGGGTTGGACCCCACGCTCTATGCGCACTGGCCGCCTGGCGTGCCGCGCCGAAATCCCGATGTAGAAGGTGCACGGCTTTATCAGGGGTTGCGCGTGCCGCTGGTGGCGCAGGATAAGCTGGTGGGGGTATTGATCGTTCACCCCACCACCAAGCAGCGCTTTAACCAGGGCGAAGTGGCGTTATTGCGCACCCTGGCGAACCAGGCGGCGCTTGCCATTCAACGCGGCCAACTGGTGGACGATCTGCGTGCCAAGATCATCGCGCTGGAGACAGCCCAGGCGGAATTAGTGCAGAAGGAGCGCCTGGAACGCGAACTGGAACTGGCGCGCACGGTGCAGCAGAGCCTGTTGCCGCGCAGCTTCCCCCATTACGCCGGTTACACCTTCGCCGCGCGTTGCCTTCCGGCCCGCCAGGTGGGCGGCGATTTCTACGACGTGTTTGCGCTGGACGAGCGCCGGTTTGGCGTCGTCATCGCCGACGTGTCGGACAAGGGTATGCCTTCGGCGCTATTTATGGCGCTCACGCGCAGCCTGCTACTGGCGGAGGCGGAACGCGAAGCTTCGCCGCGCGCTGTGTTGGAAAACGTGAACCGCTTGCTGCTGGCGTTGGCGCAATCGGAGATGTTCGTCACCGTGTTTTACGGCGTGGTGGATACGCAGGAACGCTGCCTGACGTATGCGCGCGCCGGGCACGATAAACCGATGCTGATCCGCGCAGGCAACGCAACCCCGCTCGGTGGGGCGGGCCTGGTGTTGGGCCAATTGGATAGCGCGCTCCTGGGCCTGACGGAGGAACGCATCAGCCTGCAAGCGGGTGATCGGCTGGCATTATTTACCGATGGGCTGACCGACGTGCAAGACGCTCAGGCGGGCATGTATGGGTTGGGCCGTTTTGTGCAATTGCTACAATCGCTGGCAGGCGCTCCGGCGGACGAGTTATGCGCGCATCTCTTCCAGGCATTAGCCGCTTACCAGGGAGAGGCTGAACAATATGATGATATGACGCTGCTCATAGTGCAGGTGAGCTGACCTACGCCGTCTCAAGCGTGCCGGCGCCCGCATCGACGATCACGCGCAGGCCGGAGCGGAGTTGATCGACTGGGACGTGATCCAGGCATGGAATCTCCGAGATGATGCAGCCCACCGCCGTGATCGTCTCGCATTCGGCATTCACGATTGCTAGTGGCGCTTTACCGTTGCGCTTCAGACGGTAGAGCGTGTAGGAGCCGACGGTGCTGCCTTTGCCGGTGGGGAACACCAGCACCTTGCCGCTGATCGATTGACCTTCTAACTCGTGACCGCGCTCCACCACGCAGCCGGTGTCGGGGTCCACCCCGCCAAAGAAGGAAATGCCCATCTGCGTCACCAGGGTTTCCCCTTCAACTTGGCCTTCATAAATGGTGCGTCCCTGGTATTTCATCGCAGTGCCTCCGCAACGACGTCATCGAACGAACGCAAGAGCGTCTTGAATTTGTTCTTGGCATAGGCGTAGTAACAGGCTTTGCCGCTGTCGGTGGCCATGGCGTGGAAGCGTCCTTTGATCGGCGCGACGACGCAGCAGGTGTCTACGGCGAACTTGGCGCCGCTGGCTTCGATGACCGCGCTGTAGCCCATCTGATCGGCGATGGATTTGGTGGGGCGCGCCGTGGTGATCCAGAATTCCTTGCGCACCTGTTTGCCGCGTAGCAATTCTGCCAGGCGCGCGATTTCCTGGACCGATAGGTGCGGGCAACCCAGGCTGACGAAGTCCACCTCTGTAGGCAGCGCATCGCTCATGTTGCGGCGCGTGGCGTCCAGGTCCGCCTGTGAGATGTGGATTGACTGCTCTGGCACCTGCATGGCAGCGGCCTCGGGTGTGATGCCTTGCATGTGGAACATCGCTGCGCCGCCGTAAGTGGCGATGCTGGCGCAAAACGCCTTGAGTTGATTGCCGCTGGCCTGTGAGATGCCACGGATGAAACAGATGGGCTTCTGGGCCGTTCCTTCCAGCCGTTCACCGATTGATTTGCCCAGCGCGCCAAACGTGTCGGTGCCATCCACGCGGGCGCTCACTTGCACCGTTAACTCGGGGCGGCGTGCCGCGTCCAGGTGATAGCCATATGCCGGGGTGCGCCCGGTGAGCGCCGCTGCTAGCGCACTTGGCCCGCCTTCACGGTTGGTTCGCGCGCCGATGACGGCGTTGGCATAGCACACAGCGCTGCTCTCGGCCCACGCAATGTGCTCGCCGTAGTGGGGTAGGTTGCCGGTGAGGTAGGGCGTGCAGGTACACGTGGTGAGCACGCCCATCTGTGCGAAGGCGTCGATCACGCGGGCCTGGCTGGCGGCGAATTCCGGGCTGATGCCCAGGGCTTGCCAGTTTTCAATATCCATCCCGGCCGGGTTCAAGGTGGCGAGCACCCTGGCTCGCCCGCCGCCGGCGGCCATTTCGGCCAGCCAGCTCAGGCCCGCATCGCCCAGGTTATCGAAGCTCACCCCGGCGATTTGCACCGACGTGACGGGCACCATGTGTTGTGCGCCGTAAATCGTGCCCAGGGTGTTCAAGATTTGCATGGCCTTTTGGATGGCCGGGCCAAGTTCGCCCGCCAGCATGGCCTGTTCGTCGCGCGTGAGAATCATGCGGTTCCTTATGAAGCGTGAATCATGAAACGTGAAGTGCTTTCATGTTTCATTCGCCTATACAGTTTGAATGGGATAGTACTTATCCAGCGCTGCTTTCAGCGATTTATCCCAAAAACGCCAGTCGTGGCTGCCATCCCAAATGTCGTAGCTGAAGTCCAGTGGCAACGCTTGCATTTCGCGAAAGAACACCTCGTTGGGCTCGTATAAGAAGTCCTGGCGTCCGATCGTCATGTATATCTCTGGCTTGATCGCCTTTTGGCTGGCCTTCTGCGCCAGCGTGAGCAGCTCGTCGTCCTCAGAACATTCGAGCTTCGGCCCATACACGGAGCGCAGCAGCGGGTTTTCCATCTCTTCGGGCTTCTGTTGGCGCAGGTATTCCAGATATTGCCCCAGGTGCACGCTGGCGGTTGAAAAAGCGCCGCACAGCCCATATTGCTCAGGCCGGAGCAGCGCGCACTTCAGGGCCGCATATGCCCCGCTGGAATTCCCCATGACGGCCACGTCTTCTCGTCGGTCGGAGATGTTGAACAACCCACCCATGATCTGCGGCAGCTCATCCACGAGGTAGCTGAAGAAGTTGCCCCTATCGGGGATGTTCCTGAACCACGTGTTGCCCACTTCCGGGACGATGAATACTACGTGATGCTCCGTGGCATATAGCGGCATCAACGTCAGTTGAACCCAATTCATGCTGTTGCCGGTGGTGCCGTGCAGCAGGTAGATGACCTTGTGCGGTTTATCCTGCTTCGTCGTGCCGTCGGGGGTGACCACCTGTACCCAGGTGTCCATCGCTATTTCTTTGGAGCGGATGCAACCGCTGAATGATGCCATGCGGGTCTCCTTGCAACTACAGGAATCGCTTCAAATCTACGTCGGGGAACGGCGCTTTATCGAACGTCTTGCCGTGCGTGGCGAGCGGCTTGGTCAGGTCAAAGCCGATCTTGGTCGTCAGGTGGGTGCCGGGTTCGGCGCTAGGGTCCAGGCTGGAACCAGGCTCTTTATCTTTGACCACCATGCGCGTATCGCCCTGGAAACGGGTGGCAAAGGCCCATTCCACTTCCTGGGGATTGTAGATATCGATATCCTGATCCACCACGAACACGTGCTTGCACGAGCGATGACCGGCAAAGGCGGCTTCAATCGCCTTGCGGCCATCGTCTTCGTGCTGCTTGTCGATCTGCACGATGGCGTGCAGCCATGAGCAGCCGCCTGGGTTGACGTTTACGTCCAGGCAGCGCACCACTTCGTTCACCTTCTGATAGATGGTGGGCTCGCGCGGCATGCCCATGAGTAGCTTATGCTCCAACACGCCCGGTAATAGGGCCTGCCAGATTGCGTCGTGCCGGTGGGTGATGCACTTCACCTGGAACACTGGCTCCTGGCGGATCACGTCTTGGGTCTCCGTCAGGTCCACAAAGGGACCTTCGGCGTGCCGCTGATCGAAGTGGACGGTGCCTTCCAGCACAAACTCGGCTTCGGCGGGCACCAGCACGTCCACCGTTTTGGCGCGCACCACTCGCAGCGGTTGCAGGGCATTCGCAATCTCCAACTCGTTGACGCCAAGCGCCACCGACGTCGCTGCGGCGGCCAGCACGTTGGGGGCGTTGCCCACGCACACCGCCACGTCCACCTGCTTCAGCTCCTTCAGATATTGGTCGAAGTGCCTGCGCGCGACCACGCGCACCGCCAGCCCCGTCTTTGAAAATTGCATCAGACGATGAAAATCTACGTTCAAGCCATGTAGCGGGTGCCGGGCGATCATGACACCCGCGCTGACGTAGTTGCCGCCGTCGTTTTCGCAGTGGCGCAGGATGGGCAATTCGTCCAGGTCGGGCGAGTGGTTCACTACTTCCTGGCAGGGGGCGCCATCAACTTCCTGGCAGGGCTGGCGCGCGCTAATGGCGTGCGTCAGGGCGGGGATGATCTGGTTCACCGGGATGCCAAAATAGGCGGCGAAGCTGGCCTTATCGCAGAACAGGTTGCCGATGACGGGGAAGCGGGATTCCTTCACCTGCTCAAAGATCACGGGCGCCGGCTCCAACTTTTTCAACACGCCACTGATTTCATATGTTTTGGAGATAGGCCTGCTGACGTGAATGAGTTTGTTCTGTTCGTCGAGTAGCTGCAAGTATCTTCGAAGTGACATGCGTGGCTCCTATCCTGGCATCGTTGCATCAGTATAAAGGCCGGGTGGGTGCACGTCAAACCGGCGGGCCGTTCATTCAAGGGTCGCGATATGCGCGAAAGCCTGGTATCCGGCCGCATCTGCTAAGTGGAGGGATGCTGTATTCGTTGCATCAGCGCTGTAAAGAGGAACAAGATTTTCTTGCATGACCCCCTGTGTCCATGCCACCGTCACTGCCAGTGCATAGCCCTTCCCACGGGCTTCTGGGAGGGTAAACACGCCCAGCTCACATGCCTCGGATGTGCGGCGGGAACTATGAGCGATGCTCACGAGTTGCCCCTGGACGAGTGCCCCAATCAGCGGTTGGCGAGTTGGCGCCAGGTAATAACTTTGCTCGCCGGGTTCAAACGCTTCGATTCGTAAGCCGTCTGCCTCGGTCAGCGGGCGCACGGTGGTGTGGGGGGCCATATCATGGGAGCGTGGATGAGCAGCAAGCGAGAGGGCCACTTCTCGATGTATCCCCTGGCGTGGGGCGTCATCCAACGTGTCCGCCAGAGCTTCGTTGGCCTTCAGGCGCAAGGCTTCCCGTTCGGTCGGGGTGACATCAGCCCTCCAGATGTACACGCGGCCTTCAGCCATGTCCGCGGCACACAGACGCCAGGCGGGTTGGCGCGCATCCGGTGCTAGCTCGATCTCATTGCGCGCAGAGGCGGAGAATTGCACGCCCCACACGGCTTCGACGTGCAAACGGAGTAAGCTGCGGTCAGGTAATGTCATATGATTTCCAATCGGCTTGATATTACCGCATCCAGGCTCGGCGGCGTGGTGTTCCTTTGCCAGCCGCACCTTAAATATGCCCGCCCCGGGATGGTTGCAGGGTATAGTTGCCACATGCCAGCCGATGCGTTGATTGTTCATGTTGCGCCACTCACCGATGCCGTGACGGGGGTGTTGAGTTACCAGGTGCCAGATGACCTGAAAGGGAAAGTGTCGGAAGGTGTCGTCGTGATCGTGCCGTTGCGTAACCGGCTGGTGGCCGGCGTTGTGATGAGCATGAGCGAAGAGCCCCCCGAGAAGCCCTATGTCTTGAAGCCGGTGCACATGGTGGTGGACGAACAGCCTGCCTTGAACAGCACACAACTGGCCCTGGCACGCTGGATGGCACGCGAATATTGCGCGCCGCTGGGGCGCTGCTGCGGCATGATGGTGCCGCCCGGCTTCACGCCCAGCACGGCCTACGTTTATGCGCTGGCAAAGGAAGATATGCCTGTTCCTGCGCCGGGGACAATTCATGATGCGCGCACGCAGATCATCGACGTGTTGCACCGGCATGGGCCGCTGGTGGAATCGAAGTTGAAATTGGCGTTGAAAGGCGTGAAGCGCTGGCGCGGCGCGCTGCGTGGTTTGGTTCAGGCCGGCGTGGTGCTGCGCAGTTCCACCTTAGCGCCTGCCATCTCACGCCCGCGCCGTACCACCCTGGCGCAGATGGCGCTTTCAGAGATGACGCTGGAGATTGTGCTCGCGAACCTGGAGCAGGAGGCAGCACGTATGCCGCGGCGCGCAAACGCGATTCATCGCCGCATGGCGGTGCTGGGCTATTTGCAAGATCACAACCGGATGGCCTGGGCCGACTGGGTATTTGCCGAAACGGGCGCCAACCGTGCGGACCTGGATTGGCTGGCTGAGCGGAATTACATCATGCTGGGCGACGCCGAGCGCTGGCGCGATCCATTGGCCGACATCGACTACGTGACCGCCACTGCGCCGCCGCTGACCGCCGACCAGGCACGCGCGTGGGAAGCCGTGCGGGCCGCCATGCTGGCTGAAGGTGACGGAGGGGCAGAGGAGCCTGTGAGCGCGGGGGATAGGGAGCAAGGGAGCGAGGTTGCCCAGGCCCGCTCCGCCGAGCCGCTCCGCCGTTCCGCTGCTCAATTCCTGGTGCGCGGCGTCACCGGCTCAGGCAAGACGGAAGTGTATATGCGCGCCGTGGAGCTGGCGCTGCAACGCGGATGTGGTGCGCTGGTGCTGGTGCCCGAAATCAGCCTGACACCTCAAACGGCCCGCCGCTTCCTCTCGCGCTTCCCCGGTCAGGTGGCGCTGATCCACAGCCGCTTGAAGCCCGGCGAACGCTTCGACACCTGGCGGCGCATCCGCGCAGGTGAACTGAAGGTGGTGGTGGGCGCGCGCTCGGCGCTTTTTGCGCCGCTGCCCAATGTGGGCGTGATCGTGTTGGACGAAGAGCACGACCAATCGTATAAGCAAAACTCGCCGCCCTATTACGACACGCGACGCGTGGCGATGCGCTACGCGCAATTGAGCGGTGCAACCCTGCTCTTGGGGAGTGCCACGCCTTCGCTGGAAGCCTGGCAGATGGCGCGCACAGGCATCTTGAAGGTGCTCGAATTGCCCAACCGCGTGCGCGGGCATATCAGGCGCGTTAACGATCAGCAGACGCGCCTGGGGGTGCAGGCGGTGGCGCAGCGCGAGACGGATAGCGTGGTCTATCAGCCATTGCCCGATGTGCAGGTGGTGGACATGCGCGCCGAACTGCGCGGCGGTAACATGAGCATGTTTAGTGGTGCATTGATGCTGGCCTTGAGCGAAACACTCCAACGCGGTGAGCAAGCCATCCTGTTTTTGAACCGGCGCGGCAGCGCATCGTGTGTCATCTGCCGGCAGTGCGGTTACGCGTTGCGTTGCCCGAACGACGACGTGCCGCTGACGTATCACCAGGTGAACGATGCCGCAACCGGTGGCGTGGCAGGTAAACATGGCGCGCGTGAGCAAGAAGGTGCCATCCTGAAATGTCACCAGTGCAATCACGTGGAACGTGTGCCCACGCGCTGCCCGTCTTGCGGCAGCACGCGCATAAGGTTCATCGGCATCGGCACGCAGAAGGTGGAGGCCGCGATCCAGGAGCACTTCCCGCACGCGCGCATCGTGCGCTGGGATAAGGACGCCAGTTCCGGGGCGGGCAGTAGCAGCGCCGATCAGCTCTTGCAGCGTTTTGTGAATCAGCAGGCGGATGTGCTGGTGGGCACGCAGATGATTGCCAAAGGGCTGGACCTGCCGCTCGTGACGTTGGTGGGCGTGGTGCTGGCCGACGTGGGCCTATTCCTGCCTGATTTCCGCTCTTCTGAGCGCGTGTTCGATTTGATCGAGCAAGTCGCAGGTAGAGCAGGGCGTAGCCTGCTCGCGGGGCGGGTGATCGTGCAGACTTATAACCCGGAGCACCCGGCGATTGCCTATGCCGCGCACCACGATGTAGCAGGGTTTGCCAGGGACGAGCTGCAGCAACGCCAGTCCCTGAACCTGCCGCCCTACGTGCGGCTGGTGCGCTTCGAGGTGAGTGATGAGGATAATGGGAAGGCGCGCCAGGCGTGCGAGGCATTGGCCCGCCAGTTGCGTATGCGCGTGGGTGAACCCGGCGCATTGATCGGCCCGGCGCAGGCTTACTTTGCCCGGCGCTCGCGGCGCTACCGCTGGCACCTGTTTGTGCGCACGCACTCGCCGCGCCAATTGCTGGATGACCTGGACCTGCCGCGCGGCTGCGTTGTGGATGTTGACCCGGTGAGCATCCTTTAGGGCCGTTACTGCCCGCGCAGTGCCAACACCACCACGCTATAGCTGGCAACGTCGGGGCTGGAAGAAGCCAGCGTGATGTCAAATGGTTGCACGGCATTGGGGGCGAGCGGCCCAGGCGTGAGCACCTGGTCGCGATAGCCAATCACGTTCTTATTGGCATCGTAGGTGGTCACCGTCAGGCGTACCTCGGTTGCGTTCACCGTGTCGGTATTGGTCACTTCGCCAAAGACGCGATATTGTGTTCCACTGGCGGCGCCATCCACTTTGGTGACAGTCATCTGGGCATAACGTGACGACGGGTCCACCGATTCACCCCGCAGCGACGTAACGCTGTATTTTGCATAAGCCGCAGGCGGGTCGGTGAAGAGCAGGCGGAAGGGTGCACTTTGGCCGGATGGAATCACTTCCTGTGAGATGTAAAACGGCACGGAGATCAGGATTTGATCGGCCTGATCTAGCAGCGTGACCTGTAGTTGCACGTTGCCAAGCGTGGCCGGGCCGGGGTTGAACACTTCGCCCAGCACTTCCAGGCTGCCTACGGGCGTGCGATAGACGTTCATGCCCCGGATGGTGAAGGGCGTTGGGGTAGGGCTGGGCAGCAGTGTGCTGCCTTCCGACACCGTTTGTGGCCCGGTAGGGATGATCAGCTTTTGCCCAATCTGCATCGTCGCCGGGTCGATGTTATTAAGGTTGATCAGATCGTTGGCGCTCACGCCGAACTTGTTGGCGATCAAGATCGGCGTATCGCCTTCTTGCACGACGTAGATGATCGGCGTCGGGGTTGCCGTCGCCTCCCTGGGGACGGGCATCGTGGCTGGGGCCATCGTGCCTGTGGCGCGTGGCGTTATGGTTGGGCGCGCTGTTGGTAGGGCCAACGTGGCGCTGGGCGTTGGTGTGCGGTCGGTCACGGTGCCCGCACATGCGCTGGCAGCGAGCATCATGCCGGCTGCGATATACCTTAGTAGTGTTGGACGAAACATCGACACAGCGGCATTATACTGGGATGCGCTGCGCCCAGGCCTTTTGTATCCTGATTTGTGACGTTGATATGTCCTGGCTGCCGCACAGAGACCTGTTTTTTGCCGTTTGACCGCTATCCATGCATCTGCATCACTGAACAGTTTTATGAAACAAAAGCGTCTGTGGATATTTGAATGTCTGCTATTGATCTTGCTGAGTGCCTGTTCCACACAACCATCCCCCACGCCTGAAGTGACTGTGCCCACAACGGCGAGTGTAACCCCTTTGCCCACGTCAACGCCCTCCGGCATTGCCACCCCTGGAACGCGGGCGACGAATAGCGCCACTGCAATGCAGCGACAGGAGAGTGGTGTGTTGCCGTCCGAGCTGGCCTCTTATGCCGGCGCATTACAACCAGCCTTCCTGGGTGACATGCTGAGTATGTCACAAGCCACGCGCTACGACATCGACCTGACGATCGAGAGCGACATGCAACAGGTGCGCGGCACGCAGCAGGTGCGCTATGTCAATCATGGGGCGGATGACCTGCATGAGATATTGCTGCGGCTATACCCCAACACGCAATACATGGGCGGTCACATGCAGGTGAGCCGGGTCAGCGTAAATGGCATACCGGCGACGCCGGCCATCTACCTGCGCCCCACCGTTGGTTTCTCCGGCACGGCGGGGCAACCAATCAGTGATACCTCGGTGTTGAGCGTGCCGCTTGCCTCGGCTTTGGCTCCTGGGCAGAGTGTCACGCTTTCTATGACGTTCGTCGTGTCCGTTCCCTTACAGGCAAATGGCGGTTACCACACCTTTGGTTGGGCACACGACGTGCTGGCATTGCCTGATGTTTACCCGCTGATCCCGGTGCGAGATGGCAGCGGCTGGCATGTGGATGTAGCGCCGAATTACGGCGACATTGCCTTCAGCGAGGTGAGCCTGTATCGTGTGCGCATTCGCGCGCCTGCCAGCCTGGTGTTGGTTGCATCAGGGGTGTGCAGCGATACGCTGAATCAGCCGGTCAGCTCGCTGCCAAATGCGCTTGTATGGCGCGATACCAGTTGTGTGGCTGCCCCGGTGCGAGATTTCGCCATTCACGGCAGCCAGCAATATCAGGTCGTTTCTACGACGCTCAGCACCGCCGTGGGGAACCTGCTCGTGAGCAGCTTTTATATGCCGCAGTTTGCGCAGGGCGGGCAACGCGCGCTGGGCTATGCTTTGCAAGCCGTCCAGGATTATGAGCGCCGTTATGGCCCGTACCCCTATAAGGAACTGAAGATATTCGCTTCGCCCAATACCTCCGGGGGAATCGAATATCCAATGCTGGCCGGCGTGACCGACTCACTGTATGCTGAGGAAGGCGGCTACTTCGAATGGATCACGGCGCACGAAGTGGCGCACCAGTGGTGGTATGCGATGGTGGGCAGCGACCCAATCAACGAAGCCTGGCTGGATGAGGCGCTGGTGCAGTTCAGCACCTCGCTCTATATCGAAGATCGCTACGGCGTCCAGGCCGCCGACGAAGAACGCAATCTCTACTTCACCACACGCTACGAACGTGAACTGAAAGCCGGGCGCGACGTGCCGGTCGCGCAGCCGACGGGCGCTTTTGAACGCGACGTGTATGCGCCGATGGTTTATGGCAAGGGCCCTTTGTTTTTTGACGCCGTCCGCCGCGCGGTGGGCGATCAGCGTTACATGGCCTGGCTGCGCGTGTACTTCACGCGCTATCGCTATCGCATTGCACATGCTGGCGACCTGCTGGCGGTGGCGGATGAGACGGGGATCGGCCCGGCGGTCCGGCAGGCATATAGCCAGTGGATCATCAGTTCGCGCCGCCCGTGAGCGGGCGCTTAATCGCCGATTTCGCGCGTGACTTCAGAAAGCGGCTTGCGAGCCCGCTCTTTGCCTGAGTCTGCCGGGTGACCCAGCGTAATGAGCGCCTGCGGCTCCCAATCGAGCGGCAGGTTCAGCGCGTTGCGCACGGCCTGCGGGCAGAAGAGGGGGGCGCACATCCAACATGCACCCAGGCCAAGTTCCGTGGCGCGCAGCAACAGGTTCTGCACGGCGGCGGCCACCGCCTGCGCGGCCATCCAGCGCTCTGCCTCGTTCCGTCGCGCATCGGGGTAGGTATCCATTTTCTGCATGCTCAGGCAGGCGACGATGCCCACCTGGGCGGAGGTGATGCGTTGGTAGGAGCGTGAGGCGTCCTGTTCAATCTGATCTGGCGGAACGCCGTCGGCAGATGAGTCGGCCCGCAATTGGTCGCCCATTGCACGGGCCAGCCGTGCCCGTGCTGCGCCGCGCACGATGGCGAAACGCCACGGCTGGCGATTGTGCGGTGAGGGCGCACGAACGGCTGCGCCGAGCAAATCCTGCACTGTGGCGGCATCTATGGGCGCATCGGTATAACGCCGGATCATGCGTCGCCTGTAGATGGCGGATGAGTGATTCATCTATCTTGCCTCAGGCGTACAGGTTGATCTGCGCTGCGCGGATGATTTCGCCGGCACTGCCATCATGCCGGGTGTAAGTGACCCCGCGCACCAGCACGGCCGGGATGCCCTCTGCCGCCTGGCCCAGCAGCAGCGTGGCTGCTGAAGCGACCATATCGGCCAGGCCGATTTCGGTGTGCTGCAATTGGAAGCCAAACAGATCGGGCCTACCGCGCCAGTCTTCCACGCCCGGCATGCCTGCCACGCCAACGGCTACGCCAACGGTGCCGACGCGGTGTGGGCGGCCATGACTATCGACGATGACGACGGCGATGTGCTTTTGCAGTGCATCCGTCAAATAGGTCTGTAATTGCCGCGCGCTGGCGTCGGGGTCTAGCGGCATCAGTAGCACCATGTCCAGGTCGGTCGATACGTTGGAATGATCGATGGCGGCATTGGCGGAGGTGAAGCCCAGATGATGCTGCGTGACCAACACGCCCGGTGCCACACGCGAAACGACTTGTGATTCACGCAGGATCAATTCCACCAGGCGCGGATCTTTGCGGGTCACCTGCGCCAGTTCGTTCGCCCTCTCAGATGGGATCACGTCACGCAGGTTGACAAAGCGTCCCTCGGCCTTTGAAACGATTTTAGAAGTGACGACCAGAATGTCATGTGTTTGTGGATGAAGTGGGCTCAGGCAGTTCAAGAAGAGTGCGCCCAGGTCATCCCCCGGTTTGATGATCGGCAAGCCTTCCAGCGGATAGAGTTCAATCATATCTAGTGACCCGTGATGCGAATGCCTGCGCCTTTGATCTTGTAACGCCGGTTCAACCCCAGCAGAATCGGCGTCAGGCCCTCCACGACCACGGCGTTATCCAGCGGCCCGGCATCCCAACCTTTCATACCGGCATCTTTTACCAGTTGCAGGCCGACTTGCTTGGCGGCATCGGAATCGCCACATACCAGCACATCGCAATCGATTTCACTTTCCAGCTTCTTCAAGTGCGTGGCGGAAATATTCTGGAAGGCGGCGATGATCTGCACGCCGTCACCCAGCAGTGCCTGGGCTTCCTTGGCGGCGGAGCCACCCGGCGGTAGGCTGACGCGCGTGAAATCTGCGCTGTTCACCGGCACGGTGACGTCTACGACGACCTTGCCATGTAGGGCCGGTTGCACCGCTTGGAGGGTTTCGAGATGTGCAGCATATGGCACGGTGATGACGATTACATCGGCCATTTGTGCTGCCGTGGCGTTGTCGGCGCCTTTCACCTGCACCGGCGCGTAGGTCTGGCTCAACTCGTCCGCCACGTGCTGCGCTTTGGCGGCATCCCGCGAGCCAATCGTCACATCGTGACCACTTTTCGCCCAGCGTAGCGCCAGGCCCGATCCTTCTTTCCCCGTTCCACCCAAAACTGCTATTTTCATAAGACGATTTCCCCTACATTGTTTATTGATCAGTCGGTCGAGCGGGATTGTAACAGTTCAGCATCACTTGACTAAGCCAATATATAGGTGAGTTTCGTTTATACGTTCAAGAATTTTTGTCAGTGTTCGTCTTCGCCTCTTTGTACTCGATACAATGGCCGGGATGAGAGAAAGTATGTTTGTGATGAGCAAATATGTGCGTCTGCTGATTGGACTGGCGTTCGCAGTTACATTGGCGATTGGGGGATGGGCACTCTTTAGAACTCAACCCACTCCGCAGGTCCGTTCCAACGTGATTGGCCTGAGCACCGAAGATGCCACGCCCAGCCCCAATTTCGCGCGTGCATACGCGCCGCGTGCGTTTGTCTTTCCTCAGGATCATGGTCCGCACCCCGATTTTCAAACGGAGTGGTGGTATTACACCGGCAACCTAACGGATGCGCAGGGCCGCGTATTTGGTTATCAGCTCACCTTCTTCCGCCGGGCGCTTGTCCCACCCCAAGAAATGCCGGAACGACGATCGGACCTGGCAAGTGCGCAGGTTTATTTCGCGCATTTTGCCATGACGGACGAACGCGCGGGAAAACATGTGGCATTTGAAAAGTTTAGCCGTGGCGCGGGCGGGCTGGCAGGGGCAAACGCGCAGCCCTATCACGTATTCGTGGAAGATTGGGCTGCGAATGGGTTGAACGTGCAAGGGGATGCTGTGCAACTGGTGGCGCAGCATGACGCCTATTCCATCACCCTGAGCCTGCGCGCTGCCAAGCCGGTAGTGCTACAGGGGGATCATGGGCTGAGCGCCAAGAGCGATGCACCGGGGAACGCCTCGTACTACTACTCCTTCACGCGCCTGGTGACTACGGGGACATTAAGCACTCCCGACGGCACATTCGCTGTTGATGGCTTGAGCTGGATGGATCACGAGTGGAGCACCAGTGCCCTGGGGCCACAAGCGCTAGGGTGGGATTGGTTCTCGTTGCAATTGAGCGACGAAAGCGAGTTAATGCTGTTCCAGGTGCGGAATGCCGACGGCAGCATCGACCCGCTGTCGGGCGGGACGTTGGTGTTGCCCGACGGCAGCACGCGCCGGTTGACCAGGGATCAGGTGAAGCTGGACGTGTTGGAGCGTTGGCACAGCTCGGCCAGCGACGCCGATTACCCGGTTCGCTGGCGTGTTAGCCTGGCTGGCGAGGCGACGACCCTCGATGTAAGCGCACGCCTTCAGGATCAGGAAAACCAACTCTCGGTGGTGTATTGGGAAGGCGCCATGACGATCCAGGGGCAGCGTGACGGCAAGCCAGTGAGTGGAGTGGGGTACGTAGAACTAACCGGTTACAGTGCTCCGCTGAGTGGCAAGTTCTGAGAGCAACGACACGAGGGCACAAAGAATGTGGCGGAGAGCAGTCGTTCATTTCCAGGCTGCGATCGTGTGCGTTGGTCGGCGGAACCGCTGGGCTCAATGAGTCAAAGGCAGCAATGTACAACGATGATGAATGCGACGTACTGGTATACAGAAAGACTAATAAGTTCGATGGCGGCTTTACGCAATGTTAGTGCGATAGGACCTGAACGGCTGCTCGGGAAGCATTTTAACCGATTAATAATGCTGCTCAAGTGACGATAGGTGACAGAAAATCGTGACAATTGTCATTGCCGCACATGTCTCATGTCCCTTTGCCTTTGCGTCACGCACTAACCGGCCAGAATGACATCGAGCGCCGCGCCCAGCGAGCGTGCCGGGATGATTTGCATCGTTTCTGATGGGAAGTCCACCGGCCTGGCCGTCTTGGGGATGATGCAACGCTTGAAGCCAAGCTTGGCGGCCTCGTTCAGGCGCGCATTCAGTTGGCTGACGGAACGCACTTCGCCGCTCAGGCCAATCTCCCCGATGAGCGCCACATCCGCCGGCACCGGGATGCCTTTGCTGGCGCTGGCAACAGCCGCGGCGACAGCAAGATCCGCCGCGGGTTCGTCGATGCTCATGCCGCTGACGATGTTGATGAACACGTCTTGATCGTGCAGGCGGATGCCCACGCGCTTGCCGAGCACTGCCAGCAGGATGAACAGGCGGTTGTAGTCGAAGCCGCTCGCGGTGCGGCGCGGCATCGGGTTCTGGGTGGACGCGGTCAACGCCTGGACTTCCACCAGTAGCGGGCGTGTGCCCTCCATCGTCACCGCGATGGCGGACCCGGGGGCATTCTTCATCCGCTCGGCCAGGAAGGCCTCGCTCGGGTTGGTCACCTCCACCATGCCGTTGCCGGCCATTTCAAATACGCCGACTTCGCTCGTTGCGCCGAAGCGATTCTTCATAGAGCGCAGCAGCCTCAGGGCATGGAAGCGGTCGCCTTCCAATTGCAGCACGGTATCTACGATGTGTTCCAGCACCTTGGGCCCGGCGATGGAACCTTCCTTGGTCACGTGGCCGACGATAAACACGGGGATATTGGTGGATTTGGCCATTGCCTGTAGTCGCTGAGCACATTCACGCACCTGGCTGATGGTGCCGGCGCTGGAGGTGATACTATCCAGGTACGTCGTCTGGATCGAATCGATGATCGCCAGCTTGGGGCGCAAGCCTTCGATCTGATAGATCATGTTGTCCAGATTCGTGTCGGTAAGCAGGAAGAGGTCGCTATTGCCCACGCCCAGGCGCTCGGCGCGCATTTTCAATTGCTGGTTGCTTTCTTCGCCGCTGACGTAAAGCGTGGTGCCGCTGGTCTGCGCCACGCTCACGGCTGCTTGTAGAAGGAGCGTGGAGTTGTGAATGATGAGATCGTTGCCGATGAAACTTTCGTTTTTGGGCACGCTGATGTCGTAGACTTCTGCATTGCCGCATGGTGTGATGCTGACGATTCGATCCCAATATACATCGCCCTGTGCCAGCTTGGTCAACTCCGGGTCGTGTAATGATTTTGCAATCGCCTGCACTGTATAGCGTGTGAGTGGTCGTTCGTGTCTGCGATTCTTGAATGTAACCCCCGCCTCCTGCGCTATGTGCGCGAACGGCCTGTCACCTGCTGCGGCTTGCACACGTTGCCAGAAAATCTCGCCCGTAGGGATAATGTCTCGATGGGTTGACGGTCGTTGTGCAGGCTTGAGGGTCGAAATATGTGCACGGGCATGCTCACGACCCAGTATGCCAATCTCGTGCAGGAACAGGTGTACTTCTTCGATACCGAGCAGCACTATTTCGTAGGCCAGGTAAGGGTTCCCATTGATGTTCGCTTCTTTGTGCCGAAGCGTTGCAATCAAGCCGAATCGCAATAACAGATGCTGTACATCTTCCGCCAAACGAGGGCTTATTGTGCTGTAAGAGATGCCTGGCTGCCCATGTGCGTTGACGTATATCGACCCATCGCAGGTGAACAGACGGTTCAGGAACAAGGCAAGTTGCGCGCGTGGCAGGCGGAATATCGGCTCGGGGACAGCTTTCTCCGCAGCATGGGTATAACGTAAGTTCATTTCGGTGGCGAAACGAGCAATGGGTGTCTTCATCTCAGCCTGCACGCGCGCTTCTCGTGCGAGGCTGTCCAGTGGAAAACCGATAGCAGATTCCAAGCGTCGAAGTGAATCTTCATCGGGAACGCATGCACCATGTCGCCACTGGTTGAGAAGGCTGTGATCAACGTTCGCGCGCCTGGCCCACTCTTGCCAACTCATCGTTGTCTGGCGTTTGGCATTCCATAGTGCTTCTGCGAAAAGATCGCGTGGCTTTTGGCGTAGTGTGGCGGTGGGGTTTATGCTGACAAATCGATACTGTACCGCCTTACTGTGAGGTTTTGAATAGCGCCTCAAGCTTACGTTAAACGCCGCCGCAATTTCTTCCATGTCTTGTGCGACCTCGGGTAGTGCATTTGTTACCCCGATGGCTGATTGCGCGGAGCCATCGGACAATAAGTAGGCAATCAGCTTGACGTGGGCATCTGGCATGGGTTGATCGCCGAAATATGGCAGTGAACGAGGCGAACCAATATAACAGCCGGTGTCCAGCGCTTGCACAGGTTGCCAACCTGTTGGGGTTAGGACAGGATGCTCGGGGGTACAACGCAGCACTCGTCCTAGAGCTGTTTTAACCTCTACAATTGCTTTCACGCCTCTCTCGAAATACGCTGCAACTCGCTCCGGCTCCAGTTGTTGGCGTCCTATGTCAAGAGAAAGCGCAGGGCGTATGGTATTTGCCCATTCAGTAATGGGTAAATAGTCACCGCTGAGGGGATCCAAAACGCGCGTATCGCCAGTGACACACTTGCCGATCCCCGGCTCTCCGCCGATGAGCACCAGTGACCCCGGCACGATGCCGCCCCCAAGCACGCGCGACAGTTCGCCGATGTTGATCGGCAGGCGCTGCAAGTTCTCGGCACGAATTTCGCTCAGTTTCTGCGGCGCGATGGCGGAAAGCGGCGTGCGGTGGTTTTCTGTCTTGCTCTCCTGATACACCTCTTCGACCAGCGTATTCCACTGGCCGCAATCAGGACATTTGCCCGTCCAGCGCATTTGGACGCTCCCACAGTCAGAGCACACATAACGGGTCTTCAATTTCGGGGTCGTCTTTGGCATGCCGTTAAGTTTAGCACAAACGTTCTGGGCGCGGTGCGCCTGTATCGTGTGCAATTCGCCAATATGAGCGCGCATTTACAATCTATCACATTCTCTTGCTATACTCAGCGTGATGAAGTTGAAGCACATACTCGCCATATCCCTCATCGGGGTCGCCGCCGTCCTGCTGGCCGCTTGTAACCAGGGTGGGGCGCTTTCACAAGTGACCGTTAACCCCTCTACCATCACCCCCAACGGAGATGGGGTGGATGACCTGGCAAAAATCAGCTACAAAGTGTCACAGACGGCGCATGTCACGATCTATCTGATCGACCAGGCAGGCAAACGTTACCTGTTGCGTGATGACGCGGAGCGCACGCCAAGCCCGGTTGCCTATGAGCTACTGTTTAACGGCGTCTCGGACGGCCACTTGATGCCGAATGGACAATACACCTGGCACGTGGACGCAAGTGGGCCGGGTGGGTCGCAGACGTTCAGCGGGACGCTGGTGATCAAGGACGCGGATTTGGCATTCCCAAAAATCAGCGAGTTTACGCTTTCAACTGACCTTATTTCGCCAAATCGGGACGCCATCGACGACCACACGTACATCAACGTGGTGCTGGCGCAGACGGCGACATTGAGCGTCTATGTGATCGGCGACAACGGGTTCCGCTATGATGTGCAACGCGTGGAGGGCTATCGCCTGGTGGCGTCGGACGATCAACTGGAACCCGGCCGTTATACCTACGACTACGACGGCGGCATCAACCTGGGCGCGGACCCGCCGCCCAATGGCATCTACACCGTCGTCGCGCAGACGCAGGATGTGATCGGCCAGCAGGATACGCTGACGCACACCTTGACGATCACCCAGAGCGGTCGCCCGGTGGCGGAGATCGAAGTCCAGCCCGATGGGCAGAGCGTGGAATGGTCCACCAAGAATGGCACGCTGGTGCGCGACCCGAACGACACGAACCAGATCACCCTGGGGCTGGGCGAGACGCTGTATTTCACGATGGCAGTGCGCAACACCGGCACCGTGCCCATCCGCACCGCCGGGCCGTTTGACGGCAGCGACTGCTATGAGATGGATCAGAACTACTATACGAAGGGCTTTGTGCAAGAGTCTGGTGCGTTCCGGGTGGGGGTGGACTTTGAAACCAACACCGGCACCGACCATCCCTGGCGCTGGGGCATCGGCACGCTCAACGACCTGGATGTGGTGGATCACAACGGCACCAAGCTCTATTACCTGGCGCCAGATAAACAGGTGGTGGTGAGCGGGTGTATCCGCTTTACGCGCGTGCCGCCGCGCAACCCGTTCAACGTCTACGCGTCGTTGATCCAAGAGGACGTGGAGATTTTGCCGGTGAACTATCACGTGTCGCCGGTGTCCATCCTGCTCGTAAAACCGTAGCAACCCAGGCCATCATGTTAGCCGTTGTCATCGTTTCATGGAACGTGCGCGATTTGTTGCGCAAATGCCTGGCGTCGCTCTTGCGCGACGTGCAAACAGGTGGGATCGAGACGCAGGTGATTGTGGTGGATAGCGCCTCACAAGATGCTTCCGCCGAGATGGTGCGCGCCGAATTCCCCATGCTGGATTTGGTCGCCTGCCAGGAGAATATAGGCTTTGTGCGCGGCAATAACCTTGCTTTAGAGAGATTGGGGATTGGAGATCGGAGATCGAGTGTGCCAGATGGAAGCCTAGGGGCAAGTCAATTAACTAATCTCCAATCTCCAACCTCTAACCTCCAATACATCTGGCTGCTAAACCCCGACACGGAAGTCCGGCCCGGCGCGACTCAAACCTTGATCCGCTTCATGCAACAGCATGCGCGGTGCGGGCTGTGTGGCCCGAAGTTGCTGAACCCAGACGGCTCATTGCAGCATGGCGCGTTTGCTTTTCCTGGCCTGGCGCAATTGGCCCTGGAAACGCAATCTCGCTTGTGGCGCTTTCGCGGCACGCGGCTGGATGGGCGTTACACTGCGCAGCAGTATCAATGTGGCGAACCCTTCCGCATCGGGCACCCGCTAGGTGCGGCTATGTTCGCGCGCACGGAGGCCGTCCGGCAGGTCGGCCCGCTGGACGTTGGGTTTGAGATGTACGCCGAGGAAGTAGATTGGGCCATGCGGATGCAACGGGCCGGTTGGGAGCGCTGGTGCGTGCCGGCTGCCGAGGTGGTGCACTATGGCGGCGCGAGCAGCGGGCAAGTGAGCGAGCGTGCCGAGCGCATCAAGTGGCGCAGCCGCCAGCGATACTATGCCAAGTACTACAGCCCGCTCAAGTTGTGGCTGGCGAAGCAACTGATACCCAGGGCCTATCGCACGACGTGAAGTCCGGTTTCATATAATGCAGCCAAATGAATGCACAATCTACCCCCATCCGCGCCGTCATCTTCGACATCGGCGGCGTGCTGGTGCGCACAGAAGATTGGTCAGGCAGGCGTAAATGGGAAACGCGCCTGGGCTTGCCCGAATGGCGACTCGATGCCCTGGTGTTTGACTGTGAGCCGGCGTTGCGCGCTTCGACGGGCCGAGGAACGGACGAGGCGATCTGGCAAAACGTTGCGCAGACCTATCACCTTACGCCGGAGATGCTGGCTCAGTTGCACGCGGATTTCTGGTCGGGTGATCGTCCAAATCAGGCACTTCTGGCCTATGTGCGCAATTTGCGCCCCCATTACAAGACCGGCATTTTGAGCAATGCCTGGCCTGAGATGCGCGACTTGAACGAACGACGCTTTGGGCTGGTGGATGTGGTGGATGAGGTCGTCTATTCGTTTCAAAGCGGCATCTTGAAGCCGGACCCGGCCAGCTATCGAACTATCTTGGATCGGTTAGGGGTGCAGCCGGCGCAAGCCATCTTCGTGGACGACGCCGAACGCAACATTCGGGGTGCGCGGGCGCTGGGCATGCGCACGGTGCGCTTCGGTGATACGCAGCAGGTTCTCCATGACTTGCAGGCTCTTTTGAGCAAAACAGGGTAGGATTTAGTCATTGTCGTTGGGTTGTCATTTGAATTTGTGTTGGTGTGGAGGAACGATGGAAACGGTGTTAGCGGATCAGTTGAAGACAGTTCGCGAGCAGTTTGATCGTGATGGGTACGTGATCGTTCGAAACGTGATCGACCAGGACCTGGTGGAGGAAGGGCGCCGGCACATTGAGTGGCTGATGGCACACAACCCCGGCACGCGCCCCGAGCAATTGCACAACTGGTTGATGACCGACGATCCCTTCTGGGTGCGCCTGATCAGCGATGGTCGCTTGCTGGATGTGGCGCAGCAATTTGTAGGCCCCAATATTGCACTCTTTGCTTCGCACTATATCGCCAAGCGCCCGTTCGATGGCCAGGCCGTCTTGTGGCACCAGGATGGCAGCTATTGGCCTCTGGAACCAATGGATGTGGTGACGCTCTGGCTTGCGCTGGACGATTCCACGCCGGAGAACGGCTGTATGCGCGTCATCCCCGGCACGCAAGACATGCAACTGCAGGAAATGAAGGCGCGCACCGACGTGGATAACGTGCTGGCGTCGGGGATGGACGTGACCGCGGTGGATGAGGCCAGGGCCGTGGACATCATCCTGCGCCCAGGGGACGTGTCGATCCACCACCCCAACGTCATTCACGGCTCCAATGCGAATACCTCGCCCAAGTGGCGGCGCGGGTTGACGATTCGCTATATCCCCACCTCCACGCGCATCATCACCGACAAGCAATGGCCCAGCGCGTTTCTGTTGCGCGGGCAGGCCGTGCCGGGCGTCAACCAATATCTGCCCTGGCCGACCTACGTGGAAGGCCGGCACATGCCTTTCCGTGGCTGTGAGACGTTTGCGCGCTAGGCTGAGGAATCCCAACTCCGGAGCCAGCTATCAAGGGGCAAGTGCGTCACGCTGGTGTACTTGCCCTTACATAGGGTGCTGCTCAAGCATTAACGCTGCCCTGTTCCGAAAGCTCCGAAGAATATCTTTGGAATGCGCCTAAAACCTGGTACACTTCCTTGCGTATGGCTGCACCACAACAGGATGGCCAGGAGGAAACATGCTGAGGCGCAGGAACCACGAAGAAACGATTCAACAAATACAACCAGGCACAGGGCAGGTCGTGGTAGATTTTGATCGCTGTTGCTATTGTGGTGCCTGTGTGCCGGTCTGTCCTCCCGCCAGCATCGTATTGCACGATGCCACCTTGCTGATCGACCTCGTTTCCTGCACGCGCTGTGCGCGCTGTATCGCCGTATGCCCCACCGGGGCGCTGGCGTGGAGCACGACGCATGAAGCTTGATTACGATGTCATCGTCATCGGCGCGGGGCCGGCTGGGTCGATTGCAGCGCGCACCACCGCACAGCAGGGGCTTGCCACGCTTCTCGTAGAGAAGCGCCAGGAGATTGGTTCCCCCGTGCGTTGCGCTGAGGCCGTTGGACGCGAGACGCTGGCGCAGTTCATATCGCTCGATGAGCGTTGGATTGCGGCGGAGATCGACACGTTCAGCCTGACGAACGTCAATGGTGAAACGATCACGCTGCCGCCGCTTGAAAAAACGCTGGTGCTGGAACGCAAGATTTTTGACCGCGAACTGGCCTGCACGGCTGCCGTCGCCGGCGCGGAAGTGATCGTGAAGGCGCGCGCGGTTGAGATGTGCCGCGAGCCGGATGGCCGTATGCGCGTGACGCTGAACGTGCAGGGCGAACCCCGGCAAGTCTCTGCGCGCATCGTCATTGGGGCGGATGGCACAGAGGGGGAGAGCGCGCGCTGGGCCGGGCTGAAATCGGTCCCGGCGCTTAAGGATTACTACGTGGCGGCTCAATATCTGCTGGCAGGCGTCTCGATCGATCAACGCATCTGCCAATATCACCTGGGCTGGCAGACCGCCCCGGCTGGCTATGCCTGGGTGTTCCCCAAGGGGGAAGGCAAGGCGAATGTGGGGTTGGTGGTCACCCCGCGACAGGGCGAGCAGAAACACGCGCTTGATTATCTGAACGCTTTTGTGCAGGCGCGTTTCCCAGGTTGTTCCGTGCTCGCGCAGGTGACGGGGGGCATCCCCATCACCAATGTACTGCCGCGCATGGTTGCCGATGGTTATATGGCTGTTGGTGACGCGGCACACCAAAGCGACCCGCTGACCGCGGGCGGCATCACGAACGGCATGCACGGGGGGCTTTTTGCCGGGCAGGTGGCTGCTGAAGCGATTCGATCTGCGGATACCTCTGTGCGCTTCCTGGCCCGCTACGAGCAACGTTGGGATGCAGCCTTTGGGAAACTCTATCGCAGGTTGGTGCGCATCCGGCAGGCCGTCTTAAAAGTGCCCGATGACAGATTGGCGCAGATGATCGCAGCAGCCGCAGCACTGGATGCTCAATCCCTATCGCTCAAAGATCTATTTCTCATCGTGGTGAAGACGCAACCGGACTTACTGAGGGAAGCCCTTCCATACTTCCTGGGGCAGTAACCGGTTCGTCATTACAATAGAGTGCGTAGTAGGTGTAAGCCCCCTGTGAACACGCTGGGTGGGTGGAAATGCGTGGCTATTGGAGACCGACATGAAGTTGCCTTTTTCGTGGCGTCGCTCGAATCAAGATCATCAACCGTCTGTAGCGCTTGCCCAAGCGGGGGACGCGATTGCGCTGGCCCAGGTGAAAGATCATGTGGCGATCAACCCATTGGTCGATCAGTGGGCCGAGGTCGTATTGCGTTTTAGTAACCTGGAGCTGTTGACTGGGAATCAGAACGTCATCATCTTCGGCACCAGTGCGATGGGGCGACAGGCGGTCATGCGCCGGATTGCCAACCTGATCAATGTGCGGTTCAATGCCGAACACCATGCAGGGCTGTATGTGTCCATCAGTGATAAGGTCTCGGCTTCGACAGTCTACACGTTCACCTCGGTGGATGCGCTGTATCGAGATTTGATAACGGCGCCTTTCCGGTGGGCCACCCAGCAGTTGCACGTCAAAGAGGACCGCGAGTTCCAGAAAACGACTTCCCAGTTGGAGGCATTGTTGAACGTGCCTGTGGCGAAGCTGGATATGCTCGCGGTACGAGAACTGGTGTCACGTTGGCTGGATCGGATGGGTATCCAGTATTTCTCGTTGATATTGGACGATCTCTCCACCCTGTCGCCCGAATTCATTCCCATCTTGTTACAGATGTTGCTGGATACCTACCCGCGCGGCGGGCGTGTGTCGTTCAAGTTGGGCGGCGAAAAGCAGACCGTGAGACTCCTCGAGCGCAGCAAAAATAACATACTGGGGATGCAACTCAGCCACGACATCTTGATGGGGCTGGACCTGGAGCAGGTGCTGCACTCCCCCGACGTGCAGGCGTCTCAATTTGACCCGCGCCAGGTATTTTTGCTGGACAGGCTACAAAAGATCGCGCCGGAACTGGCCGCACAGTTGACCGCCACGCCCGACCCAGCCTGGAGCACCCTCTTTGAGCCGGCGGAGGCCTGGTCCGGTTTATTTGGCCTATCTGACGATAACATCGAGCTGATGGAGGCTGCACTGGAAGCCTTATTGCTGGCCCGAGCAAGTGCGCCGGAGGGCAAGCTGAACTCTGAGCGCGTTGAGCAGGCGATCAACCAGGCCATGATTCATGCCGGGCTGCGTAAGCCAGCCCCACAACAGGGGTAGCGCATGGACACTCCTCAGCCATTTAGCGTGCCGGGTAATTCCTCCGCACAGGTGTGGGAGGGCGCAAAAAAACTTGCCGTTTATGCCGACCCATGGACGACCCCACCCGAGGCGTTTTGCGATATCTACGACTTGCAATCCCGGCTATGTACGCCGGATTCACATCTGCAAATGGATGGCCGGCGCGGCACAGGCAAGACGGTGCTGATGGTGAATTCTTACCTGAAGTTGCGCCGTCAATTTGAAGAGACGAAGGGTTCTCCGCCCTATACGGTTGCGATATATGTTGACCTTTCGCAGGACGTTGGCACACCGCACAGTAACCCGCCGATGGTGCGTGGCTATTTGCTCTATCAG
>DAOUFG010000161.1:0-3537 GCA_034430115.1 Thermoflexales bacterium | reverse complement strand
GTTCAGCGTGATGCGCGTTGTGTCGGCATAGAGCACCAGCGCCTGGTAACCGGGGCCGATCTCCGGCGCGCGCGAGGGGATGGAGATCGATTCGCCCGGGTTGGTCGCCAGCCCAATCATCGTCACGGGCCAATCGGTGATGGCCGATCCCCGGCAACCGTACAATTGAGAAGCAGCCTGAGTATCGCCAATCGAACCCAAGAATCATGCTCAAGCATGTGGCTCGCCGACTGCATAGGCAATTGCCTGTTCCAACGGCATAGCTTGACCAATGGCCCATTCAGAGCGCAAGGCCTTCTCATCCAGTTGTGTGCGCAGTGCAGCCACAGCGTGCCGAATTTGATCCGTATCGGACGTCATGAGGGGAATGTGGATAGACTCGCCAAGCATTTCAGATGCGCCAAACAGGCGAGCCGCGCGGCGCAGGTCGTGGCTTACCAGGGCAAGCACACCATAGGCGCCCAGGCTGGCAGCAACGGCTTGCATATCGCCAATAGCAAAGTTATCCACCAGGCTCTCGCGTAATCGGGCTGCAGCTTCTGTAAAGTCGCCTACGTATGTCAGAGCGTACCCAAGATATCGTGAGACGGCAGTTGTGGACAACTTATCTGCCTCCAAGGTCAATTCATATGCCCGGGCAAACAGCCGTCGTGCCGATGGATAGTCCTCTTCATAGAGCGCCACGGCGCCCATCAGAAAGCTCTCTTCTGCCTGAATACTGGCGTCATCGAATAGATGCCCCGCAATGGCATAAGCTCGCCATCGCCTGATATGCGAACGAGCAAGATCATAATCGCCACGGAGCTGGGCACAGATTGCCAGCCAGTAATAGACCAACGAGAGCACCTGTGGGTCATCAAGTTCGAGGCCAATCTCCTGTGCCCGATGAAGCGTGCAGAGCGCCTGCTCAAACTCCGCCTGCCTTTCGTGGATGTCGGCAATGTCGATCAGCGCCAGCGCCTGTGTGCGAGTGTGCTTCACCGTTGATTGCGCCAATAGAGACTCCATTCTTGCCAGCACCTCTGCCTGCCCTGCGCGTATAACGAACACATCGAACCATGTATGAGCCAGACGCAACCCATCGTCGATCCGCCCGACCTCGGCAGCCCATTTAAGTCCGTGACGCACATTATCCAATTCCGATGCCAGGCATTGGAGCAGGCTTACCTGCTTGGCCGGCGCCTTGCGGATCATCCGCATTACGCCTTCGCCCATTCTTAAGTAGCATTCCAAATGGCGTTCATGCAGGAGCGTGTCCTCCTGTGCATCTGCCAACTTCTCCAGCGCATACTGACGGATCGTTTCCAACAGCGCATAGCGCGTCGTTGTGCCGCTCTCATCCACCATGATGAACGATTTATCTACCAAGCGAATCAACAGATCCAACACTTGACTTGCATCAATCTCCTCGCCCGCGCAGACAGCCTCTGCAGCGTCCAGTGTCCAACCGCCCACGAATACAGACAGCCTGCGCAACAGCACACGCTCAGGTTCATTCAGCAGTTGATAGCTCCAGTCGATCAGCGCACGCAATGTCCTGTGCCGCGGCAACACTGCTCGGCTTCCGCCCGCTAACAGGTGGAAACGGTTATTCAGCCGTGCGTTAATCTCCTGAACCGAAAGCGCGCTCATGCGCGCCGCCGCCAATTCGATCGCTAGCGGAATGCCATCCAATCGTGTGCAGATATCCCGCACCGCCTGAGCATTATCTTCCGTCAACATAAAGCCGGGGAGTGCCAAGTTGGCTCGTTCGATAAAGAGGCGCACGGCCTCATACCGTTCCAGGGTGGTCGGCGTGATCTGCTGAGAGGAATGAGGCGTCTGCAATGGAGGCACGCGCCACGCAAGCTCCCCGCTAATTCCCAATGCCTCGCGGCTGGTCGCGAGGATGCACACTGCGTGGGTGTGGCGCAACACACAATCTGCAAGTGCGGCACATGTTTCGATGAGATGCTCGCAGTTGTCGAGAATAAGCAGGAGTCGCTTGTCCTTCAACATGCCGGCGAGGGCTGGCAACAAGGGATTGCCGGGGCTCTCATATACGCCCAGAACGGAGGCAACAGCCTGCGGCACAAAAGCCGGGTCTGTAAGTGCCGCCAGTTCAACGAACCAAATGCCATCAGAGAACACAACTAGGTTCGGATCGCCAGATAGCCGTGTCGCCAACTCGAGCGCAAGGCGGGTTTTCCCCGTGCCGCCAGCGCCGGTCAAGGTCAGTAGCCTTAGCCCGGCGAGCACACGTTCGAGAGTGGCCAGTTCTTTTTCTCGACCGATGAAACTATTGATTTGCATGGGCAAGTTGTTGGGGATGTTCAACGGCGATTCCACCGTCGATCCTGCAACCGCTCGGTCGTGTGCCGCACCGGCCAGCTCTAGCAGACGCGCGACCCACGTAGGTTCATCGCAAAGACGAAGCGCCTCCACAAAACGGGCCTGGACAATTGCAGGGTCGGGCATGCGTTGATCGCTCTCCAGGCGTGCGATGTGAGCGCGAGAGTAGCCGACTGCGAGGCCAAATTCATCCTGGGTCAGCCGCGCGCGCTGGCGTAGATAACGGAGCAAACTGCCAAAACGGATATAGGACTGAGGATTGCCCTCTGCCATGTGGTCCTCCGTTTACGACACAACATTACACCTCCCCACACCATGCCTGCGCTAATTATGGCACATTGACACGTTTTGACACGCTGCCTGGCACCTTGGGTCACCTTTTCACGCACTGCTGTGCCTATACAGGACGTAATGCGACCTGCCATCAATAAGGTGATTGCTAACTCAGGAGGAATATCCGATGAACAAGCGTATTAAGCATCTAACAGTCGTGGCAGCTTTATGTGGGATTGCTTCGATGATGTCAGCAGGCACGGCAAGTGCCATGAAAGCAGGGGATTCCCCAACCATGACTCGGTTGGCATATGCTGACCCACCAGGCTTGGACGTGCATCTCTCCCTGGAACAGAAACGGGGTGCAGTTAGCTATTGGTGTGACGAACACTCCTGGCATGAGATATTGCTAGCTGGGGCCAACGCGTTTCAGACCAGTTTCTATCCGCCGGGGCCGGAAGCCGACCAATACCTCCAACACTATCATGGTACTCCTAGCTTTCAATATGCAGAACGCTACTGGCGTGAATTCATGCGAGCCGAGGGTGACTTATCCTCGGGCCTTTATCCGCCGGGGCCAGAAGCTGATCTCTACCTGGAACATTACAAGGGTACGCCTAGCTACCGCTATGGCATTGCCTTCTTAGGCAAGCCATAGCGCAATTGCAAGCCATCAACCTTCCCTGATGACGTGCGAGTACTTTCGCCAGCAGTGCCATCTTAGCGCTGCCACCAGTCCTTACGCGAACGTGGATCCAGGAAGGTCGCCGTATCGCGGATGGCGACGCGAACTTCGCCGCCCGCGGCGGTGCCCAATGGCTGGCCGTTGCGCAAGGCCGGCAACGAGGTGCTGCTGCGCCAGCCGTTGGCATCGTTCTGCGCGCGGTAGAGCGCCAGCAGGTTTGGGTCCACGCACACGTTCTCGATGTACAC
>DAOUFG010000160.1:0-17396 GCA_034430115.1 Thermoflexales bacterium | reverse complement strand
GTTCAGCGTGATGCGCGTTGTGTCGGCATAGAGCACCAGCGCCTGGTAACCGGGGCCGATCTCCGGCGCGCGCGAGGGGATGGAGATCGATTCGCCCGGATTGGTCGCCAGCCCGATCATCGTCACGGGCCAATCGGTGATGGCCGATCCCCGGCAACCGTTCGGCGCGCCGTTGCACTTATCGGACTCAAACACCCACAGGTTCACCCGGTAGGTCGATTGGATGGTCGCCATGCGGTTGGGCTGGAACATGCCTGAAAACTGCGGCGCGTTGCCGTCGGAGGCACCGTTGTAATCCACCAGGCTGGCTGGCGCATCGGTCACGCCATAGCCCCGCAGACCCAAGTTCAGGTCGCCATGCTCCCGGTCGGGCCGATCCGAGGCAGGGCCATCACGCGGCAGCAACCCGTAGCTGTTGCTGGAGGTGGTTGGGCAGCCGTCACTCGATGGTGCGACTGCGGCTGGTGTGGCCGTCGGGCCGGCTTCTTGCACCGCTGCCTGTGCGACGGATGCGGCAGATTGCGCAAGCGCAGCCGGCTGGGTTGGCGCATCGGCGACGGTCACACTGGCCGCTTCGCCATGCAGATCGACGAATCCGCCGTCAATCCAGCGCGAGGCGCCCTCAAAATCGATCTGCCACCAACTGCCATCGGCGCTCTTGCCGATGACGTGCGCCGCCGTGTTGGGTTGCAAACGCCCGATCACGTCATACGTGCGGGCCGGGCCGCTGCGGACGTTCACATAGTCATACTCACTCTTCACCAATACGTAGGGTTGCGGGTCGGGCGCGCCCGTCGGCGCCGGCGCTACCTGTTGGGTCTGCACCATCGCCGTATCGCCCTGCACGTTGACCAATGGGGCGCTGACCCACCCGGCAGCGTCGTTGTAATCGATCTGCCACCAGCTACCGTCGTCATTCTTGCCGGTGATGCGCGCGTTTACGCCGGGCAGAAGCTCGCCCAGGATGTCGTAATCGGTGCCGGGCCCGCTGCGGATGTTGATCTCTTCATACCCGGCGATCAGGCTCGCGAGCGGGGCGGGGATAGCAATGGTCGGGGTGACCAGTGGTGTGGCGCTGGGTTGTAGCGCCGCGGCGATGGCTGCCTTTGCGCTGCTGCCATTTTGGCTGGACGCAACCGCGGTGCGCGTCGCGCTCACGTTGCGCGCTTCAATTGTCGCTACCTGTCGGGCGATGCTGGTGGCATCCCGGCTGTTCAAATCGAGCGTTGGTGTTGCAGGGCTTCCGCCACAGGCGGCCAGCAGGAGCACCAAGGAAAGTAACAGTGCTCGCTTCATCGACGCCCGCCTACAGCACCTCTATCTATTGTGCTAACGAGACTAACCATGCTGTCACACTATGTTACACGAGTTCACGTACCAAGCCCGCTCGGCACGTGAACTTATGCAACTTCGTCGCAGGCAATCATCCTGGGCCTTATCCGCGGATCATGGTGAGCTTGTCGAAGGATGATCGCCTGAGAACCTTACGAGGGATCGCAACCGACCTAATACCAGCGGATCGGGCGCTCGACCACCCGGTAGGGCACCTCGCACAGGGGCGCGTGATCTTGCTGATAGTCGGGCCGCTGGAAGATAGGCACCCAGGCGGGTTGCATGCCGCGCACGTCCTCTTCCGGCTCCGCCAGGCCGATGCAGGTGGAGCCTTTGAAGGTCGCTGTGACCTGCGCAATCCCGCGGAATTGTCGGGCGTTCATGGTGGGCAATGGCAGCGTAGCAGTTTCGCGCTCCAACGGGAATTGCAGCGTGACGACGGCGCCGGCCGGCAGGCTATTCAACACCAGGTAGGCACCCGTGCGGTCGGGCGTCACCGGCGTGCCGTTCACCAGGCAGACCAACTGCGAGCGGCGTACCCAGCCCGGGATGCGGATGCTGACGCGCCGCGCCTGCTTCATGCGCAGCACGAGCTTGCCTTCGTAGGGCAGGTAACTTTCCATGTCCAGCCAGGGCGAGAAGCGGTTGTACCACAGGTTCACTACCGCCGACTCGCCCTGCCCGCGCAGCGCAGCCTCCCAGGCATAGTAAAACGCCTGGTTGCCGTTGGCCGTGCAACAGTGCATCTGCCATGGCGATTGATAGCGCCCGCCGAGCAGGTTGCACGCGAACGCGCCGATCGAGCGTTCCAGCACGCGATCGGTGTCCTCCTGGCCCGGTAGCGGCGCGTACAAAGTGCCGGACGAGAAGCGCCAGTCAAATGGCGCGCCCCAGGCTGCGTCCTTGGGCCGCTCGGGGCTTACTTCGGCGATGTGGCGCAACCCTTCCAGGTTGGTCACCTGCGCCTCGCACAGCGCATTTCGCACCACGTGATCCACGTCGTCCCAGTAATCGCCCACGCCGGCGTCGGAGAGCTGGATGCCGAGTGCCACCAGGTCCGCGAAGGTGCATCCTTCCGGGCAGTTGTCCAGCCCAAGCCGGGGTTGGATGTGATGGTGCGCCCACTCATAGCCGTCGCGCACGAAGCTCTTGATGCGATAGTCGTCGGCAACCAGGGCATATTCGAGGATGCCGCGCAATGCCTTGAGCGTGCCGTGAAAATGGCCCCACCAGTGCGCGCGCGTCGGGCCATAGGACGGCTCCAGTTCCACCGAAGCGCCCCAGAACTTGGGCAACATGATGAAGTTCGCCAATTTGCGGCTCACGTCTAACATGCGCTCATCACCGCTGTGCTTGTACCAGCGAATGAAACCGCGAATCGGCAGCGACTGATAGAAGGTGGTGGACCCTTCGCCGCCTTCCTGCGGGCCTTGCGGCTCGTGCGTATGCACCCACCCCGAGACGCGCGGGTAACTGAAGTCGTTGCCGCAGCCGACGTTGGGGTAATAGGCGTCGTCGTCGCGCACGATCGCCAGTTCGAGCATCCGCTCGGCGGTGCGCTGCATATGGCGCTTCCACGCCTCGTCGCCGCTAAGCTGGTAGTGCCAGTCCATCGCGCACACCAGTTCGCCGTCGCCGGCCAGGTTGCTATAGTCCTCGTCCCAACTCTTGCGCCCATAGCCCACGCCCACGTTCCACGGGCGGCGCGAATCGACGCGGTCGTAGATCAGGCCGTCTTGGGCGATGTTGGCCAGCACGACGTCGATCAAGCCTTGCTCGATATCGCGCAACTGGTCACTGCCGCTCATGCAGCGCAAGAGCGCGACGGCGCCCACGTACTTGGGCAACACCCCCGAGACCATGCTGCTCCAATGTACGAAGTAGGCCGGGCGGGCCGCGTAAAAGGTGAGAAAGTAGGGTTCAAAATCGACCTTTGGGTCCAGGGTGCCCATCAGGCCATTGATGCCAAGCCTGGCACGGGCGACCAGGTCAAGCGAGGCGGGCACAGATTTGTGTTGAACGTCATCCATATATATTTCCTTATTCCATTTGGCTTCTCAAGCAATTCTGTTTAGACTAGCATTCCGAACCTGTATAGATTGTCATTCTGACGAGCGTAGCGAGGAGGAATCTCGGCTGTCCACGGTGCGCTCTCTATCTATATGCCATGAACGATCTCCTCGTCGCGGCGCTGCACCCACGGCAAAATCTCCGGGTGCGTGACAATGTAGAACTGCTCGGCGGCGATGCCCGCAAATACGATCTCTGCCACCTGCGCGGGCTGCAGGGTCGTCTCTCGCGCGGGATGGAAGCGCGGTAAGGCAGCGCGCCAGGCCTGGCTGGCGGGCGTCGTCTCGCCTTGTAGCCCGGCCGGGCGGTTGCGCGCCGAATCCATGATGCGCGTCCTGACGGCGCCGGCGCACACTACCGACACCTTCAGCTTCTCCGTGCGCTGCGCCAGCGAGTAACGCAACGTCTCGGACAGCCCCAGCACGGCATGTTTGCTCATGTTGTAGGGGGCCACGGGGTTGTTGGAGAGCAGCGCCGTGGCGGAAGCGGTGTTGACGATGTGCCCCTCGGCGTCTTGCGCCAGCATGATCGGCACGAACACGCTCAGGGCATGGATCACGCTCCACACGTTGACGTTCATCACCCACTCCCAATCTTGCTGGGTGCTCTCCCATAGCGTGCTGCCGGCGATCACGCCGGCGTTGTTGAAGAGCAGGTGCACCGCCCCAAATGCGTCCAGTGTGCGCTGGGCCAGGGCTTCCACGTCGGCTCGTTGCGAGACGTCGGTGCGAACGGACTGCACGCGCGCGCCCTCGGTGCGCAGGGCCGACTCCGTCTCCGCCAGGTCCGTCGCGCTGATGTCGGCCAGCATCACCTGCATCCCCAGCCGGGCCGCATGCGCCGCCAACGCACGCCCGATGCCGCTGGCAGCGCCGGTGACCACGGCCACCTTATCTGTAAATGTTTTCACGCCCGCCTCTTCATCACCACATGAGAACGTCACGCGGCAAAGGATGTGCTATCTGGGTTATCAAACGACAGGAAAGAGCGCTTCCAGCAAACGGCTGGTGGCGGCGACCACCAGTTGCGGCGTCTTTGGCGATAGTTTGGAGGTATTGGCCACCCACGTCTCATATCCGCCGCGCCGGATCGCGTCGGCCCCCGGTTGATAGCCGGCCAGGCCGTCGTTTGTCATGTGCGCCACAAATAGGTAGGGCGCTGGGCTGGCAGCCTTCAGCGCCAGTTGCGATTCGACGAACGGCTCGCCCGGCCAACCGACCAGCGCCAGCCCGCCGATGCGCAAGGCGCTGATGTCATAGGCGTATGCCTTGCGCTCCTTGTGTTGCCGCGCAAGGTCCATGGTGGCAACCGCGTAACACCAATCCCAATCGATGCTGGTATGTCCGGCGTCTGTGTACATCGGCTGCGGGTGCTCTTCCAATAGCGCCATCGCCGAGGCGACCTTTTCGCGGGGCAGCTTGCGCCAGGGCATCTCCAGCGTGATCGTCTCCCAGGCCAGGGTCGTGTCTTCGCACGGCGCCAGCCGGCTCGCAACCTCCAGCGCCGTTTCGGTGAGGCAATGCGTCATGTATTCGATGGTGTCCACCTGCGTGGGGTCAAGATGATTGCGATGGTGCACGTTGCCGCACGCGCCGTTGAGCGTCAGGGCGGTATCCGGCGCGCCCAACGCCTGTGCCACTTCATCCGCCCACGCGCCGGGCCAATCGGGGTGCACCCAACGCTCGGGGTATCCGTGGGTTGGGTGGCAGGTGTGATGCAAAATGATGCCCAGCGGCACGCCGCTTTCGGCCTTGAAGAGCGCCACGCCCACTTCGGGGTCGGTGGTGCCTTCGCAGTACAAAATGTCGGGGCTACATTTCGGGGGATGGCACTTTGCCGTCCCATCGCGCATGACGAAGCGGCGGTTAAACGCCACGCGCCCATCCATGCCGCGCCCGTAATGCAGCGTCGCCGGGGCCAGCTTATCCAGGGCGTTCCTCACCGCCGCCAATACGCCCTGTTTGAAGGGCGCGATGTAGCGCGCATCGCCGCCGCGCACCCACCACAGTTCCTCGGGCACCCAGGGGCTCTCGCCCGTCACCCACTCATCACCCACGCCTGGGGATGAATGGCTCTGCGGCGCGTGAATCAGCACCGCCTCCGGCACCGTATCCAACAGGCGGGCAATCTCGGTGCGCAGTTCCAAGGCGATGGGGCGCACGACCGCGATGACATCCGCCGAGATGACGCAAGCGCGCTTGCCTTCTGATTCCACAACCAGCGCACGCGCCTTGAGCGGCGCGCGAATCTCCTCCGTGGGACGGATGCGCCCGATGTCCCCGGCCAGTTGAATGCCCATCGCGGGCGTAATATCCGCGACACCAAACCCGACCCGAAAGCCTTGTGTGGTCATAGATGACACTCCTAAATTGCATACTGGCGTACATGAGCCGCTTGACCAGCATTAGCAGCAAGCTCACACGATGGCTGGACAAGCGCAAGGTATATCATATTTTCGGCTACACCTGAAACGCAATCTGGAGCACAATAGTGCCAGGCGCGTTTGTAACGACAAAGTTAGCTCGCATCGCCTGAGGCTTGCTATCGGCTCCTCGCGCTCACAAGCCCCGGCGCACCGAGCGAAATGTTTCCCATTCTTCTCATTTGCAAATTGCAGGAAAAGGAAAATGAAAATCGTTGACATACAGGTGATTCGTTTCCGAGTCCGCCGGCAACACTTTCAAAATGCCCAGCTTCTACCGGATGTTGATGCGGTGCAGAGCCTGACCAAGATCATCACGGATGAAGGCGCCGAGGGGTACTACCTGGGCGGGAGCGGCCACGGCGACATGGACGGCCTCTCTGTTGCGCAGGCGGCCGCGCTGGAAGGCGGCTTCAAAGCGCAACTCACCGGCCAGGACCCCTTCGACCGCGAAAAGTTCTGGCACTGGTTCTCGGTGGCGAACCAGGATGAGAACCTGGTCAGCGTCATCGACATGGCCCTATGGGATTTGCAGGCGCGCGCCTTCGGCGTGCCGATCTATAAGATGCTGGGCGGCTGCCGCGACAAGGTGAAAGCCTATGCCAGCACCTACCCCAATATGGGCACGCCGGATGACTACGCAAATCACGCGCTCGCTTGCAAGCGCCAGGGCTACACGCACTACAAGATTCACCCCTACTATTTCTGGGACCCGCTGACCAGGAAGTCGGTGCCGGGCAGGCCGTCGCACATCGAGCAGGACATCGAAGTCATCCAGGCGGTGCGGGCGGCGGTGGGCAACGACATGGTGCTCAGTTACGATCCATGGGGCACCTATCGCACCTATGAAGAGGCCTACCGCGTGGGGCGCGAGTTGGAGCGGCTGAACTATTACTGGTTCGAGCACCCCATGTTCGAGTATCGCGTGGCGACCTACGAGAAGCTGGCCCGCGAACTGGACATCCCCATCCTCTCGCCGGAGATCGCGGCGGGCGGCTTCTACACCCGCGCGGATTGGATCCGCCGTGGCGCGGCGGATATGACCCGCATCGACGTCTTGCGCGGCGGCATCACGGGCGTGAAAAAGCTCGCCGCCGTGGCCGAGGCGTATGGCGTGAAGTGCGAGATTCACATGTCCGGCTTTGGCAACCTGCAAATCCTGGGCGCTACCAGCGAAGACGTGTGCGAGTATTACGAGCGCGGCCTGCTGGCCCCCGGCATCGACTACGAGACGCCACAAGCCTACCTGGAAGCGCTTGGTGACCCGATGGATGCGCAGGGCTACGTCCATCTGCCCCAGGCACCCGGCATGGGCTACCAGATCAAGTGGGATTACATCAACGAGCATCGGCTGTAAACCTCCGGCACATCCTGAGCCTGCCGAAGGATCATTTGAATCGCCGATGGACGCCGATAAACGCGGATATTAATATCTGAGGCGAGAAAGAAGCCCGGTTTCTGAGCTGAGTACAGCGCTTGAGATACCGGGTTACTAACTATCGTATCTGCGTTCATCCGCGTTGATCGGCGGTTGATTATCTGTGGTTTCAGCTTTTCCTGACATGAGCCAGCCTCTATTCACCATGCAAGACCAAATTCTCGGCCTCACCGGAAGCGTTTCTAACGTGCGCGTCGCTGTGCAGGCCACGCTCACCGCGCCGCCTGCATCGACTGGCGATCTCGATCTCAAACACATGGCCGCGTGGGCGATGCACTATCTCATCAACACGCCGCGCCCGGAGTTTGACTACGAGCCGGTCTTCCAGTGCCATCCACTGCTTTGCCCGCCCGTGCCGGCCGGCCACGATGTCGTGGTGCCGTGTGATACCGATGCGCGCATGAACTGGGAGTGGTATTACATGCGCGATGTTTCGGGCTCGCAGGCGGGGCGCGATGTAGAAGCCGCATTTCACCGGCGCATGATGGGCTACGTGCAACCGGATGGCACGGTACTGGCACACGTCGGTTGCTACAACGAGGGAGATATCAATAAGGTCTACACGGATGCCGACCGGGTATATCACGTATGGGGCGCTACCAAGATACTGCATGCGCTGGCTGAAGACTACCGGCGCACGGGCAGCGTAGCGGCCAGAGATACCGCTCGCAAGATCATGTTGCGTCTGAAACAACTGGCGGTCTTCACAGGGCCGGATACATGTTACTTCCCCGCCGGTATGGGCGCGGTGAGCCAGGACGGCACGCCTGTGTCCAATAGTTGGAACCCCAATCCGGCCCCAGTGGTCGAGCCGCTGTTGAATTACTACCTGGCCACCGGCGATGCAGAAGCACTTACCTTTGCGCGCGCCTACGCGGAGGGCATCATGAGCGCCGCGCAACCCGGCGGCATTCACATCGGCGCCGACGGCAGTTTCGGGGGCGGTCATGGGCACGCCGTTCTGCATGCGCTGTGGGGGATTGCGCACCTCGGCATCGTCACAGGCGATGCGCGTTATACCGAATTCGTCAAACGCTCATTGGATTGGGTCCTGAGCCTGGGTACCGGCACCGGCTGGCTCCCCGCGGCGCCGGATTGGGCGGCCAACTGCAATGAGATGTGCATGATTTCCGACGCCATGTCGAACGCTGCGCTGATCGCCCGTGCCGGGTACCCCGACTATTTCGATGACGTGGAACGATTCCTGCGCAACTACATCAGCAACCTGCAATTCATTGTCACCCCGGAATTTGAGGCTTATTACCGCCGGCTTCACCCGGCGGCGGCCGAGCGCGACATCGAACAGGGGCTGCTCAGCCTGCGGAAATTCCAGGGCGGGATCATCGGGGGATCGGGCCTGAACGCCTACGAGAACGAACTGCTGCACGCGCACGGGTTCGAGATGTTCGGCTGCTGCGCCCCGGAAGGCATGCGGGCAATTTATACGGCCTGGACGCATACCATTCAACGCCTTCCGGCATCGCCCCTGGGCCCTGAGGGCGTGTACGTGAACCTGTGCCTGAATCGCGATTCGGAGTGGGGGAACGTGCATTCTGCGTTCCCCGCAGCAGGCGGATTTAGCGTGAAGGCCAGGATACGCGATACGTTCTATCTTCGCCCGCCGCACTGGGCGCCACGCGCTATGGTTCACTGTTTCCGCAACGGCGCGCTTACCCCAGCGGTCTGGTCCGGCGCCTATGTGCGCTTCGATGACGTACAGGATGGTGACGAACTGGCGCTGAGCTATCCACTGCTGCAGTTCACACACGTAGCTGGCGGCCAATGGCAGAAAGTTGCGCCGGCGTTGAAGCTAACGTTCGAATGGCTGGGGAATATGGTCGTCTCGGGGGACCCGCCAGCTCAGCACACGCCACTGTTCATCGGCCACCCGCGCCAGTTGCCGCCGCTCATATGATCACGCGCTGCTGGCGGACGCGGAGCGCCCCCGGCCCATTTGCCGCCGGCACACCGGAGAGATGATGAACAAGACACCACAATTTATCGGAGTGAAGATCGAACTTCCTGGAGCGCCGCAAGTGTCGCATGCGTTCGCGGTGCTCAAAGCACGCATCGAGCAGCGCTGCCCGGCGACTGTGGAAGAGGTGAGCGCGGACGCACACATCCTGCTGGCCATCGACGAGCAGTTGCCGCCCGAGGCCTTTTGCATCGCCGATGCCGACGCAGCCGTGCGCATCTCCGGCGGCACGCCACGCGGGCTGTTGTATGGCATCGGGCAGTTCCTGCGCACCTCCCGCTACGAGGGCGGCTTCAGCGCCTCGGCCTACCGGGGCACGTCGGTGCCGCACGGCACGCTGCGCGGGATGTACTTTGCGAATCACTTCCACAACTGGTATCACGTGGCCGGCGACGCTGAAATGGCCCGCTACGTAGAAGACGTCGCCCTGTGGGGCGTGAACGCCGTGATGGGCATCTATCCTTTCATCAACCTGCAGGGGTGGGACGACCCCGAGGCCGGCCCGGCGCTGGATCAGTTACGCCGCTTGTTTCAAGCGGTGAGGCGCGCCGGCCTCACCACGACGCTTGGCCTGAACAACGTCTTGTTCAACAACACGCCGGAGCAGGTGCGCGCTATGCCCGTGCCCGACCCGCTCGTCCGGCATGGCAACACAGGCACCACCGTCTGCCCCAGCTTGCCCGAAGGCCGCGCGCTGATCTTGCGAACGATCTCGGAACTGCTGGAGAAGCTGAAAGACATCGGCGTGGATTATCTGTGCATCTGGCCCTACGACGAGGGCGGCTGCGGCTGTGAACGCTGCCAGCCCTGGGGCGCGAACGGCTTCGTGCGCATGGCACGCGACATTGCCCAGGCCGCGCGCGCCATCCTGCCCGAAGTCAAGATCATCCTTTCCACCTGGACGTTCGACACGCCGCCCGCCGGGGAATGGCAGGGGCTGGCCGATGCACTGGCGCAGGGGAACGACTGGGCGCACTACATCCTGGCCGACGCGCACGAAGACTTCCCGCGCTACCCGCTGGACGTGGGTGTGCCGGGGGACCTGCCGCTGATCAACTTCCCCGAGATCAGCATGTGGGGCAACTGGCCGTGGGGCGGCTATGGCGCGCACCCGTTGCCCAACCGGCTGCAACGCCTGTGGGATCAGGCCGGGCACGCCCTCAAAGGCGGCTTCCCCTATAGCGAAGGCATCTACGAGGACATCAGCAAAGCGATTGTGACGCAGTTCTATTGGAATCCCGCCTGCTCCGCCAGGGAAACGCTGCGCGCGTATGCAGCCTACGAGTTTTCACCGGCGGTGGCGGGTGACGTGCTGGCGATGGTGGATCTGCTAGAGATGAACGCCAGCAACCAGTACACCAAACAGCCGGTGGACGCGGCTGCGGCAGGGCGCGCCTTTGAACTGGCCGAGTCCATTCACGCCCGCCTGCCCGCCTGGGCGCGCGAAGGCTGGCGCTGGGAGATGTTGCACCTGCGGGCGCTGCTGGACCGCGAGCGCTTCGCCGGTGCGGGGCTGGAGACGCCGCAGGCCGATGCTGCGCTGCTGCGCCTGTGCGAGATTTCGCACTGCCAGCTAGATACCGACGATCCCTATCATCACCGCGTGCGCCCGCCCTACCGGCTGGCGACCTCGCGGCGCGGGGAATGGTGAAGCCGCGAGCCGCCGCTCCTGCTAGCAAGTTGATGCTAGCAGGAGCGGCGCGCCCTTCCACACGCAGTAGAATAAGGGCCGTCGGCCAATGACAACCTCATTTGGCTTGAGGAGCAGGGGCGCGTGTTCGATGAGTGAGGCGAGGATATGCGCGACACAGACGCGGATCGGCACCCACTTGATCGCTCGATGAGGAGCGAACCCCAACGCCGTCACAACCTCGCTTTGCACTTGTCACCCAATTACTTCTCTCCCCCCGGAGAGACCGACTCGCAGCGAGAAGTCCTTCATCCGCCGGCAGCACGACAGTTGCGCCACTGGCGGTGAGACGTCTCATCTCTACCGTTTCAGGAGGTATCCATGTCTACCTATCAGAAGTTTGCCGGAGTGTGTGGCATCGTAGCCGGCATCGCAGGCCTGGTGTACCTGATCTCATTCTTCATCCTTGGGAACCCTGCTGCTCTGCTCCCCGCCGTCGCACTACTGTTCGCGGGCTTCTTCACCACGGCAGCCCTCGTCGGGGTCTATCAGCGCGTGCGCGAGGCGAACGAAGGGTTCGCCTTGTGGGGGCTGATCCTCGGCCTGGCCGGGGCCCTCGGCGCCGCCATCCACAGCGCCTTTGACCTGTCCAACGCACTGCACCCGCCTGCGACACCGTTCTCCTATGCCAGCCCCATCGACCCGCGCGGATTCTTGACCTTCGCCATCGCCGGCCTGGCCCTGATCGTGCTCGCGTGGCTCATCACGCAGGGGAGCACGCTTCCACGTGCCCTGGGTTACCTGGGGATCGTGGTCGGCATCCTGCTCGTGCTGCTCTACCTGGCCTATCTCATTCTCCTAAACGCCACCAATCCTATCGTCCTTATCCTCATCATCGTTTCGGGCTTCGCCCAGCCGATCTGGTACCTGTGGCTCGGTTGGGTGCTGTGGCGTAGCACCATTGCGACAGCGGCGAGGGTCATGTCCGCGCCGGGCGGCTAGTCTCCCAATCGCATCCGCCCGGCGACACGTAAAGCCTGCCCCTGGCTCCTCGCCGGGCTGTGAACAACCAAAGCCCCTCTTCTATTTATTGATCTGAGCCCTCAATCTCTTGTAAGAGATCTGCATAAGCCAACAACTCTGCACGTACTTTCAGCCATAAATCAGGCAGATTCATCAGCAAGTCGGCCATTCGCTCAGGGATCAGGTTGGCTGTGTAAATGTTTCGTACAAGGTGCCTAAACCGCCTGTATTCATCCAGTCGCTCGGAAGATTCACGGCTAATAATCGCTGGTCTCACATCGGGCAAATCGTCCGCCATTTGCCTCAACAAAGACAAATGCCAGTTTTCCCCATCAGGCACTTGCTGGTCAATCCCCGTGCAATCAGTTCAAAGATGCGCTCAAGACCTGAGTAAAAGCTTTGGAGATTCAGCGCTACAGAATCCAAATACAAATCTTGATCATCCGGTGATGCCTTCATGTGACGCCAGGCACGCAACGCTTTCTGGGTCGTGCGATCCAGGTCGGGAACCTCATTGCGGATGCGCTTGATGAGTTGCTGGTGGGTTGTGTTCACAGCTCAATGCCATCGGACTCAATGGTCTGTATAAGTGATGGGCTTGCCGTATCAAGCTCGACCAAATCGATCAGGCGGTCGGGAATGAATAGTTCAATTATCCGCCAGGCTTCCCAATAGGAATCCTTAGGAAGCCCATTCACCGCGAGATCGATATCCGAATCGTGGGTAAACCATGCCCCATGAGCCAGTGAGCCGAACAAGATGACTTTGCGTACCCCGAGACGAGCCTTCAACTCGGCAGCAGCCAAGCGCGCACGGTCCAGCAGTATTTCCTTCTCCCGCTGAATCGTTGGGTCATCCGGCACCTGCGCAGAAGCAGCGCGCCTTCGTCCCAATGCGACATACCGCGCTCGTTCTGCCGGCGTTAGCTCCAAAGCCGTTGGCATGTTTACCTCTGTGTGAGTTATTGTAGCAGTGTGACATTGTGGCCGATTCCTCATCAGCCGCGATCTCTCATACAATAGTGTGAAGGAACCGCTTGGGCCGTTGTTGCGAGTAAGGCATTAGAAGAAGGGAGGATATATGGAAGGCAAGAAGGTTGGTTTTACGTCGATTGACGAGTACATCGCGACTTTCCCCGCAGAAACCCAGCAGATACTCCAAAAACTACGGGCCGCCATCAAGTCCGCCGCCCCCAAAGCGGAGGAGAAGATCAGTTATCAAATGCCCGCCTTCGCCCTGCACGGGAACCTGGTCTACTTCGCCGCCGCGAAAAATCATATAGGGTTCTACCCCACTAGCAGCGGAATCGCAGCCTTCAAAGAAGAACTCTCCAAGTATGAAGGCTCTAAGGGCGCAGTGCGGTTCCCGCTCGACAGGCCGCTGCCGCTGACGTTGATCAAGAAGATCGTCAAATACCGGGTGGCGGAAAACCTTCAAAAGGCGGCTGCAAAAGCCGGGAAGAAGAAGGCTGCTGGCGCGTAGCGGACGAATTTATTCAACCGGATCATCTATACTACTTACTGCGCAGCGTTTGCTTTTCTGTCACACTCTTTACTTCAAAAAAAGGAGTTCACGATGAGTGCCAAGAAAATTCTGATGCTTGTCGGCGACTTCGTGGAAGACTACGAAGTCATGGTGCCTTTCCAGGCACTTCAAATGGTGGGGCATACCGTCCACGCGATTTGCCCCGGTAAGAAGGCCGGCGAAAAAGTGCGCACCGCCGTGCACGATTTCGAAGGCGATCAAACCTACAGCGAAAAGCCCGGCCACAACTTCGCCCTGAACGCCAGCTTCGACGAAGTCAACGCCGAAGACTACGACGCGCTGGTCATCCCCGGCGGGCGCGCCCCCGAATATATCCGCCTGAACGAGACGGTGCTGGAGATGGTGCGTTGCTTTGCACAGGCCGATAAGCCGATTGCAGCCATCTGCCACGGCCCGCAAGTGCTGGCCGCCGCCGGCGTCATCGCGGGCGTCGAATGCACCGCGTACCCGGCGGTGGGCCCCGACGTCACCCGCGCAGGTGGCAAGTTCGTCAGCATCCCAGTGGACGCGGCACACGTAGACGGCAAGTGGGTCACTGCGCCCGCGTGGCCGGCTCACCCGGCATGGCTCGCCAAGTTCCTGCAGGTGTTGGGCACGAAGATCGAGCCGTAATCCCCGCGCACGTTAACGCAGGTGCTGATCGAAGAAATCGGCGATTGCCTGGGTGACCTCTTCATCAAGTGTAGGGCGACTTGTTAAGCCGCCTGGCCAAGCTCGCCCTACATGATCGAGGCATAAGCGGCACCGGGAGTCCCAGACGACTAACGTGGGTAAGTGGACCGCCGCGCTGGTCATCCACACCCAGGAAGAGCCGGCCCGCGCCATGGCAATGCAAAACGCCCAATGCTAAAGGCTGACCCACTCATCCGCACGAAACTGCGCCGGCCCTTCACCCGGCCGGGGCTGGTTCTTCGTCCACGGCTCTGGGAGCAGATGGCGTGTGGGCTGCGTGGCCCACTCACCCTGATCACTGCCCCGGCCGGTTTTGGCAAGACCACCCTCGTCGCGTCATGCCTCGCCGACTGTGACACGCCGGTGGCCTGGCTATCGCTGGATAGGGACGACAATCGGTCGGGGCGCTTCCTGCATTACCTGGTGGCGGCCATCCAAGCAGCCGACCCGGCACTTGGCGAAGCGGCTGCCGAGCTTGTTGCCGCGCCGGAGCCATTGCCCTCCGAAGCGATCCTGACCAGCCTCATCAATGACCTGGATACCGTCCCTCACGACGTCATCCTGGTGCTGGATGACTACCAGTTCATCACGAGCCAATCCGTATACGAGCAAGTGGCCTTTCTGCTGGAGCATTGTCCGAACACATTCCACCTGCTGATCGCCAGCCGCTCCGACCCGCCGCTGCCTTTAGCCCGCTTGCGAGCGCGCAACCAGTTGGTAGAATTTCGAGCCGCCGATCTGCGCTTTACGGCACCAGAGGCGGCTGAATTCCTGAACGGCGTCATGGGCCTGCACCTGGATGCTGGATCGATCGCACTGCTCGAAGAGCGTTCGGAAGGCTGGATCGCCGGCTTGCAGATGGCGGCGCTCTCCATGTGTCATCGTGAAGACGTGCCCGCCTTTGTCGAAGGGTTCTCCGGCACGAACCGCTACATCCTGGACTATTTGCTGGAGGAGGTCCTGGCCGGCCAATCGCAGGAAGTGCAGCGCTTCCTGCTGTGCACATCGATCCTGGAGCGCCTGACGGCGCTGCTCTGCGATGCCATCCTGGCAAGCGACGTGGGCTCACAGCCGGAAGACAATGGTCTGCGGGCTGATTTGAAGGCACCTTCGCTCCGCCAATCAGCCTCCGTCTTGGAGCACTTGGAACGCGCCAATCTCTTCCTGGTGCCCCTGGACGATGAACGCCGTTGGTATCGCTACCATCATTTATTTGCAGACCTGCTCCAGGCTCGCCTGAAACAGTTCAGCGGAGAGCAGGAAGTCAGGAATTTGCATCTGCGCGCGTCCAGATGGTATGAGGAGAATCATCACACAGACGAGGCAATCTTGCATGCGTTGGCCGCCCACGATTACAACCGCGCTGCGAGGTTGATCGAAGATGCCTCGCAAAGCACCTGGACCAACGGCGAGTACGACAAGCTCAGGGAGTGGATTGTGGCGCTCCCCGAGGAAGTCGCTCACGCCCGACCCTGGTTATGCCTCTGGTGCGCCTGGTCTCTCACGCAGACAGGCCCGCTGCAAGATGCCGAGAAATGGATCGATGCCGCCCAGCAGGCCATCCGAACGCCGATTGCAGCGTCGCGGGCAGAAGAAAGGCAGGCCATACAGGACGAAATCAACATCATCCGGGTCGTTAAATCCAGCCTTGAGCCGGATTACGACAAGACACTTGTCTTCGCCCAGACTGCTTTGGGCCATCTCCCCGCAAGTAGCTTCTCCGCATCGCCTATTGCCAGGTGCAACCTCTTGCACGGGCTGAGCACGGCCTACTACGTAGCCGGCGAGTTATCCAGGGCGGAACAGCTTTGCCAGGAGATCGCCGACGTTTCGAAAGAGGCCGGGTTCTTCCTGCGCTATAGCCACGCGCTGAATAAACAAAGTCATATTTACCTGGTGAACGGGCGATTGCGCCAAACTTATCAGCTCCTCCAGGATGCACTTGCCTATCTACGCGCGCAAGGGAAACAAGAGTATTTCCCCTTGAGCGACCTGTACTGCAGGTTGAGCGACCTGTTTTACCAGTGGAGTGACCTCGAAGGCAGCGGGCATATGGTCGCGGAAAGTCTCAGGATCGCCGAGGTGACTGAACTGCCCTATCTATTGGCCGGCAGCCTAAATGCTCAGGGACGCCTCCTCACCACGCGAGGGGATTGGGATGGAGCCAGGAACTCGCTGGAGAAGGCGGCGAATCTGATCCGGGAATCGATCTGCTGGCCGCAGTTGGTTTGGGAGAATGAGCGCTATCTTGTGAAATTGTGGCTTGCCAAAGGGGATCTGGCCCGTGCAACCCGATGGGCGCAAGAGCACCCGCCAAAGGACCTGGCGGCCCCTGGTTTTGCACAGGAAGCGTATGAGATTGTGCGCGCCCGGGTTTTGATTGCGCAAGAGCTCTACAACGAAGCTGCCGACCGATTGAGCCGCCTGGAGAGACTTGCCGAGCAAGCCGGAAGGAACGGCCGGCTGCTCGAGATACGCGTGCTCGAGGCCCTGGCGCAAAGTGCTGCGGGCGATTCGCAGAAAGCCCTGATCGCCCTCACGCCGGCGCTGTTGTTCGCGGAAACGGAAGGCTATGTGCGCATCTTCCTGGACGAGGGTCAACCGATGAAGATGTTGCTCGGTCAGTGGGCGGCCCAGGCAAGCGCCGGCCCCACGCGAGACTATGCTCACCGCTTACACGCCCTGTTCGATGCGGAACTGCATCCTGTTCCCGTGCTACGAGGAAAAGCTGCCACGGTCGGTAGCATGGCCGAGTCACTCAGTGAGCGTGAGATGGAAGTTCTCCGTCTCATTGCCCTGGGCAGGACCAACCAGGAGATCGCCCATCAACTCATTGTGGCACGCGGCACCGTCAAAGCGCATACGGCCAGCATCTATCGCAAGCTGGATGTGGATAACCGCACCGCGGCGGTGGCGCGCGCCAGGCAATTGGGCCTACTCTGCTAAACCCCGCAAATAAACCCCGCTTAGCCTCTTTGGCAGATGCAGGCCTTCTCGCCGCGCGCTAACCTACTGTCATATCGGATGCCCGCGTTACTTGGAGGCTCACGAAATGAGAGTACTTATCATCTCCTCGAATACACTACCCGCCTGTCCATCCGGGCCGGTCTACCTGGCCGGGGCTGTCCGCCAGGCTGGGCATGAAGTCCAGATTTATGAACGCCTATTTGCCGTTGACCTGGCAGGCGAATTAACCGAGCAGATCAGGAACTTCCAGCCCGATGTGGTGGGCATTTCCATCCGGCTGGTGTTCGGCGATGAACTGGATCTCACGGCACCCCTGGGCACC
>DAOUFG010000159.1:0-14851 GCA_034430115.1 Thermoflexales bacterium | reverse complement strand
GGGTGCAGGTGACTTCTTTGCAGCCGGACCGCCCCGACCCATCCGGCCGGCAAACGCTATGCCTTACCTTCGAGACGTTGAACGAGGCGCGTGAACGGTTGCTGGCGTTGGGCGGCATGGTGGAGGTGCTGGACCCGCCGGAATTGCGCTGGAGTATCGCCGATTATGCCCGGCAGATCGTTCGAATATATTCACCACGAAGTCACGAAGACACAGAGGTCAATGAGTAGAACCCCGGCGAGCTAGAATCGGCAACATGAAGCATCAACTCCAGCCCTGGGAACGCATCTCGACAGAGACACTCTTCACCCATCGCTTCTTCACCATCCTGGAGGACGTCGTTCGGTTCCCCAATGGCCGGCCTGGTAAGTGGTGGCGCTTCAACGACGGGCCAGACTTCGTCACCATCATCTGCCTGAACGAACGCCGGCAGGTGCTGGTGTCGTACCAATATAACAATGCGCCGCAATGCGTAGTGGCCGAGTTCGCCGGGGGCGGCGTGGAACCGGGCGAAAGCTACCCAGAGGCCGCCCGGCGTGAATTGATGGAAGAAGTGGGCTACGACGCGCACGACTCGCGCGAGATCGGGGCCTTTCTGTTCCAGAATCGCCATTCCAGCCGCAAGTGTCGCGTGTTCCTCGCGACGCAGTTAGAAGAGCGCTCCGCCACGCCCGACGAGGCGGAGTTCATCGAGACGGAGTGGCTGGACATCGCCACGCTGGATCACCGCATCGCCTCGGGCGAGATCGACAACGGCATCATGCTGGCTGCCTGGTGCCTTTTTAAGACGGTATGGCAACAAGGCCATTAAAGCGCACTCACACAAAGCGACCAAGAAACGAAGGATACATAGAAGAACCGGGATTTACTGCTCACAGAGTGCTCACCTTAGGAGCGAGTCGCCGGCGTCTGCTATATCAGGAATAAGTGTCACTTGCCGTGATCTCCTTTAGATGGAAACCCTTTGTGTTCTTTGTTTCTTAGAGTCTTCGTGTTAGATGTTCTAAGAGCTAAGGGTGTTGCCGGGCATAGAGCTCATACAACATCACGCCGGTGGCGACGGCCAAGTTGAGCGAGTCGTTGCGCCCGGCCATCGGGATGCGCACCATCAGATCGCACGCGGCCATCTGCTCCGCCGCAAGCCCCTCGCGTTCGCTGCCCATTAGCAACACGAGCGGGAATTGATAACCCGCCTGGCGATATGCCACCGCGCCGCGGTCCGACGTGCCGACCATCATGTAGCCGTGCGCGCGTTTCCAGGCCGCCAGATCGCCAAACGGCGCTCGAACCAGCGGCATGCTAAACACGGCCCCCATACTGGCGCGCAGCGCGGAAGGGTCATATGGGTCGGCACTATGGTCCAGCAGGATGACGCCGCCAGCGCCGGTCGCGTCGGCGGTGCGCAAAATGGTGCCGATGTTGCCGGGGTCCTGCGGCTCATCCAGCGCCACCCAATAGGGGCCGGCGGGCGGCAGGTCTTCCAGCGTGAGCACGCGTTCGTGCAACACCGCGCCAATGCCCTGCGGCCCCTCCTTCTGCGAAAGCGTGCCGAAGACGTCGGGCGTCACCTCCAGCACTAGGGTGCCCCGTTGGCGCTGCGCGTCCACCACCTGGCGCGCCACGTCGCTCTTCAAAAGGTCGGGTGCGATGACGAGCGTTTGAATCTCCGCGCCCTGTTGTGCGGCCTCGATCACCAGGCGGATGCCTTCGATGAAGAATTGGCCGCTGCGCTCGCGTTCTTTGCGCTCGCGCAAGCTGCGAATCTGTTTGATGGTTGGATTGGAGCGACTGCTGATAAGCATTTTGGATTTTCGATCTTAGATTGCCGATTGACGATTACTTGGCACATCATAAACCTCCGAGGCCCTCGCGTTGGCATAGTCCCCAATGCGAAAAACCCCGGGGTTTATTTTTCTTCTCCGTGCCCTCCGTGACTCTGTGGTGATATTCCAAATCGAAAATCGGCAATCTAAAATCCAAAATCGATCAGGTTGCTTCGAAGTCGCTGAACTCGTTGATTGCCTCGATCTGCGCCACACGGTCTTTTGGCAGGATGCGCCGGAAGGAAAGTGAGGCCTCCTCCCAGTTCTTCAGCAAGTCGCGCGCGCGGGGACTGTTGGTCAGTTCGTAGTGCCGCCGCAGGAGCGACTTCACCAGTTTCTTCATGCCGGGGTTGCTCAGGCGATCCACGTCCACCAGCTCGGTGTTGCAGTGGTTGACAAACGTGCCGTGCGGGTCATACACGAAGGCCATGCCGCCCGTCATGCCGGCGGCGAAGTTGCGCCCGGTAACGCCCAGCACCACCACCACGCCGCCCGTCATATATTCCAGCGCGTTATCGCCCACACCCTCCACCACGCCGCACGCGCCGGAATTGCGCACCGCAAAGCGCTCACCCGCGCGCCCGGCGGCGAACAATGCGCCACCCGTCGCGCCATAGAGCGCCGTATTGCCCAGGATGTGGTTATCGCTCCACTCATATGTCGTTTCGGGGAAGGGACGGATCGAAATTTCACCGCCGCGCATGCCCTTACCGACGTAATCGTTTGCCGAGCCCACCAGGTGCAGGCGCATGCCATTGGTGGTGAATGCGCCGAAGCTCTGCCCGGCATAACCGCGGAAGTCGATCTCGATCGTGCCCGGCGGCAACCCCTCGTCCATCAGCTTCTTGGTGATCTCGCCCGAAAGCCGCGCGCCGATGCTGCGGTCCTGGTTGTGGATGGTGTAATGCAATTGCACCTTCCAGCCCTCGTCGATCGCGGGGCGCGCATCGTTCACCATCTGCTCGTTCAAGGCGTTGCGCGGCGGCTGCGTAGCACGCTCCACCTGGTGCAGAGGCAGCCCCTCCGGCCCGCGCACAAACAGCACCGACAGATCGACCAGCCCGGCGCCGGCAGACCCACGCACGTCGCGCCGTTGCGCCAGCAGGTCGCTGCGGCCGATCAGCTCATCCAGGCTCTGATAGCCCATCTGCGCCAGGTGCTCGCGCACGTCCTGCGCCACAAATAGCAAGAAAGCCATCACGTGTTCGGGCTTGCCCTCGAACTTGGCACGCAATTCCGGCTTCTGCGTGGCGACGCCGGTGGGACACGTGTTCAGGTGACACGCACGCGCCATAATGCACCCCTCGGCGATCAGCGTGGTGGTGCCGAACGAAAACTCGTCTGCGCCCAGCAAGGCCGCCACCAGCACGTCTTTGCCGGTGCGGATGCCGCCGTCGGCACGCACGCGAATGCGCCCGCGCAGGTTATTGCTGAGCAGGGTCTGCTGCGTCTCTGCCAGGCCCAGTTCCCACGGCAGGCCGGCGTTCTTGATCGAACTGAGCGGCGAAGCACCTGTGCCGCCCGAATGTCCGCTAATCTGCACCACGTCGGCCAGGGCTTTCGCCACCCCGGCAGCGATGGTGCCTACGCCCGCCTGAGACACCAGCTTGACGGACACCTTCGCCTCCGCGTTGATCTGCTTCAGGTCATAGATCAACTGGGCCAGGTCTTCGATGGAGTAAATGTCGTGATGGGGGGGCGGCGAGATCAGCGCCACGCCCGGCACCGTGTGGCGCACCTTGGCAATTGCGTCCGTCACCTTATGGCCGGGGATCTGCCCACCCTCGCCGGGCTTGGAACCCTGGGCCATCTTGATCTGCAATTCCGAAGCGCTCATCAAATACACCGGCGTAACGCCGAAGCGCCCGCTGGCCACCTGCTTGATGCCGCTGTTGCGTTCGTCGGCCAGGCGTTCCAGCGCCTCACCACCTTCGCCGCTGTTGCTCAATCCGCCCAGGCGAGTCATGGCAATCGCCAGCGTCTGGTGCGCCTCTTGCGAGATGGCGCCGAACGACATGGCCGCCGTGGAGAAGCGGCGCAGGATGCTGGTGATCGACTCGACCTCGTCGATTGGGATGGGCGCGCGGTCGCTCTTCAGTTCCAGCAGGTCGCGCGGCTCGATGGGCTGATCGGGCATGTAATAGCCCCTGGCAAACTCTTCCTTATAGATGCGATAACCCTCGTGAAAGTGGCCGTTCGTCTTGAACGTCTTCACCCTGGTGCGCGCCACGCCGGTCGTCAATTCTTCCTCGCCGGTATACTCGATGATGCCCTCGATGCGCACGGCCTTTTGCAGTGCCTGCACTGCTTTTTGCGAATAGCCGTGCGGCTCACCACCGGAGCGCTCTTTGTAAAAGCCGGGATGATCCAACTTGATTGGGCGTGGAGATTGGAGAGTAGAGATTGGCGATTGTGCAGTCTCTGATCTCGAATCTCCAATCTCTTCCTTTTGATATGCATTCGCGTGCCATTGCAGCACGCTGTGCGCCAACTCCTCGTAGCACACGCCGCCGATGCGCGAAGGCGTGCCGGTGAAACACTCCTCGATGACGTCGGGGTGCAACCCCACGGCTTCGAACACCTGCGCGCCGCAATAGCTATCCACCGTGGCGATGCCGATCTTCGACATGATCTTCAACAAGCCCTTTTCCGCGGCCTTGATGTAATGCTTCACCACGGCGTTTTCATCCACCGTCTTATCACGGATGCGCCCGCGCTGCACGGCCTCGCGCGCAGCATCCAGCGCCAGGTAGGGGTTCACGGCATTCGCACCATAACCGATCAGCACGGCAAAATGATGCGTCTCACGCGCCTCGCCGCTTTCCACCACGATGCTGGCGTTCATGCGCAGCCCCTCGCGGATCAAGTGATAATGCACCGCGCCCACCGCCATTGCAGCCGGGATGATGGCGCGTTGCGGGCCGGCTTTGCGGTCGCTGATGATGAGGATGCTGGCGCCCACGCGCACGGCGCGCTCGGCGTCTTCGCACAGGCGGTGCAACGCTTTCTCCAACCCGCGCTCACCGTCGGCCACGTTAAATGTGGCATCCAGCAGCACCGATTGGAAGGCGCTATCGTCCAGGGATTGAATAGCCTTCAATTCCTCGCTGCGCAAGATGGGGCTGTTCAGGCGCACCAGGTGGGCGATCTCTTCCGTCTCATCCAGCAGGTTGCCGCGCGCGCCCAGCAGCACGCGCAACGACATTACCTGGTCTTCGCGCAGGTGGTCGATGGGCGGGTTGGTTACTTCGGCAAAACGCTGTTTGAAATAGTTGAACAGCGTGCGGGGCTTGCGCGAAAGAACCGCGTGCGGTGTGTCGTCGCCCATCGAGCCGACCGGCTCGGTGCCGTCTTCGAACATCGTCTTGATCACGGCGGTCAGTTCTTCGCTCGTCCAGCCGAAGGAGGCCTGCTTCACCAGCAAAGCCTCGGAATTGACCGCGGGCTGTTCCAGGGCCAGGTTTGCCACTTCTTCCAGGCGCACGCGTTGGCGAGCGGCCATCTCGCGGTAGGGCTTGCGCGACGAAACTTCCTTCAGCACGTCGTCGTTGGTCAACAGGCGGCGCGACTCCAAGTCGGCGCAGATCATAGTGCCGGGGCCCAGCTTGCCGCTGGCGATGATCTTCTCGGGCTCCACGTCCAGCGCGCCGATTTCGCTGCCCGCGTAGACGATGCCATCGGAAGTGTGAATATAGCGCGCCGGGCGCAGGCCGTTGCGGTCCAGCGTCATACCCACGCGCACGCCGTCGGTAAAGACGATGCTGGCCGGGCCATCCCACGGCTCCATCAGCGAGGCGTGATAGCGGAAGAAGCCCTTCACCGCCGGGGGCATGTCGGGATCCTTTTCCCAGGCCTGCGGCATCATCATCTTAGTCGCATGGGTGATGTCGCGTCCGCCGAGGGTGAGCAACTCCAGCACGTTATCGAACATGCCGCTGTCGCTGGAGGCTTCGTCGATGATCGGCTTCAGATCGTCGATCTGGCTGCCCCAGATCAGCGATTCCAACTTCGGTTCGCGGGCGCGCATCCAGTTCACGTTGCCCTGCAGCGTGTTGATCTCGCCGTTGTGGCACATGAAGCGGAAGGGCTGCGCGCGTTCCCAGGTAGGCATGGTGTTCGTGGAATAGCGCTGATGGAACAGGATGTGCGAGACCTTGAAATCGGGGTCGTTCAGGTCCAGGTAGAAGCGGCGCAACTGCGAGGCCGACACGAGCGCCTTATAGGTGACGGTGCGGCACGACATGGACGGGATGTAAAACCCAGGGAGCGAGGCGTGCCGCTTGGCGCCCGTCTCGCGGAAGATGCGGTTCTGGATGCGCGAGCGCACCAAGAAGAGAAACTGATCGAACTCCAGTTCGGTGCGGATGGCATCGGGACGCTCGATCAGCACCTGCTGAATATCGGGCAGCGTCTCGAAGGCGCGCTTGCCGAGCACGTTCGGCTCGTGCACCACGGTGCGCCAGGCCAACACCTGCAAATTATTGCGCTCCAACTCGCTGGAGATGATGCTGCGCGCCTGGGCATTCAGGGCCGGGTCACGCGGGAGAAAGAGCATGCCGAGCGCAATATCGCCCGGGCGGTGCGCCCGCTGGCCGACGCGTTCCAATTCGCGATTGATCAGGGTATGGGGAATGGAGCATAGAATGCCGGCGCCGTCGCCGCTACGCCCATCCGCATCAAACGCGCCACGATGTGCCAGGCGTTCCAGGCACTTTAAACCGTCATCGAGGACTTTATGCGTCGCACGCCCCGACAAGTTGGCGACAAAACCAATGCCACACGCGTCATGTTCAAAACGCGGATCATACAGCGGGTAACACTGCTGAATGTCTGTCATCGCTCCACCTCCTGGTGACCCGTAAGACTAAAAAACGGTACAACCTCAACCATTAAAAAGAAACGGGAGCCACCTGAAAAGGCGCCCCCGTTAGGAATAAAACCACTCGATAAGTGACCTTGCGGCCATTCATCCTTTGCGTCCTAACCGGACAGCCGGACCACCTCGGCCAACGAAACATGTTCGCAAGCCATGGTCATTAGGAACAGCGTCACGGCGTCCTGATATAAGAAGTATATAAACGTGCAAGGATATGCAAACCAAAGGAATTGTCAAGTGACTGATAAATGGTAAATGCCTCTGCGCGCAAGCGTGAAGCTTGTGCCTACCTCTCCGGCAATCGAAAAAATCGAGGGCGCAAAGGTGGGGTTCCTTTGCGCCCTCGATCGCTCGGGGTTCACATGGCAGTGGGGGAACTGCCTGTGCTATTGGGGTTGCCAGTAACCAGCAGAGACCGGCACGGGTTGCGTCCCGGCTTCCACTAATGCGTTATCTTCGTCCGGGTTCGGATACAGCGGTGTGCTGCCCGACACGAACGTAAACGTATCGACCAGCGCCACGTATTGGCCGTCGCTGGTGCTGCGGAAGAGCCACGCATTATCGGGGATGCGCAACACGGTGTTGTCCGTCGGGTCGGTCACCAGCGTCGCCTGTGTCTGGCGATCACCGGTGACTGTGCCGCTAAAAACGTCAGTCGTCACCCAGTTGGCATCCAACGTGCCGGGTGCGGACGTTTCATCGCCAGAAGCCGGCGTTGGGGTGAGCGCCACCAGGCCGTCCTTCCAGCGCGCGTACATGGCCGTCATCGGCACGACGCTCCCGGCAGGATGATAGATGTAAGTGCCCTGCCAGACAGCGCCGGTGACCGAGCCATCGTCGTTGATGATGACCGTGTCGCCGTTTTTCAATGACGCCAGCGCGGGAACCGTCGCGACGCGTTTATCAAGTTCCTGCATCGTCACCGTCACGGGGGCGACGCTCGCAGCAGCCTCCGTCGTATTGGGCGCTGTGGAAGCAGCGTTGGCTGTCCCAGTCAAACCAAACCCTAGCAGGGTGCTCGTCACGATCGCAGTAAGCGGTATCAGGTTCCTAAAAGACTTCCTATTCATAGACAAACTCCTATCGGCTCTCTCTTTTCATTCATTACAGAGTTGAACGAGCCAACTGCCTCTATGGTAAGGAGCGCGCTTGCGGTTGTGAATACACTGGTGTCACGACCTGCGAATGATTCTTGTCACGATAAGTGTTCACGAGGGCGTTTTTCATCTGCGCCTCATAGATTGCTTAGTTAGCGTTAAGCGTGGCGCAGTATCTTAAAGGGCTATTGTGCAGCGACGCGCCTCACCGGGGTGATGAGGCGTGTGCAACGCAGGCCGGGCCGTGCGAGAGGCTTACAGCTTCACGATGCCTTGCCTGACGGCTTTGATCACGGCTTGCGTCCGATCATAGGCGTGCAGCTTCAAGAGGATCTTGCTGCTGTGGTTGCGGATGGTTCCTTCATTCAAGACGAGTTTGCCCGCAATCTCTTTATTGCTCAGTCCCTGCGCGATTAGCTCCAATATCTCGCTTTCACGTTCCGTCAAAGGCTCGATGGGCAAATCTTCCTCCGCGGATTGTTCAGCCTTCTGGGGCGAGAGACGCCGGAACTCGTCCAGCACCTTGCGCGCAACAGCCGGGTCGATCTGAGATTCACCGCGCCGCACGGCACGGATTGAGGCAATCACGGCCTCCGAGCCGGATTCTTTGAGCAGATACCCCTGCGCCCCCGCGCGCAGCCCCTCAAACACCCAATCATCTGTGTCGTAAGTCGTCAGGATGATCACCTGCGTGGCGGGTAACTTCTTCGTGATCTGGCGTGTGGCTTCGATCCCGTTCAACACCGGCATCTTAAGGTCCATCAGCACAATATCGGGGTGTAACGCCTCGGCGGCGCATACGGCTTCAGCGCCGTCGCGCGCTACACCCACAACTTCAATGTCCAGTAAATGGTTCAAGACGGTCCGCAACCCTTCGCGAATCACGTCTTGATCGTCTGCAATCAATACTCGAATTTTGTCTGTCATGTTTTAAGTGGCAGTACTACAGAGATGATCGTTCCTTTACCTGCGTTGCTATCCATTTGCACGCGTGCCCCGATCAACTCCGCGCGCTCGCGGATGCCGCGCAACCCATAATGACCCACCTGCATGGTCGAGAGGTCAAAGCCGACCCCATCGTCCTCCACGCTCAGCGTCAGGCTGGCCTGCGGCGAGTTAGGCGTGTAGGCTTTGATGAGTTTGACCCAAATCCGCCTGGCATGTGCATGGCGGGTTGCATTGTAAATGGCTTCTTGCGCAATTCGGAAGAGCGCATCGGAATAGACCTTGTTGAGCGTGCCCATATCCGCTGCGCCGCAATTGACTTGCTCGAAAGTGATCGGCGGATTGTCCTGGGTTCTGAGCGCGTCCACATGCCGCTGTAAGGCCCGGGCCAGTTCCGTGTCTTCCGCGCTGTCTTTGCGCAGGTCGGTCACGGCCATGCGGGCGTCTCGCAACCCCTGTCGAGCGGTCTCCTTGGCGGAAGCAAGCGCCTGCTGGGCACATTCGGGCGCATCGCCGATCAGGGTGCCCAGGGCATCGAGTTGAAAGACGAGCCCGGCCAGCGAATGCGCGACGGTGTCGTGCAACTCGCGCGCCATGCGCAGACGCTCGCGCGAGGCGGCCAGTTGCTCGCGCATCTGGGCCTGCTCCGCCAGCAATAGATTGGCCTGCTGTAAACGCGCCTGCTCGGCGCGGTCCAGTTCCGCCAGCGAGCCCACGAACAACGTTAGCAACACCAGTGCAATATCCTCGGCAACGAAGGGGACAAGTTCGGGGCCGGAAAGGTCACGGTGATTCAAAAGCAAAATGGCGAACGCGCTCAGCACGACCCCGAGCAGTGCCCAGCGCCAGGCGTGATGTTTGCCACTGATCCACGCCCCCAACACGGCCGGGATCATCATGAACACGACGCCGGTTTGCAGGCGCGCGTGTGAGCCGGCAAACCCGCCCAGGCTTCCATTCAGGAACGCATCGGACAGGGTCATGTCGGGGCGAGGGGCTACGATATAGGGAATGATGGGGTGGCCGACCATTTGTAACATGCTCACAAACATCGCAATCGCCAGCATGCCCTTCAGCACCTGGTCGGAATAGATGAAGCTGCGTTTGAACAAAAACAGCCCCGTCAGACACAACAGGCCGATGGTCGGCAGCGAGAGCAGGAGCGAAATCCACAGCCGCTCGTCGTAGGGGCCCCATCCCACCAGGATGTTGTCCACAACCTCAACAACCAGGTTGGCGAGGAGCGTGGCGCCGATCAACCGAAGCATCCAGGGGGTGGTGCGGTGTTCGTCGTGACCAGCAAGCGACGCGCTGAAATCAGCGTGGTGTAATCGTGTATCCATGAGGGGACATGTGCGATAAGGCACAGCATATGCAAGAAAGGGGAATCGTGGGGCCTGCGTGAAGCGCCCCCTTCACCCGGCCCACCTGAAGGCCGGGGCCATCTTGAGAGATGCCAAAGAGAAAAGCTTCACACTCGAAATCGTTCTTCATTCGCCGAGGCCGGGCTCACATGTGGGCCCGGGAAAGCGGGCGACGGGATTCGAACCCGCGGTCTTCTGCTTGGGAAGCAGACGCTGTACCACTCAGCTACACCCGCATGGGAACCGATCTGTATGGCTACTCATTCTACCATAGCGGAAAACATTGCGAAGTTGAGTCCGCCGGGTGTTCTGCATCCACCACCCATGCGGCGCGTCTGAAACGAGCATAGAATGATGATGTGGCGTCCGTGATCTCCTGAGGAGGCGAATGGCCCGTGAGTGAAACACTTGCAATCGGGATCGATATCGGCGCGACCAATACGAAGATTGGGCTCGTTTGCATCGGCACATCTACGCGCATCCTCGAGCTCGAACAAATCCCCACGGATTTACGCGCGGATGATCCCACCCCCTTCCTGGTGAGGGCCAACGCAGTCGTCGAGCAGTATGCGCGCGGCGAACGCCTGCAACGCATCGGCGTCGCGCTATGCAGCCTGATTAACGCCGATCACAGCGGCGCATTTCTATCGGTCAACGCACCGGCACTGAACCACCTGGACATCAAAGCCGCCTTTGAGAATCGCTTTGGCTATCCCGTTCAGGTGATGAACGACGTGAACGCTTACACGCTGGCCGAATATCACCTGGGTGCGGGGCGCGGCGCACAGCGCCTGCTCTGCCTGGCGTTGGGGACGGGGTTGGCAATCGCCTGCCTGCACCAGGGGCGGCTGATCGAGACCTGGGCCGGCGTGCCCGCCGATGCCGCGCGAATCATCCTGGACCCAACCTCCGAGGTTGCCTGCAACGCGCACGTGCGCGGTTCGGCGGAAGCGCTGTGCGGCACGGCCAATATCGTGCGCCTGGCGGAGCGATACTATGGCGCAGACCTGCCCACACCGCGTGAGGTGATCACCGCCGCGCGCGAAGGCGACCCGCGCGCCGGGCTGGTGATGGCCGAGATCGGCGGATACGTGGGCCACCTGCTGGCGCTGCTCAGCCCGGTCTTCTTCCCGCACCGCATTTTGCTCACCGGCGGCACCGCCGAGGCCGGCGAGCCGCTGTTGCGCGCCGTGCGCGAACGCTACGCCGCGCTGATCGGCGATTACATGGCCAACCTGTCTCTGCTGGAGACGGGCACGGCCAGGCCGGTGGAAATTTGCAAAGGCGCGCTCGGGCCCGAGGCGGCCGTCATCGGCACGGTACTGCCTCAGCCATAGATATTCTTTGCACTAAGCAACAAAGAAACGCAGCACACAAAGGAATACATATAAGAATCCTTCGTGTCTTTGTTGCTTTGTGTTAAAAGACCGCTACCAGTTGCGGATGCGCAACCAGTACTTGTCGAGCAGGTACTGGTTGTATTCCATCCCGCCATCCAGGTTGCCGTGCATGAACACCGGCGGCTCCACGCCGCGTTCTTTGATCTTGATGGCCGCTTCCACCAGCGTCGCGTGAACCAGGAGCGCCCCTGCCAGGCCCGAGGCGGACCCCAGGCCGGGCTTCATGCCTTCCACCGTCACTACGCGGTCGGCAAAGGGCGTCTTGTTGTCCAGGATCACGTCGGCGTAGTCCAACAATCGTTTGCCGGAGGAATGCCGCGAGGGCTGGCTGAGGCTGAACGCCACGCACGTCTCCACGATCACCTTGTGGCCGTGCTCCTTGACCGAGCGGGCGAAGTCGATCGGCACGGCGTTGCGCCCGGAATTGGAGATCACCAGGAACACGTCCTGCGGCTGGGCGCGCACGTGCTCAAAGATCAATTGGCCCAGGCCCTCCACGCGCTCGGTGTAGAAGCTCTGCACCGTGTTCACCGAGCCGGCCAGCGAGAGGTCCATCACCTGGTTCACCGGCGCGAGCGTGTTGGCCCGCCCGAACACCTCTTCCGCGATGACGTTGGAATGGCCGGTGCCGAAGAGATGCACCACGCCGTCGTGGACGACGGCTTCGGCGATCAGCTCCGCGGCCTGTTCGATGTTCGGCCCCTGGGTCGTTTCGATCTGTTGAAAGATATCACCGATGCCTTTGAAGAACTGCTCGTAGCCTTTCATATTCAGCGCCTCCTGGCGTGTTTGGGTTGTTTAAGGGGGAGTGTACAGCAGGATTCATTCGCCGCCGATGGACGCGGATAAACGCGGATATGACATGACGGTGCTCCTCGGCGTCTTTGCCGCTCACATCCCCTGGTGTGAATCATGTCCAGATGTTCCACTACATTCGGTATGACGTGCTCTGAAAAGGGCGACAAAGAAACCCGATTTCTGCGAGAAATCGGGTTTCTGGATGCTTCCCCTTTGCGTCTATGTGGTCACGATCGTGATTGGGACGTCGCCTTTTGCAAATAGGCCCATGCCTCATCTTCCTCCGGGGTATCCCAATACTTAGCGAGTGATTGAATGGAAGCCAGCATCATGGCGCGCTCTTCAGTCAGCGGCTCACCCAAGAATAACAAGCCCTGACTTTGCAATTTCATGAACATGGCAAAGTCAAATACTTGTGCTTTGCGCTCAGGTGGCAGTTCTCGCAAGATGCGCGCTACCGCCTGCTCATAATTGATGGATTCCTGCATCGGTCACCTCACATACTATCATCTCATATTTGATGGCCAGGCGATTTAACGAGTCGCCCTACATGCGAAGGTTAGCCATTTACTACGCCGTCGGTGTGCTGCTAAGCCTTTACGCCACCACTACCTTCGCAAAGTGCACGTGCGGGAAGGCGTGCAATCGGTCGGCCCGGCCCTGGAAGTAACGCGCCTCGATCTCGGCCGGGCCAAGGTTCTCCACAAGCGTGAGCCCGAGCTTGCTCAGTTCCCCACCCAGCGACTGCGGGTCGAAGCCGGCCTTCATCGGCTCACCCACCTGGCGGGCGATTCCCTGCATCAGTTGCACGCGCCGGTCGGCCCTGGCCGGGTCGAACGCGGCGGTATCCATGTAGTCGAAGATGATGGTGCCCCCTTTGGGCGAAACGCCGGCGATGGCGCGCAGGGTGGCAAACACCGCTTCGTGCGGCAAGTAGAAAGAAACGCCTAGCCAGCTAAAGAAGCTCACCTGCTCTGGGTCGTAGGGCGAGCGGCGCAGCGCGGCGGGCAAGTCCTCTTGGGTAAAGTCCGTCGCCACAAAGTGCAACTGCGGCGGAATGTGCCAGCCTGCCAGGGCGATGCGTTGGCGCTTCATCGCCTGCGTCACAGGGTGATCCAACTCAAATACCTGCAACGCCGCAAGCAAATCCGGCCGGCGGAAGGCGAACGTGTCAAATCCCGCGCCCACGATGACGTATTGGCGTGCCCCCAGCCGGGCGGCTTGCTCCAGGCAATCTTCGGTATAGCGTGAGCGGCTGAGCGTGACCGGTTCGTTCATGAGCTGCATCGACCATGCCAGTGCGGTGGCTGGGTCGGGGTGCGTGGCCGCCAGGTCGGGGGCGACCAGGCTGAGCATGCCCGCCAGGTTCTGGTTGAACTGGGCGTGTTCTTCGGGGGTGTACATCTGGTCGGCCAGCGCGTCGTCGAAGACGACCGGCGAATCGTGTGTGGCGTGATAGGCGCGCGCGTATGCCGTGACCAATGCGGTGATCCCGGCCTGATGCTCTGACATGAAATCCCTCCGTGGAAATGCGTGTTTCGGATGGGATGTTTAATATCACTTCGCGGGGGCGGCGTCAATAACGCACTCATCAGGAGATTCGTCAAGAATACACAAAGATATTGCGCTGTCAAGGCGCACGATACGCCGGCGTTGTCTAGCAGCGAATAATGTCTTTCTAACACAAAGGTATTAGAGAGTGTTTTGAAAGGGTGGTCTTCTCTCCGATGGCGGGGTCATTCCGAGTGCGCCGGATGACGAAAATACACACGGGATGAAATAACGCGTAAGGAATCTGAACCGAGAAGCATCTGCGTGGCATCGTGGGCAAAGAGACACCATCGGCTCGAAGCCGACGGCTGGGTAGGAAAACAAAACCCGCTGCGCGGGTTAGGCTGTCACGACTCCCACATGGCATGAGGCAAAAGGGCCATTTGAAACAGTTTCTTATATGTATGGTGCTTCCCTATTCTCCGTCAATCGAGCCCCCGACTTTTGCAAAAAATCGAGGGACGGCTTACAACAAGCCTGCACACGGGCGCGAGTGTGAAACGCCTGCCTGCCATGGCGCATCAACGCCACGGTGTGTTGGACAAGTGGCTGAATCGGTCTGGTAGGCGCAGGCTTCACGCCTGCGCAGTGGTGTTTGTCCTCTCGTCTCTCCATCAAAGCAGCCTACAATCTGGTTTATCCATCAAAACGCGGAGGCCGGCGGCACGGCGCGTCACGAAAGTGATGGTGAAGAACGATCCGTTGCTGCTGCGCTTCATCGGCTGGCGCTATTTGCACATGAAACCAACGTGAGGAGGGAAAACAGCATGAGTTCGCATGGCAATCTCTGGAACGTGAAAGACCTGGGCGCGCATGGCGACGGCGTCACGTTAGACACCGCCGCAATCAACCGGGCGATCCAAGACTGCGCCGCGGCCGGCGGCGGCACCGTGCGGTTCCCCGCCGGGGTGTACCTCTCGGGCACGGTTCATTTGAAGAGCCACGTCACGCTGCTTTTTGAGGCGGGCGCGGAGTTGCTGGGCAGCCCGGCGTTGGA